>JASGUQ010000020.1 GCA_030057655.1 Bacillota bacterium
TTTCATAAGTTGCCATGGTAACAAGAAGAACCAACTTGCATTAAGCTTTGATACCCAAAATACTAATGAAGTGCATTGGTGGGAGCATAAGGGGATTATCGGCATGTTGAATGGTACAAAAGCCCAGAAAATTCTTTTTCTTAACGCCTGCTATTCAGAATCTATATTGAACGTACTTAAAAAGGATAGTAATGATGACCAATTAACACGATGGATTATATTTTTTAGCTCATGGGAGAATCAAATTTCTTGGAACAGTCCTGATTATCCAATCGACGAGATGCGACACGAAGCATCGCGACTATGGCATGAAGGAATTAAAAATATTTCCAAGTCTTCAGAAAACCGTGCAACTTTTGGCGCACTATATGATTTCATAAGAAATAATCCAATTAAGGAGGATATTACAGAATTATTTGATTATAAGAAGGATAGACGCGGATTCTATTTGAATGAACCTAATGATCCAAATAAACTCATCCATTTATACGAGTTTAAGAGCGAAAACTTGCTTCCAAAGATAACAAAGATAACAGGTGAAAACTGGCTTCCAAAGAGAGTATATAGAAAAGGTAAAGATGGAAACAAAATTAAAAAGTCGATCTATCTGTTGCGTTTTCCGGAAAAATCTGCTAAGACTCTTTCAACAGATGAAGAACAATTTTATAAATTCCTTACAACGCCAGAGAAGTATGCTTCTGCCAAGGTGCAAGAAACCATGTATAATAAAGGTATAATTGATATGGAGAATAAAGGACCCGGGTTCAAAAAGATTGTGTATGACGTCGACACTGATGCAGCCCATAAAATGAATTATAGGGAAAGGACGGAAACACTGTTTGTATATCATCAAATATTGGGTACCTATCCTGAAACGGCGGATGATATAAAAGATTTTGTTCTATTTGAAAAATGAATTGAAACGAGTTGTTACATTTCTAATGATGGAGGAATAAAAAATGTCAGAACCTTATGATTATCAAGGATTGTTTTCACGATTGTTAGAGCAGGAAGCTTCCGAAGAACTTGCCAAACTCCGACAGCTTATTCTTCTTAGAATGGCTTTGGAAGGAGAAGTTAGGAGTACCCGAATTCCTCCGCCGGCAAACATAACGGAGGTGGGGGGTTACTATAACCTTCTGACAAAGCATAATCAGTTAATCATGCAGAGACAGTTGATTTCCTCTGCGCTTGGTTTAGCGTCTGATTATGCGCCCGACGCTATGGAAGACGCGATACGGAGTTTTGTGAAACAATTATTCAAGCTACCCAAATGAATGATGTAGAAGGCTTTATATACGCTGTCGAACCTTTAAAAGAAAGGGCTAACTGTGTTGAAAACAACAATTGAATAATTTTGGGCAAAGGTTTGTTTGCCTTCCCCATTTATAGAAAAAAGGCGCTGTAAAATGAAACTTCTTACCCTCCGCTATGCTGATGCCTAAGAATCCTCTGCAAATTGCTCTTTTTCTATGCAAAATAAGGAAACTCAAGTAGCTCAAGTAGCCTTTGAACTTGAACTTGAGCGAAGTTTTGATTGACGCGTAAATGATCTTGTGCTATATTATCTTTCGCGACTGCAATGGAGAGTTGGCTGAGTGGTCGAAGGCGCACGACTGGAAATCGTGTTCACGTTAATAGCGTGACCAGGGTTCAAATCCCTGACTCTCCGCCAAATGAGCTGTAAAAGATTGATTTTTCACGGCTCATTTTTCTTTACGCGCGCAGGGGCTGAGGATTGCGCAAACTTGTCAATTCAGACCGTCACAGGTATAATTAAAACCTGAATTTGTTGAAGGGAACAGTGAATGTCATTGCTTGAGATCAGTACATTGAAAGACCGGCGCATCCACATGGTGGGCATTGGCGGAGCCAGCATGTCCGGCTTGGCTGAAATGCTGGTAAGAGACGGCTTTACTGTTTCCGGCTCCGATTCTGCGGACGGGTATGCCATAAAGCGCCTTTTGTCTCTTGGAATTGAAATAAAAATCGGCCATCACCCTGAAATGGTGAAGGGGGCCGGGCTGTTGGTTTATTCCGCTGCCATCGCCCCGACAGATCCGGAGAGGGAAGAGGCAGCGAAAAAAAACATACCGCAGATGGAGCGCGCGGTGCTCCTTGGCCAGTTAATGAAGAAGTCGCATGAACAATTGTGTGTTGCCGGAACCCATGGCAAGACCACGACTTCTTCCATGATTGCTCAAATTCTGGCTGAGACAGGCAGGGACCCCACCGTGCATCTGGGCGGCAGTTTGGACGCCATTGGAGGCAGTGTCAGGATCGGCGACAAGGATCTGTTTGTCGCTGAAGCTTGCGAGTTTAACCGCAGCTTTCATCACATGCCGGTCAGTTTCGCTGTTTTGTTGAACATAGAGGAGGACCACCTGGACTGCTATGGGACCATGGACAAGGTGGAGGAAGCCTACCTGATTTTTTTGGAACAGCTTCCGGAAAATGGCCTTGTTTTGGCCTTGGGGAAGGACGAACGGATCCGGCGGGTGCTCTCCAATCTGACGCCAAAAGACAGGAAAGTTCTTACCTTCGGTGAAGATGACGAGGATTACACCCTTTCTGAACTGGAATATAACGAAAAGGGCAATCCGTCTTTTACGGTCAGATACAGGGGTGAGGGCTTGGGGCAAGCGCAGTTGTCTGTTCCTGGCTATTACAATGCCCTGCACGCCCTGGCGGCCCTGGCTGCCGCGCACCAGCTGAATGTGCCCTTTGATGAGGCGGCAGCCTCCCTGTCCCGCTTTACAGGCGCGCACCGCCGGTTTGAGCACACAGGCACTGTCAGGGGCATGGATCTGTACCACGACTATGGCCACAACCCGGCTGAAATGAGGGTGGCCATCGACATGGCCAAATTGCAGAACAGGCGCGTCATTGCCGTCATGCAGCCCCATACCTTCAGCCGGGTCAAGACTTTGTTTAACGAATACCTCACCTGTACAAAGAAGGCGGACATCACCCTTGTGACCGATATTTTTGCCGCCAGAGAGGTTGACCCGGGCGATATTTCAACCCCGATGCTGGTTGAAGGGATGCGAAAGCACGGCGTCAACGCATTCCATACGCCCGATTTTGACAGCACGGAAGCATGGATTCTAATAAACGGAAAGAAGAACGACTTGATTATCACCATGGGCTGCGGCAACATCAATCTGCTCAACGAGCAGATGCAAAGAAACGCGAAAGAATCCCCTGTATAATAACACCGGAGGAAGCATGGCATTAAAACGTCTTGAAAACATCAGAAACTTTTGCATCATAGCGCACATTGATCACGGCAAAAGCACGCTTGCGGACAGGATCCTTGAAAAAACCGGAGCTTTTGAACTCCGCCAGATGACAGACCAGGTGCTTGACAGCATGGAACTGGAGCGCGAGCGCGGCATTACCATCAAGTCAAAAGCCGTGAACATGAGTTATACCGCGAAAGATGGCAAAACCTACACGCTGAACCTGATCGACACGCCCGGCCATGTGGATTTCACCTATGAGGTCAGCCGCGCGCTTGCGGCTTGTGAAGGAGCCCTTCTTGTGGTTGACGCCACGCAGGGGGTTGAAGCGCAGACGCTTGCCAATGTGTATTTGGCGCTTGAACATGACCTGGAAACCATCCCGGTTATCAACAAGATCGATCTGCCAAGCGCGCAGCCAGATGTTGTAAAAAAAGAAATTGAGGATCTGATCGGCCTGTCTGCTGAGGACGCTCCCTTGGTATCAGCCAAAGCAGGCATCGGCATAGAGGAGGTTTTGGAGACCATTGTCACCCGGATTCCGCCGCCTCAGGGCGATCCGGACGCCCCTTTACAGGCGTTGGTGTTTGACGCGGTGTATGACAACTACCGCGGCGCCATCTGTTATGTGCGCGTGATGAACGGCGTTTTAACGCCGGGCATGCGCATGCGCATGATGCAGACAGGCGCGGAATTTGACGTTGTTGAAGTCGGAAAACTGATCCCCGGCTTTGCTCCCTGTGACCGGCTTTCCGCGGGCGACGTGGGTTATGTCAGCGCATCCATCAAAGAAGTCAGGGACACGCGCGTGGGTGACACCATCACCAATGCCCTTGAACCGGCTGATGAGCCGCTGCCAGGCTATAAGCAGGCGGTACCAATGGTGTTTTGCGGCATCTATCCCGCGGACGGAGCGGACTATCCGGCGCTTCGCGACGCGCTTGACAAGCTTCGGATGAACGACGCCTCCCTCACCTTTGAGCCTGAAACCAGCATGGCGCTTGGATATGGTTTTCGCTGCGGCTTCCTGGGTCTCCTGCATATGGAAATCATCCAGGAGCGCCTGGAGCGCGAGTTTGACTTGGGGCTGATCACGACTGTACCCAATGTTATCTACGAGATCGTGAAAACCAACGGCGAAGTCATCGACATTGAGAACCCCACCAATCTGCCGGATCAAGGGGTGATCGAAACGATGCGGGAGCCCTTTGTGCTGGCGACAATGTTCACCCCTCAGGAATATGTCGGGACGCTGATGGAACTGTGCGTTGACAAGCGCGGCGTGTTCAAGGACATGCAGTATGAAGGCGCCCGTGTTAAGTTGACCTATGACATGCCTCTAAACGAAGTGATCTACGACTTTTTTGACCAGCTCAAAAGCCGCAGCCGTGGATATGCGTCTTTGGATTATGAGCTGATTGGCTATCAGGACAGCGACCTGGTCAAACTGGACTTTCTGTTGAACGGCGAGATCTGCGACGCCTTCACCATGATCGTTCACCGCGACAAGGCTTATGGCCGTGCCCGCAGCATTGCGGAGAAACTGAAGGATGTAATTCCACGCCAACAGTTTGAGATCCCTATCCAGGGCGCGATTGGCGGGAAGATCATTGCCCGCGAGACGGTCAAGGCAGTCCGGAAGGATGTTTTGGCTAAATGCTATGGCGGTGATATCTCCCGAAAGAAGAAGCTTCTGGAAAAACAGAAGGAAGGCAAAAAGCGCATGCGCAAATTTGGCAGCGTTGAATTGCCAAGCGAAGCCTTCATTGCCGTTCTCAAGATGGGGGATGAGTGATCAATGCCGCTGAAGGAGAGCGATAGCAAATGAAATGTCCTGCCTGCGGTCAGTGGAACAGGGCCAGTTTTCCGCGTTGTTTTAAATGCGGTGAACCTTTGAACCATCTTGTCGATAAAATTGCCAAACCCGCTGAGGAACTGGAAAAAACTGCGCCTTTGCCCGAGGATCTGCCCACTGTTATCCGGATAGATGAATTCGGAAACGAGACGGTGAGAGATGACAAGCGGGATAAACTGGCGCGGGAGATGCTCAGCCTGCATGAACGCAAGCGTCTGGGCGAAGTCAAACAAAAGAAGCTTCGCTCCCGCGGTGCCCAGCGGGGGTTCGCGCCTTCGGGTGTACAGGTTTCGTCTTCCTCAAGGCGCAGCCGGTTCGTTGCTGATCCTCAGAATGAGCGCCAAAAAAGAGAAAAGCTGTTCCCGGAGGAGAACCGGGTCGATTATGATGGCTTTATTGAACAGCCGACTTATTATGCGCTCGCGGGGGACGATGTCCACTTCACCCAGCGCACCATGACCAACAGCTCTGGCAGCGTGCCTTTGCCCCTTCCCCAGAAAAAGCGCAAACGCTTTATCAGCCGCATGCGCATGCTGCCGTATATTGCGATCGGCCTGATCCTGATTGGAGGGGCATTTGCCCTTTATCAATTTGTCATTTCACCTGCATTAAAAGAACGTGCGGAGAATAACAAAGCCCCTCAGCCCATCATAACCGCGTCCATCCTGGATGACATGGCAGCGCATACCATTTCCATCCCGGCGCCGGAAGGAGCGCAGATCTACATCAAGGAACTGCGCAAGAGCTACATCGTTACAGGCGGTTACGCCACCTTCCAGGTTGCTGATTACTTCTGGTATGAATTGATCGAACCTCTGACCCAAGAAACGATGGATGTGGAATTGACGCCCTATATCAGGACCAGTTCCGGCGAACAAAAACAAATGGACACCGTTCGCTACACCATCAGCATTCCTTTGTCGCCCATCACCATGATCAACCCCGACATGAACCGGCTGGAAGTCAGTACGCCGGTATACAACGTTCGCTTCCATGTCATGCAAAACAGTAAGGTTTACATCAACGGGGAGGATTTTTCTTCCTTCGTCAACACGCAAAACGGATTTATCAGCTACAACGCGGCTGTTCAGCCTGTCGGCGATAATGTGATCACCATTAAGGTCAGAAGCCAGTATTACCGGGAGAATTCAGTCACCCTCGTCATTTACCGCGCGATTCAAGATATTCCGCTGGACCTTGCGAGCACCCTGGATGATGAGAGTTCTTCAGACACCATGACGATCAGCGCGACCACCAGGGCTGGCGCTACGATTACGGTGAAAAGTCCGCACACAGAACTGGACACTTCCCTTTTGAACAGCACCGGGGTCTTCAGCTTCAAAGCAATTTTCTCAAAAATCGGCATCAACACGGTGGAAATCCATGCTGAATTCCCGGGTAAGAACCCCACAATTGTTAAATACGATGTCTATTATCTGCCAAACCCCGATATTTATACCAGAAAAGCCTGGGCCCTGGATTCCTGGGGGTATCCGGACCTTCTGGCCAACATGAACACACGCATCGCAAACACCCAGATCTATGAGTTCACCGGTCCTGTCAAGGAAATCGTCAGTTCACGGCCGCAATTGGTCATCTTCGATTCATCTGACGGCAGCGGGAGCGAAAAACTGGTCATGGTGGAAAACCAGACAAAGACCGAGTGGAAACTGGGGGAGCGCTACCGGATCTACGCGGACGCCTATGGCATGTACGGCAACATTCCCCGTCTGATCGCACGCTATACCTACAAGCCCAGGGGTGTAAAGTGATTTAACCCGGCTGCTTAAATTCCCGGGGACGAACGCTTGATATTTCGACTAATAAATGCTAACATTCAAATGTTGATTTTACTGAGGGGGATTTTTGGATGACAACTGTTCAGGTAATTGTGACCGTTTTAATGATGATTGCTTCTTTGGCTCTGATCGTTTCCGTCTTGCTGCAAAAGGGCGACGCGGAAGGCGTCAGCGCGTTGACTGGCGGCAGCGGAGCCAACAGCTTTTTTGATAAAAACAAGTCCAAGACGCTGGAAGGCCGCCTGGCGATGATGACAAAGGCCAGCGCGATCGCTTTCGTGGTTCTTGGCCTGGTTCTTATTTTTGTCTGAGATGGCTTAACGAATAAAAGCTGACGCCCTGCGCCGGCTTTTTTATTTGGTGTTTGGGTATTCAAATTGATTGTTTTAGATATTGCTCATGTCGCGAAATCCTTTGGCATCGACGAGGTGCTGAAGGATATCAGTTTTTCGTTGAATGAGGGCGACAGAATTGGCCTTGTCGGGGTCAACGGAAGCGGAAAAACAACGCTGCTGAAAATCTTAAACGGTGAATTAAGCGTGGATGAAGGCGTCATCAGCCTTGCCCGGGGTGTCAAAACCGGATATTTAACGCAGATCTTTCATCCAGAACCCGGCGCCAGCGTCATTGACGTCGCAAGAGAGGCTTTCAGCGATCTGACAGCCTTGGAGGCAAAGCTCAGGGATCTGGAAAAAAAGATGGGCGACCCTGACGAGGCGGATAACCTGGATAACATCTTAAGGGACTATTCCAGATTGACAGAGCAGTTTGAGCGCGAAAACGGCTACGAGGCCGCTTCACAGGTTCAGGGGGTTCTTGTCGGCCTTGGTTTCACACAGGAACAGTTTGATCAGGACGCTTCCACCCTTTCTGGAGGGGAGCTGACCCGCTTGTTTTTGGCCAGGCTGCTGCTTCAAAAACCGGATCTGCTGCTGCTTGATGAACCGACCAATCATCTGGATATGAGCGCGCTGGGCTGGCTTGAAAACTACCTGTCAACCTACCCCGGGACCATTGTTCTGGTGTCGCATGACCGCTATTTTTTAAACGCGGTCTGCAACCGGATGGCTGAAATATTTTTCGGCACGATAGAACTCTACAACGGCAACTACACCTCCTACCTCGCCCAAAGGGAAGAACGCCTGGCGTCAAAAAACAAAGCCTATCTTCTGCAGCAAAAAGAGATCATGCGGCAAAGGGCGATCATCGCGCGATTTAAAAGCTTCAACCGCGAAAAGTCCATCAAGGCAGCTGAAAGCAGGGAAAAGGCCCTTGAACGCATGGAGATTCTGGACAGGCCGCAGGAAGAAAAGCAGCTTTCTTTCCGTTTTCAGGCAAAGCGCCTTTTAGGTGACATCGCCCTCATTGGGGAAGGCCTTAAAAAGTCTTTTGCGGACCGCGTTTTATTTGAAAATCTTGATTTAGATATTCGAGGCGGAGACAGGGTGGCGCTGATCGGAGCAAACGGCGTCGGAAAGACAACGCTTTTGCGCTGCCTGATGGACCCGGATGAGCTGGATGAAGGAACGGTCACCTATGGCCCCAAAGCGCAGGTCGGCTATTTTGACCAGCGCCAATTGGGGCTCAACCCGGAGAACGATGTCCTAAACGAAGTATGGGACGCCTTTCCAAAGATGAACCAAAGCCAGATCAGGGGAGCGCTCGGATTGTTCCTTTTTTCCGGGGATGATGTGTTTACGCCCATCTCCCTGCTTTCAGGCGGTGAGAAAAGCCGGGTCAGCCTGGTAAAATTGATGCTGAGAAACGATAATTTTCTGATTTTGGACGAGCCGACTAACCACCTGGATGCCAACAGCCGCGAGGCGCTGGAGAAAGCGCTTGAGGACTATGAGGGAACCATCCTCGCGGTTTCGCATGACCGTTACTTCATCAACCGGTTTGCAAACCGCGTGTTTGTGCTTGACCGGGACGGCATTCAGGCCTATGACGGCAATTATGATGATTATCAGGCAGAACTCGCCAAGCTTTCGGAAGGGGAGGCTGAGCAGGCCGCCGAAAAGACCAAGACAGAATTAGCGCGCGAACGAAGGGCGGACAGGCTGCTTTCAGAACAGCATCAGTCGCTGAAAGATGCGCTGAACAAGGCTGAGGCTGAGGCGCACCAGGCAGAGATCCTTTACAATGAGGCTGTCAGCCTTCAGGCTGATCCATCCGTATATCAGGATCCTGAAAGGGCGGCTGCGCAGGCCCTTCTATGCCGTCAGCTCCAGTCCAAATCAGAACGCCTCTTTCAGCGCTGGATTGACGCAGAAAAACGGCTGGCGGACTTTCAGGCAGAAAACAAACTGTAAAGCGTATCTGGAAATACCGGCATAAAAACATGTGTATTTATACAATTCTTTATGTTTATAATCTGTATTTCAGGATTTTGCTTGACAAAACGTGTTCTTCACGGGTAAGATGTTAACAACAAATCAAGGAGGAGACAGGAATGCTCGGTATCATGATGATGCGAATGCCCATGATGTGCGGACAGTCTTGTTCTGTACTTTTTGGTTTGCGTTGATTGTAGGCGTTTTGTCGATCAATACCCGCTTGCTGAAAGTGCAAAGCGGGTTTTCTTTATTCCAATGTGGAGGTAAATGTTTTGTCCAGTGTGCCGCTGATCCAGGTCAACAATCTGTCAAAGATCTTTGCTGATGCCGACAACAAGGTCATCGCCTTGAACGACATCAGCCTGAAGGTGAACGAAGGAGAGATTTACGGCATTGTCGGCATGTCCGGCGCTGGAAAATCAACCCTGATCCGCTGCATCAACCGGCTTGATATTCCAAACCAGGGCGAGATCCTCTACCGCGGCCAGGACATCCTCCGGATGAACAAGAAGACTTTGCTTCAGACCCGCCGCAAGATGGGTATGATCTTTCAGCAGTTCAACCTGTTTATGCAGAGAACCATTGCGGAGAACATCATGTACCCGCTTGAGATCACAAGGGTACCGGCCAAAGAAGCCAAAGAGCGGGTTAAGAAACTGCTGGACATTGTGGGGTTGCAGGACAAGGCGGACGCCTATCCTGCCCAGCTCTCAGGCGGGCAAAGACAGCGTGTGGGCATTGCCAGGGCGCTGGCCTGCGAGCCCGATCTTCTCCTGTGTGATGAGGCGACCAGCGCGCTTGACCCCATGACCACGCAATCCATCCTGAGCTTGCTTCAGGATATCAACCAAAGGCTGGGCATCACGATCCTCCTGATCACCCATGAGATGGCGGTTATCCGCCAGATCTGCCACAGGGTCGCGATCCTGGATGGCGGAAAGGTAGTTGAAGAAGGCGATGTGGATGAAGTCTTCCTGAACACCAAGTCAGAAGCCGGCAAACGCCTGTTCGGGGTTTTGCCTGAAACGGAGATGGAAGATCTGGGCTATCCCACGCTTCGCATCGTGTTTGACGGCGCTGCCGCTGAAAAACCGATCATTTCCAGGCTGTCCAAGGAAACCGGCGTAAACGTCAACATCCTCAGCGCCAACATCAACCACCTGCAGGGCAAAACCTATGGTCAGCTGATTATCCAGAAACCTGAGGATGAAAACGAAGTCAAGGCTGTCACGGACTTTCTGCTTGAAGAAGGCGTGACAGTAAAGGAGGTGAATAAACAATGAGCTGGGATCAATTATGGCCGCTGATTCTTGAGGGCACATGGGATACTTTGTACATGACCATTCCTGCGACCATTCTGTCCTATCTCGTCGGAATGCCGCTGGGAATCATCATGGTGGTCACGGCCAAGGACGGTATCAGACCCAAACCAACTTTGAACGCGATCCTTGGCGTCATCATCAACTTTTTGAGGTCCATCCCCTTTATTATCCTTCTGGCCATGCTCTTCCCGGTCACCCGTCTGGTGATGGGCAAAGCGATTGGAACAACGGCGATCATTTTTCCGCTTGTCATCAGCGCCTTTCCCTATGTGGCCAGAATGGTGGAAAGCTCCATCCGGGAGGTGGATAAAGGGGTTATCGAAGCGGCGCAGTCCCTTGGCTCGACCGATTTCCAGATCATCGGAAAAGTAATGATTCGAGAGGCCCTTCCTTCACTTGTGAACGGTGCAGCCATCGTCACTGTTGCCATCCTCGGATACACCGCGATGGCCAGCGCTGCGGGCGGCGGGGGACTGGGTTCCATCGCGATCACCAAAGGCCTCAACCTCCGGAAGATGGACGTAATGTACACGGCTTCCATTGCCCTGGTGCTGCTGGTGCAGCTGATTACCCTGGCAGGCAATTACCTGACCAAGAAAATAAATCATCGCAAGCGTTAAAACGCAAAAATGAAAGGAGTACCCCATGAAAAAACTGTTTGCTCTGGCCCTCGTTCTCGTCCTGGCGCTCTCCTCTGTCGCAGCCCTGGCTGACAACCAGAAGGTTGTCATCGGCGCCTCACCCACCCCGCATGCCCTGATTTTGGAGCAGGTTGTGGAAGACTTGAAAGCCCTCGGATACGATCTTGAGGTCACTGTTTTCACCGACTACGTTCTGCCCAATGTCGCAACCTCAGCTGCCGAAATTGATGCAAATTTCTTCCAGCACACCCCCTATCTGAACGGCTACAACTCTGAAGTCAAGGATGAAGAGAAGCTGGTTGCAGTGATTCCTGTTCATTATGAGCCCTTCGGCCTGTATGCTGGCACCAAGACAAAGCTGGAAGACCTTCAGGATGGCGACAGCATTGCCCTTCCCAATGACCCGACCAACCAGAGCCGCGCGCTGTTTTTGCTCCAGTCCGCCGGGCTTTTGACCCTTCCTGAAGGCGCGACCCCGGACAAGAACTACTCTGTGCTGGACATTAAGGACAACCCCAAGAACCTCCAGTTCATGGAACTGCAGGCTGAATTGGTCCCAACCGCGCTCCAGGATGTCGCTTTTGCGATCATCAATGGCAACTATGCGGTTGGCGCGGGCCTGAATCCCACCACCGACTCCCTTTTTGTTGAGCCTGCTGAAGGTGAAACCGCTCAGCGCTACACCAACTATGTTGTGGTTCGTGTCGATAATGAAAATGCTCCCTTCGTGGAAGCGCTCAAGAAAGTTCTTTACACCCAAAAGGTCAAGGATTACATTGATAACAATCCTGATTTCAAGGGCGGCGTCATCCCTGCTTTTGAAGTCGGCGAATAAGCCATACCTTACCTTGGGGGCTGTCTTTCAACAGGCAGCCCTCTTTTCTTCTTTTAATCCTTTGATTGACAAAACCATGTGCTAAAATCTATAATGCTGAACGAGGACTTTGATGGGAAGAAGCAGGTCAAGGCTCATTTTCAGAGAGAATGGCACAAGGTGAAAGCCGTTCATGAAGCCGCCCGCGGGACAACCCGGAGTTCCTTGCGAGAGCAAGCGTTTCCCGCGTTAAGGGGCAAGAGTGGCGCTGAAAGGCGCAAGCTGGGTGGCAACGCGATGATATCGTCCCGCGCATGATGCGTGGGTATTTTTTTAGGAGGAGACTGATGGAGATACAAAGCCCCAAGGGTACACGGGATATGCTCCCCAAAGAGAGCCATCTCTGGCAATGGATCGAGCAGATCATGCGCGAGGAGGCGGCCCTGGCCGGCTACCGCGAGATCAGGACGCCTGTATTTGAGTACACGGAGCTGTTTGAGCGGGGGGTTGGAGATACAACCGATATCGTTCAAAAAGAAATGTACACTTTTCTGGACAAGGGGGAACGCTCCATCACCCTGAAACCGGAAGGCACTGCGGGCGCGGTTCGCGCGCTGGTTGAGCACAAGCTGTACGCTGAGCCGCTGCCGGTCAAGATGTATTACCTCAACAACCCCATCTTCCGCTATGAGAATCCCCAGCATGGACGCCTGCGCGAACACCACCAGTTCGGCATGGAGTGCTTTGGCGTCAAGGGGCCGACCGCGGACGCGGAAGTCATCCTGACGGTGCTGAAGATCTTAGGCAGGCTGGGGATGAAAGACCTTGCGGTAAAGATCAATTCCATCGGCTGCCCCGTTTGCAGGCCCAACTATCAAAAAGCGCTGAAGGAGTACCTTTTTGACAACCTTCCCAACCTGTGCCCCCAGTGCCAGGAGCGCTTTAACCGCAATCCCCTGCGTATCTTGGACTGCAAAGAGAAAAAATGTCAGCTGATCACCAGGGACGCTCCCAACATCCTGCAATTCCTGTGCGAGGATTGTGACAGCCACTTTGAGAGATTAAAGGTTCTGCTGAATGAGCGCGGTTTGAAAGTGAGCATTGACCCCCAAATCGTACGAGGCCTTGATTACTATACCAAGACGGTGTTTGAGATCGTGATGAATTCGCCAAGGGGTGAACTTGCTCTGTGCGGCGGCGGCCGGTATGACGGCCTTGTGAAAAAGATCGGCGGGCCGGAGCTGCCGGGGGTCGGCTTTGGCATCGGTACGGAGCGCATCCTTCTTGAACTGCAAAACCAGGGGATCGCGCCTGAGGAACAGAGGGTAACGGACGTCTTCATCGCCTCTCTTGGTGAGGAGGGCCGCCTTCCCGCCTTTGACCTTTGCATGGATTTGAGGAACGCCGGGCTCAGAGCGGATTGGGACCATCTGGACAGAAGCCTGAAGGCGCAGTTCCGCTACGCGGACAAGCTGGGCGTGAAGCTGATTGGCATCATGGGCGGGGATGAACTGCAAAAAGGCGCCCTGAGGATCAAGAACATGCTGGATGGCCAAGAAAAAGAAGTCAGCCTGAAGGACGCGGTACAGGAAATCAAGACGCTGCTGTAAATGCAGAACGGAGGATAAAATGGCAGAATTTTTGGGGAATTGGAAACGGGACTGTCGCTGCGCGGAATTGACGGAGCAGGACATCGGGCGCGAAGTGACCCTGATGGGCTGGGTTTCCCGCGTGCGCAACATGGGCGGCATCCTTTTTGTCTGGCTCAGGGACCGCAGCGGTTTGATCCAGCTGGTGTTTGATACCAACCATTTGGATGAGAAAACCTACAGCCTTGCGGAATCGCTCCGCTCTGAATTTGTTCTTGCGGTGCGCGGCCTTGTTAAGAAGAGGGACGCAGCCGCAGTTAATGACAAACTCAAAACCGGCACCATCGAGGTTGAAGTAAAAGAGGCCAAGCTCCTTAACGAAGCCGCGACGCCGCCCATTTATACGGATGACGGCGCAAACGAGAACGAAGCGGTTCGCCTTAAATACCGCTATCTGGATCTTCGCAGGCCAAGCATGCAGAAGATGCTTCAGGTTCGTTCCAAAACCGTCAACGCGATCCGCAGGCACATGATCGCTGAAGGCTTCATTGAGGTGGAAACCCCCATCATGACCAAATCCACGCCTGAAGGAGCCCGCGATTTCCTCGTGCCAAGCCGCCTGCACCCGGGCGAGTTCTATGCCCTGCCGCAAAGCCCGCAGATTTACAAGCAGCTTTTGATGCTGTCGGGCATGGATCGCTATTTCCAGTTTGCCAAATGCTTCAGGGATGAGGACAGCCGCGCGGACCGTCAGCCGGAATTTACCCAGCTGGACCTGGAGATGAGTTTTGTGGAGCCAAAAGATGTTCAGACAATCGTTGAAGGCGCTTTCAAAGAGGTCTTTCAGGAAGTAAAGGGTCTGGACATTTCCCTGCCCCTGCCCAGGATGACCTGGAAAGAAGCGATGGAGTCCTATGGCAGCGACAAGCCTGACCTTCGCTACGGAATGAAGATCAAAAACATGAATGACTGGGCGAATGACTGCGGTTTTTCGATCTTTGAGACAGCAGTCAATGAAGGAAAACGCGTCTGCGCAATGAAGGCGGATCAGGCCTCAGGGCAGCTTTCCCGCAAGGAGATGGACGCGCTTGGCGAATTTGTGAAGACCTATCACGTCAAAGGCCTGGCTTGGCTGGCTATCAACGAGGACGGCAGCCTGCGCTCCAGCTTTGCGAAATTCATCCCCCAGGACAAAATGGACGAATTGCTTAGCATGATGGAAGCAAAGCCTGGCGACGCGCTTTTCCTGATCGCGGATAAGCGTTTGACCGCACTGAACGCCATGGGACAGCTTCGGGTCAAACTTGCCAAGCAGTTAAACTTGGCGGACCCTGAGGCGTATTGCCTGACCTGGATCACGGAGTTCCCTCTGCTTGAATGGAACGAGGAAGCCGGCCGCTATACCGCCGCGCACCATCCTTTCACCATGCCGATGGAGGAGGATTTCAGCCTTCTTGAGGATCATCCTGAACAGGTCCGCGCCAAGTCCTACGACCTGGTGCTGAACGGTGTGGAGATGGGTTCCGGAAGCATCCGCATTCACGCGTCCGATTTGCAGGAAAAGATGTTCAGCCTTCTTGGCTTTACTCATGAGGAGGCATGGACGCGCTTTGGTTTCCTGCTGGAAGCGTTTAAATACGGCACACCGCCGCATGGCGGGTTTGCCTTTGGGGTTGACAGGCTGATGATGCAGCTGCTTGGAACTGACAGCCTGCGCGATGTGATCGCCTTCCCCAAGGCCCAAAACGCTTCCTGTCTCATGATGGATACCCCGTCTGAGGTTGCTGAGGAGCAATTGACCCAGCTTCATCTTAAGCGTAATTGAACCTGACCAATCCCCAAAAGGGTTTCAGTTGTCAAGGCGTTCTTGTTTTGATATACTGAAAAAGAGTCCTAAGGAGGTAAAGATATGAACCCGAAAAAGGATAACTTGCCTGTAAACACTGAACCGGTCGTCAATGACGGAGGCGCCATTTACTACGCAAATGAGGTCATCGCCATCATTTCCGGCATCGCCGCGAGCGAAATTGAGGGTGTCGCCGGGATGGTGACCACAGGCGGCTTGAGCGAGATCATCAGCAAGAACCGCAACATCACCAGGGGCGTCAAGGTTGAGGTCGGCACGGAAGAGGTTTCTGTCGATCTGTACACCATTGTCGAGTATGGCCAGCCCATTCAAAAGGTGGCCTCAGAGGTACAGGAAAACGTCCGGAAATCCATTGAGTCCATGACGGGCCTTCGCGTGGTCCGGGTGGATGTCCATGTCCAGGGCGTCAGCTTTGAAAAGGACAAGCAGGAAAATCAAAGCAGGATCGATGCTGCCAATATCCAGCACATTGCCGATGACAGCCAGGACAAAAAGGGCAAGAAGGCCGAAAAGGAAGACCTGAAAGCCAAAGAAAAGGAAGAGGCTGCCAAAAAAGAAGAGGCCGTCAAAAAGGAAGCAGCTGCTAAGAAAGAAGAAGCCGCTAAAAAGGAAGAAGCTCCTAAAAAAGAAGAAGCTTCCCAAAAGGAAGAAATTGCTAAAAAGGATGAGGATCCAAAGCCTGACGCTTTAAAAGCGGATCAGAACGCCGAACCTGAAGCGGATCAAGCGGCCGGGGACAAGCCTGTTTCGGCTGAAACGGAACCCGGCAGCCCAGCGGCTGATAAACCGTCTGATGTGAAACCCGCTAAAGCCACATCAACTAAACGCCGCAAGGCTTAATATTCAGGTTCAATTTTGATGAAAATCAAATTTACTGACAAGCTCCTGCTGTTTGTGGGCTCCATATTTATGGTCGTGGTGGGAGCCGCGATCCTTTTGGCAAGCCTGCAGTTTAACGCGATCCCGATCAGAGCCGAAGGGGAAGGGTTTCTGACACTGACGCGGTTTGCGCTTTTGTTGTCCGGACTTGTTGTGATGGCGTTCGGTGTTTTTTGCCTCAGCCTTCCCGGCAAGATCAAGCAAACAAAGCTTGAGTTCATTACTCAAAAGACCGATACAGGGGAACTCAAGATCAGCACCCAGGCGGTGGAAGCCATTGTCCAGAAAAACCTGTTGAACCAGGATGCGGTCAAGCTGCAAAGCTTCATCGTTCAGGCGGTCAAAGGCGGAGTTGAATTGAATCTTCATGTTTCTCTGGCCAACAACATCAACATACCGGGCGCTGTGAAAGAGATCCGCAGGAACATCGCCAAGACGCTGAAGGACACCTTGAACATCGAAGCCAAAGAGATCAAAATTACAGTTGAAGATGCGAACCTGACTTCTGTCAGGTCTCCTCACCGGGTCAGTGAGGAGAAATTGATTTTGCCGGTCGAACCGGAGACCAAGAACCACAACACAAATGGACAGTCCGAAAACAAATGAGGAGAAGACTTCAATGGACAACTTCAATGGAAAAATGAAAGACCTGTTTACTCCCGGCTCTTCCTGCGCGAAGGCTGCTTATGGGATTTTGTTCTTTTTAATCGGTTTGCTGTTTATTTTTGTAGGCTTTTGGAAAGCCCTTCTGGTCTTGCTTTTTACCTTGGTCGGCGTTTTTATCGGCAGCGGAAGGTCTGTTAAGAAGACAGCGGCCGATCTGATCAACAAAGTGATCCCGGAAAAGAATCAAAAGGTCGTCTATACGCAGGATGACCTTGAAAAAGTCCGCAAGGCGACCGAAAAGAATCGCGGCAACGCTGAGAAAACCGAAACCACGAAAGACGAAACCACGGAAGACGCTGAGTAAATGTCCATCCATGCCGCGCGCCGCATAGCGCTCCAGAAAATTTTCGCCCGTTTTTTTCATGATGATGATTGCTCAAGCGTGCTTGAGGGCCTTGATGATCATGAGAACGCTCAGGAAGACAGTCAGTTTATTGACTCCGCTTTAAAAGGAACGCATGAGAATGAGCAGGCTTATAACGCTGTGATCCAGTCGTTAAGCCCCTCCAGATCCCTGGAACGCATTCCGTACCTGGACAGAGCGATCTTGCTTTTGGCCTTGCACGAATTGTCACAGGACGGCGCCTTGCCAAAAGTTATCATCAATGAGGCTGTTGAATTGGCAAAGCGCTACGGCGATGAGTCGGACAGCAGATTTATCAACGGCGTGCTGGGCAGTTTTGTGCGTCAGCGCTCATGATGAGCGGGATTCCGGCAATCACGGACAATTCTTTTATTTTCCTGCTGAATAAACGGCTCAGATCCGTTTGCGCCTGCTTACGGGCGCTTTTATCTATATCGGCAACAGGATTATTGAAGGAGGTCAAACATGGCTGAATTGTTAAGCGGAAAAATTCTTTCAGAACAGCTTACTCTAAAACAAAAGGAAAAGGTTGCGGAATTAAAGGAAAAAGGGATTGTCCCCGGCCTGGCTGTCGTTTTCGTCGGAGAAGACCCCGCCAGTCAGATTTATGTCAGGAACAAGGGGATCGCCTGTGAGACCATCGGCATCTATTCCAGAACGATCCGTTTAGATGCTGACTGCACCCAGGAAAAACTGACAGAAACCATTGAAGACCTCAACAAGGACAAGCAGATCCACGGCATTCTGGTTCAACTGCCCCTGCCTAAGCACCTGGATGAGCAGAAGACGCTTGCGACCATTTTGCCGCAAAAGGATGTGGACGGTTTTCATCTGATCAACGCCGGCAAATTGTTCACAAACCAAAAAGGCATCGTGCCCTGCACGCCCAAAGGCATCCTGTTTATGCTAAAGGACGCAGGGATTGATTTGGCCGGCAAAGAAGCGGTGATCATCGGCCGCTCCAATATCGTTGGAAAACCGGCAGCCATGCTGCTGCTGAATGAAAACTGCACCGTCACGATCTGCCACTCAAAAACCAAAGACTTGAAGGAACACACCAAAAGGGCGGATATCCTGGTTGCTGCCATCGGGAAAGCCAAATTTGTCACTGCGGATATGGTTAAGCCCGGGAGCGTCGTCATCGACGTTGGCATCAACCGGGTGGACGGGAAGGTGGTCGGCGATGTTGATTTTGAAGCGGTTGAGAAGATCGCCTCATACATTACCCCTGTTCCGGGCGGCGTTGGTAAAATGACCATCAGCATGCTGATGGAGAACACCTTGGAAGCGGCATGCGCGCAAGCCCTCTAAGCGTAACGGACTTAAACGAATATGTCAGGCGTACCCTGGCAGGCGACCCGATGCTGCAAAGCATCGCGGTTCGCGGCGAAATCAGCAATTTCAAGCGGCATACCTCTGGGCACTTGTATTTTACGCTGAAAGATGAACAAAGCCGCATCAACTGCGTGATGTTCCGCCAGTACGCGCAAATGCTGCGCTTCCGGCCGGCTGACGGCATGATGGTCATGCTGTCGGGTTCTGTCGGGCTTTATACCGCGAGCGGAAGTTACCAGTTTTATGGCGAGGCCATGGCTTCAGACGGCGCGGGCGTTCTATATGAACTTTTCCTCAAGAACAAAGAAATGTTCCAAAAGGAAGGTCTGTTTGACGCCAGCAGAAAACGCCCCTTGCCGCTCTTGCCCAAGGGGATCGGCATCGTCACTTCCATCGGGGGCGCGGTGCTGCACGACATCAAAACTGTGTCCAACCGCCGTTTCCCGGGGCTGCCGCTGTACATCAGATCCTCCGCGGTCCAGGGCGCGGGCGCTGCGCTTGATCTTGCGGAGGGGTTAAAAGAGATCGCCGCCCTTCAACAGGTCGATGTGGTCATCATCGGGCGCGGCGGCGGATCGCTGGAAGATCTCTGGGCATTTAACGAGGAAGTGCTGGTGCGCGCCATTGCGGGCTGTGAAAAACCGGTCATTTCCGCTGTTGGCCATGAAACGGATGTCACGCTGGCTGATTTCGCTGCGGACGTCAGGGCGGCCACGCCTTCCCAGGCGGCGGAACTGGCCGTCCCTTTACAGGATGAGTTGATCAGGCAGGTTGAGGGCAACAGCCGGTTGATACAGCAAAAAGCGCATTCAATTCTGGAACAGAAGCGCGCGAAATTGGCGGCCCTTGAAGCAAGGCTGATCAAGTCTGATCCGGTTTCCAAACTGCGCTTCGTCGGCCTTCAGGTGGACAGCCTGCAGAAGTCTTTAAACGCCTTGATGGACAGCGCTTTTATGAAATTAAAAGCTTCGCTTGACAGGGCATGTGACCGGCTTACCCAATCAGGACCCGTTCAGACGCTGAACCGCGGCTATGTGATCGCCCTTCGCGGGGATCAACCGGTGACTTCTGTTGAGCAGGCCGTCGGGGAAATGAACCTGCGGTTTAAGGACGGCGTCGCAGTGGTCCAGACCATCAGAGTAAAAAAGGAGCAGCCATGACAAAAAAAGAAAAAACCGCCCTCAAATTCGAAGAAAGGCTGGAAGCCCTCGAAAAGTTGACAGAACAGATGGAAGAGGGCAATCTGGGGCTTGATGAATTGCTGAAGCTTTATGAGCAGGGGATGCAGCTGGCTGAAAGCCTTAAAAAGGAGCTTGAAACGGCTGAAAATACCCTAACGGAGCTAAAAGACGGCAAATTAAAGCCGATGGAAGAGGCGCAATGAACAATTATCAAGAACAATACGATCGCTACAGACTGCTGGTAGAAAAAGCGCTGGATGATTTTTTGCCGCTTCCAGGTGAAGATTGGCCTGAAACCGGCATACCCAAACACCTGACTGAAGCCATGAGGTACAGCCTGCTTTCAGGCGGCAAGCGCATCAGGCCCGTGTTGCTGCTCGCGGCGTATGCGTCATATCAAAATGATCTGGATGCTGCGCTGCCTTTTGCTGCTGCGGTTGAGATGATCCACACCTATTCCCTGATCCATGACGATCTGCCTGCCATGGACAATGACGACCTGCGCCGCGGGAAACCGACCAATCACAAGGTATTTGGAGAAGGAATGGCCGTGCTGGCCGGAGACGCCCTGCTGAACCATGCGTTTGAAATAATGAGCGCGTCAAACGCCAAACATGCGCTCAAAGCAATACATACTCTTGCATGTTTTGCGGGGGCCGGCGGGATGATCGCTGGGCAGACCGCGGACATTATGAGCGAAGGCAAGCCGGCAGACCAAAGTATGCTTCAATACATTCACCGTCACAAGACAGCGGACTTGCTGACAGCCCCTCTGGTGATGGGGCTCATTCTTGCGGAGGCGCCGGAAGAAAGCATCAAACAGGCAAAGATTTACGGACGAAATCTCGGAATCGCATTCCAAATCACCGATGACCTTCTGGACCTTCAGGGCGATCCTGAAAAAACAGGGAAAGCGGGGAACCGGGACAAGGAGCTGGGCAAACTGACCTGGCCGGGCGTTGTCGGCATAGACCAGGCAAAAAAAGACGTCATTGCTGCTGTACAGACGGCTGTTGAAGCGTCCAAAGCGTTCTCAGGGAATGCGTCTTTCTTTGAAATACTTGCCAGATCTATCCCGGAACGGGTAAAATAATGCCACATTACTGTTGGAGGCTCGCTTGAACGAACTGCTGGGCAACAAAATCATCCTCTGCTGCATCGTATCCTGGATCGTGGCGCAGGTGCTCAAAACGCTGATTGACTGGCGGATCACCCGTGTTTTCAACATCAGGAAAATGATCAACAACGGCGGCATGCCAAGCGCTCATACGGCGGTTGTTATGTCCCTCAGCATTATGGTAGCCTTAAAAGAGGGGCTTGGCTCCACTGCTTTTGCGGTCTGCTGTATTGTTACGGCCGTTGTTATAAATGATGCTGTCGGTGTGCGCTATCACACAGGAGAGCAGAGCAAGGTGCTCAACAAGATCATTCACAGGACCATCATTGAAGGAGAGCCGATCACGGACGAGACTTTGCAGGAGCTGGTCGGGCATACGCCGACAGAAGCTTTTTTCGGCGCTCTGATTGGCATCCTTGTCCCATTATTCTTTAGATAGGAGAGTACATCATGCTAGATCAGTTCAGGGAAGAAGTCGTCATTAAAAGGAACAGGACCTTTGAAGGCCTTGCCATGGCTGTTGCCAATGTTACAATGGTCCTCTCCGCCATCATGGCGATGTTCATGCTGCAGTCCGTCATGGTCATGATCTCAGCGCAGGGGTTCAGCGTGGAGATGCTGATTTACATTGCGATGATGCTGTTGGTCGCGGGTACTGCTGTCCTGCTCTTTTTGTTCAAAGACCGCATCAGAACAGAATATGAGTACACCTTCACCAACGGAACCATGGATTTCGCCCAGGTCTACAACAACCGCAAGCGCAAGGCGCTTGGCACGATGAACATCAAAAATGTGGAAGCCTGCGGCCTTGTCAGCTCCGGCTCCTTTCACCGCTACCTGAACATGCCCAATGTCAACAAACTCAATTGGTTCCTCAACCGGGACGCAAATTTGTTTTATTTTTACTTTACCAAGGACAGCAAAAAAACCATTTTAATCATAGAGCCAAGCGATGAGATGATTGACCTGATCAAAAAGAACGTGGGCCAGGGGAAGTTTCAGACAAATTGAGCGCCCTCATTTATCTTGACAACGCGGCGACCACCAAGCCTTTTCCTCAGGTAGTTGAAGCGATAAGGGGTTCAATGCAGGATGGGTATTTTAACCCGTCCTCTTTGTATGCGCAGGGGTTTCAGGTGAAAAAAACGGTCGAAGCCTGCCGTGAACTGCTTAAAAACAAGCTTTCCGCTGATGAAGTTTGTTTCACTTCCGGCGGTACCGAGGCCAACAACCTTGCGATTTTGGGCTCAATGCGGGGCAGCAAAAAACAAGGCCGTGTCCTTTACTCCGCTGTGGAACATGCCGCGGTGGCGGAGGCCTGCCATTCCCTTTCTGACAGGCATGAGGTGTTTTCATTGCCGGTGAATCAAGAGGGGATCCTTGATCTTGAAAAAGCCAAGGAATTGATGACGCCGGATACAGAATTGATCTGCCTGATGCAGGTGAACAACGAGGTCGGGAGCGTCCAGCCGGTTGCTGAGGTCGTCCGCCTTCGGGACGAAATCTGCCCCAAGGCCAGGATCCATGTGGACGGGGTTCAGGGGTTTTTGAAGCTTCCTTTCAGCCTGCTTTCAGGCGTGGATTCCTATGCCATCTCCGCTCATAAGATCCATGGCCCCAAAGGCGTCGGTGCGCTTGCCTTTAGCAGCGGAACGCGCCTGCAGCCGATCGTTTTTGGCGGGAAACAGGAAAACGGCCTTCGCTCAGGAACCGAGAACACCGACGGGATCATCGGCTTATATGCCGCTTTAAACACTTATCCTGAAGATTACCGGATCGGGGAACTGAAGAACAGGCTGTATCAATTGATCAAGAAAAAGGTCCCGCAGGCGCAGCTGAACGGCCCTGATCCGCTCTCTGATCTTTCCTGCCCGCATATCTTAAACCTCTCCTTTCCGCCGGTTCTGGCGCAAACCATGATGCATCAGTTGGAGGGCTTTGGGGTGCTGGTCAGCCAGGGGTCTGCCTGTTCCTCGCGGCAGAAAAAGCCAAGCGCCACATTAAGCGCCATGGGGGTTTCAAAACAGGCTGCGGACAGCGCGCTTCGCTTCAGCTTAAGTTGCCTGACCACCCATGAAGAAATCGAACAGGCAGCGAACGCGGTTCAAAAAGCCTATGAAAGCCTTCGCGCTTATACCAGGAGATAAACGATGAGAAACCTGTTGTTGGTCAAATATGCCGAGGTCCACCTGAAAGGGCAAAACCGCCCGTACTTTTTAAGAATGCTGATGAAAAACATCAAGCAGGCTGTTTCTCCCTTTGGCGCTCATGTTCGTCTGCATGACAGCCGTATTTTTGTAAGCGGGTATACGGATGAAAACGCCTGCATCAACAGGATCACAAAGATCTTTGGCGTTCACGCGGTTAGCCCGGCGGTTGAAATGGAGAAGGAAGATTTTACCGCCGTTTGCCAAAAGGCCGCAGAATTGATGAGCGGGAAGTCCGGCAGCTTCAAGGTGCTGGCCCGCCGCGCGGATAAGCTTTATTTTTTGGATTCCCCCAAGATCGCGGCCCGGGTCGGCGGGTATGTGCTGGAATCCAATCCCAAGTTAAGCGTGGACGTGCACGATCCTGAACACAGCCTTCAGGTGGAGATTAGGGATCAGGCGCTTTTGTATGTCAACTCCTTTCCGGGCGCCGGCGGTTTGCCCACCGGAACCAGCGGCAGGGCCATGCTGCTTTTATCCGGCGGGATTGACAGCCCTGTTGCAGGGTACAGGATCGCCAGGCGCGGTGTTGAACTAAGCGCGGTTTATTTCCATTCATTTCCGTATACCGGCGAGCCTGTGAAGGAAAAAGTCATCACGCTTGCCCGCATCCTGTCCGGGTTTTGCGGAAAAATCAGGCTTCATGTGGTTCCGTTTACGGAAATCCAGCAGGCCATCCACGAAAAATGCCCGGATGACTTTACGACGCTCATCATGCGCCGCAACATGATGCGCATTGCCGATATCCTCGCGCAAAAAGAAAAGGCCCTTGCTTTAATCACGGGTGAAAGCATCGGCCAGGTCGCCAGCCAGACGCTGGAAGCGCTGATGTGTACCAACGCGGTCGCGACCTTGCCTGTATTCAGGCCCCTGATCGGAACGGACAAGTTGGAGATCATCGGTGAATCTGTCAAAATCGGCACCTATGAGACCTCTGTCCTTCCATATGAGGACTGCTGCACCGTCTTCACCCCAAGACACCCGGTGACCCATCCCAAACTCAGGCAGGCGGAGTACGCTGAAAAACCGCTTTTGATTGATAATTTGCTGGATGAAATGATCATCAGGGCGGTTGACGGAACTGAAGTGATCGAAATAGGTTAAATTCATTGACTAAAAACAGGTGTCAAGACAAAATGCTTGACACCTGTTTTTATTTATGTATAATAATCTCCGTTGTCTTTTGAAAGGAGGGCGCTTATGAGCAAGGACGGTTTGAACAAAAAAGTCAACTACGGCATGTTGGCTGAGTTTTACGCGCCTCTTCTGACAGACAGGCAGCAGACCTTGATCGAGCTGTACTGCGATGAGGATCTTTCGCTTTCGGAGATAGCGGGGCAATTATCCATTTCGCGCCAGGCAGTGAGCGATAATTTAAACCGCGCCTATGAGCGCCTGGATGAGCTTGAGAATCATCTGAAACTTTACCAAAGCTTTATTTTGATGCGCGGCCAGTTGGAACGCTGCAGAGCGCTGCTGAACCAAGTTGAAGCGACCGAAAGCACGCGGACTTACCTGAAGGAAGCGATTGACGCGCTGAATGAGGGGATCGACCGGAAGGGAGGCAAGGATGGCATTTGACAGCCTGTCTGAAAAACTGCAAAAAGCGTTTAAGAAGCTGACCGGAAAAGGCAAACTCAACGAGGCCAACATCAAGGAAGCGATGCGCGAGGTGCGCATGGCGCTGCTTGAAGCGGACGTCAACTACCTTGTGGTCAAAGATTTCATCAAGTCCGTGACTGAGCGCGCGGTCGGAACGGAGATCCTGTCTTCCCTGAACGCGGGCCAGCAGGTCATCAAGATTGTCAATGAAGAACTGACAAAACTGATGGGCGGCACGAACGCCAAACTGACCTGGTCCTCTTCCGTGCCGACCATCTACCTGCTCTGCGGCCTGCAAGGCGCGGGCAAAACCACCATGGCCGGGAAGCTTGCAGGCTATCTGAAAAAAAGCGGCAAAAAGCCTTTGCTTGCAGCCTGCGACATCTACCGCCCGGCTGCGATCAAACAGCTTCAGGTGGTGGGGGAAAAGGTGGGCGTGCCCGTCTTTGAGAAGGGGACGCAAAACCCTGTTCTCACATCCAAAGAAGCGGTCGAGCAAGCCCGCTACTACGGCAATGACGTTCTGATCATCGACACAGCCGGCCGTCTGCACATTGATGAGACGCTGATGGACGAGCTGAGCCAGATCAAGGCTGCGGTTCGCCCGCAGGAGATTCTGCTGACAGTTGACGCCATGACCGGCCAGGACGCAGTGAATGTCGCCAAAAGCTTTAATGAAAAGCTTGGCATCGACGGCATCATCATCACAAAGCTGGACTCCGACACCAGGGGCGGCGCGGCCTTATCCGCCAGGGCCATCACCGGCAAACCCATCAAGTTCGCGGGAACGGGGGAGAAGCTGACGGACATCGAGCCTTTCCATCCGGAGCGCATGGCTTCGCGCATCCTGGGCATGGGCGACGTCCTGACACTGATTGAAAAGGCCACGGAGTCCTTTGACCTTGAGCAGGCTGAGAAAGCCGCCGCCAAAAACAAGCAGCCCCAGGATCTGACCCTGGATGATTTCCTGGAGCAGATGCAGCAGCTGAAGAAAATGGGCCCGCTGCAAAACATTCTGGGCATGCTGCCCGGGGTCGGAAACAAACTGAAGAATGTGGAAGTTGATGAACAGGCGTTGAAAAAGCCTGAAGCCATCATTCGTTCCATGACCATGAAAGAACGCAGAAATCCGGACATTTTAAACGCGAGCAGGCGCAAAAGGATCGCGGCCGGCGCCGGCGTCACAGTCGCGGATGTCAACCAGTTGATGCGCCAGTATGAACAGATGCGCAAAATGCTCAAGCAAATGATGGGCAACAAGCGCGCCCTGGCGCGCGGCATGCGCGGCATGCCGTTTATGTAAGTTTGGAATCAGTAAAACTGATTTTCCATAGATATTGAAGGAGGAAACCCATGGCAGTCAAGATCCGTCTCAAAAGAATTGGTATGAAGAAACACCCCTTCTACCGCGTAGTCGTCACCGACGAGCGCACCCCGCGTGATGGCCGTTTCATCGAAGAAATTGGCACCTATGATCCCATGCAGCAGCCTGCTGTAATCAAGATCGACAACGAGAAAGCAATTGCCTGGATGAAGAACGGCGCTCAGCCCTCTGACACCGTGCGCGCCCTGTTAAAGAAAACCGGCGCGATTGAAGGCTGATGATTTCATGAGAGAATTGGTTTTATTCCTCGCGCAGTCCCTGGTTGACCAGCCGAATCAGGTTCAGGTCACCATGACGGAAGGCCCTGAAGCCGTCATTTTGGAATTAAATGTGGCGCCTGAGGACATGGGCAAGGTCATTGGAAAACAGGGGCGCATCGCCAAAGCCATCCGCAGCGTTGTGAAAGCCGCGACAGAAAAAGGCGGAAAGCCGGTCTTTGTGGAGATCCAGTAATGGATCAGTTTATGGAGGGCTACCTGTCCATCGGACAGGTCCTCCGGCCGCAAGGCCTGAGGGGACAGGTGAAGATCCGACCGGACACTGATGATCCCGGTCGTTTTTCTGATTTAAAGTCTGTTTTCATTCAAAATAACAATCAGATGCTTCCGGTTGAAATTCATCAGGTTTCTATCCGGGGCGACTTTGTTTACTTAAATTTAGGTGAGGACAAAACGATAGACGAAGCGGAAGGCCGGCGCGGCCTGATGCTTTATGTCAGGCGCGAAGACGCGGTTGAGCTTGGCGAGTATGAGAACTTCATTGTGGATATCATCGGCTGCGCAATGAAAACTGAAGATGACAGGCTGATCGGTACAGTTACGGATGTTTTGCAGCCAGGCGCCAATGACGTCTATGTCGTTAAAACAAAAAAAGGCGTTCTTCTGGTCCCGGCGTTAAGGCATGTTGTCCTTGATGTTGATGTCGTCAACAAACAAATCATCGTTCAGGAAGAAAGGCTGTGGGAGGTTTCGGTTCTTGAAGATTGATATCCTCACGATTTTCCCCCAGATGTTTTCTGCGCTTGACCACAGCATCATCGCAAGGGCCAGGGAAGCCGGGATCATTGACCTGAAGGTCACGGACATCCGTGATTATTCCGAGTCCAAGTACAAGAACACGGATGATTATCCCTATGGCGGCGGAGCCGGCATGCTGATGACAGCCCAGCCCATCGCGGACGCCATCAAAGCGGTTGCGCCCGATCCCTATGATGGTTTAAGGATCTGCCTCAGCCCGCGCGGGATTCCTTTTACCCAGCAGATGGCGGAGAAGCTTGCAAAGCAGGAAAACCTGCTTCTTCTTTGCGGGCACTATGAAGGGGTGGATGAGCGCGTGATTAAGCGCTACATCGACCTTGAGATTTCAATTGGCGACTATGTTTTAACCGGCGGTGAGCTGCCGGCCATGGTCGTTTTGGACTGCGTTGCCCGGCTGAAGGAAGGCGTGCTTGGCGGCAGCGACAGCGCTGAGGAAGAAAGTTTTTCGGACGATTTTTTGCTTGAGTATCCGCATTACACCAGGCCAAGGGAGTTTGAAGGGCTCAGCGTCCCTGATGTTCTCTTAAACGGCAACCACGCGGAGATTAACAAGTGGCGCAGGGAACAGCGCCTGATCATCACCGCGCAAAGACGGCCTGACTTGTTAAAAAAAGCCCGCTTGAGCGACAAGGAAAAAGAATGGTTGAAAGGTCAATTTCCTGACACACAATTCGATTTCTGATTGTATTGATTCTTATTCAGTTTCCGTCCGATCATGATCGGATCTGAAATTGATTTTTTTGGTCATGCGTTCGTTTGTTTATCTTGAAAACGGGTATGATTACTATATCTAGAATATCCGGAGGAATGCTGCGTGACTGTCAAGGATATGCTTGAAAAGGCTGAGTTTGTCAATTTGTCCGAATACGCGGCAAAAAGCGCTCAGTCCAAAGGCAGAGAAAATCCCGTTACTCCTGACAACACGCGAACGGAGTTCCAGCGTGACCGTGATAGGGTCATTCACTCCAAAGGATTCAGGCGTCTGCAGTTCAAAACCCAGGTGTTCCTGGCGCCGGAGGGGGATCACTACCGCACCAGGCTGACCCACACCCTGGAAGTTGCCCAGGTGGCCAGGACCATCTCCCGCGCCCTGCGGCTGAATGAGGATCTGACGGAAGCCATCGCCCTTGCCCATGACCTTGGGCATACGCCTTTTGGGCACATCGGGGAGCGCACGCTCAATGAACTGCACCCGGGCGGTTTCCAGCACTATATGCAAAGCCTGCGGATGGTGGACAAGCTGGAAGGCAAGGGCGGCTTGAACCTGACCTGGGAAGTGCGCGACGGGATCATCAACCATTCCGGAAACCTCAAAGCGGCTACCCTTGAGGGCATGGTGGTCGCCAGATCAGACCGTATCGCCTACATCAACCACGACATTGATGATGCCATCAGGGCGGGCCTGATCTTTCAGGAACAGCTGCCTCAGGATGCCTTGAAGGTTCTGGGCTTCACCCATGGCGAGCGCATCAACACGATGATTACGGACATCATCCAAAACAGCCAGGACAAGCCAGTTATTTCAAGCGGCGCGGAAGTTCAGGAGGCAACGGACGCTCTAAGGGGCTTTCTGTTTAAAAACGTTTATCAGGATTCCTGGCGCAGCGAAGAAGAGGTAAAGTGCGATTTTATTTTGAAACGGCTTTTTGAGTACTTTACCAAGGACCCTGAAAAAATGCCAAGCGAGTTTGGCCTGATCGCGCAGGAGGAGGGCGTGCCCCGGGCGGTTGCTGATTTCATTGCCTCCATGACCGACCGCTACGCGATCCGCCTGTTCCGCCAGTTGTTCATGCCGGAAGCGTTTTCGATTTTATAATTTGTGTAAAGGTGGTGATGAACCTTGGCTCCCCGTTTTCCTTCATCCTGGGTTGACCGGGTTTATTCTGCCGCCAGCATAGTCGATGTTGTGAACAACTATGTTCCGCTTCAGAAAAGGGGGAGCAGACACTGGGGTTTGTGCCCCTTTCACAATGAAAAAACGCCTTCTTTTTCAGTCAATCCGGAATTGAACCTGTATTATTGCTTTGGCTGCAAAGCCAGCGGAAACATCGTTCAATTTGTGATGGAGATGGAAAAGCTGACCTATCCTGAGGCGCTGCTTCACCTTGCCAAGCAGTTCAACGTGCCCCAGCCCGTCATGCTTCAGGACGATCCGATGGAGGAGCAGCGAAGGACGCTGCGGGAGAGGCTCTATGAGGCGAACAGGGAGGCCGCCCTCTTTTATCACGAGCAACTCTGGCTGCCTGAAAACAGCAAGGCCCTTGAATACCTGCACAGCAGGGGCCTGGATGACGCGGTGATCCGGCGCTTTGGCCTGGGCGTGAGCCCGGATGAATGGGACAGCCTTTTAAACCACCTCCTGGGCAAGGGTTTCACGGTGGAGGAGATGCAGCAGGCAGCCCTCATAACCGTTAAAGAAAACACCCGCTATGATGTTTTCCGCGACAGGGTCATGTTCCCCATCATCAACCGGTACGGGCAGACGATCGGCTTTGGCGCCAGGGCCATGGGCTCCGCCCAGCCCAAGTACCTCAACACCTCCGACAGCCTTGTTTTTAACAAACGCTACAATGTCTACGGCATCAATTTAATGAAAAAACTGCGCAACCTCCGGCAATTGTACCTGGTTGAAGGCTATCTGGATGTGATCACGCTCTCGCAATACGGCTTTGGCAATGTGATTGCCACGCTTGGAACGGCGCTCACAAACGAGCAGGTTCGCCTGATCAAAAACTACGCTCCTGAGATCTGGATCGCCTATGACGGGGATGAAGTAGGACAGATGGCCACCCTGCGCGCGCTGGACATCCTCGAGCAGGAAGCGGTCCCGGGGCAGGTCGTCTGTTTCCCGGATCAATTGGATCCTGACGATTTCTTGCATCGGGCCGGCGCGGAGGGCTTTTCAAACCTCAAACCGATGCGTGGCATGGCTTTCCGTTTAACCAGGCTTGCAGCGCAGTTTGATCTTTCTCTGGATGACCAGAAGCGCGAATACGCAAAAGAAGCGTGTAAACTTCTGCAAAAAATCAATGAACCGGTTGAACTTGATTACTATCTGGGTAAGATATCATTGAAAACCGGGATCGAGAAAGAAGTGCTCCTGGCTCAGGTGCGGAAAGGGAGAACCGGGGCGGAACCCGCTTTTGCGCAGCAGCTGAAACCAAGGAAGCAAAATAAGCAGGCTGAACGGTTTGATGAGTCGGAATTCACGCTTGCAGCCCTGCTCGCGACCGGAAAACTGCCACATGACCTGATCAATCCGGACGATTTTGAAGATGAGCGGCTGAAGACCATTGCAGCGAGCCTGATTGAGGGGAAGGCGCCGGCCCTCATCATGGAAGAATTGCCGGATGAAGAGACCCGTGCAATGGCAGGCGAGTTGTTCAATCGTTTTCCTGACCTGGACAGAGACGCGACCCTAAGCGCCGCGGAAGACTGCTTAAAAAGGATCCGTCAGACAAAGCTGGAAACCAGGATCAAACAGTTGATTGAAGAGATCAGACACCAGGAAGGCGAGCAAAAGGCCATGACCCTGCAGTTGATCGCGGATCTGCAGGCAGAACTGAAAAAATAAGCTAAACCACATTTAGAAAGGAAGTGCACCCTTGGACTTCAATTTAGACGCAAAGCAGCAGGCAAAACTCACGGAGTTTTTTGAGACTGCCAAACAAAAGGGGATCATCACATCCGAAGAAATCGTAAATTCCCTGTCTAATATCGATATTGATCCTGAGCAGTATGAAAACATCCTGGACAGGCTTGAAGCCTTGGGTGTGACCGTGTCCAAAGACGGCGATATCGATGACGAGATGTCCAAGGACGAGGATGAGGACGAGATCGATCTCTCCATTCCTGAGGCGATCAACATTGATGATCCGGTCAGGATGTATTTAAAGGAGATCGGCAAGGTCCCGCTTCTGACCGCGGAAGAAGAGGTGGAATTGGCCAAGCGCATGGAGGCGGGGGATGAGAGCGCCAAGCACGAACTGGCTGAAGCCAACCTGCGCCTGGTGGTCTCCATTGCAAAACGCTATGTCGGCAGGGGGATGCTGTTCCTGGATCTGATCCAGGAGGGCAACCTGGGCTTGATCAAAGCGGTTGAGAAATTTGACTTCCGCAAAGGCTTCAAGTTTTCCACCTACGCCACCTGGTGGATCCGTCAGGCCATCACGCGCGCGATCGCGGACCAGGCCCGCACCATTCGGATCCCCGTTCACATGGTGGAAACCATCAACAAACTGATCCGCATCTCCAGGCAATTGCTTCAGGAACTGGGCCGGGAGCCCACGCCGGAGGAGATTGCCAAATCCATGGGCATTACGGAAGCCAAGGTTCGGGAAATCATCAAGATCGCCCAGGAGCCGGTTTCCCTTGAAACGCCCATCGGCGAGGAAGAGGACAGCCACCTTGGCGATTTTATCCAGGATGAGGACGCCCCCGCTCCTGCTGACGCCGCCTCAAACGCGCTGATGAAGGAGTTGCTGTGGGACGTTCTGGACACCCTCACACCCAGAGAAGCGAAAGTGCTGCGCCTGCGCTTCGGCCTTGATGACGGCAACCCCCGGACCCTTGAAGAGGTCGGCAAGGAATTCATGGTCACCCGCGAGCGCATCCGCCAGATCGAGGCAAAAGCCCTGCGCAAGCTGCGTCACCCCAGCCGCAGCAAAAAGCTAAAGGACTTTTTGGACTGATGGCGGATTCCTTCACCTGGCTGCCGCGACTTGACGAGCGGCTGACTGCGATCGCATCTGAAGTGCCTCCGTGCAAACTGGCTGCGGACATCGGGACAGACCATGGAAAACTGGCTTGCTGGCTGTTGGCGTCAGAACGAGCGGACAGGATGGTCGTCAGCGACATCAGCAAACAATCCCGCGACAAAGCGCGGGATTTGCTTATCCAGTACGATGTCTTGGACAGGGCTGAAATCAGGGGAGAAAACGGCCTTTATGCGATAAAGGATCAAAAAACCGATGTGATCATCATCGCGGGGATGGGCGGAGGGCTGATCAGCGAGATCCTGGATCAGCCGGTCGATCTGAATAGGGCCAGGTTGATTCTCAGCGCACAGACCGAGCTGCCGCTTGTGCGGGATGCGCTAACAAAAAGACGTTACAGCATCATAAAGGAATTGCTTGTGAAAGCAACGGGCCGCTATTACAGGGTGATCGTTGCGGAACCCGGAAATCAGGAATTAAGCGCGTTTGAGCGTGAAATTGGTTTTAACCTAAAGGGCACACCGTCTGCCAAATTGAAAGACTACTTTCTCTGGCAGCTAAAGATATCCCAAAACTGGCAGGGGGACAGGGGAGACAATTATCGAAAATTGCTCAAGGAGGCTTTGGATGAATAATTTAACAGTTAAGGGCGTTTATGACTGGATCAACACCGTTGCGCCATTTGAAACCCAGGAAGAATTTGATAACTCAGGTCTGCAGGTTGGCGACCCGGACAGCCCTGTAACAAACATTCTATTAACCCTTGATGTAACGGGTGAAGTGATATCAGAGGCGGTTAAACTTGGCTCGGACTTGATCATATCTCATCATCCGCTGATCTTTACCCCGCAAAAAGACATGGTTCTGACAAGGCATGTTCCAAAACTCCTTGCCGGGCTGATTGAGAACAAAATCGCTTTAATTTCCGCGCACACCAATTTGGATCAGTCTGATCAGTATTCGGGTACCGTTACGACGGCGAAACTGCTGGAACTAAAAAACATCAGGAGGGCTTCGCCCTATCTGTTCCTGGGTGATTTGGAAAAGCCGGTGACAGATCATGAACTTCGAAAACTGATTTCAGCCAATTTGAAGGTTCCTGCAAGGCAGTACGGCCAGTCTGATTCCTTGATTAGAACCCTTGGGATCGTCGGCGGCGCGTACAGCGAGGGTCATGAGGAAGCGCGTGCGGCCGGCGCGCAGGCATATTTGACCGGGGAGGTTCGCCATCACCATGCGGTTGAAGCGAATGAAGCCGGGTTCCTGGTGTATGACTGCGGGCATTATGCGACTGAATTTCCGATGCTTGAGTCCCTTGCGTTTGGTTTACAATTAATGGCGAATGAGTTAAAATACAATTTACAGGTTCATGTGAGCGGGAGTGTTCCCTACCGGCTTGAATAGACCTGTGGGGGAGGTAAGAATGACACAGTTAGACATGCTCTGGGAATATCAGTTGGCAGATACTGAGGCGGATTCAATGGCCCATGCCATCAGGCAGTCGCCCAAACGCCAAAAATTGTTGAAGTTAAGAGACTACATCCGCGATCAGCAGGAGAGCTTAAAAAGTCTTGAGGGCGAGGTCGCAGCGATGATGGATCGCGTGGAAGTGATCAAGGAGGCCATTGCGCTGGCGGACGATCAGCTCAAGGCGCTTCAAAAGCGTGTACAGGAGGAACCTGCCGCCAACAGCCGGGAAGCGGCCGTGTTCATATCTGAAGCGGAGCAGTTGTTCAATACTTTGAACGATTTTGACTCAGAAGTCAGGCGCGTGAGCAAAAACGCGTCAGACCGCGAACGCCGTCAGCGGGACATCAAATTGCGCGCCTACAAATCCAAGCAGGAGTTTGACCAGCTCAGGGTCGAGTATGACCAGGAATACAAAGAGAAATCAGAAATCCTGGACAAAATGCGCGCGGCCGCGGAAGAAAAGAAAAAGGGGATAGAGCCGAAATACCTGGAACGCTACAACAGCATCAAGCAGCACTGCACCCCTCCGATGGCAAAGCTGATCAATGGTCAGTGCGGCGGCTGCAACATGGGTTTCCCTTCTTCTGTGCTGGCTGCCATCAAGGCCGGAAAACAGGTTGAGTGCGAGACCTGCGGCAGGCTGATAATCGGTTAATAAAATTGTGAGGCAGATAAATGGTCGCGTGCCCCAAAGGGCATGAGGAAAGTCCGAGCACCACAGGGCAGGGTGCCAGCTAACGGCTGGTGGAGGCGACTCCAAGGCAAGTGCAACAGAGAGATACCGCCGAGCAATCGGTAAGGGTGGAAAGGTGCGGTAAGAGCGCACCGGCGGGCTGGCAACTGTCCCGTCATGTAAACCCCACCTGGTGCAAGATAACCGGAGACAATGAGCGGCCCGTTCGGTTTCCGACCATCGCTTCAGTAGCCTGGCGACTGGCTGCGCAGATAGATGACCATTCAAGACAGAACTCGGCTTACAGTCTGCGCTCACTAACAAAAAAGCACCGCTGAAAAAACCGCGGTGCTTTTATAATTAGATCATCTGTTACGAGTTTCGTTTGAATGTCTGCCTGCGTTTCCATTGCCGGATGCTGCTTGTGATCAGGTTCATGATATCGCCGCCAAAAAACAGGAACAGGTTGACCAGGCTGAAAATGAGGGCGATCCTGTCTGCCCAGGCGCCGTTGATAAAGAAATACAGGTAGAGCAGTCCGTCAAAAACCGCCAGCCACTTTACTTTGATGGGAAACATAAAGAACAAAAGCAGCTGAAAATCCGGATATTGGATGGCGAAAGCGAAGAAAAGAGACAGGTTAAGGTAAAGATTGGTGGTATAACCAGTGATTAGGCCAGAGAGAATGGCACATAAGGCGCCGATTAAATAATAGATCAAAAACCGTCTGGGCCCCCAGCGCCCTTCAAGCGCGGTGCCAACAAAATAATAGAAATAAAGCGTCAGCGCAGCCTGAAGGATGTTGCCGTAAGGAGGAAGAAGAAGAAAGGTGACAAGGCGCCAGATCTCGCCATGGAAGATGGCGTCGCGGATAAAACTCAGCTTGTAAGTTAGAAAAAAAGCCGGGAAAAGCCAATCAAGCACATATACGCCGGCCATTGTGAGAATAAGATACTGAAAAAAAGGGGGTATCCTGAACCGATACAGCCATCGTTCTGCTTTCTTCAGCATTGAATGATCCTCCTTCCAGATAACTCATTTTACAATCATGTCTTGATCATCGTCAAGCAAGGATATTGGTAAAAGAAAGTACAAAAAAGTACGGATTGTGCGATCCGTACCGGGAATGTCCGTTATTTACTCGTTCTCATTGCTGGGCTGGCCTTCGCTTAAGACCGGGATTCTCCGGGCAGTTTTCTCAACGGGTTTTTCCTTGGGCAAAGTAACATACAGGATGCCGTTCTTGCAATTGGCAGCGATGTTGTTCTCGTCAATGCCGTCCAGGTTGAAACTGCGTTCCATGTGCCCGCTGCGGCGCTCGGTGTAGGTGCGTCCGTTGTCTTCCTCGCTTTTCTCCGTGTTGAATTCAGCGCTGATGGTCAGGACATTGTTGTCGACTTCTAACTTGATCTGATCTTCGTTAAGCCCCGGAACTTCCGCTTCAATGGTGTATGCGTTGTCAGACTCACGAATGTCAACGCGGAAGGTGTCGTTGAGCAGTGTGTCATTCCCATTGAAGAAGGAACGGAAAAAAGGTTCTTTCAGCATGCTCTCAAAAGGGCTGGCAGGTCTTGAAAGATAACGGCGGTAAGGTACTAATGTAAACATATCATTTCCTCCTCTTAAATTTAAATTTTCATGTCGTTCTTTCGACACTCATAGTATAACACAAAGGTCAAAGAAGGTCAAACAATAAGTATGAATAATTTGTAAACACCATTAAAACCTGTTCTTTCTATCAAAAGCCTTGTCAGAGGGCTGTTATTAAAATAGAATATCGCTATGGGAGAGATGAAGGATGTGCTTTTAACGGTCAGAAATGCTTTGAGAAAATTACAATCGCCAAAGCATATCCTGCTTGCCTATTCCTGCGGAGCTGATTCAACCGCACTTTTGCATGTTTTAAAGACGCTTCAAAATGAGTTTTCTTACAGTTTAAGCTGCGTGCATGTCCATCATGGCTTAAGGAAAGCTTCCGATGAAGAGGAGCAATTTGCGCGCGATTATTCTGTTTCGATTGGAGTTCCAATTCAGGTTATCAGGATAAATGTCAGCAAAACCGGCAACCTGGAGAATGCCGCGCGGACAGCACGGTATCAGGCCATCGAGGAAGCCCGCAGAAAGGTCAATGCTGATGTGGTCGCGCTGGCCCATCACGCGGATGACCAGGCGGAAACCATGCTGATGCATCTTTTGTCAGGCAGCGGTTTGGACGGACTGAAAGCGATGCCCGAGTTCAGGCCTCCTTTCTGGCGGCCTTTGCTTTCAGTTACGAAAAGCGATTTGATGGCTTATTTAAAGAAGAACAACCTTGAATATATGGAGGATGAGAGCAATTCGGACAGCCGGTTTACCAGAAACCATCTCAGGCACAGGGTTTTGCCAATTTTTGAGGAGCTTCAGCCCGGATTTTCTCTCAGAATGTCACAAACTGCGGACATACTGAATCAGGACAGCGCTCTTTTAACCTCGCTGGAAGACGAGTGGCTGGCAAAATATGAAAAATATCTTCCACCTTTTCATTTTGTTGACCTGAAAGCTTATAATCGTTTGCATCTTGCCTTAAAACGCCGGATTGTCAGACGCCTGTGCATCCGGCATGATATCAAGCTAAATTTTATCCAGACAGAACAACTGTTGTCTTTTATTGAGGATGAGCAGGCTTGTAAATATTCGCTTTCCATTGGCATATATGCCATAAAATCGTTTCAACGCTTGCATATTTTTAACGATGATGTAAAATCAATATCTGTTCACTGGTCAGAGCCGATCAAGGTTCCCGCCGGAAACGGCTATGGTGATGGCCGGCATGAACAGGTGATGGCTGCCTCCGCTCAAGAGGGCGCTGTGATGCGTCTGCCAAGAAGGGATGATGTCATCACGCCAAAAGGCATGAAGGGAACGCAGCCGATTCTGAAATACTTCAGTTCGCGCGGCATGGACAGGCCTTTTCGTCCTTATTGGCCGGTGTACGCCAGGGGGAACAGGGTCATGTGGGTGCCCGGAATGGGAATCTCTGATGAAGCGGCAGTAAGGCCAGGACAGACAGGGGTTGTAAGGCTCGTCTTTCAGGACAGGCTGCCTGATGAAATTTAAAGCGTTTGGAGGCTGAAAATGGTCGATTCCACATTAAGAAAAGATCTGGATCACATTTTGATTTCCGAGGAAGAGATCAAAGAAGCGGTTCAACAGCTTGGGAAGAAGATAACCGAAGAATACAGGGACAAAAGCCCGGTATTCGTCTGCATCTTAAAGGGCGCAGCGGTGTTTTTTTCCGACCTCATGCGGGAAGTTGACCTTCCCTTGACCATTGACTTTATGGCGATTTCAAGCTATGGAAGCAGCACCAAATCTTCCGGCGTCGTGCGCATCCTGAAAGACCTTGACCATGACGTTCTCAACAAGGATGTGCTGGTTGTTGAGGACATCGTGGACAGCGGCCTGACGCTCACCTATATTCAAAAAGTGATGAGCGAGCGCGGCGCTAATTCAGTTCGCCTGGTCACGCTCCTGGACAAGCCTGAACGCAGGAAGACCCCCCTTGAAGTGGATTACGCCTGTTTTCAGATCCCAAATGAGTTTGTGGTCGGGTATGGACTGGACTATCAGGAGAAATACCGCAATCTGCCGTATGTCGGCGTCCTGCATCCAGATATCTATTCGGACCAAGCCTGATTTTTAGGACAGCCGCAAGCAATATGGGGTATAATCATTACTGACCGACCAAGAAGGAGGACACACTTTTGCGAAAATCCCGTGGCCCGTTTGGCTACTTGATTATGATCGCCGCGTTCATGCTGCTGGCGTTTTTGATTTCCGACAGCCTGAAAATGCCCGTCAACCGCATCACTTATCCGGAGCTGCTTCATAAAATCGAAAAGAACGCTGTGGAACGCGTTTCAATCCGCGGCACGACCTTGATCGGCCTGAACAAAAGTTCCGCGATCGCGCGCGCTGATTACCCGTCCCGTTATGATTTTGAAACCACCATCGGTCCTGACTTTATCGATACCGTGCGAACCATGCACGCTGGAAAAAACAACATTCCGGTCGATCAGGTCAGCGTCAATGACCTGAATTTTTCGATTGATTATTTGCCGCCCATCGTCACGCCCTGGTACATGGAGATGCTTCCATATTTGCTCACCATGGGGCTGGTGATGGTCTTTTGGCTTTTCATCATGCGCCAGCAAACCGGGGGCAGCGGAAAGGTGCTGAACTTCGGCAAAAGTTCCGCAAACATGGTTGACCCGACCAAGAACAAAATCACCTTTGCCGACGTCGCGGGCGCGGATGAAGAAAAGGACGAGTTGAAGGAGATCGTTGATTTCCTGAAAAATCCGAAAAACTATCTGGAGCTTGGCGCCCGCATCCCCAAAGGCGTTTTGCTGGTAGGCCCTCCCGGAACCGGAAAAACCCTGCTGGCCAAAGCGGTTGCTGGAGAAGCGAAAGTACCCTTCTTCTCAATCAGCGGATCAAACTTTGTTGAGATGTTTGTCGGCGTAGGCGCAAGCCGTGTTCGCGATCTGTTTGAGCAGGCCAAACGCATGGCACCCAGCATTGTTTTCATTGATGAGATCGACGCTGTCGGCCGCCATCGCGGAGCCGGGCTTGGCGGCGGTCATGATGAGCGGGAACAAACGCTCAACCAGCTGCTGGTTGAGATGGATGGCTTCACCACCAACGAGGGCGTCATCGTGATGGCAGCAACCAACCGGCGGGATATTCTTGACCCTGCGCTGCTCAGGCCGGGCCGGTTTGACCGCCAGGTCACCGTGGGCTACCCGGATATTGCCGGGCGCGTTGCCATTCTGAAAGTCCATTCCAGAGGAAAGCCGCTGGATGAGGATGTGAACCTTGAAAACATCGCCAAACGCACGCCATTTGCAACAGGCGCCGATCTTGAAAACATCATGAATGAAGGCGCCATTGTTGCGGCCCGCTTTCAAGCCAAGAAGATTTCCCAGTCTCATCTGATCGAAGCGGTGGAGCGCGTTCAAATGGGGCCTGAGAAAAAGAGCCGCAAGGTACTTGAAGAAGACAAACGCATCGTCGCCTACCATGAAGCCGGTCACGCGGTGGTGGGGCATTACCTGCCGCTGACGGATGAGGTGCACACGGTCACCATCGTTCCGCGCGGGGATGCCGGCGGTTTCACGCTGTCTTTGCCTGAGAAGGAATATGACATGCAAAGCCGGGAGAGGATGCTGCAAATGATCTCCATGATGCTGGGCGGTCATGCGGCCATCAAGATCATTGAGAACGACGTCTATACAGGCGCGCAGTCCGACCTGAAGCGCGCGACTGAACTGATTCGCACTATGATCACCAAGCTGGGCATGTCCGACAAGATCGGAACCGTCTATCTTGGCAGCGATCAGGAGATCTTTGTGGGGATGGAGTTTGGCCAATCGCGCGATTTCAGCGAGGAGACCGCCACCAGAATCGACCACGAGGTATCCGACCTCCTTGCCCAGTGTTATCAGGTCGCGGTTGATACATTGAATAATAACATCGACAAACTGCATGGTCTGGCCAAACTGCTGATGGAGAAAGAAACCCTCAACCGCGAGGACTTCCTGGCCTTCATTAACGCGGACAACGAAACGCCCGCTTTGAGCGAGATCTGATGCCTCAAGCGCGAACTGGCAAACTGATCAAGCCTGACCTTCACATGCACAGCCAGGCTTCTGACGGCGCGTACCAGCCCGCGGAGCTGGCAAAAAAGGTGGCTCAGGCAGGCGTCAACCTGTTCGCGCTGACCGATCATGAAACCATGCTCGGATTAAACGAGGCCCAGAAAGCCAGCGAGGAACTGGGGCTTCAATTTATTCCGGGAGTTGAAATCAACACAGCCGGCCATGACGAGGTCCATATCCTGTTTTATTATGTTCATGAGGGCATGGATGCCTTGGTTTCCCAGTTGCGTTTGATGAATGAAGGCCGTGAGACGCGCGGATTTAAGATCATTGAACGCTTGAACAGCCTGGGCATTCCGATCACAATGAATGATTTGGACATCCCGCCGGGTGTTTTCTGCAACAGGCCGCATGTCGCTCATGCCCTTGTCAGGATGGGAGCTGTATCGTCCCTCAAGGAGGCGTTTGACCGTTTTCTTGGGATCGGAAAACCCGCGTATGTGGAGCGAACCCGGATTGAAACCCTGGACGCGATCGCCTTGGCGCGCGAAATCGGCGCTGTTCCTGTTTTGGCGCATCCTGAATTGATCAGGAAGCCTGAGCTGAAATCTGAGGAAGCGATCAAAAAAATGGCTGACGCCGGATTGATGGGCATAGAAGCCTATCACTCAAAGCATGATGCCTCATCCTGCAGGAAGTGGGACCAGGCAGCGCGCAGCCTGGGGCTCATGGTTACCGGGGGGAGCGATTTTCACAGGCCTTCAGATGAACACGGGCCGATCGGCTGTATTTTAAACAAATGGATGACTTCTCATGAGGACGCAACCGCATTGTTGGAGAAGCGCCCGGATCAATTAAAGGACAGAGCATGAACCAAGGCCGAAACAACCGCCAGTCTGGAATGGGGAAGCCGCCTCAGCCGTCTCCCGGGTTTTATGCTGTTCCGCCCAAGCCCCAGCCGCCAAATCAGGCATGGCAGAACACGGCCAGAAAAGCGCCAGGCCAACCGCCCAGAATGCAAAAGTCCGGCCGCAACCCCAGGGGCAGGGGGAAAAGAGCGCTTCTGACCCTGGTCATCCTTGCTTTGGTCGCCGGGGGCGCTTATTTTGGCATCATGACGCTCAGGGACAATCAGATCAGAAGCAGCCTTGAGCCCTACAAAAATGTTTTTGGCCCCAACATATTCATCAATGACGTGCCCTTGGGCGGGCTTGGCGCTCAGGAAGCCTATGATAAGCTCCATCAGGTGATGCAGGAACGCATCAACAGCTGGAATGTCAGCCTGACATACAAAGGGTTTCAATTCACAACGCTGAATTACGGCGTTTTGGGAATGAGCGTGTCTGATGACGAGCTTTACTCCCTGTTAAACGAGGCCTGGCAATTGACGCGCAGGGGGGACATCCGCGCGCAAAAAGCCGCCATTGAAGCGCTGCAGGACAACCCGCACAAAACCTACACTGCTCAGTCAGAACTGCAGGATCAAAACCTGCTGCAGATCCTGAGCCAGATCGCGCCCTATATCAACAAGCAGCCGGTTAACGCCGTGATCCTGGAGTTCCGCCCGGATGAGGACGAACCATTCGTTTTCCAGCCGGAGCAGACAGGCGCAAACCTCAACCTTCAGTCTGCCATGAACGACATCATGACCATGGCTTCTACAGGTCAGTCCGGTGTGTACGAGTTAAATCCGGAGGTCCTTCAGCCCCAGGTTACAAAAGCGCAGCTGGAAGAAACCGTTAAACTCAGATCGATCGCTATAACAGCGATCGACAGCTCCTCAACGGAAAACAGAAATCACAACATCCGTTTGTCTCTGTCAAGGTTCAACGGGAAGGTTTTAAAGCCCGGGGAAGTGTTCAGCTTCAACAAAATAGTGGGGCCGCGCACCCTTTCAGCGGGCTTTGCGGAAGCGCTTGAATACGCCTACGGGGATCTGGTGACCGGTGTGGGCGGCGGGGTCTGTCAGGCCAGCACCACCTTGTATCAGGCGGCGGTAACGGCCGGATTGTCCATTGTTAAGCGATATCCGCACTCAGGCAAGGTCGATTATACCGAAATGGGCCAGGACGCGACCGTTTACCTGACCCGTGACAGGAACATCGACTTTCAGTTTAAAAACAGCACGCCTGGCGATATTTATATCTCCGCAAGGGTTCGCAGGGCCGGCAACAGTTCCAAAAAGCTGGTCACCGAGATCAGGTTTTATGGCCAAAGCTTGGGCGATAAAGTCACATACCGCCTTCGCTCCGAAGTGGTGTCCGTCATCCCGCCCCCGGAAGAAAAAAAGTATCAGAATGACAACACAGGCCTGGTCGTCACTTACAAAGATGAAGAAAAGCTGAAGTCCAAAGCGATTGAGGGAAAGGTGATTGAAACCTACCTTGAAAAATATGAAAACGGCGTTCTGGTCGATCAGCCAAAGCTGATCACCAGCGATACCTTTAATCCCAAACCCGCCGTATACTGGCGCGGTATTAACGACAGGTGAGGCGTTTTGTCTGAAAACACTGATTTTAATTGATACTGAACAAATGAGAACATAAATATTCTTCCTTTGTGCATGAATTAAACATGCATACACTTGCACGAGAATGTGTAATAATGTATACTTTACAAAGCGGAGGTCAAAAAGTTTGCGAAGTTATTTTTTGTTTGCCAACTCCGGAAAACCGGAAACGATCCCTGTCGTAAAAAGCTTCGCAAATGAATGCCTTTTCAGGGACTGCAAGGTCTACTTGGAAGGTTGGCTTCGTGATTTGCTTGGCATCGGCCAGGCAATGAAGATCAACGAACTCAACGATTCAATCGACGCTGTTGTCAGTTTTGGCGGAGACGGGACGCTTTTGCGCGTTCTGCCCTCAGCGGCGAGAAACCGCGTGCCTGTCCTGGGGGTCAATCTGGGACACACCGGATTTTTGCTCGAGATTGAGCCCGATGAGATGGCTTTTGCTCTTGAAGAGATGCTCAATCACCGGCACAAGGTTTATTCCCGGTCAATGCTGTCTTGCAGGGTTTCGGACTTGGCGCCGCAACTGGTGATGAATGAGGTGGCGCTGACCCGCGGTCAAAGCCCTGCCAGCCTGGTTGTCGATGTCTGGTATAACGATGAACTGGTTTACACCATCCACGGGGACGGCGTGCTGGTTTCCACACCGACAGGAACCACGGGATATTCTCTTTCAGCAGGCGGCCCCATCGTCTCACCCTCAGTGCCCTGCCAGGTTGTTTCACCGATTTGTACGCACATCATGCATCAGCGGCCGGTTGTTCTCCCCTCGGGGGGCGCCATCAGGTTAAATGTCAGAAAAAACCGGGGCTTAAAATACCAGCTCAGTTTGGACAGCCAGAAGGTTTATGAATTGGACGCCGACCAGCAGATCGTCATCAAGCCGGCTGAGGAAACGGCCAGATTTATCTACTTTAAGCCTCAACGCTTTTTGGAGCGGCTGCGCATCAAGCAGATGGAATGGAGCAATCATATTTACGGAGGGGATCCAGATGAAAAGCACAAGACAAGCGGCGATACTGAATTTGATTAACAAGCAGGACATTAAAACCCAAAAGGAGCTTGCCGAAAAGCTCAGGCTGCAGGGATTTGATGTGACCCAGGCGACTGTATCGCGCGACATCAAGGAAATGCGTCTTCTCAAAGTCTTAAACGGCCTTGGAGACTACAAGTACGCCACCGCCGATCAGGCGGAGCACTCCGTTTCCGACCGTTTTGTCCGGATGTTTATTGACTCCGTCATTTCTATCGTTGCAGCGGGCAATATCATCGTCATCAAAACCTTGCCCGGCTCTGCCAATGTTGCCGGGGAAGCCATTGACAGCATGCGCTGGCCTGAGATCGCGGGCACCCTCTCAGGCGACAACACCATTTTTGTGGCCGTGCACGATGTTGAGGACACAGATACAGTCATCCAGAAGTTTAACGAGATCTTAAAACTATAAATGTTAGATCATCTTCTGATCCGAAACATCGCGCTGTTTGAGGAGGCCGGGATCCAATTTGGAACCGGTCTTCATGTCCTGACCGGCGAGACCGGCGCCGGAAAATCCCTGGTTGTTGACGCTGTCAACTTCCTCTGCGGCGCCAAGGCGGACAAGGATTTGATCCGCGTTGGCGCGGAAAAAGCTTATGTGGAAGGGATTTTTAATATTCAGGGACTCAGCGCGGTCAAGGATCAGCTAAACACGATGCAAATGCTGGAAGAAGATGAGGATCAGCTGATTTTATCGCGTGAGATGAGCATCAAGGGCCGAAGTGTTTTCAGGGTAAACGGCCTTGCGGTAACCGGTGCGGTCTATCAGGAGTTGACCGCCAAACTGATCGATATCCATGGCCAGCACGAGCACCAGTCGCTTCTAAACGATCAGGCGCATCTTAATTTTCTGGATCTGCTTGGCGACAGCGCGCATGAAGAGCTGCGCCTTTTAACGCGCGAAGCGTTTTTATTGTATTCTCAGCATAAGAAGTCCTTGCAGGCTGCGCAAAAGAGCAGCCTTGAACGCAATGAGCGCTTCGATGTGCTGGAAATGAGGCGCAGGGAGCTTTCAGCGGCTAAATTAAAGCCCGGCGAAGAGGAAGAACTTCAGCAGGAAAAAAACATGCTTCGAAACGCGGACAAAATGATCCAGGCGATCGAAGGTGTTTGCAATGCACTCACTGAATCAGACGGAGAGGAGACGGTTTTATCGCTGATCCGGCAGTCTGATCAGCTGTTGGAAAGAATAAAAGATTTTCATCCGGATTTTCCGTCTTTTCAGGCGCGCCTGGATTCGGTCTACTACGAAATCGAGGAAATCGGCCGTGAATTAAGCGCGTACCTGCGCGAAATCAACGCGGATGAGAGCAGGCTTGAAGAGGTGGAGACCCGGCTGGACCTGCTGCGCAAACTGCAGCGGAAATACGGCCCGACCACTGAAGCGATGCTTAAGACTTTAAGCGAGGTTGAGCAGGAACTCAAACAATTTGAGACGCTTGAAGAAGATCTGGAAAAACTGCAGCGCGATCTGCTGGAGAGTGAAAAGCGCTACCGCGAACTGGCTCTGAGCTTAAGCGCGTCGCGCAAAAAACTGGCCTCCCTGTATGAAAAAAAGATCGAATCGGTTTTACATGAGCTGAATATGACCGCCACCCGTTTTATCATTCAAGTCATGCAGGACAAAAGTCAGTTTTCACAGGACGGCATGGACAAAGTCAGCATGCTGATTTCCGCCAATACCGGGGAAGAACCAAAGCCCCTGGCAAAAATCGCTTCCGGAGGCGAGTTGTCGCGCGTCATGCTTGCCATGAAAACGATGACCGCGCAAAAAAACGAGATCCCGACCATGGTGTTTGATGAGATAGACACGGGCGTTTCAGGAAGGACGGCCCAGATCATCGCGCAAAAGCTGTGGGACATCGCGCGTTTCCGCCAGGTCATCTGCGTTACCCATTTGCACCAGCTGGCCTCCATGGCCAACAGCCAGTTTCTTGTCAGCAAAGAGGAAAAGGATGCGCGCACAAGCGCGGAAGTGCGCTTGTTAAAAGAGGATGAGCGCGTTGTTGAAATCGCCAAGATGCTGGGCGATCTTGATACACAGGGGGACAGCAGCCTCAATCACGCGAGCGTCCTTCTGAAGGACGGCGCCGCCTATCGGGCAAAATTGCCTGGCATATAAGTTATTTTCTATGTTACACTCAGTTTTGGAAAATGACGCGGCAAAAATCGTGAATTGCTTTGAAAAATCCTTGACCTTTATGTTCATATTATGTTAAATTAACACTTGGCCGCTTGGGTGAGGCTTTAAAATGCTTTTGCTGCCTCTGGATTGAAAGACATCCATGAACCCGGCGAGTAATTTATTGGAGGTGCTGCAAGGTGTACGCAATCATTGCGACTGGCGGCAAACAGTATCGCGTGTCCGAAGGGGACACCATCTATGTCGAGAAACTCGACGCTCAGGAGAACAGTGAGGTCAATTTCCCTGTCCTGATGCTTTCCGGTGAGGAAATCGTTATGGGAACGCCGGAGGTTCAGGGCGCCAGCGTGACCGGAAAAGTGATCCGCCACGGCAAAGGGGCCAAGATCATTGTTTACAAGTACAAGAGCAAGAAAAACTACCGCCGCAAACAGGGCCATCGTCAGCCGTTCACACAGGTGGAGATCACCGCGATCAAAGGCTGAGATGACCGTTATCCGCATGCTTGAGCAGCATGGCACTCTCACAGGATTTGAAGTCAAAGGCCATGCCGGTGCGGGCACAGAGGGCAACGATCTGGTTTGCGCGGCAATCTCCTTCCTCGCTACAACCTGCGCGAATGCGCTTGAGGAAGTCGCCGGGAAAAAGCCCTTGATCAAGCAAGGCGAAGCCTATCTGAAAGCGGAGCTTCCGCTCAAAGACATTTCAGTTCCCGCAACCGTTATCTTGAGGACTTTCTACCGGGGCGCGAAAGATTTGCTTGAAGCGCACCCAGAACATGTCAGCCTGATTGACAAATGATTTGAAAAATTGGAGGGATCCACATGTTAAAGCTTAATCTTCAGTTGTTCGCACACAAAAAAGGAATGGGATCTACGCGCAACGGCCGCGACAGCGAGAGCAAACGCCTTGGGCCCAAGCGCGCGGACGGACAATTCGTCCTCGCCGGCAACATCCTCGTCCGCCAGCGCGGCACCAAGATCCATCCCGGTACCAATGTCGGCATTGGCAAGGACGACACGCTGTTTGCCCTTAAGGACGGCTTGGTACGCTTTGAGCACATGGGCAAGCTTCGCAAGAAGGTCAGCATTTACCCTGTCGAGGAAGCGGTCGCTCAGTAATTGACAACTTTTTTCTGCACGCCACCTGATTTCAGGTGGCTTTTTGTTATTATGAAGCATCACATTCAACATGATGAAACGTTTTACAATTATCAATAAATTGTAACAAAAATGTAAAATGGGCTACCTTTAAATCCTTTTATATTGTATAATAAGATGTATTGAATCAGAAAGGAAGAAGGCCGATGAAGCAACTCTCAGTCAGCATCGAGACCTTTTTCTGGAATATCACAAACCGCATTCAAATCAAAGACCTGCTGGACATTCTGATCATCGCCTTTTTGCTGTACAAGGTTTTTCAAATCACCCAGCAGACCCGGGCCGGGCAGGTTTTCAAGGGCTTTTTGCTGCTGATTTTGATCGGCTGGCTCGCCAATCTGTTTGGTTTTCAGGCGCTTAACTGGCTCATCGGCAACATCGTCAGCAACGGCGCGATCGCGCTGCTGATCCTGTTTCAGCCTGAATTGCGGAACGCATTGGAGCAATTTGGCCGAAAGACAAAGGTTGCGCACATCGGCTCCGACATGGATGAAGCCAGCCGGATCGTGTTTGAAGTGACCCAGTGTGTGATCAGCCTGGCCAGACGCCGCGTCGGCGCTCTGATCGTGTTTGAGCAAAAATCCGGCTTAAAGGATTTTATCGACACAGGCACGACGATTGATTCCAAGATATCAGGCCCTTTGATCGCCAATATTTTTGAACCCAATACGCCGCTGCACGATGGCGCTGTCATCATCAGGGATGACCGGATCGTCGCGGCGGGCTGCGTGCTGTCATTGAGCGCCAACAGCAGCCTTGGACGCGAACTGGGAACGCGGCACCGCGCCGGCCTTGGCGTGACAGAAGGCACCGACGCCATCGTTTTGATCGTTTCCGAAGAAACCGGAATCATTTCAATGGCGCAGGCAGGCAAATTGACCCGCCACATGGACGCGGACAGCCTGACCAAGATCCTGTCCACCATGTACCAGCATGACAAAAAGTCGCTGAAGGACCTGCTGCTTGGTATTAAAAACAAAATTTTCGGAAAGGCAAAGCGCAGAGATGAGCAATGAGCAAATAAAGCCCACCGCTGCTTCTGCGGCTAAAACCTTGTTAATGCGCATTTTTGAAGCGATCAGGCACAACTGGAAGCTGAAGCTGCTTTCTCTTTTGATCGCTGTGACCGTTTGGGGGGCTTTGATCAGCCAGGACCCAAGCCTGACCCGCGAGAAAACATTTGATAATGTTCCGGTTTCCATCACCGGCGCGGAGACCCTTCAGCGCAGCGGTTTGGTGGTTGTGGAAGGCCTTGAGCGCCTTGAACCAATCAGGATGCGCGTTGACGTGCCGCAAAAATCATATGATACCGTCAGCGCCTCCAACTACTCAGTCCGCGTTGATTTAAGCCGGATTACCTCGGTGGGGGAACAAAAAATCCCGATCTTGACGCTCTCCACAACAACCTACGGCAACGTCAGCTGGCTGTCAGCCAATGAAATTACAGTCAGGGTAGAGGAATACGTCACACGCCGCCGCATCCCCGTTAAAGCGGTGCAGACCGGTCAGGTTCCTGAGGGGTTTTATTCCACTTCACTCAATGTGGATCCGGCCAACGTCATTATTTCAGGCCCCAAAACCATGGTTGAACGAATTGAATCGGTTGTCGTTGCTGTTGATATGTCCGCGGTCGCTTCCAACATCGGCGTGCAGTATACAGCAGTTCCTTTCCGGCTCATGGACAAAGAAGGAAACGAGATCAAAAGCAAACTGATTTCCGTGACCAGCGAAAATGTCCTGCTTGATACCATTTTGATCGAGCAGTCCGTTTATGCTACCAAAATCGCGGATGTCAACTTAACCGCTGTCACCAAAGGAAAGGTAAGGGAGGGATATCGGATTGCCGCTGTGACCTCTGATCCAAAACAGATTGAGATCGCGGGAAATCCGGAAGACATCAAGAACATTGATCTTCTTGATTTGTTCTCCTTTCTTGATGTAAGCGATATGACAGAAACTGCGATCAGAGCGTTCCGGGTTGTGAAGCCTGACGGCGTTGTGTATATGAGCGACACAGCCGTGTATTTGACGGTCGAGATCGTTCCTGTTGATTCAACAACAGAGGAATAAATGAGCCTTTTAGCTGATAATTTGTTTGCATTGCTGCTGGGATGGACGCGCAGCCTGTTTAACGGCCTCTGGAACCTGATCACCAACAACAGCTCCGGATTTGTTGGGTTCCTGCAGCGGTTCTGGCTGCCGCTTTTAATTATTCTGCTTTTTGCCGGCACTTTTTTCGACCTGCTCATCTGGCTGATCCGCTGGCGTCCGTATTATGTTTGGGGTTCGCGCTTAAGGAAACGCGCCAATCGCAAACGCCTGGAACGGACAAGCGACTACATGGACAGTTTGGACCATTCTCCTTTGGATCTGCCTGAGTATCGCACCCAGGATCAGTATGATGAATTGCCCAATCAACCGGTGTATTTTGATTATCATCAGCCCGATCACCAGGAACCTTATGTACAACCGGTTCAAGAGGTTCAGGAAGATGAAGGCTTTTATTTTCAAAATCCGCAGATGGAGCCTGAGACACCTTTTGTGCCGGATCTGCCCTGGCAGCCTGCCATACAGAATTCCCCGCCTGTTTATGACGACATCAACCAAGTTGAGCCTGACTTTTATGAAGCTGAACCCGCAGAGCAGGAAACACAATACAATGACGCCGTATTCATGCCTCCTGAAGCGACCAGCAGTTTAACTGCAGACACCGGAACATTGCCGCGGTATGATGACGAGCCCAGCCAGAACACCTCTTCCAGGCGCAGAAGGACAGCGCGGCATCAGCGAAGCAACGTGTTTCAGTCGATTAAGGACACTCTTTTTACAGCAGAGAACGAGCAAGACTTAATGGACGGCTTTCAACCGCCTGTCAGGCCGGAAGATGCTTTTCATAAGCCTTTTTACCCCCAGAACTACAATTATAAAGATCAGTCGGTCAGCAGTGTTCCACCTGAAGATCCAAATCAGCCATGAGCGTGGATGTTTCTTGCCTGCCAGAAGATTTCCTGAAGAACATCAAATCTCTGTTAAAGGACGAGTATCCTGAATTTATTTCAACATACGCCCAGCCTGCTTGTAGGGGCGCTCATTTTTCTGTCAGGCGCGGAGCGGTTCAGCCGCTTCATTGGGCAGAGTCCGTCATTCCCTGGGCTGAAAACGGCTGGCACCTTGAGGAAGGATCGCAGCCGGGCACAAGCCCCCTTCATTGGGCAGGCCGGTACTACATCCAGGAGCCAAGCGCCATGGCCGCTGTCAGCGCCTTGTCGGTTGAGCCTGGGGACAAGGTGCTTGACCTTTGCGCCGCGCCCGGCGGAAAATCAAGCCAGATTGCCAACAGTCTAAAAGGGCACGGCCTGTTAATCTCCAATGACCCATATCTTTCCCGGGCGCGCGAATTAAGCCGGAACCTGGAGAGGATGGGCGTTTCTAACTGCGTCGTCACCGCAAACCGGCCTGAACAGCTGTCCTCTGTTTTTCCTGGCTTCTTTGACAAGATCCTGGTTGACGCGCCCTGCTCGGGGGAAGGGATGTTCCGCAAAGAGCCCGAGGTGATTTCTCACTGGCACAAGGATTTGCCCAAGCAGAACGCGCTCAGGCAGCTTGAGATATTAAGACAGGCGGCTTTGATGCTCAGGCCCGGCGGGAGCCTGCTTTACAGCACCTGCACCTTTAATCAAATTGAGAACGAAGGCGTTATTGACGGTTTTCTGAAAGCGCATCCTGATTTTTCGCTTCACCCCTTTTCGCTTCAGGGCCTCGCGCCGTCAAAAGACGGGATCATGCGCCTTTGGCCCCACAGGGTGAGGGGAGAAGGCCACTTTTTAGCTTTGTTAAAGCGCTCTTTAAACAACGCGGCTGTTCAGGCTGAAAGAGCTGTTTCGCGTTTTAACGCGCTCAGCGGCAAAGGGAAAATACCTTCTGAGGTCAAGAAAATCCTTCAGGAATGGGTGCTTGAAAAGGTGGAAGCGGACGCGGTGTTTTCAGGCTCCTTTGTTAAACTGCCCGTTGATCTTCCAAATCTTGAGGGGCTGACTGTTTTGCGCCTTGGTTTGCAACTGTGCAGATTTATCGGGAAAACCCTGGTTCCGGATCACGCGCTCGCCTTGGCCTTAACACCAAGTAAAATGATTTCTTTTGATGAATTTCATGCGGAGAAATACCGGGAAGGCCAGCCGATCAAAATTGACGATCATCTCAGCGGTTTTTGCGCCGCGGCGCTTGAAGGCTGGCCGATTGGCTGGGGGAAAGCTTCTAATGGAGTCTTAAAAAACCACTATCCAAAGGGCTTGAGAAAACCAGGATAAATGTGATTCTTTTAAAGCCTGATCCTTCTGAATTCGGGTTGTATCCTGCCATCGCTGAACAAATTCAAAAAGGCATACTGCCCATTTTTTAACGCGCCTGGATTGACGCAGTAAACGCTGTTTACAATTTCCAACCCTTGGTTATGGGTGTGGCCATACACCGCGATGCGCGCCTGCTGCTTGGAAGCATCCGAAGCCAAAAGACCCCTTGTTAGCTTTGCCCGGTGCAAATGACCGTGGGCCAGGTAGATTCTGTGCTCCCCAAAAACAATCAGCTCCCAATCCGGCGCTGAAGAACTGAAGTCGCAGTTGCCGCGAACACTGTAGTACGGCACCTCCGGAAAAATATGGTTGCTTGAAAACCCCGCATCGCCCGCGAACAAAACGGCGTCTGGCAAAGAGCCTCTGCGGACTTCTTTTTCCATTTCATCGCGGTATTCAACATGCCCGTGCGAATCGCTGAACAGCAGCAGCTTCATGAAATGGCCTCCACAAGTTTGTTCATCGCTCTCGCCCGGTGGCTGACCGCGTTTTTTTCTGTTTCATTCATTTCAGCGAAGGTCTTGCCGCTGTCCGTTTCAAACAGCGGGTCATATCCGAAGCCGCCCGAACCGCGCGGGGCATGGATGATGGTCCCCTCGCAAGTTCCAAGAAAGACTCTCGTCTTGCAGAAGGGGGAAGCCAGCGCCAAGGCGCTGACAAAGCGCGCGGAGCGGTTTAAATTTGATTCCATGTTTTTAAGCAGCAGGTCGTTGTTCGCTTTGTCATTCCCGTGATCTCCCGCATACCTTGCGCTGTGAACGCCCGGTTGGCCGTTTAAGGCGTCCACTTCAAGGCCCGAATCATCCGCCAGGGTCAAGTAGCCCGTTGCTTTTGAGACCGCTTCCGCTTTTAAAATGGCATTTCCTTCAAAGCTGTCCGCTGTTTCCTCAACTTCTCCTGTGAACCCCGCTTCACGCATGCCAATGACCTCGTAACGTTCTTTCAGCATCGTTTGGAGTTCTTTGATCTTGTGCTGATTTCCGCTGGCAATGACCAGTTTTTGTTTTTGACGGATGAAGCGGGCTTTTTCACCCAGCGCAGCTCTTTGCGCTGCCATTAACTGCCTCACGCCTTCCTCGGCGAAATCCATCATCTTCAGCATCTGGCTTTTGGCAAAGGAACTGCCCTCGCCGGTACCCTGCACCTCGACAAAGCTGAACGTATCGTCCATCACGAAGTTCATATCCGCGTCCGCCTGGCTGTCCTCCACATAGCAGAGGTCTAAAAGCGCCTCATTTTTTACAATGCCGCAGCTGACGGCAGCGATCTGCTTGTGGATGGGGGATTCTTTTAAATTGCCTTCCTCGATCAGCTTGCTGACAGCCAGGCACAAGGCGATAAATCCGCCTGTGATGGAAGCGGTCCTCGTGCCGCCGTCTGCCTCCAGCACATCACAATCAATCGTAATGGTCCTTTCTCCAAGGCGCGTCAAATCGACTGCCTGGCGCAGCGCGCGGCCGATCAGACGGCTGATCTCAACACCGCGGCCATCTTTTTTGATGCCGTCCCTGCTTTTCCTTCTCCCTGTGGAGGCGGGGAGCATAGCGTACTCAGCCGTCAGCCAGCCCTGCTGTTTACCCCTTAAAAATGGGGGAACACCCTCCTCAACGGAAGCGGTCACGATCACCCTCGTGCCGCCGGATGAAATCAGGCAGCTTCCGGCAGCGGTTGACACAAAATCCGGTATGATCTCAATTTTTCTTAATTGATCTGGTTTTCTTCCATCAAATCGTTCCATAACGCAAGGCCTTTCTACCAAAAAGCGTCCAAACAGCTTTGGACGCTTTAATCATTGACGATGACTCCAATCAGGTGAGCAGTTCGCCCTCGTTTTCAACGGTCACTTCCTCAACGTTGCGCACGGCCCAGCGGGCAATGACCATCTCGGTGTCCTGTTTGCCAACGCTCAGCATCACGGTATCCTCACGCAGACCCTTGATGGTGCCGTAAATGCCGCCGATGGTGCAGATGCGGTCGCCGGGCTTCAAGTTCGCGAGCATTTCCTTGACCTTCTTGTCCTTCTTGCGCTGAGGACGGATCATCAGGAAATAAAACACCGCGATAATCAGGATCATCGGCAGGAACATGGAGATCAAGCCGGCGGGGCTGGTGGGATCAACGGCGGCGTTGGGGTCTGCAGCGGCCGTTTCGGCGAGCGCGGTGGGGATGTTGAGCAACCAATCAAGCATTTTGTCAGTTTTCCTTTCAATTCTCAGTTAAACATCGGTAGTATACCAACTAAATCATGAAATCGCAAGTATTAACTTTAAAGGCTTGCGGATCTTCCAGCCAAGCGACAAAAAATACTGCGAATTTAATTCCTGATGTATTTTTGTCCTTTCATATTCATGTTTTCTTGCATAAACACAAGAATCATGGTACTTTTTATCGGAAAGGAAGGTTTAAGATGCAGCAGAGCATATCCTGGTTCCCGGGCCACATGGCCAAAGCGCGCAGGCTGCTGATGGATCAGCTGAAGCGCATTGACGCCGTCATTGAGATCTGTGACGCGCGCCTGCCGCTGTCCAGCCGCAACCCGGACCTGGACGCCCTGGTCAACAACAAGCCGAGGGTGCTGCTGCTCAACAAAACTGACCTGGCCGATCCGGCAGCCACCAAAAAATGGCTTCAATATTTTGAACAGCAGGGGCTTCCCTGCCTGGGCGTTGAGATGGGCAAAAGAAAGCAGAGCATCTTAAACGCCATCGTGAAACTGACAGAGGAAAGGCTGGCCCGCTCCTTAAAAAAGGGCATCAACCGCTCCGCCCGCGCGATGGTGCTGGGCGTGCCCAATGTGGGCAAGAGCACTTTGATCAACTACCTGGCCGGGCGCAGCGCGCTGAAGGTTCAGGACAGGCCGGGGGTGACCCGGGCGCCCCAATGGATCCAGGCGTCCCCGGGGCTTGAGTTGCTGGACACACCGGGCCTTTTGTGGCCCAAGATGCATGATCCGGTGGCTGCCAGGCGTTTAACTTATATCGCGGCGGTGCGCGATGAGGTGGTGGACATCTACCATCTTTCCCTGTCCCTGCTTGAGGAGCTGATGGCGCTGGCGCCTTCAAATCTCGCGCAAAGGTACAATCTGGCTAACCTTGATTTAAGGGGACAGGCGCTGCTGGAGCAGATCTGCCGCAACCGCGGATTTCTGTTAAAGGGCGGGGAAACAGACCTGGAGCGCGGCGCGGTCTGCGTGCTGGATGAATTCCGCTCAGGCAAATTTGGGCGCATCACCCTGGAGATGCCGGAGGACAACAATTGAGCAGCAAACAGGAATTGTGTGCCCAGGTCTACGCGCATGACGCCGCCCTGTGGGACAGCGGGCTTGTGTTTGCCGGCATGGACGAGGCGGGCCGCGGCCCCCTGGCCGGCTGCGTGATGGCTGCCTGCGTCGTGATGCCAAGGGAGCCAATGATTTATCCGGTGTACGATTCCAAGAAACTCACCCAAAAGCAGCGGGAAAGCGCCTATGAACAGATCATGGAGCAGGCTGTCTATGTGGGGCTTGGACGGGCCGAGGTTTTTGAGATCGATGAGATCAACATCCTGCAGGCGACCAAACTGGCCATGCGCCGCAGCGCCCGGGGCGCGCCGGTTGACCTGTTTTTGATCGACGCGGTCACCGGGATCGGACTTCCGGGGGAGGAGAGGGCTGTCATCGGCGGGGACGCCGCCAGCTATTCCATCGCGGCAGCCTCCATCATCGCCAAGGTGACCAGGGACAGGGAGATGGAGGAGCTGGACGCGCTCTATCCCCAGTACGGCTTTCAAAAGCACAAGGGCTACGGCACGGCGGAGCACATTCGCGCCATTCGGGAGTTTGGCCCCTGCCCCGCGCACAGGAAAAGCTTCCTGGGCAAGATCCTGTCAACATGAGCCAGTATGTATCCGGCCTGGAAGGGGAGGACAGGGCGGCTGATTACCTCATTCAGCGCGGCTTTATGATCCTTCAGAAACGCTTCAGGAGTGCGCATGGCGAGGTGGACCTGATCGCGAAAAAAGGAAATGTTCTATACTTTGTTGAGGTCAAATACCGGCCCCAAAGCCCGCTTGGCAGCGGAATGAGAAGCATCACCAAGGACAAAAAGGCGCGGCTTATCAGCGCCGCGAAGGCCTATTTAAAGGACAAGCCTTCCAAATTCAAGTTAGCTTATCTGGAAATCACAAGGGCGGGCGTCTTTTTCTCAGACGACGTCCTGAATGAAAACTGAAGGAGCCCCATGAACAGGAAAAAACTGCTGATTCTTGCCGCCTGCCTGGTTCTGATCCTTGGAACCATCGGCTATTTTGTTTTTTCAAAACCCAAGACGCCGGTTGAATATGGGGTCGAGCTACTGAAAAACGGCGGCTTTGAAAAAATCGACGAGGAAGGCTTCCCCGAAAACTGGCTGCCGGAGGCCTATTTCAACTACGCGGATGTCACCCGGTTTGAGGTTGTGGACGGCGAGAGCGGCAAGTGCATTCAGATCACCAACCGCTCGCCCAATGACGCGCGCTATTTCCAGACGGTCAGGGTGTCCCCGGACACCACCTACCTGTTTTCCGGCTTGATCAAGGCGGAGGCCGAGGGCGGGCGGGGGGCCAACCTGTCCGTTGCCGATGTCTATGCTTTTTCCGAGGCCATCTATCAGACGGATGGGGACTGGCAGAAGGTAGAGTTCTACGGCAAGACCGGCAGGCACCAGCATGACGTCACCCTGTTCGCGCGCCTGGGCGGCTATTCAGGCGAGTCCACCGGCACGGCTTCCTTTGACAGCCTGTCCCTGATGGCGGTTGAAAAAGCGCCGGAGGGCGTTATCGTTCAAAGCTGGGAAAGGCAGGAAAACAGCGGTGGGAATGACAGCGAGGCTGTCCTGGGCAACTCCAAAGCGCCCCTGCTTTTGTTTGTTTACACTCTGGCGGTCTTCCTCGCGGTGTTTCTGGCCAGGAGGGCGCAGGCCCTTGAAACCCTTGAAAAGGACGAGGTCAAGGAGAACCGCGCCAATTTATTCCTGCTTGTTTTGCTGCTGGTCGCCCTGTTATCCCGGCTGTATGTGATGCTTGCGCACTCCGGTTTCCCGGTGGATGTGAGCGCCTTCCGCGCCTGGGCCAATGACATGGCAGCGCATGGCCCCTCACGCTTTTACTTGCTGCCAGGCCACCGGGATTACCCGCCCGGCTACATGCTGGTCCTCTGGCCGCTGGGCGTGATCGGCAAGCTGACGGGCGCTGGCGCGACCGAGTTGATGATCAAGCTGCCTTCCCTGTTGTGCGACCTGGGCATCATTGTGCTGCTCTATAAAGTCGCGCTTCAGTATGTCAACCGGTACGCCGCCCTCCTGCTGAGCACGCTGTATGCTTTTAACCCCCTGACCTACCTGGCCGGATCCGCCTGGGGACAGGTGGACAGCCTGCCTTCGCTGCTGCTTTTGATCGCTGTCCTGTTCATCCAAACAAGGCGCTGGCGCTATGCCCTGCCTGTCTATGTCCTGGCCGTTTTAATGAAGCCCCAGGCGCTGATGGCGGGGCCCCTGGGACTGTTAGCCCTCATCATGGATTTCGTGTGGAACAGGGAGCAAAAGCCGCTGAAGGACGTCCTGTACGGCGTGATACTCAGCCTTTTGACTGCTGCTGTCATCGTCCTGCCCTTCTTCAACCATGATAACGGCTTTTCCTGGCTGATCGGGCTGTATGGCAGCACCATGAGCTATTACAATTACGCCACCGTCAACGCCACCAACCTGTTTTTCCTGTTTGGGCAAAACTGGGTGGGGATCGAGAACGCGGCGCCCGATGCGCTGCGGCTGACGGGGACGCTGGTTATCCTGCTGCCTGCCATCTCTTATCTTTACATAAACAATTCAAAGCTGCTCGCGAAAGACAAGACAGAGCCGCTGCTCCTGTCAGCTGCCTCCCTGGTTTCGTTTTTTTCCCTTTTGTCCGTCAGCCTGAAAACCGCGGGCATCCTGTACATGGTGTCCGTCTTCCTTCTGGTCGCCGCCATGTATTTAAAAGGAAGGTCGCACAAAAACCTGCCCCTTCTTGCCGGCATTATGCTGACCGGCTTCTCCGTCATGGGCACCATGATGCACGAGCGCTACCTATTTCTGGCCATCGCGCTGTTCACCCTGGCCTATGTTCAAAAACGCGACGTGCGTATCCTTTTCATGCTCATCGCGGTCACCGGCCTTTGCTTCCTCAATACCGGCGTGGCGCTGGACCGCGGCATCCGCATCGGCGGCAGTTCCGGCAACCTGGACGCGCCCCAGGCCGGCCTGGTCAGCGATTCGGCTTGGCTGGAATACGCGCTCTCCGCGCTCTCCATTCTGTTGACATCGGTTTCCCTGTATTTCGGCTTTTGCCTGAGTGAAAAGGACGCGAAGACCCTGTCTTTAAAACAGCGCATTAACATCAAGGCTTTGCCCGAAAAAAAGCGCTTTGCCTTTGCCAGGCCCGTCAAGCAGGTGCGCTTTGACAGGAAGGACGCCATTCTGATTTTGCTGGTGACCGGGCTTTACGCCATCCTGGCCCTTGTAAACCTGGGCGCTGTCACCGCCCCGCAAACCCCCTGGGTATCTGCGCCAGCCTGGGAGGAGGAAGGGGAACGTGCGGAAGCGGTGCTGGACCTTGGTGAAGAAAAGGTGTTTAAGCTCCTGTTTTACGCCGGAGTTCACTATCAGGACAGCACCTTTAATGTCGAAATCAGTTCAGACGGCGAGAACTACAAGGTCTATCCTTTCCAGGTCAAGGAAGGCGACCTTTTCAACTGGCGCTACTTAAGCCACCCTTATGAAAACGCCAAAGGGGAAAGGGAGTTTGACAGTTTGCCCCGGGAGCTTTCTGGGCGCTATGTCCGCATCAGCGGCATCACCAACCAGTTGACGCTGATGGAAGTGATCGCCCAAGACTATGTAACGGGGGAGAACCTTCCCTTCGTTTCCGCAAGCGCGGGCGCAGAAAAGCTGATTGACGAGCAAACCGCCTTCTCTGGCACGCCGTCCTGGTTTAACAGCATGTACTTTGACGAGATCTACCACGCCAGGACCGCCTACGAGCAGCGAAACGCCATCCTGGGCATTGAGCCCAATGTGATCTATGAAACCAGCCACCCGCCGCTTGGCAAGCTGCTGATGACCTTCTCCGTCTTTATCTTCGGCATGACGCCCTTTGGCTGGCGCTTTGCAGGCGCCATGGCAGGCGTTTTGATGCTGCCCGGCATCTACCTGCTTGGCAAACAGCTCACCAAAAAGCGCTGGCTGGGGCTTCTGGCGGCAGTCCTGTTCGCGCTGGACTTCATGCACTTCACCCAGACGCGCATCGCCACCATCGACAGCTTCGCGACGCTCTTTATCATCTACGCCTATTTCTTCATGCTGCGCTATATGTCCCTGGATTTTATCAGGAGCACTTTCAAACAGCAGCTGATCCCGCTCTTTTTGTCTGGCCTGATGATGGGCCTGGCCATCGCCAGCAAATGGACGGGCATGTACGCGGGGGCCGGGCTCGCCGTGCTGTTCTTTAAAACGATTTACACCAACTTTGTCAGAAGCTTCGCCGTCCGGAAAGCGGAGAATCAGGACTTGCTGGAGCAAGCTGAGGACAAAGACCTGATCCGCCGCTTCGGGGAGAAATGGCCTCATCAGGCGCTCATGACCTGCCTCTGGTGCCTGCTGTTCTTTGTCCTGATCCCGGCCGGCATCTATTATCTGTCCTACATCCCGGTCTACATGGCCACCCCCGGCGGGCTGACGCTGGAGAAGGTCGTGCGCAACAACATCAGCATGTTCAACTACCACTCAAAGCCCGGCTTTGGCGCGGATCACCCCTGGGCCTCGCCCTGGCACAGCTGGCCCATCATCAAAAAGCCGATGTACTTTTACTCCGGCGGGGTCAAAAACGGCACGGCCAGCGTGATCTGGACCTTCGGCAACCCTCTTGTCTGGTGGGGCGGGCTTGCGGCGCTGATCATGACCTTTATCGTTGCGGGCCGCGGCTTCATCAGGGCGGAGCGGATGGCTGAAAAAGCGGCGGACATCAGCGAAGAGGACTTTGTTTACGACCGCCGCCCGATCTTTTTGGTCATCGCCTTCCTGGCCCAGTACGCGCCCTGGATCCTGGTGCCGCGCGGCACCTACATCTACCATTATTTCCCGTCCGTGCCCTTCATCATCCTGTGCATGGTGCTGATGGTGGACTATCTGTACAAATCCCGCCCAAAGGCGGCCAAAGCCCTGTCTGTCAGCCTGGTGGCGCTGGCGACCATCCTGTTTGTGGCTTTCTTCCCATATATCAGCGGCGTCCGGGTATCCACCGCCTGGCTGGACGCCGTGCGCTTCATTCCAAACTGGCTGTACTACTGACGAGGTAAGTTTTATGCTGGCACGCACCCGTTGTTACGCCCTTTCAGGCATTGATGGCAAGTCTGTCACGGTGGAGGCCTATGTCGCCTCCGCCAGCACTTTTCAGTTTAACCTGGTGGGCTTGCCGGACGCCGCGGTCAAGGAAAGCCGCGACCGGGTGATCGCCGCCTTAAAAAACAGCGGCTTCATCATGCCCGTGGGCAAGACCGTGGTGAACCTGTCGCCCGCCGACCTCCGTAAAGAGGGCACGGCCTTTGACCTGCCCATTGCCATCGCCATCATCCTGGCCAGCCGGCAGATGCAGGCGCGCTCCGTGGAGGAAACGGTGCTGATCGGCGAACTTAGCCTGGATGGCAGGCTTCAGCCAGTGTCAGGCGCCCTGTCCATCGTGATTTCAGCCCATGAGCAGGGCGTCAGGAAGGTCATCCTGCCAAAGGCCAACGCCAGGGAGGTGGAGGTGGTCAGCGGCATGGAGGTCTATCCCGCGTCCAGCCTGCTTGAAGTGGTCCGGCATTTGACAGGCCAGATGCCCATCCCCGCGCAGGAACAGAAGACCTATCAGGAGTGCCTGAGAGAACGAAAGTATGACATCGACCTGTCCCAGGTCCGGGGCCAGTCGCTGGCTCGCCGCGCGCTTGAGATCGCTTCCGCAGGCGGGCACAACCTGCTGCTGATCGGCACCCCTGGTTCCGGCAAAACCATGCTCGCGCGCTGCCTTTCCGGCCTCTTGCCGGAGATGAGCCAGGAGGAGGCCTTTGAGACCACGCGCATCCATTCCGCAGCCGGCATTCTGGCACCGGGGGAAGGGCTCATCACCCAAAGGCCCTTCAGGACACCGCACCATTCGGCCTCCCTTGCCTCCCTGATCGGCGGCGGGGTCAACGCCTTGCCCGGCGAGGTCTCCCTGGCCCACAACGGCGTGCTCTTTTTGGACGAGATGCCGGAGTACCCGAGGTCTGTCCTGGAGTCCTTGCGCCAGCCGCTGGAGGACGGCTTTATCACCGTCAGCCGTGTTAAGGCGCACACCCAGTACCTGTCCCGGATGATGCTGGTCGCCAGCATGAACCCCTGCCCCTGCGGCTATTACGGCAGCCGGGTCAAACCCTGCCGCTGCGGCAGCCATGAGATCAAGCGCTATTTAGAGCGCGTATCAGGCCCGCTTCTGGATCGGATCGACCTTCAGGTGGAGGTGGACGCGGTCCCGGTTGAGGACATCGTGAACACCGGGGAGGAGGAGAGCAGCGCCGTGGTCCAGTTGAGGGTGAATGAAGCCAGAAAGCGGCAGTCCGCGCGCTATGCCGGCACCAAGATCCGCACCAACGCGCAGATGAGCGGGAAGAACATGGAGGAAATGGCGCTGGCTACCAAAGAGGCGCTGACCCTGCTCCAAAACGCGGTCAAGAAATACGGCCTCAGCATGCGCGCCTACACCAGGCTCATCAAGGTGGCCAGAACCATTGCCGACCTTGCGGGCGAAAAGGAAGTCGGCCTGCCGGCCATGGCGGAGGCCATCCAATTTCGGATGATTGATGGGAAGTATTGGGGCGCGGCTGAATGATGGATCAGAAACCAGACAATAAAACCAACCAGGCACTGTATGAAGCCTGGCTGTCCTGCAGCCCCAGCCTGAGCCTTCAGGCCAGGCAAAGGCTGAAAAATGAGTACCCGGACACGGCGGATTTCTTTGAGCGTTTTCCTTCCGCCTCCCGCGAGCTTATCAGCAAAAAGGCCTATGAGGAATTGGCCTCCCTGCGCGAGAAGGGGCTTCACAAGATCAAGGAGGCGCTTGACCGCTCCGTGATTGCTGTCGCCATCCCGGGGGATGAGTGTTTTCCTGAGCAGCTTTTAAGCATTGAGGACGCGCCGGCCCTGCTGTTCTACCGCGGTTTGCTTCAAAAAACCGAACCCCGCGCCATCGCCATGGTCGGTTCCCGCCGTGAGACGCGCTACGGCAGGGAACAGGCTTTCAAAATCGCCAGGGAGCTTGCGGAACATGGGGTGACTGTGGTCAGTGGCCTGGCGCGGGGGATCGACACAGCGGCCCACCTGGGCGCTTTGGAAGCGGGCGGGCGCACCATCGCCATCCTGGGCTCCGGCATCAAAAACATCTATCCCAAAGAAAACGAGGCGCTGGCGGAGAAGATTATTCAATCAGGCGGCGCTCTGGTCAGCGAGTTCGCGCCCATGGCGGAGCCGCTGGCCTATCATTTTCCCATCCGCAACCGCCTGATCTCAGGCTTCTCCCAGGGTGTTTTGCTGATTGAAGCCAGGGAAAAATCGGGTACATTGATCACGGTCGGGCACGCCCTGATGCAAAGCAGGGAGGTCTTTGCCCTGCCCGGACCCGTGGACGCGCCGGGAAGCGTTGTTCCAAACCGGATGATCAGGGATGGCGCGCGCCTGGTGACCTGCGCCATGGACCTGCTGGAGGACATGGGCTGGGCCAAACGGGAAGAGAGCGTTCAGACCAGCTTCCTGCCCCCGGATTTGACAAATGAGGAGCGCAGGCTATATGATGCGCTGTGTCATGAGCCCCTGCCTTTCACAGAGCTCATGGAGGCGGCCGGGATGACGGCGGCGGAACTGAACGTGCTGCTCACCGGCCTTGAAATGAAAGATCTGATCGAAACGCTGCCCGGGCGCGTGTTTAAGGCAAAGACGCGCTAAGGGACAGGATGGAGGCAATTTTTGCAGGCGAAGGCGAAGAAGTATAAACTGGTGATCGTGGAATCCCCTGCCAAGGCGCGCACCGTCGCGCGGTTTTTGGGCAAGGATTACAAGGTGGAGGCCTCCCAGGGCCATGTCAGGGATTTGCCCAAGTCCCAGTTTGGCATTGACCCGGACAATGACTTCGCCATGAAGTACATCACCATCCATGGCCGGGGGGATATTTTGGCCAAGCTGCGCAAGCAGGCTGCCGGGGCCAGCGCCGTGTACCTGGCGACTGACCCGGACCGCGAGGGGGAGGCCATCTCCTGGCACCTGGCGCAGGCGCTGAAGCTGGACACCGACCAGCCGCTGCGCGTGGAGTTTCACGAGATCACCAAAAACGCGGTCAAGGAAGCCATCAAGTCCGCCCGCAAGATCGACATGGACCGCGTCAACGCCCAGCAGGCCAGGCGCGCGCTGGACCGCGTGGTGGGCTACAAGATCAGCCCGCTGCTTTGGGCCAAGATCAAAAAGGGCCTGTCCGCGGGCCGCGTCCAGTCCGTCGCCGTCCGGCTGATTGTGGAGCGCGAGGACGAGATCGACGCCTTTATTCCGGAGGAATACTGGGAGCTGTACGCTGATTTTGAGGGCCAGACAGGCAAAGGCAAAAAAGTGCCGCTGCGCGCCAAACTCAGCAAATTAAAAGGCAAGAAGGCTGAGATCAGCAACGAGAAGAGCGCGAAAAAAGCCAAAGAGCTGATTGAAAAATGTGAATTTACCGTTGGCAGCGTCAAACGCGGCGAGCGCAAGAAAACTCCTGCGCCGCCTTTTACCACCTCCACCCTGCAGCAGGAAGCCAGCCGGAAACTGAACTTTACCTCTTCCCGGACCATGCAGGTGGTTCAGGGGCTGTATGAGGGCGTGGAACTGGGCAAGGAAGGCAGCCAGGGCTTGGTCACCTACATCCGTACCGACTCCGTCCGCGTCAGCCAGGAGGCGGTGAACGCCGTAAGGGATGAGATTGAGAAGGTCTACGGCGCGGAAAACCTGCCCAAAACTGCCCGTGAATACAAGACGAACAGGCGCGCCCAGGACGCGCACGAGGCCATCAGGCCCACCGATGTCACCCGCACGCCTGAGAGCATCAAGGCGTACCTCTCCCGTGAGCAAATGCAGCTCTACCGCCTGATCTACAACCGCTTTCTGGCCAGCCAGATGAAGGACGCGCTGTATGACACCCTGACGGCTGAGTTTGTCTGTGATGGAACAGCGCTGCGCTACTACGCGGAGCAGAAATCCTTTGCCGGTTTCACCAGCATCTATGAGGAAGGCGAGGACGAAAGCGCCGGCGCCATCCCCGCCGCCATGCCCGAATTTAAGGAAGGCGAGCGCATCAAGGTGAGCGAGGTTGAGATGGAACAGCATTTCACCCAGCCGCCCTCCCGCTTTACCGAAGCCTCCCTGATCAAGTCCCTGGAGGAAAAGGGCATCGGCCGCCCCTCCACCTACGCGCCCACCATCGGCACCATCATCGCCCGCGGCTATGTCTCCCGCGAGAAAAAACGCCTGTATCCCACGGAAATGGGCCGCATGGTCAATTCCGTGATGCTTGAATATTTTGCTCCTGTCGTGAATCAGGAGTTCACCGCCCAGATGGAAAGCAAGCTGGACGAGGTCGCGGACGGAAACCAGGACTGGAAGGAACTTCTGAGTGATTTCTACCCGTCCATTGTCAGCATGGTGGACAAGGCCGAAGAACAGATGGAGAAGATCGAGATCCCGGACGAGGTTTCCGACATCCCTTGTGAGGAGTGCGGCGCCATGATGGTCTACAAGATGGGCCGCTATGGCCGTTTCCTGGCCTGCCCGCGCTTCCCGGAGTGCCGCTTTACCAAGCCCATCCTGACCTATATTGAGGCCCCCTGCCCCAAGTGCGGCGCGAGGCTGCTTGAAAAGACCACGCGCAAGGGCCGCAAGTTCTATGGCTGTGAGAACTATCCCGAGTGCGACTTCACCTCCTGGGACAAGGTGGACACGAAAAAATGCCCCAAGTGCGGCGCCTACATGATCCAAAAGTTCAGGAAGAACAGCCTATTCCGCCTGTGCACCAACGAGACCTGCCGTCATCACGAAGAAGTGGAAGAAGCCAAAGAAACGGACAATGCCTAAGACAGTTACGGTTATCGGCGCGGGCCTGGCCGGCAGCGAGGCTGCCTGGCAGCTGGCGGAAAGGGGCGTTCCGGTCATCCTGATCGACATGAAGCCGGACAGGAAGACGCCCGCCCATGTATCGCCCTTGTTCGCGGAGCTGGTTTGCAGCAATTCCTTCAGGGGCGACCGGCTGGAGAACGCGCCCGGGCTTTTAAAGCAGGAGCTTCGGGAGGCGGGATCCCTCATCATGGTCTCGGCTGACAAGGCCAGGGTGCCTGCCGGCGGCGCGTTGGCAGTGGACCGCGACCTGTTTTCAGGCTTCATCACGAACGCCTTAATGAACCACCCGCTCATTACAGTTGAAAGCCGCCTTGTGACGGATTTTCCCAAGGAACCTTTTATCATCGCCACCGGCCCATTGACCGAGAGACCGCTTGCCGATAAAATCAGGGAAAAGGCAGGGACGCTGCATTTCTTTGACGCGGCCGCGCCCATTGTGACCAGGGAATCCATTGATGAGAGCATCGTCTTCCGCGCCTCCCGCTATGGCCGGGGGGATGATTATCTGAACTGCCCCATGGACGAGGCGGAATACAACGCCTTCATCGACGCGCTGCTTGAAGCCGAATGCGCGCCGGTACATGCGTTTGAGGAGGGCAGGCTGTTTGAGGGCTGCATGCCCATTGAGTCCATCGCCAGGCGGGGCCGCATGGCGGCGGCCTTTGGCCCCATGAAGCCTGTTGGCTTAAAGGATCCAAGGACCGGGCGGGAACCCTTCGCTGTGGTTCAGCTGCGGCAGGATGACGCGCAGGGGAGCCTTTTTAACCTGGTCGGCTTTCAGACCCGGCTCAAATTCCCGGAGCAAAAGCGCGTCTTTGGCTTGATCCCCGGCTTAAAGGACGCGGAGTTCATGCGCTACGGCGTGATGCACCGCAACACCTTTATCCAAAGCCCTGGTTTTTTAAACAGCGATTATTCTGTAATTGACCACCCTTTTCAGTTTTTCGCGGGCCAGATGACCGGGGTGGAAGGCTATGTGGAGAGCACCGCTTCAGGACTCACAGCGGGCGTCTCCATGGCCGCGAAAATCACCGGGCTTCCTGAATTGAACTGGCCGGAGAACACGGCGCTTGCCGCCTTGGGCCGCCATGTTTCAACGCCGAATCGGCATTTTCAGCCGATGAACATCAACTTTGGCATCCTGCCGCCGCTTCAAAACCGGGTCAGGGGCAAGCAGAACCGTTACGCGCATATTTCACAGCGCGCGCTGAATGAATTAAAAGACTTTATCTTGAACCGACCGGACCTGTTTAAGGAGGACACATGGAATTAAGGGGAACCACCATCTGCGCCGTCCGGCGCGACGGGCGCATCGCCATCGCCGGTGACGGCCAGGTCACCATGGGGGAGAGCACCATTTTTAAAAACTCAGCCAGAAAGGTGCGCAAGATCTACAACGATCAGGTCACCGTGGGCTTTGCCGGCTCCGTGGCGGACGCCTTCGCTTTGACCGAGCGGTTTGAGGAGATGCTGACCCAGACAGGCGGCAACCTGGAGCGGGCCGCTGTCAATCTGGCGCGCGAATGGCGCACAGACAAGGCGCTTCGCCAGTTGCAGGCGATGATGATCGCCGCTGATAAAGATCAGATGCTGCTGCTTTCGGGCACGGGCGAGGTGATCGAGCCGGATGACGGCGTGTGCGCCATCGGCTCCGGCGGCAATTACGCCCTGGCCGCCGCGCGCGCCCTGGTGCAGAACACCGATTTAAGCGCCCCTGAGATCGCGGAAAAGGCGCTGCGTATCGCGGCCTCCATCTGCGTGTTCACCAATGACAACATCATCGTTTCGGAGGTGTCCTGATGAAAGTGCTGACGCCAAAAGAGACTGTTCGCGAGCTGGATCGTTTCATCATCGGCCAGGACGACGCCAAGCGCCAGGTCGCCATCGCGCTTCGCAACCGTTACAGAAGAAGCCAGGTGGAGGAAGGCCTGAGGGATGAGATTTTCCCCAAGAACATCCTGATGATCGGCCCCACCGGCGTGGGAAAGACCGAGATCGCCCGCCGTCTGGCCAAACTGGCCAACGCCCCCTTTGTCAAGGTGGAGGCCACCAAGTTTACCGAGGTCGGCTATGTGGGGCGGGACGTTGAAAGCATCATCCGTGACTTGGTTGAAAACGCGGTCCGCATGGTGCAAAAGGAGCATGAGGAGCGGGTCAGCGCCAGGGCTGCCGTCCTGGCAGAGGATCGGCTGGTCACCCTGCTCACCAGCCCGCCCATTAAGCAGGCCGCCAACCCCATTGACATCCTGCTTCGCGGAAGGAAGGCAGAGCCTGAGCCCACGGAAGAAGAGCAACTCAAGATCTCAGGCCGCAAGGCGAGTATTTTAGAGCAGCTCAGGAAGGGCGAACTGGAGGACAGGGAGCTTGAGATCGAGGTGGAGGACAGCATGCCCCAATTGGAAGTGGGCGGCGCGTCCATCAACATCGGCGATGTGATGGGCGGCATGATGCCAAAGAGAACCAAGCTGCGCCGCGTCAAGGTCAAGGAGGCGCGCAAGATCCTGATGGAGGAAGAAGCCCAGCGCCTGATCGACATGGACGCGGTTCGGGAGGAAGCCATCAAAAGGGCGGAGCAGCACGGCATTGTCTTCATCGACGAGATTGATAAGATCGCGGGCCGGGGCAGCGCCCAGGGGCCTGACGTGTCAAGGGAAGGCGTGCAGCGGGATATCCTGCCCATTGTGGAGGGCAGCGTGGTCAACACCAAGCACGGCGCGATCAGGACGGACTTCATCCTTTTCATCGCGGCGGGCGCCTTCCACGTGGCCAAGGTGTCGGACCTGATCCCGGAGCTTCAGGGCCGTTTCCCGGTCGTGGTCACCTTAAAGAGCCTGACCAAGGAGGACTTTGTCCGCATCCTGACCCAGCCGGACAACGCGCTCACCCTGCAGTACCAGGCGCTGCTGAAGGCGGACAAGGTCAACCTGACATTTGAGGAGGAAGCGCTGTCTGAGATCGCCCAGTCCGCCTGCAACCTCAACGACCTGGGCGAAAACATCGGCGCGAGGCGCCTGCACGCGGTGTTTGAGGAGCTGCTGGAGGATATTTCCTTCCACGCCGGGGATGAGGACATGCCGGAGGTCGACCTCACCATCACCGCGCAGTATGTGCGCGACCACGTCAAGGCAGCCAAGAAGCCGGATTTGCACCGGTATATTCTTTAAAATAAATTCTTATTACTAAAATCATAGTAAACCCCGTTTCCACGCGGGGTTTTTCATGTGTTCGCCCGTGTTGAAGCAAATATCCGCGCATGGTATAATGTTTTCTGGCTTTATGCCAAAGGAGATAAGAATGTTCAACCGTTTAAAAGAAGCACTCGGCCTGGGCACGGAAGCCCAGTTAAAGCCTTTGCGCAGGCAGGCGGAAGCCATCGAAGCGCTGGAACCCACCTACCAGAGGATGAGCGATGAGGAACTGCAGGCGCAGACCGCGCTGTTTAAGGCTCGCCTTCAAAAGGGCGAGACCCTGGATGACCTGCTCAATGAAGCCTTCGCGGTCGTCCGCGAGGCGGCGCAGCGCACCCTGGGACTTCGTCCTTTTACGGTGCAGCTGATCGGCGGCATCGTGCTGCATCAGGGCCGCATCGCGGAGATGAAAACAGGCGAAGGCAAAACGCTGACCGCCTGTTTGCCGGCCTACCTCAACGCGCTCACAGGCCAGGGCGTTCACATCGTGACCGTCAATGATTACCTGGCCAAGTTCCAGGGCGAGGACATGGGCAAGCTGTTCCGCTTCCTGGGCCTCTCTGTCGGCATCATCGTGCATGACCTGGACAATGAGCAGCGCCGCGCCGCCTACCAGGCGGACATCACCTACGGCACCAACAACGAGATGGGCTTTGACTACCTGCGCGACAACATGGTGATTTACGAGAAAGACATGGTGCAGCGCGGGCATGCTTACGCCATCGTGGACGAGGTTGACTCCATCCTGATTGACGAGGCCAGAACCCCGCTCATCATTTCCGGCCAGGGCGAGCAGTCCACCGACATGTATGAGAAGGCGGACCGCTTTGTCGTGCGCTTGAAGCGCGACACGGACTACACGGTGGAGGAAAAGGACAGGGCGGTCATCTTCACCGAGGAAGGGGCCAGGAAGGCGGAGGCCGCCTTCTCCGTTGACAACATCAACGACCCTGAGAACAACGAATTAAACCACCATCTGATCCAGTCCCTAAAGGCGCACGCCCTGTTTAAAAGGGACGTGGACTACGTCGTCCAGGACGGCGAGGTCGTGATCGTGGACGAGTTCACAGGCCGCCTCATGGTGGGCCGCCGCTATTCAGACGGCCTGCACCAGGCGATTGAGGCCAAGGAGCACGTCAAGGTGGAGCGGGAAAGCAAGACGCTTGCGACCATCACCTTTCAGAACTATTTCAGGATGTACAAGAAGCTGTCCGGCATGACCGGCACGGCCAAGACCGAGGAAGCTGAGTTTCAGGGCATCTACTCCCTGGACGTTGTCCCTGTCCCCACCAACATGCCCATGATCCGCAATGACCTGAACGACATGGTCTTCCGCTCCAAAAAGGGCAAGTACAACGCGGTGATTGACGAGATCGAGCGCCGCCACCAGACCGGCCAGCCCATCCTGGTGGGTACGATCTCAGTTGAGGTATCAGAACACCTGTCCGATATGCTCTCCCGCCGCGGCATCAAGCACGAGGTCTTAAACGCCAAGCAACACGCAAGGGAGGCATCCATCGTGGCCCAGGCCGGCCATTATGGCGCGGTCACCATCGCCACCAACATGGCAGGACGCGGAACAGACATCCTGTTGGGCGGCAACCCGGACTACCTGGCCCGCCGCACCATGCGCCAGGAGGAGATTCCGGAAGAAATCATCGAGGAAGCCACCGGCAAGAATGAAAAGGTGCCCAAGGAAGTGCTGGACGCGCGCAAACGCTTTTTGGAGCTGAAGGCTGAATACAAAAAGACCACCGATCAGGAACATGACAAGGTGGTCGCGGTGGGCGGGCTTCACATCCTGGGCACTGAGCGCCATGAGAGCCGCCGCATTGACAACCAGCTGCGCGGCCGCGCCGGACGCCAGGGCGACCCCGGCTCCAGCCAGTTCTTTATCTCCCTGGAAGACGACCTGATGCGCATCTTTGGCGGGGAACGGATTGACGGCATGATCGGCCGCCTGGGCATGGACGAGAACGAGCCCCTGGCAGCCGGCCTTCTCACCAAGCAGATTGAGAACGCGCAGAAGCGCATTGAAAGCCGCAACTACGAGATCCGTAAAAACGTGCTGCAGTATGACGACGTCATGAACCAGCAGCGCGAGTTGATCTACGGCCAGAGAAAACAGGTGCTGGCAGGCGGCGACATGCAGCAGACCATTTTGAACATGGGGGACAAGCTGCTGGAAGAAGCGGTGGCTCGTTTCTGCGTGGGCGACAACAAGGATTGGGACATCAATGGCTTGAGGGACGAGGTGGAGCGCCTGAGCGTGCCCCACGGCACCATCAAGATGAACCTGGACGCCATCGCAAGCTTTGACAAGGATGGCATGACCGCGTTTTTAAAGAAGGCTGCGCTTGACAACTATCAAAAGCGTGAAGAAGAGATCACAAAGCTGGGCATCGACATGCGCGAGCTGGAGCGCACCATCCTGCTGCGCTCTGTTGACAACCGCTGGATGGATCACATTGACGCGATGGATCAACTGCGCGACGGCATCGGCCTTCGCGCCTACGCCCAGCGCAACCCCGTCCATGAGTACAAGATGGAAAGCTACGACATGTTTGACGAGATGAACAAGCTGATCCAGGAGGACACCATCAGGACCCTGTGTCAGTTGCGCATCCAGAAACCGCAGGAGCGTCAGGCCGTCGCCAGGGTGACCTCGCAAAGCGGCTCTGAAGGCCCGGAACCCAGAAAAGCCCGCCAGCCGATCAAGACCAAACCGGGGGAAAAGATCGGCCGCAACAGCCCCTGCCCTTGCGGCAGCGGGAAAAAATACAAGGAATGCCATGGAAGGCCCGGCGCGAAACAGTAAAGGAAAACGATAGATGATTTTAGGCATAGACGAGATCAGGCAGGACCTGGAACAGATCAAAGCCTCCCTTGAGGAAATCAGGGGCGGGCTCAACATTGAGCAGATGCATCGGGAGCTGGTCGAGCTGAAGGAAGAGATGGCTGCCCCCGGCTTCTGGGACGACCTGGACCGCTCCACCGTGGTCAACAAACGGATTTCCCTTCTGGAAGGCAAGATCAATCACTATGAAAGCCTGGTTGCCCAGCGCGACGACCTGGATGTGATGGTCGATCTGGCTGTGGAGGAAAACGATCAGGAAACCGCCCAGGAGGCGATGGAGCATTTAAAGGAACTGCAGACCCATGTGGACGCGCTGGCGCTGGAAACACTGATGCGCGGGGATTACGACCAGAACAACGCCATCCTGTCCCTGCACGCGGGCGCGGGCGGAACGGAGGCCCAGGACTGGACTGGCATGCTGTACCGCATGTACACGCGCTACTGCGAGAACATGGGCTTTAAGGTGACGCTGGTGGACTTTCTGGAAGGGGATGAAGCGGGCGTCAAATCCGTCACCTTTGAGGTGGATGGGGACAACGCCTATGGCTATCTGCGCGGGGAAAAGGGCGTTCACCGCCTGGTCCGCATCAGCCCCTTTGACTCAAACGCCAGGCGGCACACCTCCTTTGCGTCCCTGGACGTGTCGCCGATGCTGGAGGACGACGGGGACATTGAGATCAACATGGAAGAGGTGCGCGTGGACACCTACCGCTCAACGGGAGCCGGCGGCCAGCACGTCAACAAGACGGACTCCGCCGTCCGCATGACCCACATGCCGACCGGTATCGTCGTTTCCTGCCAGAATGAGCGTTCCCAGGTGCAAAACCGCGAGATGTGCATGCGCATGCTGCGCTCCAGGCTGCTGGAACTGCGCGAGCGTGAGAACGAAGAGAAAATGGCTGACATCAAGGGCGAGATGAAGAAGATCGAATGGGGCAGCCAGATCCGCTCCTATGTTTTCCAGCCCTACACCATGGTCAAGGATCACAGGACTGGCTTTGAATCCGGCAACATCGACGACGTGATGAACGGCAACCTGGACGGTTTTGTCACCGCCTACCTGAAAATGCAATGACAGGGGAAGTCTCGCTGAAAGAGGGCGGCAGCATCCAAAAAGGCGGATGGCTGCCGTTTTCTCTGCTCCTCTTGGTCGCGTTTTTATTCCTGCTTCCATATCTGATTGTGCTGCCCTCCGGGAACGCGGCGGTCCTGTACGCGCTGTTTGACCGGCACGCGGAAGCGGACATTGGCCCATCGCGCGAGAGTGAATTGAGAAATCTGTCCGAAAACTTGGCGGACTATCTGTTTTTTAAAAAGGACAGCGCCCAGATCCTGGTTCAGGGAAAGCCCGCCTTGAATGACGATGAACTGACCCACCTGCATGATGTCAGAGCGCTCTACGCCCTTTCAGGGCAAACAGCCCTCTTTGGCTGCGTTTTGATTTCAGGCGTGCTGATCTTCTTTTTTATGAAAACCAAAGACGTCAAAAAAGGAATTATTAGATTTTTGAAGTGTCTGCAAAAGAGCGGCATGATGCTGACCATTTTGTTTCTGCTGACGGCGCTTTGGGCGCTGGCTGATTTCACGGGGATCTTTCACGCTTTTCATCAGATATCCTTTAACAATGAGCTGTGGCTTTTAAACCCTCAAAAAGACCTGTTGATCCAGCTGATGCCGGAGCCATTTTTTACGGATTATCTGAAGCGCTTCGCGCTGCCCTGGCTCCTGGCGCCGATCTTGTTTTCCCTTCCCTTGTACCGACTGATTGAAAGAAAAACGGAGAGATAACTTGGAAAAGTCTTTTGAAAAAAAACATGCGGAGAAAGAGCGCAGCCTGATCCTGGCGATGGAATCCTCCTGTGATGAAACGGCTGCCGCCGTCATCAAGGACGGCAGGACCATCCTGTCTGACGTGGTGTTTTCCCAGATCGCCCTGCACCTGCCCTATGGCGGGGTGGTGCCGGAGATTGCCAGCCGTTCGCACATAGAAAAGATCGACCTGGTCGTTACGGAAGCCATGAAGCAGGCCGGGCTGTCTTTTGAAGACCTGGACGCCCTGGCGGTCACGCAGGGGCCGGGTCTGGTGGGCGCGCTGCTGGTTGGCGTCAGCTACGCCAAGGGGCTGGCCTACGCCTTAAACAAGCCCTTGATCGCGGTCAACCACATCGCAGGGCACATCAGCGCCAACTACCTGGCTTATCCTGATTTGAAGCCGCCCTTTTTGTGCCTGGTGGTGTCAGGCGGCCACAGCCATTTGATCGAGGTCAGGGACAGCGGCCTCACCCTGGTGGGCTGCACGCAGGATGACGCTGCCGGCGAAGCCTTTGACAAGGCGGCCAGGGTGCTGGGGCTTCCCTATCCCGGCGGTCCCAACCTGGACAAACTGGCAAAATCCGGGAATAAGGACGCCTATCACTTGACCCAGCCCAAGATCAGCGGGGCCTATGATTTCAGCTTTTCTGGGCTCAAGACCGGTTTCATCAACCTGGTGCATGGTATGGACCAGCGGAATGAGCCCTATAAAAAAGAAGACCTGGCCGCGGTCTTTCAGGAGACGGTGGTGACCCACCTGTGCGATAAAACCATGAAGGCTGTGAAGGACTTTGGATGGAAAACCCTGGCCCTGGCCGGGGGCGTGTCCGCCAATTCCAGGCTGCGTGAACGCCTGAAGGAACTGTGCGGGGCAGCGGACGTTGCTTTTTTTGTTCCGCCCCTCTCCCTGACCGGAGACAACGCGGCCATGATCGGCGCGGCGGCGCACGCGCAGTTGATCAGGGGTGAAACAGCGCCATACAGCCTGAACGCGGACCCGGCCCTGTCTTTAAACTTCGCGCCTGAGCGTGATCCTGTGGATCTGGGGGCGGGTGCCGATCCGCATGGGCAAGATGGAGGTCCCGACCCCGTTTGAGACCAGGATGTCCTGGTCGTTCTCCCTGATCCAGCCGGTCCGGAAGCGATCCCCGTAAATGCTGGAGGCGTGCGGGCTTCGGCCGAAAAATACGATCTGTCCGCCATGGGTATGCCCGCAGATGGCCAGATCAAAAGGCAGTTCTGCCTCCTGCGCCAGCGGGATGATGTCCGGGGAGTGGGGGATAAAGACAGAAAAATCCGCTGCTTCCGCCGCTTCCTTCAGCGGCTCAAAATCGGGCTTGCCGCACTTGACGTCATCCGGCCCCAAAATGGCCAGCTGCTTGTTTCCCCGAATCAAAGAATAGGCTTTGTTGACCAGCGGGATCACGTTTTTCTCCCGCATCGCGTTAAACAGCGGCTTAAGGCTTTCCCCGGGCTTGCCATAGTCATGGTTGCCAAGGACGGCCAGGACAGGCGTCACAGGCGAAAACGCTGGGATGTGCTGAAAAAACGCGATGGAGTTTGACAGTTCGTTCCCATAGTCCCCGCCCAAAAGGATGAGGTCGGCTTGAATGGACAGGAGCATGCGGATCAGCCGGTCCGCCTCCTCCCTGTGAAACAAGGGGCCAAAATGGATGTCGGAGGCAAAGGCCAGGTTCAGGCCGTCAAAAGCCTCCGGCAGGGAAGGGGAGAGGTATTCTTCTTCTGTCAGATCCAGCTGACCCGCCAGCCAGAAGGGATACAGCCACCTTTTATTCTTCGGGACTTTTTGTAAAAGGCGCGGCATGATACCGGCAGCGATTCTTTTGATCATCGTCAACTTTCCTTAAAGATTTACAGGACGCTTTGTCCTGCCCCATATTCTAACACAGTTCGTTGTTTTGGAAAGGAATTGCCCGCATGAAGCGCAAACCAAACCTTCTTGTGATCCTTCTCCTGGTGATCGCCGTGCTTTTATCGCTGTTTATCAGCAAGCAGAAGCCTGGAAGCGGCCAGCAGGCGCCTGTTTTCACCCCCAGCCCTTCTATTGCTGCTTCTGAGACAGGCGAACCGTCTTCCATAGATGAAAAGGGTATTTATACAAAAAAGGACGATGTCGCGCTGTATGTGCACACCTATGGGAAACTGCCGGGAAACTTTATCGCCAAGGATGAAGCCAGGGCTCTTGGCTGGGAGGGCGGGGACCTGCGCCCTTATGCAAAGGACAAAGCCATCGGCGGGGATCGGTTTATGAACTTTGAGGGCCTGCTCCCAAAGAAAAAGGGAAGGGTGTATTATGAGGCTGACATTGACACGCTGAACAAACCTTCCAGGGGCAAAAAACGCCTGGTGTTTTCAAATGACGGCCTGATCTACTATACAGACGACCACTATGAAAGCTTTACCTTGCTGTATGGAGGGGATTAAGGTGCGAAAGATCGTGCTGGACGGCAGGCTGATGACAGGCAAAAAGGCTGCTTTTCATTATCTGAAAAAAGAATTGGGTTTGCCCGATTACACCGGAAACAACCTGGATGCCTTCAATGACAGCCTGGGTGAAATCACGAATGTGCATGTGTATATGCTTCATCCTGATGCCCTTTTGTACTCCCTGGGCGTATACGGCGTCAGGATGCTTCAGGTGTTTTATTACCAGTCAAAAAGCAAGGAAGATTTTCAATTCAGCATTGTGAATCATCGCCCTGCTTCATCAGCTGAAGGGCGGAGGACAAGGTCTGCCCGATGGGATCCCTGATGACCAGATCCGCGTAATCATCATAGGGCGTGGGCGTCTTGTTGATGATGACCAGGGTTCCCGGGCACATCCTGGCATAGGACGCAGCCGGATAGACGTTCAGCGAGGTGCCGCCCACAATCAGCATGTCGCTGGAGGAGACCGCTTTTGCCGCCTCCCGCATCACCTGATCATTAAGCCCCTCCTCATACAGCACAACGTCAGGCCGGATCAGCCCGCCGCAGTCGCATTTGGGCAGGGGCAGGTGGGAGAGAATGTAATCCGTGTCATAGGTCTTTTTACAGCGCATGCAGTAATTGGACAGCGCCGTGCCGTGCAGCTCCAGCACCTTTTTGCTGCCCGCCATCTGATGCAGGCCGTCGATGTTCTGGGTGATGACGCATAATAATTTGCCCATTTTTTCAAGCTCAGAAAGCGCCCTGTGCGCGGCGTTTGGCTGGACGCCTTTTGGCAGCAGGTTTTCCGTGTAATACTTGTAAAAAACTTCCGGCTCCCGCATGAAAAAGGAATGGCTCAGGATGGTTTCAGGCGGAATCTCCCTTTTTTCCATGTACAGCCCTTTGGCGCCACGGAAGTCCGGAATGCCGCTTTCGGTGGATACCCCGGCGCCCCCTAAAAAACTGATCCTTTGCGCTTTTTTCATCATTTCGGCCAGTTGCAAAATCTCGTTTTTCATATTATCCTCCTTTTAAAAATTATATCGTTTTTCCTGCATTCAGTCAAAAATGGGAAAAGGAAGACCGTGCATTACATGAATTCCACAAAGGATTCCAAAAAGTTTTGTTAAAATTCCCAGTAGTTTTATCCGGTTTCCTGGGCTATAATTCAAGCAACACAAAATATACAGGAGGAACATCATGGCAAGTTTATCACTTAAAAACATCTACAAGATCTATCCTGGCAATGTCACCGCGGTTTCCGATTTCAACCTGGAAATTGAGGACAAAGAGTTTATCGTTCTGGTCGGCCCCTCCGGTTGCGGAAAATCCACCACCCTGCGCATGGTCGCGGGTCTGGAAGAGATCTCCTCCGGCGAACTCTACATCGGCGACAAACTGGTCAATGACGTGGCCCCCAAGGATCGCGACATCGCCATGGTGTTCCAGAACTACGCCCTTTATCCCCACATGACCGTGTATGACAACATGGCTTTCGGCCTCAAACTGCGCAAGACCCCCAAGGATGAGATCAAGAAGCGCGTTGAAGCCGCCGCCCACATCCTGGACATCACCTATCTTTTGAACCGCAAGCCCAAGGCGCTCTCCGGCGGTCAGCGCCAGCGCGTTGCCCTCGGTCGTGCCATCGTCCGCGAGCCCAAGGTCTTCCTGATGGACGAACCGCTCTCCAACCTGGACGCCAAGCTGCGCGTCGCCATGCGTACTGAGATCACCAAGTTGCATCAGCGCCTGCAGACCACCTTCATCTACGTCACCCATGACCAGACAGAGGCCATGACCATGGGCTCCCGCATCTGCATCATGAAGGACGGCTTCATCCAGCAGGTCGATACCCCGCAGAACAACTACGACTACCCCAACAACAAGTTCGTTGCCAGCTTCATCGGCAGCCCGCAGATGAACTTCTTTGATGTCAAACTCATCAAGGAAGGGGACAAGGTCGTCGCGGTCTTTGGCGACAACAAGATCGTCGTGCCCGCAGAGAAACTCAAGAAGTTTAAGGATGAGGACCATATCGGCAAGGAAGTCATCATGGGCATCCGTCCTGAGAACATCTCCGACAACCCCGAGATCGTCGCTGCCCATCCGGAAGCCAACTTCAAGGTGAATGTCGAAGTAACCGAGCTCATGGGCTCTGAGACCTACCTCTACCTGTCCACCTCCGGCAAGGATGACAACGTGATCGCCCGCGTTGATCCGCGCTCCAAGTCCAAGGTTGGCGACACCATCATGGTTGCGATGGACACCACCCGCCTGCACTTCTTTGACAAGGACACCGAGGAAACCCTGCTCAATCGCTGATAACCAGCAAGTATTTCTGGAAGCCGCCACGTGGCGGCTTCCTTTTCTGTTTATTGGATTAATTAAAATACATGGAAATAGTATGAAAACATGAAATATGACGTATGTGTATTCAAAATGAATTGTATTGAATTCAATTGAGATAAATTTTCTCGTCTCCAGAACAAGCAGGTTCAGAAATGTCCGTAATTGTTGCAAAATTGTCAAATAATTATGTTCAAATCTTACATTTCCGGCTTTTCAACCATTTTGTTCATGTGGACAGGATATGGGGATAAACCCATCGTACTGCCTGTGGATAACTAACTTTGATTTTACTTAAAATTTTCTTTCTAACGATAATAGCAGGCTGAACAGGGCGAAACCAACAAAAAACTGTGGATAAGTCTGTGGACAGTGTGGACAGAACAGGTGTTTGACCCGTTTTGAAACTTGCGATGCATATTCACTTCCGGGAACCGCAAAGCCCCTTGATTTAGGTTGCCTCCCATGAATAACCGTTAAAAATATACAAAATATTCATCGGTTCATGCACCCTTTTTAGTGGACAAGTCTGTGGATGAGAAACTCCGGCGCTCTGACTGTGTGCTTTGAGATTGAGGGTATGATATAATTCTTTAACGAAGTGTGATGAAAAAAAAGAATCACACCCAATTAAGCGAGGTTCATGTTGCCGTTTACGATTTTGGCTGTGGGAAAGCAGCGGGAGCCGTTTTACGCGCAGGCGATGCAGGAATACCTGCGCCGCCTGTCCCGCTATTGCAAAATAACTGTTAAAGAAATCCAGGATGAAAAAGAGCCGGACACAAGAAGCGAAGCCCTGCTTCAAAAAGCCATTGAAGCGGAGGGCGAGCGTCTGATGAGCGCGATCAGGGACCAGGATTTCGTTATCGCGCTTTGCATTGACGCCCCTCAGAAGACCAGCGAAGAATTCAGCGAGCTGATTTCCGCCTGGCATAACAGATCTGTTTCCGCGGTATTTGTGATCGGCGGATCAAACGGACTGTCTGAAAAGGTGATCAAAAGGGCAGACATGAAGCTGTCTTTGTCAAACATGACCCTCCCGCACCAACTGGCCCGGGTCATCTTGCTTGAACAGATCTACAGGTCTTTTAAGATCATTTCCGGGGAAAGGTACCATAAGTAATGCGGCTGACCCAATTGCGCCTGCACCAATTCCGCTCCTATGAGGAGTTGACCCTGATGCCCCCCCAAGGCATCACGGTATTTATTGGTGAGAATGGCGCGGGGAAAACCAACCTGCTGGAAGCCATTCATTTGTGCTGCCTGGGGCGAAGCCACCGTACCAGCAACGACAGGGACATGGTGCGCATCGGCAGCCGCTCCTGCGCTGTTCACGCCAAGGTCAAAAGGGCCGCGGTGGATGACGAGGTGGGCGTGCGCCTCTTTGCCCAGCAGGGGGAACGCAAGGTGATCTATGTCAACGGGAAAACCGTATCCAGGATCGGAGAACTGATGGGGCACATGACCTGCGTGATGTTTTCTCCGGAGGACCTGGACCTGGTTAAAGGCGCGCCGCAGGGCCGGCGCAATTTCCTGGACATGCTGCTATCCCAATGCCAGGCCGCTTATTTTTACGCGATCCAGACCTATCACTCCATTTTAAGGCAAAGAAACGCATTGCTTAAAGAGATCGTCAAGGGCAGGGCGGACAGCCGGTCCCTTGCCGTTTGGGACGAGCAACTGGCCAAGGCCGCGGAACCGATTGTGACCCAGCGCCGGGACGCTGCCTTTGCCATCAGCGAGGTGGCGAGCGAACATTACGCTTTTATCTCAAAACGCCAAAAAGAACACTTTTTTTTACGATACCAGGGATCCCTCACAGAAAGCTATAACCCGATGAAAGACCTGTTAAAACAGCTGGAGGAGACGCGGGAGGATGACCTGCGCCGCCTGACCACCAGCGCTGGCCCGCACAGGGATGACGTCAAACTGATGCTGGCCGGTCAGGACATGCGCGCTTTTTCATCCCAGGGGCAGGCCAGGACCGCCGCCCTGGCCATGCGGCTGGCGCAGATTGACATCTTGACCAAGGCGCACCGTGAAACGCCGCTGTTGCTGCTGGATGACGTTTTATCCGAATTGGACGAGGGACGCCAGGCGCGGCTTTTGATGCGCCTGGACAGGATGCAGACCCTGCTCACCTGCACGGACATCAGCGGGATCCACCCCATCAACCCCTCCTGCGTCTTAACGGTAAAGGACGGGCAGGTGTTTGATTAAACGCCGGACAGCCTGGGCATATTGAACACAGCCTCCCGCCACATCTTCTGGTACAGCGCCGGGCTTTGGATCCTTTGATCAACATCCGGGCATACCGCTTTCTGCGCGATCTGATACAAAGCTTTGCCCGCGCTCCAAAGGTGATCGGATTGCTCCCTGGGGTTGCCAAAGAAGGTGAAAGCCAGGGCGCCCAGGGCGTAGACGTTGCTCCGCTCATCAAGCGGGGTGCCTGTCCTGTAGCCCTCCGGCGGCACAAACCAGGTGGAGCCGGGAAGCTTTGGATAAGGCGTTATCGTTGGAAAGCGCCTGAAATGATTCACGGAACAGATGACAGCCTGGCTTTTATCAAAGTTGACGAGGATTTGCTGATGAGCCAGTCCCGCCGCCAGAAAGTCCCTTTGGTTCGCGTTGACGATCGCGTCGGCCAAACTGTCATACATGCTCAATCTGTCCACCAGGTGAAAGGCCTGAAGCCTGTCCAGGTGGATGTCGATGGGCGCAAGCGCGTAGCCGTCAAACCAGGGGAAGATCAGCGCGTACCCCATGGGCAGCGCGGTCTGCGCGATCAGGGGGACGATGCTTTGATGCTTCAAATGCTCATATTTGGGCGCCGCCTCCATCAGATGCCGGACTGCGTTTTCGGGCTGCCCGTTGTACATCCGGGTCGCGGCGCCGGCGTACTTGATGAAATATTTCTGATCCCCGTTTGACACGCCAAAACAGAGGTTGCCGGAGATCAGGTTGTCAAAGGCGCAAAACACCCGGCCAAATTGCTTTAACCAGGTGAAGTCGTGCGGTTCCCTGACTTCAAACCCGACATTGTCAAACTGATAAGAAATCATTTCAGATTCACCTGTGCGGTTTCAGGGGAGTTGTCCCTGGTCACATGATGGATCCATTTATCCGTCCGAAGCCTTTTATAAGCGATGAACCACTTGAAGGTCTGGTCGATCCGGGTCAGGAAATAAACCCAGGCCAGGGGAACCTTAATTACGAAAGCGCCCAAAAAGGCGGAGGGCAGCACCACCAGCCAGCCGCAGATCATGTCCACCATCATCACAAAGCGGTTGTCTCCGGCGCCCCGGTTGATGCCCACAAAGCAGGAGGCATGATAGCTGGTGCCAATCAGCGTGACGGCGGTGATGGACACGATCTGGGAAGCCAGCGATGAGGCCTCCTGAGGAAGTCCATACAGGCTGATGAAGGGGTTTCTGACCAGGTAGACCAGGATCGCCATGAAGACGCCGATCAAAAGGAACATGATCTGAATGGTTCTTGCGTATTCCTTAACCAGTTTGATGTTGTTTTCGCCTACAGCCTTCCCAACCATCACCGCGGCGCCGCCGGCCAGGGAAAAGGTGAACATGGTGCCCAGGTTCATCAGCGAGTCAGTGATGCCCGCGGCATTGCTCATCACAATGCCCATTTGGCCGATGATGACCATCTTCAGCATCCCGATGATGGCCCATTGCGCGTCGGTCACGACCACGGGTATCCCGTATTTCAAGTAATCCCGCCAGGCCCAGGCGGCCTGTTTTTTAAGGAAGTTCAGCCCGACCGGAACATGGTCCTGCTTTCTCATGGCGTACCATAAAACAAGCAGCATCTCGATCAAACGGGCCAGGATGGTCGCAATGGCGGCCCCTTCCACCCCCAGCGCCGGGAAACCCAGTTTGCCGAAGATCAGCACATAGTTTAACCCCACATTGGCAAACAGCGAAAGAACCGTGGTATATACGGTCACCCGCACGATCTCCACGCCTTTGAGCATGCCGATCAGGCAGGCGGTGACCGCGTAGGGGAGGTAGGAAAAGCAGACCAGGGGCAGGTAGCGCAGCGCGATCTGCGTCGCTTGGAGTTCGTTTTTGTTGATGACGATGTGGATAATCTGCCGGGGAAAGAGGTTGATGACCAGAACAAAGAAGGCCGCGATCAAAAGCCCCATCGTCATGACGGCGGAAGCAACCTGAGCGATGCGCTTTGTGTCCTTTTTGCCCCAGTACTGGCTGACCAGCACAATGGATCCGCTGGCCAGGCCGGTTAAAACAGCGATGGCCAGGTTGGTGATGCTGTTGGACTGCGCGACCGCCCCGAAAGAGAAGCCGTTGGGATCCAATTGGGTCACCATCACGTTGTCCGCCATCACGACCAGCAGGTTGATCAGCCCCTGAAACGCGGCGGGCAGGGACAGGCGGAGGATGGTCTTGTAAAAGGACAGATCGCGTATCATTTTGGCTCCTTGAGATCAGCGTGATTGATTGCTTTGTATTCTATCATAACAATCATAAAATCCAACATAAAAGCGGTGGGTTTTCCACCGCGTTAATGAAGTTACTCTTTTTGTTAATCAGAGGCGTAGGGGAAGACCGCCACGATCTCATCCTCGATATAAACAAGGTAATAGAGGTTGCTGCCATACAGCAGGTAGTTGTCCATGAAAGCCTTGGCGTCCACCGCGCGGATGGGGTTGTTCATGGTGCCAAAGTAGAACAGGCAGTTGTCGCTGGTGGCGTATTTGTACAGATAAACGGTATCGTTGACATAAGTGGACAGGTTGTTGACGCCCTTATAGTTCAGCGTCACCAGGTCAGCGGTGATGACAGCCTTCTTGTCCTTGAGCGCGACGCTGCTGATAAAGCCTGCGGAGACCCTTGTGCGCCTTTCGCTGGGCCTGCGCTGCAAAAAAACGGTGTAGGTCTTTTGCGCCATCAACTGCCTTGCGTCGTTGTAAACCGATACCGTGATGCTCACCATCTGCGGGTCGTTGCTCATCTGGATGATTTGGGACTTCTGCCCGCTTATGACCGGCTGGCCGTTGACGGTGATTGTCGCACTGTCTGAAGATGCGGTCGGAGTAAAGGTGATCCTGGATACCCAGCTGGCCACAGTCAGCAAATAGGTGTCGTGGTAGGGGTCAAAGCGCTCCGGCAGCATTTTGCCGGTGTTGGGGGCGTTGTGGGTGAGGTTTGCAAGAAACTCCGGCGGCAGGTTGTAAGCCTGCTGGGCCAGAGCGGCAGGGAACAGGAACGTCACAAGCGCCGCAATACACAGCAATACAAAAACTTTTTTCACGCGGTCCTCCTTCATGCGGTCTTCAGCTATAAAACGGCGTGCCGGTGTTTTTTCTTGCTGATGCTAAAACCTTCCTCATTCACGGATAAACGCGTCGTAGATGGCCTTGATGGCCGCCTCCAGATCGTTTTCTGACACGCCGATGATGATGGACAGCTCGCTTGGCGCCTGGAACATGGTTTTGACCATGATGCCCTGCTCCGCCACCGCGGTAAAGAGCCTGGCGATGGTGCCGTGCATCTTGAACAAGCCGATGCCCACGCAGGCGACCAGGGCAATGTTTTCCTGAACCGTGATGGTGTCCGGATGAACCGCAGCCTCGATCTCATCCAGGATCTGCTGCTTGCATTTTTCAAGCGCCTGGGAATTGACCATCACGCACAGGGCGTCAATGCCGGTCGGCAGGTGCTCAAAATTGATGTGGTGGCGTTCCAGAACGGACAGCACCTTGCGACCAAAGCCAACCTCATCGTTCATCTGGGTTTTTTCCAGGATGATGGTGGAGAAGCCGCGCTTGCCCGCGATGCCGGTCACGGTCGGGATCTTGCCAATTTGCCGGGGGGAGGGCAGGATCAGGGTGCCAGGGTGCTGAGGATTTTTGGTGTTGCGGATGCTGGTGGGGATGCCAGCCATGCGGACGGGAAAGACCGCTTCCTCATGCATGACAGAGGCGCCCATGTAGCTCAGTTCACGAAGCTCCCGGTAGGTCAGGGAGGAGATGAAACTGGCGTCCGGGACAATCCGCGGGTCGGCGCTGCGGAAACCTGTCACATCCGTCCAGTTTTCATACAGATCGGCGTCCACTGCGGCCGCGGCCAGGGCGCCGGAGACGTCAGAGCCGCCTCTGGTAAAAGTATGGATGGCGCCGCTTTCATCCGCGCCATAAAACCCTGGGATGACGGCCTTGTTATATTTGAGCATTTCCTGGCGCAACAGCGTCAGCGTTTTGTGCAGCTCAAGCTTGCCGCTATGATCAAAACGCACCACGTCCTTGGCGTCAATGAAGGGGATCTCAAGCCAGAAGGAGATCAGTTTGGCGCACAGGTATTCCCCGCGGCTGACGATAAAATCCCTCGTCGCTCCCTGCATCATGGCTTCTTTTACAGCGATCAGCTCCTGGTCGAGCACGCCGTCCAAAGACAGGTTGTGCGCGATCTCCTGATAGCGCTGCATCAACACGCCAAACTCGGCATCAAAGGGCTGATTCATTTGAGCCTTGTGATGGCAATCCAAAAGCAGGTCGGTGATCTTTACGTCACCGGGCGCGCGCTTCCCGGGCGCGCTGACAACCAGGTAATGCCTGTCATAATCAGACTCAAAAATGTTACGGACCAGATCAAAGCAGCTTGCGTCCGCCAGGGACGAACCGCCAAATTTCGCTACAATCATGTCAGCCTCCTTGGTAAAAAATAAATACCGTGTTATAATAACACAAGCATAATTCAGGTTCAATCAAAGCAGACGAGCCTTTTTTACTTGCGCTGCGCCGGAATTGCGATTGATGAGCCTTGCTATTTTTATAAAATATAAGTAAAGCAAACGGGGATTTCCCTTTTATAAGCGATATGAAATACAAATCATACAAGGAGGAATGAAAATGAATAAACGACCGGTTACTTTGTGTACCGCGCAATGGGCGGACATGCAGTTTGAGGAGCTGTGCAAATTGGCGAAGGACATGGGCTATGACGGCCTGGAGATCGCCTGCTGGGGCAAGGGGCTGGACATTGACCGTGCGCTGGAAGACAAGGACTACATTCCCTTCATAAAAGAAACGCTTCAGAAGAACGGCCTGGTGTGCAAAGCCATCGCCACCCACATCATCGGCCAGTGCGTGGGGGACGCGCCAGATCCGCGGCTGAACAATTTCGCGCCCGCCCGCTTGGCTGACAATCCAACAGGCATCCGCGAGTGGGCGATCGACCAGATGAAGAAATCCGCCAAGGTCGCAAGAATGATGGATGTGGATGTAGTCACCGGCTTCACCGGCAGCCCCATCTGGAAATACCTGTATTCTTTTCCGCAGACAACCGAGCAGATGATCGCGGACGGTTTTCAGGAGATCTATGACCTGTGGACGCCCATCCTTCAGGAGTTCCGCACCCATGGCGTCCGTTTCGCGCTGGAGGTGCATCCGGGCGAGATCGCGTTTGACTATTATTCCACCAAGCGGCTTCTTGAAAAATTCAAGGACTGGCCGGAGTTCGGCCTCAACTTTGACCCCAGCCACCTTCTCTGGCAGGGTGTTACACCGCATATCTTCCTGAACGACTTCATGGATCGCGTTTACCATGTCCACATGAAGGATGCGGCAGTTACCCTGGACGGGCGCAGCGGCCTGCTGGGTTCCCACATTGATTTTGGCGATCTGCGCCGCGGCTGGAACTTCCGATCTCTGGGCCATGGCGGCGTCAACTTTGAGGAGATCATCCGCGTGCTCAACGCGCATGGCTATGATGGTCCGCTGTCTGTTGAATGGGAAGACAGCGGCATGGACCGCATCGACGGCGCGACAGAAGCGTGCGCTTTCGTCAAAAAAATTAATTTTAAGCCTTCCCTTGTCAAGTTTGACGAGGCGATTGCCAACTAAAAGGAGAGCCATTTATGAATCCGAAAGTAAACTACGGTATGGTCGGCGGGGATATCGGCGCTTTTATCGGCAACGTCCACCGCAAGGCCATCAGCTTTGATCCCCGCGTCAGGCTGGCTGCCGGCTGCTTCTCGGCCTCTTCTGAGAATAAAAATCGGGAGACCGGTGAGGTGCTGGGCCTGGATCCTGAACGTGTCTACAAATCCTACCTGGAAATGGCTCAAAAGGAAGCCGCCCGCCCTGACGGGATCGACTTTGTGACAATCGTCACCCCCAATGTGACCCATTATGAGATCGCCAAGGCTTTCCTTGAAAACGGCATCCATGTGCTGTGCGAGAAGCCGCTGACCTTTACGGTGGAGCAGGCGGAGGAGCTTAAGGACCTGTCTGAAAAGAGAAACCTGCTCTTTGGCGTCAATTATTCCTATACCGGCTACGTATTGGCCAAGGTCATGCGAGAGATGGTGAAAGAAGGCAAGATCGGCAAGGTCATCAATGTCAATGCCGAGTATCCTCAGGAGTGGCTGCTGGATGACCTGCATCCGGTTCCCGGGCAGGAGCTGAAGCTGTCTGTCTGGCGCAAGGATCCCGCTGTCGCCGGCATTTCCAACTGTGTGGGCGACATCGGAAGCCACATTGAAAACTTTATCTACTACGTCACGGGGCTCAAGATCAGGCGCCTTTTGGCGGTCACCAATCATTTTGGCCAGCCGCTGGATCTGAACGCCAACATCCTGGTGGAGTACGACAACGGCGCCAACGGCGCTTACTGGTGCTCCCAGGTCGCTGCGGGCACCTTGAACGGCCTCGCGGTGCGCATCTATGGCGATGAAGGCTCCCTGGAATGGAAGCAGGAGGATCCGGACTATGTGCGCTATACCCCCAGGGGTGAGGCGCCCCGCATCTTAACGCGCGGCAACAGCTACCTCAAGGAAAAGGCCGCTGCCTGGAGCCAGATGCCCACCGGACACCCGGAAGGCCTGCATGTCGCTTTCGCCAATATCTACAAGGCCTTCATTTCTGCCATTCTGGCCAGCCGGGAGGGCAAGAACACCGATGAATTTGATTTTCCCCGTGTTACTGACGGCATCAACGGCGTCAAGTTTATCCACGCGGTGGTTGAAAGCGCGAAGAACGATGCCAAATGGATCAATTTACTTTAGTTTACGGGCTGAATACTGGTCTTTCTTTACAACCTGAAACCGGCAAAGCGCCGGTTTTTAATGCGCCCTGCAATAATGACAAACAATCGTCTCTATGCTATAATTCAGTATTGATAAGCAAATGCTTATCCGGAAAGGATTTATGGCCAGGCTGACGAAAGAAAAACGCAGTATGCTGCTTAACATAGGTTTTATACTGCTTACAATGCTTTTGGTGTTGTACTTGGTTTCCCAGGCCGGCGATGTCGATCAGATTATCGCCGCTTTTGCGTCTGTCAAACCCGTCTGGCTGCTTCTGGCCACGCTGTGCTTTGTCAGCCACGTGCTGCTTGAAGGCTTGATCCTTAAAATCTTTTTCTACTTTCAGCATGTCAAGATCAGCTGGGGTTCCTGCAACCTGGTCGGCCTGATCGGGATGTTTTATTCCTCAATCACCCCGGCAGCGACAGGCGGCCAGCCCATGCAGGCTTTCGCGCTGAAAAAGCGCAATGTCCCCTCCGGCGTTGGCTATTCGTCGCTGGCGGTCAAATTTTTCTGCTGGCAGTGCGCCCTGCTCTTAATTGGCGCTGTTTTGTGGATTTTTAATGGATCCTATGTGTATTCCCTGCTGGGCAAGGGCGTGTGGCTGGTTGCCCTGGGCTTTTTCTTTAACTCTGTCATGGTGGTACTTGTTATCATGCTGGCGATCAACCGCAACTTTGTCCGGGCCATCATCATTTTCGGCGTCAACATCCTCCATCGTCTCAGGATCGTCAAGGACAAGGCCCAGACCTCCTCCAAGATGGATGCGGCCCTGAACGATTTTCACTCCAGCGTGGACCTTTTGACCAAGCACAGGGGCCAGTTTTTGGTGCTCTTCCTGTTTTCATTGGTTCAGGTGACAGCTCTCATGAGCGTGATCTACTTTATCTACAAGGGCTTTTCTCTTCAGAATCACACCTACATGCAGATCATCACCATTCAGTTCCTGTTGTATATTACCGCTTCTTTCACGCCCCTGCCCGGCGCTTCCGGCGCGCAGGAGGGCGGGTTTTACCTCTTTTTCCGCAATTTTTTCCCGGACTCTGTCATTTTTGCCGCTCTTTTGATCTGGCGTTTCCTCACCTACTACATGTTCATTATTGTTGGCGGAATCGCTGTATCCATCGACCAGACTTTCTCTATCCGCCGAAAACGCAAACTTGCGGAGAAAGAGATGGAAATTGAGTCCATTGACATTGACGAAAACCCTCTTGAGGAGGACGAATGAAGACGCTGATTTACGCGCATCGCGGCGCTTCAGGCTACGCGCCTGAAAACACGAATGAAGCTTTTGCTCTTGCGATGGAGCAGGGGGCTGAGGGCGTGGAACTGGATGTTCACTTGACCCGCGATGGCCAGGTGATCGTCACGCATGATGAACGGATCGACCGCGTCTCTGATGGGACGGGGCTTGTCAGCATGCTCAGCGTCAAAGACATCAAAAAGCATTTGTTCAACCGGACGCACCCCGAATACGCGGAGGCCAGGGCGCCGCTGCTTGAGGAAGTGCTGGAGCTTATGAAGCCCAGCGGAATGGGCATCAACATTGAACTGAAAAACAGCCGCATCCCCTATGAGGGCATGGAGAGCAAATGCCTGGATCTGGCCGCAAAAATGGGCATGGAGGACAGGATCGTTTACTCCTCCTTCAACCACCATTCCATGACCTTTTTAAAAAGCCTGAATCCGGATGCGGTCTGCGGCCTGTTGTACGATTGCAGCCTCTTAAAGCCTGCGGATTACTTGAAGCTGTCCGGCGTGAACGCGCTGCACCCGCATTACAGCGACCTGCTGCTGAACAAAGCGGAGTATGAACGGGTTCAAGAGCAGGGCGGGCTCATCCATGTGTGGACGGTGAACGATGACCGTGCGATGCGCAAGGTGATGAACGCGGGCGCCGACATCCTGATTACCAACTTTCCCGACCGCGCGCTGGCGGTTCGTGATGAGGCTCCGGTTTGACGCTGTTGCTCCCTGATGGTATGATGTCAGTAATATATATAATCAATTGAAGGAAGGTTCACTATGGCCGGTCACTCTAAATGGGCGAATATCAAGCACAAAAAAGGCAAGGCGGACGCGCAGCGCGGGAAGATTTTTACCAAGATCGGGCGGGAGATCGCCATTGCCGTTAAGGAAGGCGGAAGCGATCCTGACACCAACAGCAAGCTGAGGGATGTCGTAGCCAAGGCCAAGTCCAACAACATGCCCAATGACAACATCATGCGCAGCATCAAAAAGGCTGCCGGTGAAACCGAAAACGTGGTCTATGAGGAGATCACCTACGAGGGCTACGCCCCCGGCGGTGTGGCCGTGATTGTTGAGATCGTCACGGACAACCGCAACCGCATTGCCAGCGAGGTGCGCCACATCTTTGACAAAAACGGCGGGTCGATGGGCACAACCGGCTCTGTCAGCTATATGTTTGATTTTAAGGGCGTTTTGATGATTGAGCGCAGCCCCGACATTGATGAGGATGAGCTGATGATGGCCGCGCTGGAGGCGGGCGCGGAGGACGTCCAGGTGAGCGAGGATGGCTATGAGATCCACACCGCGCCCGGGGATTTCTCCATGGTGCGCGAGGCGCTTGAAAAAGACGGCTATGAGTTTGTATCCGCAGAGCGGCAGAAGATCCCCCAGACCGAGGTGGACATTGAGGATCCGGAAATCCTGGAAAAGGTGCAAAAGCTGCTTGAGATGCTGGACGACAACGACGATGTGATGGAGGTCTTCCACAACGCCAACCTGCCAGAGGAAGAGGAAGAAGAGTAAACCATCCATGAAATGATGGACTTTAAAGCGCACCAAAGGCGAGTGCGCTTTTAAAATGAGTTCAATGGTCAGTTTTATGATAGGATAAGGCCGGGTCGTCAAAGGGCCTTTCATGGTGTTTTGGAGGTTTTTGTGTCAGAAGTATATTTTACAAACCAGGAATTGAAGGACAGGATCGCAGCGGTGCGCGAGAAAATGGCGAATGCTGCCCTCAGGGCCGGGAGGAAACCGGAAGAAGTCCTTTTGTGCGCGGCCTGCAAGGCACAAAGCAGCGAGATTATCAGGCAAAGCGCGGCCTTTGACATTGACGTGTTTGGCGAAAACCGGATGCAGGAAATGGCCCTGCACCTGCAAGAAAACGCTTTTCTGGGCAAGCCCTGCCATTTTATCGGACGCCTGCAGACCAACAAGGTGAAAAACGTGGTCGGCCAGGCGGAATTGATCCATTCCGTTGGGAGCGGGCGCCTACTTTCAGCCATTTCAAAAGAAGCGGAAAAGCAGGGCATCATCCAGGACGTTCTGATCCAGATCAACCTGGTGGGGGAAGAGAGCAAGGCTGGGATCGCGCCGGAGGAACTGGACAGCCTAATGGAATATGCCTGTGAGCAAAAGACAGTCCGTGTGAGCGGATTGATGGCGATTCCGCCGGCCTCGATGGGCGAACAAGAGACGCGCGGGTATTTCGCAAGCTTGCGGAACCTGATGGAGCAATTAAAAAGCCGGTCTTACCCAAACTGCAATCCCGATATCCTGTCCATGGGCATGAGCGACAGCTACGAATGGGCCATTGAGGAAGGGGCGACCATCGTGCGCGTGGGCCGTGTTATTTATGGGGAGCGGCTATAACACGGGATTTTGTCCGGGACAAGAATGATAGGACCACATATTTACTTTCGTGCTAATTAGAGGTATTATATTAGCACGAAAGGAAAACGCCATGAACAATGAAAATGTTATGAAAAATCTTTTTAAAAAGAATGAAGGCTGGCTTACGCTGAAAGAAGCCTTGGATCAAGATATCAGCAAATATGAGTTTTACAAGTTTGTCAAGGAAAATGAGTTGGAAAGAGCAGGACATGGCATCTATGTTCCGGCCGATGTCTGGCCTGATTCGATGTATCTGACTCATCTCAGATCAACACAGGCCATTTTCTCACATGAATCTGCTTTGTTTTTACACGATATGACCGACCGTGAACCGCCTTATTTCTCTGTAACTGTGAGGACGGGTTACAACCCTCATCGTTTAAAAAAAGACGGGATCAAGGTTTACACGATTAAAGAGGAGTTACATGTGCTTGGTCTCAGCAAGGCCAAAACTCCATTCGGTCATTTTGTTCCCGTCTATGACAAAGAGAGAACATTATGTGATATTCTTCGAAGCAGAAAAGGAATAGAAACGCAGGTGTTTCAAGACGCTTTGAAGTCTTATGCGAAACAAAAAGACAAGAATTTAAGAAGCTTGATGCAGTACGCAAATGCTTTGAGCGTTAGCGAAATCATCAAACCTTATCTTGAGGTGCTTCTTTAATGATTAAAACATCAAAGCAATTAAAAGATAAAATCAGAAACCTCGCAAAAGAAAAATCTGCTGATGCGCAAATGCTGATGCGAACTTATATGATGGAACGACTTTTGGAACGCATTTCTCTTTCTAAATATAAAGATAATTTTGTCTTAAAGGGAGGCGTATTGATCGCGTCTTTGGTGGGCTTGGATTTTCGCAGTACGATGGACATCGACACCACTATGAAGGGGTTTGATGTTAATCTGATAAACGTGGAACAGATAATGCATAATCTGATTGCTGTTCCGCTTGAGGACGGGGTTGTTTTTCAAATAAAAAATCTTGCTTATGTCATGGAAGAGGCAGAGTATCCGGGCATACGTGTCGGCATACAAGCCCTTTTTGACGGGACCATAACGGCGCTTAAAATAGATATATCAACCGGAGATGCCATCACTCCAACTGCTGTTTACCATTCTTACAAATTGATGTTTGAAGACAGGCATATTCAGATTCTTTCCTACAATCTTGAAACCGTTTTAGCGGAAAAATTGGAAACCATTGTACGGAGGTATTTGACAAACACTCGCATGCGTGATTTCTATGATATCTATATTCTAAACATGCTGTATGAATTTAAAATCTCAAAAAAGCTGCTCAAAGACGCTCTTAAGGCAACAGCACAAATACGAGGAAGCACTGAACTTTTCCAGCACGCAAGGCCATCGATAAACGAAATAGAAGACAGTGATGACATGAAAAAACGCTGGCTTTTATACCAATCTCATTATGACTATGCAAAGAGTATTTCCTGGGATGCTGTGATTAAGGCTGTGAAGGTAATCTGTCCTGACAGTTTAAGTCAATAGAGAAAGGTTCAAATTTGACAATCGTTCCCAATACCAGAATATACATTTTTGAGCTTAAAAAGCTGATTTTTAAACCGGCAAAAATTTTCGTAAATTCAGCTTCAAAACGCCCCGGAAGCCTTGTCCCATCAGCGGAATTACAGTTTTCGCTGATTTTCGTAATTATGGATTGTTTTTATATTGTTTTATCAAAGCCGCTGTCTGCCCGCTGCCGTGGACAGAAACATGGCATAAAGCCCGCAAACTGGCCAATAATTGACTAAAAACCGGCCTAAACGGCATGATTCTCAAAATGGCGTCAGGCGGCAGGCCCCTGCGCATCACCTCGCACAAATCGTCCCAGGCGTCCGGGCTGTCCACCTCGCCTTCATAGCTGTCAAGAAGCCGCTGGGCAACGGCGCCGCGGGCCTTCGCGCTGGTTTGCCAGGCGCTGTCAAACAGCAGGCCATCCGGCAGATCCCTCAGGATTTCAAGCAGGCTTGCGGAATTCCTCTTTTCCGCATCGGATTTGCCGCCGGCAGGCACTGTGTGAAGGGTTTCCGGTTTACCGTCTGTGTTTAGGTTTATGGGATTCTTCAAGGCTTTGGCCGGCGGTTTGCCCAGCGGTTCAGCCGCTTCTTTAACCAGCGTTTTACCTGCGTCAAACTCAATTTTCTCATATTTATCAAGGGACGCGGGCGCGTTTTCTGCTCCGTTTTCATTCAAATTCTCCTCCTTTTCAACCGAGAAATAATTCATCGCGTATTGTGGCATCAAGGCGTTTCTTTTGCCTTTTCTGTAGCGGATCAAGCCATGCTTGACCAAGCCCTTCCTGGCCCTGAAAAGGATGTCGCAGGCGGAATCGCCCGCTCCGAAGCTGGTCTGCGCCAGCACGACGGAGTTGGCAAGGGTCAGGTAGTCATCCGGCCACCACGCGCCTTTCGCCTCGCGGTTAAACAGCTCAAACAGCGCGTGCCAGAGCATGAACTCATTGGCTGTCAGCCTGTTTTTGACCGCGAACTTCTGAAACTCCCTGCATTCCACAACATAATTGACCCGGGGCATCCTTGCGCCTCCCTCCTTGTGATCGGGAAAAGCGTATCAAAATCAGGCATGACATTCACTGACATCGGCTGACATCTTTTTCTGTTCCGGTTTGTGCGGTTGTGGTACAATATGGTCAATTCATGAATTGGGAGGGAACATGGGGGACACAGCCTATGAATTGCTTGCTCTGGGCCTGCGATACTGGTTTGTCCTGCTCCTGTTCCTGACCCTTTTGCGCGCTTTCTGGCTGATGCAGGAAGACCGGCGCGAATACAACAGGGCCCTTCGCCGGCTGCCGGACGCGGGACTGATCGGGGAAGTGGTCGAACTGAGCACCGGCAAAAGCCAGCCCCTGCCAAGGGAGGGGCTGATCGGTTCCGGGCGCGGCTGCGACATCCGTTTGCCAAAATTGCACAGGCGGGAGATGGAGTTTGTTTTCCGCCCCGGCCTGGGGCTGAAATTGATCCCAATCCACAGGAAACACCGATCCATCCTGGACGGGGAGCCGCTGAACAAGGCGGATTCCTACGCGCTGCACGGGACGGTGCTGGAGCTGCGCGGGTATACGCTGCGTTTCCGCCTGTTCGCGGGCCTGGACCTGCCGTATCGTGAGCCGCTGCCGGATGAGGTTTTCACTCAGCCGGATCATGACAGCTTTTCCTTTGACTCGTCCTGGGACGCTGTGCCGCCGCCTGTGACGTTTTATCCGCACGATGCGCAGGCTGTGCCCTGCGAGCCCGGCCGTCAATACCCGCTGCCTGAGGAGGAGTATTATTATCCGCCGCAGGAATACAATCAGCCATTCGTTGAAACGCAGCAAGATGCCTTCATCCCCGGAGATGACCATGAGAAATAAAAAGCGCTCCGATCAGAACAAGTGGCTGACCCTGCCGGGCATGCTGTTTTTCTTCACCGCCTTTTTGCTGCTGGGCTTAAGGGATTTTGATTACCGCGCCTTTGTGCTGGCAGCCGCAATGCCATTGGGCTTTTATCTGCTCACGGCCGTTCTGCCCCGCTTTTTGCCGGCGGACAGGCTGCTCTTGTGCCTGGTCAATTTTTTGTGCGGGCTTGGCATCCTCACGCTGTTCCGCTTAAACCCTGATCGCGGCATTGACCAGGTGTTCAACTACCTGGTTGGCGTCCTGGGCATGGTGATCTGCCTGCTCATCATCCGCTTCTGGCACCGGCTCAGGTGGCTGCTGCCGATCATTATCCTGATATCCTTGTTGTTAATGGGGCTTCCGCTCCTTTTCGGACAGGTCAGAAACGGCGCAAAAGCCTGGGTCAGCGTCTTTGGCGTCAGCTTCCAGCCAAGCGAGATTGTGAAGGTGGCCCTGCTGCTGGTGATGGCCTCCCTGCTTTCTCATCGGATGGTGATTCCGGCTCTGGCCTTCGCAGCGGTCTGCCTGGGTTTCCTGTTTATGCAGCGGGACCTGGGCACGGCCTTGCTGTATTACGCCAGCGCCCTGATTTTGGTGTATGTGTCAACCGGCAGCCTCAGCTTTATTGGCCTGGGCCTTTTAGGCGGCGGGACTGCCGCCTACCTGGGGTATCAGATGAACACCTATGTGCAAAACCGGGTCAAGATCTGGCAGAACCCCTGGGCGGATCCCTACGGCGTCAGCTACCAGGTGGTGCAGTCCATGGTGGCCATGGTCAACGGCGGGGCCTGGGGGACAGGCCTGGGGCTGGGCAACGCCCGGATCATCCCGGAGGTTCAGACCGACTTTATTTTCGCCGCCATCTTCCATGAATTTGGCCTGCTGTTTGGCATGGGCATCATCCTGGTCTACCTGATGATCTTCGTGCGCGGCGTGTCCATCTCAAAAAGGGCGCGGACCCGCTTTCATGTGCTGCTCTCGCTGGGCTGCTCCGCGATTATCGCCATACAGACCTTTGTCATCATCGGCGGCAACATCAACATGATCCCTTTGACCGGCGTTACCCTGCCCTTTATCAGCTACGGCGGCACCTCCATGGTGTCAAGCCTGTGCATCATGGGCTTGCTGCAGGGGGTGGCCAACGCCAATCAGCGCGGCCTTGAGGAGGATGAGATGATCGCCATGCTGGGAGAGGACCGCTGATGAAACTGATGAAAAAAAAGCTCCGCCTGATGGTCGTCATCATGAGCGTCATGATGATTTCCCTGATCGTGTACGGCGCTGTCAGCCTGGGCGCTTCCGGAAACCGCTGGTTTTCCTCCTCCGTGAACACCGCCTTAAGAAAGGTCAAGTCCGACGTCATCCCCGGGCGCATCTATGACAGGGACAACGTGCCCATCGCTTTTAATAACGACCAGGGGGAGCGACTGTACCACCCGGATGAATTGACCCGAAGATCGCTTGCGCACGCGGTCGGCACCAAATCGGGCCTTGTCAAAAACGGCGCGGAGACCTTCTTTTCCTATCTGCTGTACGCCTATGACGCCGGTTATTTTACACGCCTGTCCGCTGCCCTCACCGGCAACCTGCGCCATGGACACAACCTGCGGCTCAGCCTGTCCAGCCGCTTAAGCCGCTATGTGATCGATCATTTCCCAAGCGACAAGTCCGGCGCTGTGGTTGTGATGAACTACCGCACGGGCGAGGTCCTGGTTCTGTCCTCCTTCCCCAATTTTGACCCGAACAACCAAAAGGGCGTTGCCAGCGACCCAAAGAAGCCCTACATCAACAACGCCACCCAGTGGCGGAGCGCACCCGGCTCCACCTTCAAGGTGATCACCCTGGCCGCAGCCATCAAAAACATCCCGGACGCCCTCAACCACACCTACACCTGCAACGGCGCCCTGGAGGTGGGGGATATCACCATCACCGACGCGGGCATGGCCAGCCACGGGGAGATCACCCTGCAAAAGGCCCTGACCGTGTCCTGCAACATCGCCTTTGCGCAGCTGGCGCTGGAATTGGGGGATGAGAAGTTGCGCGAAACGGCCCAGGCCTTCGGGCTTGACGACCATATCCTGTTTTCCGACCTGGTGGTGGAAAACTCCATTTATCCCAAGCGCAACCGCACTGCCAGGGAGATCGCCTGGACCGGGCCTGGGCAGAGCGCGCTGGCCGTGACGCCGCTTCAGATGTGCATGGTGGCGGCCGCCATCGCCAATGACGGGGAGATGATGGAGCCAAAGCTGCTCCTTCAGGCGGTGGACAATTCCCGGGTCGGCAAGGCGCAGATGAGCGCCAATGTGTACAAAACGCCGCTGACCAAGCCGGAAGCCGATCTTCTGACCCAGGCGATGCGCGAGGTGGTCAAATCCGGCACCGGGCGCAGGGCCGCCGTGCCCGGGCTGCCCATCGCGGGCAAGACCGGCTCTTCACAGATTGACGGGCAGGAAAAGACAAACGCCTGGTTCATCGGGTTCATTGATGACAAGACCCTGCCCTACGCCGTGTGCGTGGTGGTGAATGACGCGGGGGAGGGCAGCCGCCAGGCCGCGCCAATCGCGGCAAAAATCTTTGAATTTTTAAATCAAAACAGATAAAATCCGAAATCAGTGCAATATTCAGGTTTTTCGTGCAAGCGCATGTGGTTTATGGTAATTAATATGCCCATTGCCAGCCTGATCATTTAATGATATGAATACAGTGTATAGTTGTTTATTTTCCTGTCGCTGTATATGTTGCCGGGTATTGGCGCGAACAAGGTTTCAAAAGAACAGGTAAACGGTTTTCTGCTGCTCATACTAAAAAACAAAATAGAAGGAGGATGATTTTATGAAAAGATTGCTTGCCGCTTTGCTGACTGTCCTGTGATGCTGCTGACTTTTCTCCCTCTTGCCTCCCCGCCTGCACGGGCTTGCACTGATTTTGATGTTTTTTGCACCGTTTCTTCAGCTTATGTTGGCGAATTGATTCTATGGTATACTGAAAATGAACAAGGCAGCGGTCCTTTTCAATATGCTTTCGATGTCTATCTGGATAATGAACCTTTTGATTTTGAGACGCTCCATTATGGGAATATCAGGTACTATACCCCTCCTTATCCGGGCAAGTACCAGGTTGAGGTAACTGTCAGCGGCCAGAATAGTGATTTAACGAAATACAGCTCTGAAATCAATGTCAAGGCAAATCCAAACAGGATCACAAAGGTGGAACCTGTTGGCGCCACCAGCCTCAGGATCACCTGGAACACGGTGCCCGGCGCGAAGAATTACTGGCTGTACCGCAGCACTGACAAGAAAAACTGGGATGTTATCAAAAAGACCACCGGAACCTCCTTTGCCAACACCTATTTAAAGGCCGGCACACGGTATTTCTATATGGTGGACTATGACAGAGAAGGAGTAAAAAACTTCCCAAAGAGTGCTGCCGCCGCAGGCGTGCCCATGGCCAAGACCAGAATCACCAGCATCACCTCGCCCTCAGCCAGGCGGATCAGGATGACCTGGGCCAGGGCGGCGGGCGCCTCCGGCTACCAGGTGGCGATGGCGAGCAGGGCAAACGGCAGCTACAGGACGGTGCGCATCGTGACCGGCGGCACCACGGCCATCTTCTCAGGGGTCAAGTCCGGCTCCACCCTGTTCTTTAAGGTCAGGCCTTACAGGAGGGTCTACACCACCACCTACTGGGGACAATACAGCGCGTACAGGAGCGTCAGGGTCAAATAACGCGACGCTAACATCCGGCGCAAATCCGTTTCAGAAGAACATCAGATGGTTCAGCGTTCTTGAATGATCTGATACGAAAGAGGAGAACGACAACATGAAAAAAATGATCGCCGCTTTTCTGACGGCTCTGATGCTGATCAACTTCCTTTTCCTATCTTTCCCGTCCGCTCAGGCGCTCACCGGTTTTTCCGTTTCCGCCTCCGTTTCTTTTGCTTATCTTGGTGAAACTTTTAAGTGGACTGTTTATGATGTCAAAAACAGCACCGGAACCATTCGGTATTCTTTTGATATCTACAAGGACGGACAGCGTATCCATTATGAACCCAGCTACAATACATTTTCGTCAAGGGAGTTTACGCCCGCCGCGCCTGGCAGGTACAAGGTTGTTGTAGCCGTTAAAGACGGGAATAATTCGCTTTCCAAATCCAGCGATGAAATCACAGTTAAAGCAAATCCCAACAGGATCACTAAGATTGAACCTGTCAGCGCCACCAGCCTCAGAATCACCTGGAACAAGGTGCCCGGCGCGAATGAGTACGCCCTGTACCGCAGCACCGACACGAAAAACTGGAGACTTGTCAAAAAGACCGCAGGGACCACCTTTGTCAACACGTATTTGAAGGCCGGTACACGGTATTTCTACAAGGTGTCCTATTACAGACCCGGGCTTCTGGATTCCGGCTTTGGCCCTGCCGCCGCGGGCGTGCCCATGGGCAATACCCGAATCACCAGCCTCACCTCGCCCTCAGGCAGACGGATCAGGATGACCTGGGCCAAGGCTTCCGGGGCTTCCGGCTATCAGGTGGCGATGGCCACCAGCGCGAATGGCAGCTATAAATCGGTGCGCATCGTGACCGGCGGCACCACCGCCATCTTCTCCGGCGTCAAATCCGGCTCCACCCTGTATTTCAAGGTGCGGCCCTACAGGCGGGTCTACACCACCACCTACTGGGGCCAGTACAGCGCGTACAGGGCTGTTAAGGTCAAGTAAGACCTCTTTGACTACAGCCGCCGACCCGTCTTGAGCCGGCGGCTTTTTCGCGTCAAAAAATGCGCTTTCATCCAGTTCTCCGCGGCCAGGCGCATGTCGTTTCTGGTGTTGATTTATAGCCATTGACAGCTGGCCAGGTTTATGATACGCGTATTTTTGAAAAGGTGTTTTTTGTTCTGTCTCCGAACGTCCGCGCGAACCAGGCGCCAAAAGAATGTCAGGCGATTTTTCGGTATCCATGTTCAGAAAAAATAAACAGGAGGAGATCGCGATGAAAAGATTCCTTGCCGCAACGCTTGCCGCCCTGATGCTGCTGGCCTTCCTGCCGCTTGCTTCCCCTCCCGCTCTGGCTGCGATTGATTTCACCATTCGTTGTTCCATTGATTCCGCTTATGTCGGTGAAACCATTTGGTGGGAAGTTAAAGACATAGAAGGCGGAACGCCTCCTTATCACTATAATTTTGATATCTACAGGAATGGCGTGCTTTATTCCCCGGAATGCTATGAGAGTCTAAACCATTGGAGGGTGTTTACGCCTGCCCTGCCCGGCAAGTACAAGGTGATGGTCTGGGTTGGTGACAACGATGATGATACAAATAAGTTCAGCGATGAAATCACTGTCACAGCAAACCCCAACAGGATCACCAAGGTGGAGCCGCTGGGCCCCACCAGCCTGAAGATTACCTGGAACAAGGTATCCGGTGCAATGGAATACGAACTGTGGCGTACCACGAGTTTGAACACAGATTGGGTTTGGGTCAAATCGACCGGCGAGGGCGAGACCTCCGTCACCGATACCAATTTGAAGGCAGGCACACGGTATTACTACCAATTGCGGTATTATAAGGAGAATATCTACGACAGCTGGCTTAGCCCAGTCGCTGCTGGAGTGCCCATGGGCAAGACTCGCATTACCAGCATCAATTCGCCCTTAAAAGGGCGGGTCAGACTGGTTTGGGCCAAGGCGGCGGGCGCCTCCGGCTACCAAGTAGCGATGGCGACCAGCGCAAGGGGCAGCTACAGGACGGTGCGCCAGCTCACCGGCAACTCGATCACCTTCACGGGGCTTAAATCAGGCTCCGCACTCTACTACAAGATCAGGCCCTACAGAAAGATCTATTCAGCAACTTACTGGGGCCAATACAGCGGATACAGGAGCGTCAGGGTCAAGTAAGAATACTCAGAAAAAAGAATAAAAAAGGAGGAAACCAACATGAAAAGAACGCTTGCCGCGATGCTTTCCGCGCTGATGCTAATGACCCTCCTTCCCCTCACATCCCCGCCCGCACGGGCTGAACTTGATTTCGATATTGGTTGTACCGCTTCTTCCGCTTATGTCGGCGAAACCTTTGGTTGGCATGTTTCCAATGTATCTGGCGGAAGCGGACGTTATGAATTCACTTTTACTGTCATCAAGGATGGCTTTGCGTATGCTCCGGAGCTGAGTCGCGGAGGCACCCCTTGGAGGGATTTTACACCTCCTGCACCTGGAAAGTACTCGGTTGAAGTACTGGTTTATGACCGGACTAACGATGAATCGGCTTGGGCTGAGGGCGGTGAAATCACTGTCTCCCCCAATCCAAACAAGATCATCAAGGTTGAGCCCCTCAGCGCCACCAGCCTCAAAGTTACCTGGAACAAGGTGCCCGGCGCGTCAGAATACTTTCTGTGGCGCAGCACCGACATGAAAAACTGGGACTTAATCATATATATCTATAATGGGACCTCGTTTACCAACACCGGTTTGAAGGCCGGCACACGCTACTTCTACAAAGTGGGATATGATAGAACTGGTGGCGGTGACGGAATCATCTTCACCTCCTGGTTAAGCCCTGCCGTCGCTGGCGTGCCCATGGGCAATACCCGCATTACCAGCATCAATTCACCCTCAAAAGGGCGGGTCAGGCTGGCCTGGGCCAAGGCGGCAGGGGCCACCGGCTATCAGGTGGCGATGGCGGGCAGCCGAAACGGCAATTACAAAACGGTGCGGCAGCTCAACGGCACCGCGGCCATCTTCTCCGGCGTCAAATCCGGTTCCTCCCTTTATTTCAAGGTCAGGCCATACAGGCGGGTCTACACCACCACCTACTGGGGCCAATACAGCGCACCAAGGGCGATCAAGGTCAAATAAAACAGCAACAAATGCAATTTCAGCCGCCATAACTGGCGGCCTTTATGCTTCATCGAAGGAACAAACGCTACTGCATTTGATCAAATAAGTGTGCATGTTGATTTTGGCAGTTTATTTATTCATTGACAGATCGGCTCTTTCATGATATTTGTAGATTAGTTAGTGGTAATTGTTCATCTGTATCTAAAACCCTGTGAACAGCGGGAAAAAGAGCTTACAGATGTTTTAGCGTTTGAATGAAAAATTGAAACAAAACACAGGAGGAAGCCAAAATGAAAAGAATGCTTGCCGCGATGCTGACCGCCCTGATGCTTGTAACCTTCCTTCCCTTTGCCTCCCCGCCTGCCCAGGCGCTTACCAGCCTTTCTGTTGCCGCTGATTTTTATTCCCTTTATGTAGGCGAGGAAATCTTTTGGTTTGTCGATGATATCCAAGGCGGAAGCGGAAACTATGAGTTCACTTTTGATGTCTATAAGAATGGAAAGCTTTTAAAAATAGGAGCCGCCCAGACAGACGACTACCTGTATTTTACGCCCACCTCGCCCGGCAGATACACGGTCAAGGTAGAGGTTGTTGATCTGGTCACTTTAGCTACTTTAAGCAAGGTCAGCGATCCAGTTTATATCTTTGAGATTCCCATTAAAATCACCAATGTTGAATCCCTGGGCACCAGCAGCCTGAAGATCACCTGGCAGAAGATCCCCGGAGCGACAAAGTACCAGCTTTGGCGCAGCACCAACAAGAACACTGGCTGGGTCCTTGCCAAAACGACCACCGGACTTTTCCATGCCAACACCTATTTGCAGGCCGGCACACAGTATTTCTTCAAAGTGCGCTATTATACGCCGGATGGGGAATGGAGCAAGTTCAGCCCCGCCGCCGCCGGCGTCCCCATGGCGAAGATCAGCATCACCTGGATTTGTTCGCCCGGAAAGGGGCGGGTCAGGCTCAGCTGGCAAACATCGGATGGCGCCTCTGGATACAATGTGGTGATGTCAAGAAGATCCAACCGCGGCTTCAGATCGGTCCGCACCCTGTCGGGCAACTCAATCACCTTCAGCGCGCTTAAATCCGGTTCTATCTTGTATTTCAAGGTCAGGCCCTACAGAAAGGTGTATTCCATCGTCAACTGGGGTGTTTACAGCCCGGCCAGGGGCGTCAGGGTCAGATAAATCATCAGCATCCAAGTCGAAACCCACCGGCGGCGTCGGTGGGTTTCGTGTATCAAAAAGTGTCTGCAAACGCTTTTTATGTTGGGAAGGATTATCAGTTATCTTCCAGCGGCATATCGTCGTCAAAAATGATGGGGCTTAAGGTCTCCATAAATTCCTCATCCTGCTCAGTGAGCGCGATGGCCTCTTCGAAATCCTGTTTGCCAGGTTTGCCTTCCTGTTTTTGCTGCTGGGGCGGGTTGACCCTGGTCACCTGTTCAGCCTGGAAGACATGGAGGTCGGAGCTGTCCCCATGGGTGATGCGGACCGTCACGGTTTCCAAAAGCGCGTTCATCTGCGTGACGATGCCGCGGCCCTGGGGTGTGATGACCTCCTTGCCCAGCTTGGGCATTTTTTTGCGCGATTTTTCATATTGCTCCTGCTCATACTTCAGGCAGCACATCAGCCTGCCGCAGACGCCGGAGATCTTGGTCGGGTTCAGGGACAGGTTTTGTTCTTTTGCCATTTTGATGGAGACGGGCTGGAACTCGTTTAAATAGCTGGAGCAGCAGAGGCTGCGCCCGCAGGAGCCGATGCCGGTGATCATTTTGGCTTCATCGCGCACGCCGATCTGCCTTAATTCGATGCGGGTCTTGAAGATGCCGGCAAGGTCTTTGACCAGGGCCCTGAAATCAACCCTGCCGCCGGAGGTGAAGCTGGCGATCAGCTTGCTGCCGTCAAAAGCGTATTCCACTTTCACCAGCTTCATTTCCAGCTTGTGCGCGGCAATGCGCTCCTTAACGATGCCAAAGGCCTGGCTCTCTTTTTGCCTGAAATGCTCGCATTGCCTCAGGTCGTTGTCAGTCGCGACGCGAACGACTTCAGCCACGGGCTGCTTGATCATTTCTTCTGGCAGGTCCTGAGCGGTTTGAACAACGGTCGCGATGTCAAGCCCCGTGCCGGTGGGCAGCAGCACGCGCTCGCCAAGGGGCAGTTCCAGAGAGCCCGGCGAAACCAGGTGGAGCCTTCCAAGATCACGGAACTGAACGCCGATAACAATGGGCATGGGTATTATTCCTCCAAAGATTCAATCAGCAGACAATCGATGATCGCCTGCCAGGACAGGTTGCTTGCCTGCTGTTTGCGGGCTTTGAAAACGCCTTCAAGAAGCGCGCGGGACCGCGCAGCGTCCTTTTTTAAAAGTGTTTTCTTTTTAAGCAGGCGCTGGGCGGCCTGCTGGGTGTAGTCCAGGATCAAATCGGACTTGTCTTTCATGTCCTTCAGCTTTTTGGAAGCGGCGGGAAGCTGCTCTATTTTTTCAAAGGACAGGATGGTCTCATCGACCAGTTTTTTTGTGTTCCAGAAAGCCGCGTCATCCTTGATGGCGAGGGCTTTGCCCAGGCTGCCGTCCGACAGCTCCGCCAGCTCCACAGCCTCGCTTTTCATGATACCATAAAAAATCAGCGCCTCCTGCACAAGCTCATCCGGCCAGGGAGGCAGGCGAAAGATCTGGCATCTGGAGCGGATGGTGGACAGCACCGCTTGCTCGTTGGCGCAGGTGATCAGAAAAAAAGTGGCGGGGTCCGGCTCCTCAACCGCTTTGAGCAGGGCGTTTTGTGCCTGGGGGGTGTAGGTGTCCGCCAGGTGCAGCAGCACCACGCGCGCGCCGGAAGAGAAGGGATAGGTAGCGAGGCTGCCCAACAGCGCCCTGGCCTGATCCACCTTGACGCTGCGCTGGCGATCCAGCAGTTTGACCTCCAGCAGGTTCGCGTGGTTATTTTCCTGTACCTTCACGCATTCAGGGCATGTCCCGCAGGGCTTTTGCCCGCCGGTGCACAGCAGCGCCTGCGCCAGAATCCCGGCCAGCGTTGCCTTGCCAACACCAAACTGCCCTGAAATCATCAGGGCATGCGGCGCTTTTGAGGTAGCGTATTGCTGAATCAGGCTTGGGATCAAACCTGACAGTTTTTCAAAGAATGCGGTCTGCCGCGCGGTTGTATCGGGGCGTGTCATCCCAAAAGGATCAAAGCTTCAGGAACTGATCAACAGTGAGCACGAACACCGTCGCGCCGCCGACAGTGACCTCAATGGGGTAGGGGGCATACATGCCGGTCGCGCCGCCCATGGTGACGGGAGATGTTGCGATTTGTTTGCGGCTTTTGCAAACCTTCTCGATCAAGCCCATGCAGGTGTCAAACCTGTCATCCTCAACGCCAACCAAAAGGGTGGTATTGCCCGCCCGCAAAAATCCTCCTGTGGTCGCCAATTTGGTAACACCAAAGCCTTCTTCCATTAACTCGCTGACAAGATGCGCCGCATCCTCATCTTGCACAATAGCAATAATCAGCTTCATTGGCCGGCCTCCTTTTAAGCGGATAGAGTTTTACTCTATCTTAGATTACATATATTATACAAAACAGTAAGCAAATTTTCAAGATGCAGGTTTCTGACCCCTTTTTGTTTAACAAACACATGCTTCAAATGGCGTGAAAAATGACTTGTGCCAAAAAGCGTTCAATCCATGGGCGAATACTTTTTAATCCCGCTGGTTTAACTCAGGAAGCTGGATCCGCCTGGCGGCTTCGCGGCGTTTTTCATCGGACATGGCCGCGTAGTGCTTTCTTGTTGTGTTGACGTCCGCGTGCCCAAGGGTGTCCGCGACCAGATAAATATCGCCCGTTTCCTGATACAGGTTGGTGCCGAAGGTGCTGCGCAATTTATGCGGGCTTAATTTCTTTTTGAGCGGCGCGCCGATCAAAGCGTATTTTTTTACCAGGTTTTCAACCGCCCGCTGGGTGATTCTGCGCTTTTGAAGCGAAAGAAAAAGGGCATATTCATGACCCGGCTTGGTTTCAACGTTCTTTCTTTCATCTATATAGTTCTTCAGGCATTCAGCAACAGTGTCGGGGAAATACAGGATGGTCTGGTTGCCGCCTTTTCTGGTCACGATGAAGGAATTCTGCTCAAAATTGATGTGATCCAGGTCAAGGCCGACCAGCTCGCTGACGCGGATGCCGGTTCCCAGGAACATCATTAAAATCGCGATGTCCCGTTTCTGCGTGTTTTTGAGGTAATTCTGCTGAGATTTGCCAAATCCCTTTCCTTGATAAATCGCGTCCATCATGCGCTGGACCTCGTCATTTTCCATGTACAAAATGGGCTTGCTGCGGCGTTTGGGCATGGTGATCAAAGTGGCCACATTGGCCGGGATAATCTCGTTTTTGAAAAGATAATCAAAAAAAGACCGGACAGCGCTCAATTTGCGCATGATCCCCAACTCCTTGTTTTGGACGCTGACGCTTGCCGGTTTTTTGTTTTGTTTTTCCGTTTCAGCTTGCCTGAAATAAAACTGAAGGTAGTCCTGAAACCCTTCGATGTGCCTGGCGGTGATCCGTTTCATGTGGTATTCATCCATCAGCCGCGGCTCCGTGTCCGCGAAATCCGCTTCTTCATTGCATAAATAGTTGAAGAAAAGACGCAGGTCATAAGCATAAGCCTGCCTTGTCAGAGCGCTGGTCGTCTGCGAAATGGAACGGAAAAAATCGGTGCACAGCCTTGGCAGCTCCAGCTGAATGTCTTTCAATTTCGCCAAGGCTTTTTCCGCAGTGGTATGATGAAAAGCAACTCGTTTCAAAGCAAACTCCTGTTCTTTTTATAAATCAATTATACGATATATGAAGAAAATGCTCAAGAAAAGGAGGTTTCATGTAAAAATTGGAACAAAATATTGACAATGTTCAAAATGGTTGATATATTGCGTTGGGATCATTTCAAGGAGGTACTTTATGTCCAATTCTACGCTGTTTCAGACCACTAACCACTCACCAGATAAACTTCCCGTATCTGTTGAAGGAGTTCATACGCCCGACGCGCTTGCCTCGGCGAGCGGTTTATGGATAGCATCTGCCGGTTCTGCAATGTTGACCGCGGGTGATTACCCGCTGAAAAGCCAGAGCAACTGGCTGCTGATTTTGTGCCAGAGCGGTTCCTTTCACCTGAACACCAATGATCTCAAGCTCCGCAACCGCGAGTGCTGCATGATTCCCGTTGAAACAAGCGGGTCTGTCCTGCATGTGGCGCAGGAGGCGCGCATCATTTGGATGACCATCGGCGGCCGCCTGGCCATGAATTACATGAGCCTGATGGGCGCGATGCCGCACCGCGCCATGAAGCAGGGGACGCTGCCCTCACAAGTGAAGCTGGGCAAGAGCATTGTTCAGGCGATCGTCAGGATCGGATCTGTGCGTGAAGCCTCATCCGCGCAATTGCAGCAGCTTCTCTGGGGTCTGCTTGCATCCCATTCCGGCCAGCCTGTCGCGATGGACGCGGTTTTGTCCCATGAGATCTCCAAAGTGATCGACGCGATGCGCAAGAACCAGTACAAGGATTCTTTCACGCTCAGCGACATGGCCAACCTCAGCCGGATGCCGGTGGAGACCTTCCGCAAGCGCTTTGTGACCGAAGTCGGCATGCCGCCGCAAAGCTACCAGCTATTCTGCAAGATGGAGCGCGCCAAGACCCTGCTGAAGGAGGGGCTCACCGTCCGTCAGGCCGGCATCGAGGTCGGCATGGATGATCCGTATCACTTCAGCAAGACGTTCAAAAACATTGTCGGGATGAGCCCGTCCCACTTTACAAAAACGACCATCGCCCGGTGAGAGAGAAGTACCCGCCCTCAGCAGCCGCCAACCTGAGCGCCCTTCAACTGGCGTTCATCGGGGACGCTGTCTACAACCTGTTTATGCGCCTGAGCGCGCTGTCAAACGGGGGCTGCGTCAAAAAGCTGCATTTGGGCACCACCAGAAGGGTAAACGCGGTTGCCCAGGCACAGGCGCTGAGCGCCATTGAACCATATTTAAGCCAGGAAGAGCAGGCCATCGTAAAAAGAGGCAGAAACGCCCATGCCCGGCACGCCGCGCCCAAAAGCGCGACCCTCGCGCAGTACTGCGCGTCAACCGGATTTGAAGCTTTGATCGGTTATCTGTATTTAAGCGGACAGGACAGGCGGCTTGATGAACTGTTCGGGCTGATCGATCAAAATCAAGGAAAAGACCAATTATAATTGCGAAAGCATCTCGCGAAAGGAAATTATGCCAGCAAACAACAAACCAGGTAAAAAAGGATTTCAGTCTCAGAATAAAAACAGCAAGGGGAAGGGCGCCTTTTCCCGTTACGGACAGGGGGAAAGGCCCTCATCCGGATCTGATAGCCATCAGCGCCAGCAAAAAAACCGTTATTCCAGTGAAACTTCCAATTTTCAAGGCCCTCGGAAAAGCCGCACGCCCTCAGGGCAGATCCCTGAAAGCAGGCCTTACAACTCCGCTTTTAAGGACAAGGGATACGAGAACCCCTCCAGCAGCAACCGCCAGTATGACGCGTTTGCACGCCGCGGAAAAAATTCACAGTTTGGCGGCCAAAAGCCTGGCCGTTCCGGTTTTTATGGAAAGCCAGGATTTGGCAAGCCGTCAACTGAGAAAAACGTTTCGCCCGCTTCCAGGCGTTTTGGCCCGTCCAGCAACAAGGCGCCTTTTAATGAGGTGAACGCAGCGCCCAAAAAGCAGATGAACAAAGTCCCGCATGCTTTTGAGCAGCCCGTGGAGACAATTGATCAGGTGAAGCGTTTTGAGGAAGACCTTCCTCAGGTCAACCTGCTGACCGGTCGCAATCCGATCCGCGAAGCCATCAAAACCGGGCGTGATCTGGAAAAGCTGATGATCGCCAAGGGGGATTTAACCGGATCTGCAAGAGAAATTGTCAGCCTGGCCAAGAAATCAGGGGTGATGATCCAGTCCGTGGAGCGTTCCCGCCTGGATCAGCTTTCCAAAAATCACCAGGGCATGATCGCCTTTGCCTCAGCGTATCAGTATTCCCAGGTGGAAGACATTCTGGAAACGGCCAAGCATAGGGGAGAGGCGCCCTTTATCATCGTATTGGACCAGATTACTGACCCGCACAACCTTGGCGCTGTGATCAGGACCGCTGCCTGCGCAGGCGCGCATGGCGTGATCGTTCCCATGCACCGGGCGGTCGGCCTGACCCCTGCGGCTGTGAAGGCTTCTGCCGGCGCAGTCGAGCACATCAAAGTCGCCCGGGTCGTCAACCTGAACCAGACCATCAAAAGCCTGCAAAAAAAAGGCGTTTGGTTCTACGCCGCCCAGATGGACGGGGAGGACTACCGGAAGGTGCGTTTTGACGGGCCCTGCGCGCTGGTGATCGGCAGCGAAGGGGAGGGGGTCAGCCAGTTGACTGCTTCCATTTGCGACAAACAGGTCAAGATCCCCATGACAGGCGAGATAAGTTCCCTCAACGCGTCCGTCGCGGCCGGTATTTTGATGTACGCTGTCTACGGAACGAGAAACCCGGTCAACTAAGCCATTGGCTGGGACCAGTTCGGCCAAATCAGCTGAAAAATATGGCGGAACCTTTGATAATACAAAGTATTATAACAAAAAACAGTTGACAAACAAACAGTGCTTGTATAAACTGGTTAAGGTTCTGCTTTTGCGGGTGTAGCTCAATGGTAGAGCTCCAGCTTCCCAAGCTGGTCACGTGGGTTCGATTCCCATCACCCGCTCCACAAGTCCTATGCGGTTTACCGCAAGGCAGGAGGCCGGTTTCCCGGCGAACTGAGGAGCCGGCTTCTACCCGGCAGAATAACCGTAAAATCAGGAGGAGAACAAAACCATGGCAAAACAAAAGTTTGAGCGCAACAAGCCGCACGTCAACATCGGCACGATCGGCCACGTTGACCACGGCAAGACCACCCTGACCGCGGCGATCACGATGGTGCTGGCCCAGGCCGGACACGCGAACGCAATGCGCTATGACGAGATCGACAAGGCCCCCGAAGAGAAGGCCCGCGGAATAACGATCAACACCTCTCACGTTGAGTACGAGACCGACAGCCGCCACTACGCCCACGTTGACTGCCCCGG
>JASGUQ010000021.1 GCA_030057655.1 Bacillota bacterium
CTTGAGGTTCAGTTGCTGGACGTCAACCAGCCGCTTCCCCCCGGTATGGTATGCGCCAATGCTCAGCTGCCCGCATTCAGCGGTCAGGTTGATGGCAAGGTCCAGCGAGTCTGCGGTTTCACCCCACTCAGTCACATACCGGAAGCTGCCATTTGGGTACACATCCAGCACATCCTTGGCCAGGTACACCTCATCCGCCCCGTAACGCAAGGCGTTGTCCAGGGACTCCTGGCGGATGTCCACCCCCACCACGTGCATGCCCCGCGCCTTGAGCAGGCTGATCACCCCGCAGCCCATGTAGCCGCACCCCACCACACAGATCGTGGTGCCCGGCATGGTGCAGGAGATTTTGCTGACCGCGCTCATGATGCAGGCAAGGGGCTCCAAAATCAGGTCCTCATGGCGTAAATGGGCCGGCAGCTTGACCACCGTGTCCTGGCGCGGGTCGGCCAGGGCATATTCCACCATCCCGCCGGACCCTGGCAGGGTGCTGCCCCACATGCCGCTGACCGCGTCGCCCACCGAAAAGCCGGTGACCTTGGCGCCGACCTCAGCGACAATCCCCATGGGCTCATGGCCAATGGCGTCCCCAGCCTTCGCTTCCAGCCAGTGCTGGTACTCAGACATGCATACGCCGACAAATTTCTGGCGGATCAAGATCTGGTTCTCATTTGCCTGCAGGTCAGGCACCTCAAGAACCTCGCTGGTGCCCGGGCCTGTCATGACGATTTTTTTCATGCTTCTCCTCCAGCTGATGCTTTGACAAGCGTTTTGCCTTTATTTCTTTCGGATGTTACCTAAAACCAGATTCATTGTTGCCGGTTGCCCGGACGTGTGCGGTGTTTTCAGGGACACCCCAGGCAGCAAAAATTGCCATGTTCATCCAAAACGAGCGGACATCCCTGGGCGGGTTTCTCATGCGTGCCGCGCTGATTGTGATAACGTTATCACACTGAAAAACAATCATGCTTTATGCCAGGCAGTATAGCAAGAGGCGCCAGGGCCTGTCAATACGGCATTTCTCCCTGAACCGGCTGCCCTGGCCGCCTGGTTGCGCGCTTCCGCAGGCCGCTCGCACAGCTGGCCCGCTTTCGTGCTGGTGATTGACAGAATATTCCGCCGCTTGTTACAGTAGTGTCCCCTGAACAAGCAAAAACCCCAGCATTCACAACACTTCTCGCCGGTTTTCTGGTATAATTGGTGCAAGGAAAACCTTGAAAAACCAGCAAAACCCTTGCACCTGACCAGGAGTGAAAACGGCATGTACGAGCAAAAAGCACACCAGGCGACCTTCTTCGAGGATGCGACGCTTTTTGGCGGCGTAAGGCTGAATCCTGAGAACAGATGGGTTCGCATGTCCCGGCTGATTCCGTGGGCAGTCTTTGAAACGCAGTATGCGGCCCTGTTCACCAATCCCCGGGAAGGCAAGCCTGCCAAGTCCGCACGGATGGCGATTGGCGCACTGATTATCAAAAAACGCTACGGTTTCTCGGACGAGGATACGGTGGAGGAAATTCGGGAGAACCCCTACCTGCAGTACTTCTTGGGCTTTGCAGAATACACCAATGCCCGGGCCTTTGACCCCAGCGTGATGACCTGGTTCCGGGAGCGCATCACCACAGAGATGCTGGCAGAGGTGAATGACTACATCATCGGGCGCAAGACAATGGATGACGAAGAAGTACCAGCTCCCAATGGCGATGATGATGATGGCAGATCTGGCAACGGCGATGAACCGGGGAATCGAGGCACCTTGATTCTGGATGCCACCTGCTGTCCCCAGAATATCCGATATCCCACGGACGCTTCCCTGTTGAACGAAAGCCGTGAGCTGCTGGAGGGGATGATTGACACGGCCCACCAGGCAGGGGCGACTGGGGGACAGAAGCCCAGGACCTACCGCAATCTGGCCAGGCGGGACTGGCTGCGCTTTGTTCGTGACCGGAAACCCAACCGCAAGAAGGTTCGGAAAGCCCTCCGGCAGCAGCTGGGATATGTCAATCGGGATCTGGGCTATCTGGAAAGTATCCTTGCTGCCAACCCCGATGCGCTCAGCGCGAAACAGCTGGAGTACCTGGCGGTCATCCGCAAGTTGTATGAGCAGCAGCGGGAGATGTACGAGAACAACACCCACCGTGTGGACGACCGGATTGTGAGCCTGCACCAACCTTGGGTGCGGCCGATTGTGCGGGGAAAGACGGCGGTGGCGGTGGAGTTTGGCGCCAAGGTGGCGCTGAGCATGAACGAAGGTTACGCGCGGGTTGAAGAGATCTCCTGGGATGCATTCAACGAGGGAAAAACGCTGATAGAATCCATGGAGCGGTACAAGGAGCGGACAGGGCATTACCCGGAGCGGGGCCTGGTGGACAGGATTTACCGAACCCGGGAAAATCTGTCCTGGTGCAAGGAGCGTGGGATCCGGCTGAATGGTCCGAAGCTGGGCCGTCCGCCCAGGGACAAGGAGGCATACCTGGAATCCCTGGAGCTGGAACGGGTGGAATCGGGGGAACGCAATGAGATTGAAGGATGTATCGGTGTATGCAAGCGCCGGTATGGCTTGGATTTGGTGTTGATGCGCCTAAAGCATACCAGCGAGGTGGACATCCATGTGTCCATCCTGACGCGGAACCTGTTCAAGAGGCTAAAGTCTCTTTTTTGTCTTGTTTTGGATTGGTTCAGGAGGAGTGGATGGGGCCGAAAAACGGAGGACAGCGTGTTGCTTGATTGCTTGGCAGCGTAAAGGGCTGTTATTCAGGGGACACTA
>JASGUQ010000022.1 GCA_030057655.1 Bacillota bacterium
GAAGGACTGCTCCATGGGCAAGGGTGAAACAGTCCCCCCTCTGAGCAGGGATCGCAGACCCTCAACAACTTGAGGATCCCACTTAGAGAGGTTGGCAAGAGTGCGCTTGCGTACCTTCCCGTTCTCAGCGCGGTAAGATTCGCGAAGGAGAATGGCTGGTGGAGAGTTGCGATTGGGAACAGATTCGATGTACATGGGGTCATTTTTGCACGAACCCGACTACGCGTCAAGTGGTTATGTAAAATTGACAGCCATATACATGGGTGCTTTTGCCGAGTTTTTTGCAAGAAAACCTTTATGAAATTTGCACGGAGAGCGAATTGTAAAAACTTGGTCTCTGGATCCTCGCGTCAGGCAGAGCGAAATTCGCTCCCTCTCCGAAGCCATGGTTGAACTGGCGGTGGCGGAGGTGACAATCGTCACCTGGCGCACCGATGAAACCATCCCCGTGGGCTTCGGCACCATCCAGGTGGTATCGATCTGGCAGTTTCTGTTGGATCTGCCGCAAAGCTGATTCAGGAGCTCATGCAGCTCCGCGCATCCAGTCAAGCTGCTGCCAGTTGTGAATATCTGGTGTCGCTTTGTCCGGTCAAATCAGCCTGACCCCTGTTCGGCTATCCGAACACCACGAAAGGGACAAAACGCTTCCGCCATCATTTCGACTCCACAAGATATTTATCAAACCTGCGGCACATGCGCTCGAAGGCTTTCAGTTCGGCCTGGGTCATCTGGTCGTAATGGTCGGGCAGAATACCGTCATCAGCCACCGATTCGCGCAGCTTCTCCAGCGGATCGGTCTGATACTCCTCGTACAGTGAAACCTGGCGGATGATCGTGCCGCCAAGCGACCAGAGGTGGTCGCGATACTGGGCGAAGGTCTTTCGGGACAATCCCTCGTCATAAAGCGCCTGCAGAAAACCGGCAAACCAGGGCAACAGCTTCTTGCCATAGGCGAGATCTTCCGCAACGCCCATCCAGCTCTTTGGCCACCTTTCGAAATCCGGTGCCCAGGCGCGAAAACTCTCCGCTTCACTGTTCCTGTCGGTGCTCACTTGTCTCGCCATAATCCCGCCTTGACCAGACGTTGCACCAGGGCTCGGCGGCGCGAGTGTTCGGCCATGTACTTCTGAAACTCCTTTTGGAACACTGCCAAGGTGGCATGCTGGCTGTAGGCATCGCGCAGATCGACCAGTTGGAGGCACGCTGCGTCATAAGCATGGGCATGGCCCTTGTTGGCGTCTTCATGGGCCGCTTTCCAGGCCCGGGGGAAATCGGCCGCCAGCTTGGCAAGCCAGGCATCCCGTTGCCTCTTGCGCTCTGCCTCGGCCAGGCGACGGGCCTTGGCCTCTTCGATCAGCCGCAGGGCTTTGGCCTGCTCGGCCAGCTGCCACAAATCGGCAACGGAGCGGCGCACTCCTTTGGTCGGCGCAGACTGCTCCTGCCAGGCGGCATACCGTCGTTTCAACGCCCGTTCGGCGCTGGCACCCTGCCCATCCAGCATCTGCCGAAGGTAACCCCTGACTTCGGTCCTCGGAAGTTTGTCGAGCCAGGCATCGAGTGCCGCCTCATCCGCTGCGTCTGCTTGATTTGTTTGACTCCCGCTGCCCACCCCGGCCAGCAGGTCGATGTCGACTTCGAGAAATTCCGCCAGCGCTTGCTGCGCAGCTGTCAGATTATTCAACCCGCGTAACGCTAAGGGCTCCAAATCGTCCGGGTCGGTTTCCTCTGCCGTCACAGCCCGCAGCCAGCCGATATACAGGCTGCGCAGGTCACCCCGCAGCAGTTCCTCCCGCACAGGAGCAAGAAGGGTCATCAAGCCGGGGCCTTCATCAACATAACCAAAGCGGTCGTAGTCCTCTGTTTCACCGAGTGACCAGGTCAACAGCCAGTGCTCTGGCAACTTCTCAAATTCCAGATGCGGGCTGGTACAAAAGGCCTTGAGCGTCTTCTGGTCGATGGCCTCTTTGGGCAGACGCACCATGAAGACGGCATCCCCCCAGTTGGCGATAAACACATGGGCATCGAAGAAATGCCGCATGAAATTGCGAGGATCGGCCTTCAGTCCGCCCCAGTTGTATTCGTTGATGAAGCTGACCGGGGTGATTTGCGCCCGCGAGGAGATGGCGCGCAGGTTGTCCATCTCCTGAGCCGTCAAGGGACGGTCGACGGCAAGAAACTCAAGGTACTGATATTCGCTCACAAGCACGCCTCACGCAGGTTTCGTGGCCCGAAAGGCCGAGTCGTCAGCCATATGCAGATAGATGCGGCCTTTTAGCCATTTTTTTCGATGACCGCCCACCCGCGGCCGCAAACTGAATCGTTTTCCTCCTGCCCCGACCAGGAAAATTCAAAACGTGGCGTATTGCCGCATTGTTCCACCCGGCCATCGATATCCCCAGAGACCAGCCCAAAATGAAACTGCCCAGTTCCATCCGAGCCGATGCGGATGTATCCCGGCACCTCCATGTCGACGTAATCCTGATCCCAGACCTCCATCTCGACAATGCGCCATTTTCCGGCAAACGGTTTCATCTGCTTCATAGGATGCCTTTCTGTTGCCTGAATCTGGCCCAACAAGATGTCACAGCCCTTGTCATAGCCTTGTCATAGCTCAATGTCACAAGTCCTGTCGCAAGTTTGTCGCAAGTTATCCGCCGCCGTGCCGGGCCACCACCTGACGTCCCTTTTCTGTCAGCCGGTATCTCTGTTTGCTGCTGCGCGGCTTGTCGGGGATGGTCATTTCAATCAGACCGCCATCCAGAGCCGGGAGCAGATAGGCCTTGCGGAAATGCTCATCGTCTTTCAGCCCGAGCGCCTCTTTGAGTTGTTGCCGGGTCATCTCTCCGGCAAGAACTGAGAGCAGTCGAACTTCCGGGGTGACTTCCTGTGTAACTTCCGGGGTCGAGCTGGTCACCGTATCCAGAATCATCCGCAGCATGAAGGCGATGAACGGGGCGGAGTCGGTCTTTTGGGTGCTTTCCTGAATAGCCTGGTAGTACTCGCCCTGGTGCTCGAAGATCAGGCTTTCCACCGGGATATCGGCGAACAGGGGATTCCAGCGGGCCAGGATCAGGCTCTGCCATAACCGCCCCATGCGGCCGTTGCCATCGACGAAGGGGTGGATGAATTCAAACTCATAGTGAAAGACTGAACTGGCAATGAGCGGATGCGAGTCGGTGTTGGCCAGCCAACCAAAGAGGTCGGCCATCAGTTGCGGCACTCGGTCTGCTGGCGGGGTCATGTGGATCACCTGTTGGCCCGCCAGCACGCCCACGCCACCACGCCGATAAAGCCCTGCCTCGTTGATCAGGCCGGACATCAAAATCCGATGTGCCTCCAGTAGGTCTTTTTCCACACCAGGGTTCCAGGTGTCGAACCGGTCGTAAGCCGCCAAAGCGTTTTTCACCTCCTGCACCTCGCGGGACGGGGCGATGACCCGCTTGCCCTCCAAAATCGCGGTGATCTGCGCCTCGCTCAAGGTGTTTCCTTCGATGGCCAGCGAACCGCGAATGGTACGGATGCGATTGATGCGCCGCAGCCGCAAGGCTCTCGCCTGATCGGAAAGCACGGTCAACCGCCCGATCATCTCGCTGATTGCGGCGACCCGGTTCAGGATTTCGGGGGTGATTGTGTAGGGTGGCTGATATGTCATTCTGCCCCCAACTTGTTCAATATGGCGCTAATTGCCGCGTTGTCGTTCGAGCTGTAACAGCCTTCGTCATATCTCAGTAGCCGCTGTGCGTTTTTCCCAAAAATCTGGGCTTTTTCCTCGTTTGATAACCCCAAGGCGTTTATCACAGCGATAAACGAGTTTGGATGGTTTAAGTTGTGGTCGCTGCCAAAGATTAGGCGATCTGCGCCTAAGGTGTCGATGGCCCTGCCAACTACCCACGGTTCTCTGATACTTTCTGTTCCAAGGTAAGCATTGTTTAACTTACGTTCCTTGATGGCGTTTGATGCGCCTGCAACCAAGGTGGGACTGTCGCCACCCATGTGGGAAAGAACTATTGGAACATCAGGAAATGATTCAGCCATTTCCAGCGCCCTTTCCCATCCTGCAACCTCACGCCAGCGTCCGCAGTGGGTCACTATGGGAAGGCCACTTTGTGCCGCAAATTCAAAAAAAGGGCGATAAGCTTGGTCAGTAATTGGCAATCTGGCAAACGAAGGATGTAGTTTTAGCGCACTGACCATTGGATAATGCCCTTCCAAAAACTCCATCGTCGCGTCAGGATCATGAGGATCCACCCAAGCGGCCATCATCAGCTTCAAGCGCGATTTTCCAGCGCTAGCAGCAACACCCCGCGCCAGTCCAACATTGTCGCCATCATCTGTAGGCATAACCAATGCGCCAGTTATCCCACACGAAGCCAGCACGCTACAAACGCTGGCCAAGTCAGACTGGTGACCAGCAAAATCTGGAGTTTTCCAGCGCCCGACATGTACATGAGCATCAAACAGTTTGAAGGCCTCAGGCATAGCTTTCCCCTTCCTCGGTGGGCCAGTGTAGCGCAAATTGCTTGCAAATGTGTTATGGTTCGCCCCTCTTTGGGCCCAGAAACTGCTGGGTTCAGGGGCAACTCCCGGAATTTAAACGCTTAAATTTGCGTAGTGAGCCGGGTAAGGAGTTTTAGTGCTTTTGTTCATTCCAG
>JASGUQ010000023.1 GCA_030057655.1 Bacillota bacterium
CGTTTCTTTTTCGTTGTAGCGTAGAATGACCGGCTGCAAGGCAGCAGACAAACGCCCCATGTCTCCGGAAGCTTGCGGGCCTTTTTTCAGGTAAATCTCGCAGAACTTATCCACATCTGTTTTATCAAACAAACGCAGCGCCTCAATCCGGTCTTTGAAGGTATAAACCATGTTGGGGTCAATGCCCTCTTTCAAGAAGGTGTCTTCATAGAAAGGCAGGAAGGAATCCCGGATGCTGTCCGCAGTGTTCACAAAATCCAACACGAATGTGTCCACCTTGCCCTTATAAACACGGTTCAGCCTGGACAGCGTCTGTACCGCCTTGACACCCCGCAAACCCTTGTCTACAAACATGGTGTGCAAGCGGGATTCACTAAAGCCGGTCTGATATTTCTCCGCTACCACCAGCAAATTATATCTGTCGCTGGCAAATTCTTTCTGCAACTGGGCTTCGCTGATCGGCTTTCCCGGTTTGCTGTTTAAGGAAGGCTCCGTGTACTTCTCTGTACCAATTGTAATCTCGCCCGAGAAGGCTACAAGGGGTTTTACATCCTCATATCCATGCTGGGCGATGTACTGGCGAATGGCCAGAAGGTATTTCACAGCATGGGCGCGGCTGGCGGTTACCACCATGGCCTTTGCCTTTCCATTCAGCTTGCTCAGGGTGACTTCTCTGAATTTCTCAACGATAATTGCAGTTTTCTTGTTAATGGTGTCCATGTGCCCATGTTGAAAAGCCTTAATGGCTTTGACAGCGGGCGGTTCCAGCAATTCCGGATTTTCCGGGATGCTTTTAATGATCGCATAGGTATTTTCTATCGTGGTGTAATTGCGCAAGACATCGTGAATAAAGCCTTCGTCAATGGCCTGCCGCATGGAATACGTGTGGAAAGCGTGATAACTGCCATCTTCTTGCTTCACACCAAAGGTTTCCAGCGTCTTGGGCTTGGGCGTGGCAGTGAAGCCAAAGAAGGACAGGTTGCTGTGCCGCCCTTGGGTCAAGAGCTGCTGAATGAGCTTGTCTTCCGGATCCTGAAGCTCCGCCTCCGCCTTCCCTTCAATCTGCGCCAATTCCGCCAAGGCTTCCTCCGTGTCCGCCAAGGTGTCACGCAGGGTTCGCGCGGCGGTGCCAGACTGGGAGGAATGCGCCTCATCCACAATCACGGCAAACCGCTTGCCCTTTTGCGCGCCGACCTGATCCACAATGAGCGGGAAACGGTGAAGGGTTGTGATAATCAGGCGCTTGCCGTCCAGGATTGCATCCCGCAGGTCAGTGGACGGGTCTTTATCCGTGATGGTGGTGATAAGACCGGGCTGGTGATCAAAGCCCAAAATGGTTTCCTGAAGCTGCCGGTTCAGCACACGCCGGTCTGTCACGACAAAAACGGAATGAAACATCATGTTGTCTTCCATGTCGTGCAGGGAGGTCAGGCGATAAGCCAGCCAGGCGATTGAGTTGCTTTTACCGCTGCCCGCGCTGTGCTGGATCAGGTAGTTGTGCCCGGCGCCCCGGCGATGAACATCCTCCGCCAGCTTTTCCACCACATCCCACTGATGAAAGCGCGGAAAGAGCACCTTTCCTTTGCGCCAAGGCTGGTTTTCTTCCGTTTCCAAGCTGATGTAGCGCTGTAGCAGGGCCAGAAGGCTGTCCCGTTTGAGCACCTGCTCCCACAGGTAACTGGTGGCATAGCCCTGATCGTTTGGCGGGTTTCCAGAACCGCCCACCTTGCCTGCTCCGCCGCTTCCCTGATTGAAGGGCAGAAAGCGGGTGTTTTCTCTGGCCAGCCGGGTGGTCATAAAGACCTGGTTTAAATCGGCAGTGAAGTAGACCAAGACCCGCTTGTTAAACTGAAAGATCGGCTCCCGGATGTCCCGCGCCATATACTGGGCCTTGCCGTTTTCAACGCTCTGCCCGGTAAACTGATTCTTTAACTCCAGCGCGACAATGGGAATGCCGTTGAGGGACAGAACCATGTCAATGGTGTTGTGGTTGTCCGCAGAATAGGCAAATTGCCGGTGGCAGGTCAGGATGTTCTTGTGATACTTCTCCACCAGGTCCTGGTTCTTGCCGGAGGCCGGCGCAAAATAAACAAAGCGCAGGGTGATGCCCCTGTCCTTGATGCCGTTGCGAAGGACGGACAGCAGGCCTTTTTCTTCCACCTGCTCCTGAAAGCGCTTATAGAGCATGTGATCCGCCTTGCCTTCATACATGCGCTGGTAGCGCTCCCACTCCTTGCGCTGTGTGCCGTTGAAGAAAGCCAGCAGCTCCGAGAAATCAAGGGCCTTGTCCTTCAGGTAATAGGCCTGGTTTCCAGGTTGATAACCGCCCTGCTCAAGCAGCCAGGCTTCTATATCACTCTCAAAGCGTTTTTCACGCAGATCCATGCTCATGTACAGATCTCCTCCCTGGTGCAGTCACGTTTTCCGGTTACACATTCGTAGATGAGGGATTGCTTGTATTCCTTCAGTGATTCAATGATGGCATGTTTGGCCTTAAGCAATTGATTCACATCCCCACACTTATGTTCAAGATTTATAGCGATGCTTTCCTGCTCATCAAGCGGTGGCAAGGCCAAATGATGGTTTGCAACAAACTGAGGAGAAACGCGCTTTAGCCCGCCAGTGCCTGTCATGGTTGATTTTGCATTTTCCTTGAACACTTCATTTTGCAAATAATAAAACAGCCATTTTTTATTAACTTTCACAGGTCTCGCCACAAACAGTTCTGAGCTGCCATATCCCGCCCCATTGGTTAAGTTATCGGCAATCGCAATATTGCCATTTTCAAAGCATGGGGTTACTTTCGCAAAAATAATATCACCATCTGCAAAATATGTATAACCACTTTTGACTTTTCCAAACTCAATCTCTTTTTTCTCCAGTACACCGTTGCCCACACTTTCCATGGGCGCGTAAGTAACAAGTTCTTTGTCATCGAGCGATAATATGGCTTTGGGGTTGAACAGCACATAATATTTAAATCTGATTATTTCCCAATGTTCAGGAACTTGACCTACCCTCTCCAAGCCGCTTTCCTTCATCGGCACATCCGGGTTAAGGCCTTTTGTGACCGCTTCCGTGATCAGAGACTGCTTGTACGCCTTGAGTTCAGCAATCATTTCTTCCTGGAGGGCAATTTGATGGTCGATTCTTTCTAACCATTGACGTAAGTATGTTAGAATAAGATCAACATCCTCTTTAGGTGGCAAAGCAAATGATTCAAGAAACAATGCTGATAAATCTAGATTTTGAATCCCTGTAGTCTGTTTTATAAATTTCAACACATAAGATGTTTGGTACATTGCTTTGAAAATTAACGCTAAGAATTCAGAATTAACACCATTAACAACTGACAATCGTTCGATAAAATTTGAATATGTACATTCTTCATCTTCATTGAACAGAACAGTTCTGCCCACTGGAGTTGTATCTCCGCCCCCCGATTTTTCAACAAGTATATCGCCTTTTACAAGTTGAATGCGATTAAATTGGTCACTTGAATAATTGCGATATGTTCTTTCTCCTTTTTTTATAGATTGTTTTTCAAAGTCAAAATCTGCAACCCGTATGCAAACACGATCATTTGAATTATTTTGTTTCTCTACACCCCATGAACCACCTCTATGACTACTAATCAAATCTTTAAGCCTAAAAAGCTTCCAAGAATCAGGTACGATACCAACCCATTCAATACCACTATCTTTCATCGCGCGTCTCATGCTTGCCACCCCTTGATTAGCGCATCAGTCTCGGCCTGCAGTTCCTTCAGGCGGGCAAGAATTTCCTGAGAAGGCCTTGGCGGCGTGAACTTATAAAAATAGCGGGTGAAGGGGATTTCATAACCGATTTTGGTCTTGCTGTGGTCCACCCAGGCGTCCGGGGCGTAGGGCAGCACATTTTCCTTGATATATGCGTCCTCATCCGTACCCCAGGGCAGAATCTCCGTGTCCCGCAAGGCGCTGTCCGGCTGTGGTTTGCCGCGTTTTAGAACTGGCAACCCGTTTTCATTCAAAAGCGGCCGTTCCACAGTCAACTTTGAATATTTAAAAGCCTCATTGGCAAACAGCTTGCTTTCCACAAGCAGGCCATTTTCTTCCAACAACACATCTTTTTTAGCGGCATAAGCCTTGAGCACCAGGGCAATGCAAACGTCATCCAATTCATTGCGCTTGTTGCCAAGGGACTTGCGGCGTTTTACAAAGCATTTGGAAGCGTCAATCAACTGCACTTTGCCCGCGCGCTCCGGCGCTTTGTTTTTGGTGACCAGCCAGATGTAGGTGGCAATGCCGGTGTTATAAAACAAATCATTGGGCATTTGCACGATGGCCTCCAGCCAATCATTCTCCAGCAGGTAACCTCGAATTTCGCTGGGGCCGCTGCCAGCGTCCCCGGTAAACAAGGGGCTGCCGTTTTGAATGATGGCCATGCGGCCTTCCGGGCGCAATTTTGCCAAGCCATTCAATAAAAACAACTGCTGGCTGTCCGAGATGGCAGGCAAGCCGGGCGGGAAGCGCCCCTCCCGTCCCTTGGCATGTTCCCGGTTGACCGCGGCGCGCTCATTCTTCCACTCGATGCCAAAGGGCGGGTTGCTGATGATGAAATCAAACTGGAAACCGCCAAACTGATCGTCCGACAGCGTGTTGCCGTGGCGCATGTTGTCCGGATTGCCGCCTTTGATGAGCATGTCCGCCTTGGCAATGGCATAGGTTTGCTCATTGATTTCCTGACCAAAACTGAGCACATCCGCGTCCGGGTCAATGGCTTTGATCCGTTCCTCCATGCATGCCAGCATCTGGCTGGTACCCATGGCCATGTCATAGACGGTTGCCGCCATCCCCCCTTGCTTTATGGCTTCCCGCCTGGGGTGGATGAGCAGGTCGGTCATGAGATAAATAACATCCCTGGCGGTAAAGTGCGCGCCAGCGTGTTCATCATAAGATTCTGAAAACCTGCGAACCAGTTCTTCAAAGATATAACCCATGTCGGCGCTGGAAACCTTGTCCGGGCTCATGTCTGCCCTGGCCGTGCAAAACTCGGCAATCACATTAAAGAGCAGGCTGTTATTGGCCATCTTGGTAATCTCTTTGTCAAAGTCAAACTTTTCAATGATGTCTATTACATTCTCACTGAAGGCGGCCAGGTAACTGCGGAAGTTGGCCTCGATGTTGTCAGGATCCGCCAGCAAGGTCTGCAGGGTGAAAGGGCTGGTGTTATAAAACTTGTAGCCTGAAGCCTGGGTCAAAAAGCCTTCCTTGACCTGAATGCGGAGGTCAGTTAACTCCGCATTTTTAAGAAGAACCGCTTCCCGGGTTGGCAAGAGGGCGTCGTTAAAACGCTTGATGACGCACATGGGCAGTACCACCAAGCCATATTCATGCGGTTTATAGGGGCCCACCAGCTTATCAGCAATGGCCCAGATGAGGTTGGCTTTCTCCTGCACATTGACCGTGGTGCGCCTGGATAAATCGGAGCTGTTCAAGGGTTTTCCTCCCGGCTGCTTTATGGTTCTGCCTGATGGTTTTCAGCATGGATTTTCATTAGTGTAGCACAAGATCAGGAAGAATTGCACATTGGTTATCATTGATTGCAGCATTTTGTTCAAGTTTAACTGCTGTATCCGTGAAAATTTCGTTTTAAAAACACTTTCGTGTTGAACCTGCTCCTGACCTGGCATGTTATAATAACAACTGATTGAAACCAGACTAAAAAATGCGCCCGGCAGCAGTTCAGAACCGGCTATTACATCAGAAGGGAGCGGGAACCTGTGACCATTCTTGATAAAACGCTGATCATTACCCCCAGGGATGACAAAAGCAATATCGTTGTGCCTTTCAGCCTGCCAAAGGACGCGGAGCGGATGATGAACACCTGCAGGCCCATCTCTCCCTGTGGCCGGGCTGGCTGCGCCTTGACATCATGGGCGATTACATGGGCCAAAAGAATCAACTGCTGGCCTTCACCAGCCCGGTGTATGTGAATTTTTGACGCCATGCAGCATCAACATCTACATAATGAATGAGCCGCCAAAATGCCCAGTGGCAAAACCGCTGAAAAAGTGTTATAATAGTTCCATCAAAATCAAATACATTTGGGAGGGCAGACGATGAAAAAAGTAAAAGACAAGTATCTTTTGGTTGGCGCTGATTTCGCGGGCTATCCGCTGAAGGAAGCGGTGGTGGCGCACCTGAAAAACAAGGGCTGGCAGATTACCGACATCGGCGTCCAGTCCCCGGAGGACAACGACCCTGATAACATGTTCCACCGGGTGGGGCTGCGGGTGGGCGCGAAAATCGCCGAGGGCGAGTTTGAGCGGGCGCTTCTGTTTTGCGGAACGGGCATGGGCATCCACATCGCGGCCAGCAAATGCCCCCATGTGCACGCGGGCGTGGTGGAAAGCGTGCCGGCAGCCCTCAGGGCGATCACCGGCAACGGCGTGAACGTTCTTGCGATGGGCGCTTTTTATGTGGCGCCGCAAATGGGCATCGACATTGCCGAAGCCTACCTGAACGCGGAACTGGGCAGCGGCTATGAATGGTGGGAAAACTTCTATGAGTTCCACAAACTGGCCATTGATGAACTGGAAGCCTTTGACTTTGACGAGTACAAGGCCAGCGGCGGAAAACTCAAGCACCTGGGCGAGGTGCCGCTGAAGCTGGAAACCAAGCCGGATTAAAAGGCCGGGGCGCTTTTGATACCCTGTTTCAGATCATATATGTCCTTCGCGCCGTTTATATGTTGTTTTTGGTGGTATAATCTATATATCAATACAGGTAACTCCGTGAAACGGAGTATCAATAATGGAGGTATGTTATGAAAAGGATTCTGTCTCTGCTTCTTGTTTCTGTGATGCTTTTGGCCCTGGCCGGGACCGCTTTTGCCCAGGACAAAGACTGGGAAATCGTGGTCGTGCCCAAGGACGCTTCCAACCCCTGGTTTGTGCGCATGAAGGTTGGCGTGGATGAGTACGCCGCGGAAACCGGCCTGAATGTGTACCAGAAGGGCACCCCTGAAATCGACGCCACCCTGCAGGCCCAACTGGTGCAGGACCTGATCGCGCAGGGCGTTGACGCCATCTGCGTGGTGCCGGTCAACCCCGAATCCCTGGAGCCCGTGCTGAAGCAGGCCATGGACGCTGGAATTGTGGTCATCGCCCATGAGGGCGCCAGCCTGGAAAATGTCAACTATGACATCGAGGCTTTCTCCAACACCGGCTACGGCGCTTTCATCATGGACAACCTGGCCGAAGCCATGGGCGAAGAAGGCCTGTACACCACCATGGTGGCCCATGTGACCAACGCCTCCCACAACGAGTGGGCGGACGCCGGCGTGGCCCATCAGAAGGAAAAATATCCCAACATGACCCTGCTGGCTGATGAAGCCCGCGTTGAGTCTGAGGACAACGGCGACGTGGCCTACAACAAAGCCAAGGAGCTGTTCAAGAAATACCCCGATCTCAAGGGCATCATGGGCACCTCTTCCTATGACGCCCCCGGCGTTGCCCGCGCGATTGATGAGCTGGGCCTGGTGGGCAAGGTCTTCACCTCCGGCACCGGCATGCCCGCGGACAACAAGGCGCTGCTTGAAAGCGGCACGGTTAAGTCCCTCACCCTGTGGGATCCCGCCCTTGCCGGCAAAGCCATGATCGCCCTGGCGGTCAAGGTGCTCAACGGAGAGGCCATTGAAGCCCCCATTGACCTGGCCGTGGACGGCTACACCGCCCTCACCTTTAAGGAAGGCAGCGACAAGGTGCTGGAAGGCCAGGGCTGGATCGTGATCAACAAGGATAATGTTGACAGCTTCGGATTCTAATCTTTTCTGATCTTTCCGGTCACCGCCGGTTTCCCGGCGGTGACCGTGTCCTTTTCTGAATGGGAGGCAGGCATGTCAGACATTTTGCTGCGCGCGTCGGGCATCCACAAATCTTTTGTAGGCGTCCACGCGCTGAAAGGCGTGTCCCTTGAGATCGCCCCGGGTGAAATCCATTGTTTGGCCGGGGAAAACGGCTGCGGTAAATCAACGCTGATTAAAATCATCTCTGGCGTCTATCAGCCCGATGCCGGTTCCATTGAGTTTGATGGAAAACGGCTTGACAAAATCACCCCTATTGACGCCATTCTTCTGGGCATCCAGGTGATCTATCAGGACTTTTCCGTCTTTCCCAACCTGACGGTGATGGAAAACCTGGCGCTGAACAGCGAGCTGTCAAACAAGCGCAAGGTGGTCAACTGGAAGCGGATGCGCCAGATTGCTGAAGAGGCAGTGGCGAAAATCAACTTTCAGGTGGATCTGGACGCATTGGTGGGTACGCTGAGCGTGGCGCAAAAACAGATGGTGGCCATCAGCCGGGCCCTGATGTTCAATGCCCGTCTGATCATCATGGATGAGCCCACCACCGCCCTCACCCGCAAGGAGGTGCAGGCCCTGTTTAAGGTCATCATGCAACTGAAAGCTCAGGGCATTGCCATCCTCTTTGTCAGCCACAAACTGAACGAAGTCTTTGAAATTTCGGAACGCTTCACCATTTTTAGAAACGGTGAGCTGGTCGTCACAGGGCAGACAAAGGACCTGGACGCGGCCAAGTTTTCCTATTATATGACCGGGCGCGCTTTCAGTGAGGAACAGTTTACAGCCACCAAACTGGGTGATAAGCCCCTTCTTGAGGTAAAAAATCTGGGACTGGCAGGCGCGTTCAGCGACATCAGCTTCTCGCTGCGCAGCGGCGAAATCCTGGGCATCACGGGTCTTCTTGACTCGGGCCGGAGCGAACTTGCGCTGGCGCTTTTTGGCATCCGCCAGGCAGACAGCGGCGAAATCCTGATCAAAGGCAAAAAGACGGCCATCACCTGCCCCCAGGACGCCATCAACAATGGGCTTGGCCTGGTGCCGGAGGACAGGCTGTCTGAAGGGCTTTTTCTGCCCCGCAGCATCGCTGACAACCTGATCATCGCGGAGGTGGATCGTCTGGCCAACCGCTTTAAGGTCTTTGACCGGGAAAAGCGCCAGGAAGAAGTCGATCGGCTGATGAAGGAATTCGCCATTGCTTCCCCAAACGCGAACAACGCCTGTCAGACCTTGTCAGGCGGCAACCAGCAGCGGGTGGTTTTGGGCAAATGGCTGGCCTGCGGGCTGGATATATTGGTGCTAAACGGCCCCACTGTCGGGGTCGATATCGGCTCTAAGCATGATATTCACGCGATTTTGCAAAACTTGGCCCGGGAAGGCATGGGCATCATCATCATCTCCGATGATCTGCCCGAGGTTATTCAGAACTGTTCCCGGGTAATCATCCTGAAGGAAGGTAAAATCGTTCAGGAGCTGGACGCGGCGGAGGCCACTGAGCAGGCCATCCTGTCCAAGATGATGTGAGGTGGGGAACATGCAAAAGAATCTCAAAAAACTCACAAAAAGAAGCGAGCCCTATATCTTTTTGGTGGTGTTGGCGCTTTGCCTGCTGATTGAGGTGCGCTCCGGCCAGTTTTTCACCGCCAACAACCTGGTGGACATCGCCTCCGCCATGGTGGTGCCTGGCCTGTTCGCGATAGGTACCTTTATGGTGATCGTGTCGGGCGGCATTGACGTATCCTTCCCCGCACTGGCCTCCCTCACCTCCTACGCCACCACAAAAATCCTTCTGGATGCCGGCTATACCGGCGGTATCTGGCTGCCCATCCTGATGTCCATGGCCATGGGGGCCCTTCTGGGCGCTTTCAACGGCGTGTTCATCGGCTTCCTGGGGCTGCCGGCCATGATCGTCACCCTGGGCTCCTCCAGCGTCTTCAAGGGCCTGATGCAGGGCGCGCTCAACTCGGTGCAGCTGACAGTGATCCCAAAAGGAATGCAGTCCTTTGGCACCTCCGCCCTTTTTGTGGCAACCAACCCCGTATCCGGTCTTACCTCGAGAATGCCATTGGGTTTCCTGGTGTTCGCGGCGGTGCTGATTCTCTCCTTTTTCATCATGCGCTACACCTTCTTTGGCCGGGGCATCTATGCCATCGGCGGCAACGAAGTCAGCGCCCACCGGGCAGGGTTTCACACCAAACGCACCAAGTTTCTGCTGTATGTGTTTGTGGGCATGACGGCCAGCCTGGCCGGCCTGATCCGCACCTGCATGATGCAGCAAAACCACCCCACCAACATGCTGGGGATGGAAATGAACATCATTGCCGGCGTGGTGCTTGGCGGCACCGCCATTACCGGCGGCGCGGGCTCGCTCACAGGCTGCATGCTGGGCACGCTGCTGATCGTGATCGTTGAAAACTCCATGATCCTCATCGGCATTCCCACGATCTGGAAAAGCGTGTTTGTGGGCGCCCTCATCATCATCGGCACCGGCATCAGCGCCTATCAGGTGGTCAGAGCAAACCGTACAGGCGGCTTCAAGTCCCGCATCAGGGAGGTAAAAGCATGACAACGAGCAATAACAAGACGATGAAAGCCCCCGGCCTTTGGGCCAGGAAGGATTCTCATGTGGTCAGGCTGCTGCTGGTGATGGCCATCTGGCTGATCTTTATGGCCCTTACCAAGCCCACCCGGTTTTACACCCTGATCAACTTCCAGACCATGGCCTCCCAGTTTCCTGAATATGGGCTGATGTCCCTGGGCGTGATGCTGTGCATGATTACCGGCGGCATTGACCTGTCCCCTGTTGCCGTGGCCAATCTGGTGTCGGTGCTGATGGCCATGCTGTTAAAGGAACTGGCCCCGGATGGCGGCCTTCCAGGCTATGCCATTCCCCTGGTTTTTCTGCTGGGAGCTGCCATGGGCGCGGCGCTTGGCATCATGAACGGCATCCTGGTATCCAAAGTGCGCATTCCCCCGATCCTGGCCACCCTGGGCATGAGCGAACTGCTGACAGGCGTTGCCATTGTGATTACCGGAGGGGCCGCCGTCAGCAAGCTGCCAATGGAGTATGCCACCACCATCAACAGCAAAATCGCGGGCCTTGTCCCGGTGCAGCTGGTGATCTTCAGCGTCATGGCGGTGCTGGTATGGTTTCTGCTTAGCCGCACCACCTTTGGCACCAAGCTTTATCTCCTGGGCACCAACCCCCAGGCAGCCAGGTACAGCGGGCTTAACAACGACCGCCTGCTCATCCTCACCTACATGATCTCCGGCATCGCCGCGGCCCTGGGCGGCCTGGTAATGCTGGCCAACTACAACTCCGCCCGCGCCAACTATGGAAGCGTCTATGTCCTCCAGTGCATTCTGGTGGTCGTGCTGGGCGGTGTCAGCCCCTCCGGCGGGCGAGGCAAGATTTCCGGCGTGGTGCTGGCGATTCTCCTGCTCCGGATGCTTGAAACCGGCATCAACCGCTTCCCTCAGATCAGCAGCTATTACATCTCCCTCATCTGGGGCGGCGTGCTGCTGCTGGTCATGGTGCTGGATTATTTCAGCGCCTACCGGGGACCCAGGAAGCGCAAAACCGCTTAAGCAAAAACCGGCAGCCGCGCAAGCGAAAGCCGGTTTATCCTGCTAACTAAAAAATCCTTGAAAACACTTGATTTTCAAGGATTTTTTGGTGCGGTTGACGAGACTTGAACTCGTACGGTTTTCACCACACGCCCCTCAAACGTGCGCGTATGCCAGTTCCGCCACAACCGCAAACAGCGAAGATTATTATAGCTGAGGCAAGAAAAGATGTCAAGAAAAATCACCGGGATTTTCAGGGCATCGCCTCAATACACAGAAAAAACCTTTTCAGGCTGGCTATTTGTATTATTCCTCATTAGAATGTATACATTATCTTTCAGGGAGGTAGAACCATGGACGACTTTATGGTAACGCTGGCAATGATTTGTTATATGGCTGTTATTCTCGGAATCGGTTTCTACTATGCAAAAAAATCCCATCAGAGTACGGATCATTATTTCCTGGGCGGGCGTTCTTTGGGGCCTTATGTGACGGCCATGAGCGCGGAAGCATCCGACATGAGCGGCTGGCTGCTGATGGGCCTGCCGGGCGTGGCTTATTTTACAGGGATCACCGACGCCTTCTGGACGGCGTTGGGATTGGGAGTCGGCACCTATATCAACTGGCTGATCGTGGCCAAGAGGCTGCGCGTGTACTCCCACGTGGCAGGGGACAGCATCACGATCCCCGACTTTTTCTCCAACCGGTTCCGTGAGAAAAACAGAACCATCATGAGCATCGCCGCGGTCTTTATCTTGATCTTCTTTACGGTCTACGCGTCCAGCTGTTTTGTGACCGTGGGCAAGCTGTTTCACACCTTGTTTGGTATTGACTATATTTACATGATGATCGCCGGGGCCGTCTTTGTCATCGCCTATACTTTTCTTGGCGGTTTCCTGGCGGAATCCGTGTCCGACTTTATGCAGGCCATCGTGATGATCGTGGCTCTGGTGGCTGTGTTTGGCGCAGGCATCGTCGCGGCCGGCGGAACGGAAAACGTTGTCAACAACTTAAAACAATTCCCGGGGTTTCTGGAGTTTTTTGGCATTGCACAGCCGGTGATGGTGGACGGCGTTCAGCAGGTGGCCGATAACATGCCTGTGTTTTCCGAAAAAATCGGGGATTACGGTTTCCTGACCATTTTGTCCACCCTGTCCTGGGGATTGGGCTATTTTGGAATGCCGCAGGTGCTTCTCCGCTTCATGGCCATCCGTGACCCGAAAGAAATCAAAGTTTCCCGCAGGGCAGCGACGGTCTGGGTGTTTATCTCATTGGCTGCGGCAACGCTGATCGGAATCATCGGCCGCGCGCTGTACCCGACAGCCCTGTTAACGGCTTCAGCTTCAGAAAGCGTCTTTATTCACATGGCCAGCAACCTAATGCCGCCGTTTGTGGCGGGCATCATGATGGCGGGTATTTTGGCCGCGACGATCAGCTCTTCCGACTCGTACCTCCTGATCGCGTCCTCCGCCGTTGCAAAAAACCTTTATCAGGGCATATTTAAAAAGGACGCGCCGGACAAGCAGGTCATGAAAGTTTCAAAAATCACCCTGCTGCTCATTTCCCTGGTGGCAATGGTCCTGGCCATAGACGATCAGTCCGTTATTTTCCAGATCGTATCCTTTGCGTGGGCGGGATTCGGCGCTACCTTCGGTCCTTTGATGCTCTTCTCCCTGTTCTGGAAAAAGGCGACAAAGGAAGGGGCCATTGCCGGCATGCTGACAGGCGGAATCATGGTATTCGTATGGAAATTGCTGATTAAACCCATGGGAGGGATCTTCAGCATTTATGAATTGCTCCCCGCCTTCCTGCTGTCTTCACTTGCGATCATCATCGTATCCAGTTTGACAAAGAAAGACGCCCAGGTTTTGGCAGACTATGACCAGGTTGTAAAAGAACTCTAAAGATTAATAAACAGGAAAACACGGGGCGGAGGTTCTAATTCCGTCCCGTGTTTTTTCTTATGTTCAATTTGCTGATCAGGCACCCGCATCCGGCTTCTTCTCTTCCTCCACCCGGGTCAGATCATCAAAACCGCGGATCACCATGTAACTGTAGGGCGCATAGTCCGAAAGGCCCGTCTCGCGGTTGACCAGGGAATGGGTCAGGTGCAGGGCTTTGACGATCATCTGGGAGAAGGCGATGGCGCCGAAACGATCCATGACAGGATTGATCAGGGCGTACATCTCCCCCACCTCCTCATCTGATGGTTCCCTGCCTTCAACATCCTGATAAAACCCGGCAAAGGCAAGCTTGCCTTGCCGCAGCAGTTTGTCCGCCCATTCCTCTGTTTTCATGGGCAGGTCAGCAAAGGACTCCGCCCAGGGCTTTTCAAGAAAGGCGGAAAGGGACTCAAGAACCATTTTTTCAGGCCGGTCTGAGAGAGACTCCAGGTAAGCCAGACAAAACAGAAAGCCGGTCCGGGTGTCACTGATGCGGTTAAACAGCCCGAGCACGGCGCTAAAAAGAGAATCCTTGTCGTACTTGCCATAGCAGGCTGCGCGGAAGGCCTCATCCGCGGCGAGGCGCCAGGCGGTACCGATGTGGTGGCTCAGACCGACGCGGGTAAAAACATCTTCCTCCGCCAAAAACAGGGTGATGGGGCAGGTAGCCCGCGTATCCACAGGCTGGCTTGCGACCACAGGCGCGGCATAACCAAAGCCGTTCAGGTACTCACGCAGCACACCTTCCTGGCGTTTTTTCCAGGTCCAGACCTGAAGCACAGCCGCGCCCTGGCTGTGCCCGGCGAGGATCAGCCGGAAGGGGCTGTCCGCCATGCGGCAAAAAAAGAGAACATCATCCAGGGTCAAATCCTTCAGGCCAAGGGCCGAAGCCGCGGTCGGGAAATGGATGTCTTTCTCATTCTCAATGAACTGGTTGGCGATGAAGGTAAAACCCTCATGGAGGTGGTCCTCATGCATAAAGCGCATGTTGCCTGCCCAGTCCTGAACGCGCTTGCCGGTGCCCATGAAGCCGATGGCGATGGTGAAACGCTTCTCCTCATCCTGTTTTAAAAGGACGATGGCCTTGCCGGTCTCCAGCTCCTGTTCCTGGTTGAGCAGGCTCCTGATCTCCGTAATGGGGTTGGCAACCGATTTTAAGCTTTGGGCCAGTTTGGGCAAAACCATGTTTTTGGCCTGCTGGAGCCAGTCTTTCTCTTCATCCTGCGCGCCTACGCCTGAAAACAGGCGGGAATTGACCTGAATGGAAACATCGGTCCAGCCGGCGTCCAGCCACTGATCCACCTCAAAATCATAGGCCAGCTGCGCCAATTCCAGCCCAAAGCGGGCCGCCTGGTGGTTGAGTTCGCCGCGGTTGGCGGCCTGATACCAATTCAGGTCCGAAAGGTCGATGCCGGTGTAGCGGCTGAGTTGCGACATGGATGTCCCTCCCTTCGTTTTATTATCGCACAAGACAAAGGGGTCTGAAAAGATGCTTGCAATCCAATATTTCCAGCCGTATAATACAAATGTTGAATCGCGGTCTGTGGTTGAAAACCGATGCCAGTCGCAGGCAAAACGGTCCACGTAAGTTGATAAAATATCAATGAGCATGGTGCGGTCTAGAGGTCAGTCCGGCCGGGCGCAAGCCCGAGAGAGCGGCGTGGGGCGCGAACGCGCGGAGCTAAACTCCAGCCGGCGGGTGTGGGGGCAAAGACCAGGTCAGCGGGATTCAACTGATTAAACTTCAGGGGGTTTCCAAACAGATGTGTCAGGACAAAACCATTGTGTGCAGGGACTGCGGCGCCGAATTCGTTTTCACAGCCGGCGAGCAGGAGTTCTACGCGGAAAAAGGCTTCCAGAATGAGCCGATCCGTTGCAGGGATTGCCGCCAGAACCGGAAAGCCAGCCGACCCGCATCAAACAACGGTCCGCGCGAGATGCACGACGCCATTTGCGCGCAGTGCGGGGCGCACACACAGGTTCCCTTCCTCCCCAAGAACGACCGGCCCGTCTACTGCAGCGAGTGTTTTTCCGCGATGCGCAAATAAGAAAAAACATGAGTTCACGATCCGCCTCCGGCAGGGGGCGGGTTTTTTGTAAGCAAATATGGCTGCGCTTTTTTAGGGTGTTGCAGAATACAAGCCCGTGAATTGACAAGATACAAGCGCAAGAATAAAATGGGCCTATGAAAAAGCAAGCGTTTTTACATTTTTTAAGACCCGGTTTTCTGTTTTTGGTGTTCGTCCTGCTCATCCTTTCGGTGATGCTTCCCGCTCAGTTTGCTTGGGCGGAAGAAATGCCAAATGGTCTTGCCATCAGCGCGCCGCAAAAACACAGGCCCTTTGCCCAGGGCGAGATCATCCTGAGCGTTCCATGGGCGGGCAAAATAACACTGGCTGTCAAGACGGGCAGCGAGGAACTGCCCATTCTAGCGGAAACGCAGGTCGAGCCCGGAAAACTGGCCCTGCCCTATTGGGGACTGACCACCAACGGGGAACCCCTGCCCCGCGGCCAGGCCACGCTGACAGCCAAGCTGAGGGACGGGGACAGGAAAGAAACCGCATCCGCTGAAATCCTGATCCAGACACCGGACGCCGGCCTGCTGTACGCGGTTTCCTCCCGTGACAGCCTGCCGAGAATTGGCGGGGAGGATCTGTATGTAGACTATCAACTGGGCAAAGGCGGCTCGCTCATCGTCAGCCTGTACCAGGCTGACGATATGAAGACCCCGTTGTTTACCAAGACCCTGCATAAAAACGACGCCCTCCCCCACGCCTTCAGGTGGGACAAGACCATCAAGGGCGAGCCCGCGCCGGCGGGGGACTATGTGCTGACCTTCAAGGCCAAGGGCTCAAAACAGGAAGCTTTGATGCGAAGGGTGACGCTGACGGATGATCTGCCTGAAACCCTGACCCTGGGCGTCACCGAAAAAGGCGCTTTCCTGCCGACAGAGTTAGATGATAAGAGCGTGTGGGCCGCGATGACGGCCCCCTTGGCCCGGGTGACCATCGGCACCATCGCGCACCAAAAGGTGTTTGAGCGCCCGGACAGCAAATCACAGGTGCTTGGCGTGGTCCACGGGCAGTCCGCAGGGCTTCTGGTTCTGCAGACAGATGTGAACGGCTTTGCCAAGATCCGCGCCGCGCGCCAGGGCGACGGGCAGTGGGTGACCGGCTACATCCCCCAGGACAAGATCGAGGTGGTCCGCCCCCATGGCACCTATGGCCTGCTGATCGACAAGGCGGCGCAGACCATCAGCCTGTACAAGGAAGGCAGCAGGGTGACCACGCTTAAAATCTCTACCGGCATCTATGTGCCGCCCGGAACCAAGTCCTTTGAAACGGTGCCCGGCGCCTTCCTGACCCAGGAGCGCATCGCGGAATTCCCAAGCGAGGGCTACCGCTACCCTTATGCCATGCGCCTGGACGGGGGCAACCTGCTGCACAGCTCCGGCTATGTGCCAAAGAAGGGGCTGAGGGATTTTTCCAGCCAGCAGGAAAGGCTGGGCGGCAAGGCTTCCCACGGCTGTGTGAGGATTGACAACAGGGCCAACGAAGATGGTTACAACGCCTGGTGGCTGTACGCCAACCTGTCGCGAAACACCAAGGTGCTGGTGCTGCCCGAGAACTGGGCGGAAGAAGGCCTGCTTGAAAGCTTGTACGACCCTGGTTTTTTGACGATTCAGGGTGAATCAGATCAGGTCTCGCATGAGCCTGAACCCGCTCCTGACTACCAAGTTGATGAATCAGGCAGCATCCTTGAGGCAGGCAAGGATCTGCCCGTTGATAAAAGCCTGACCCTGACCTTTGGCGGCGACTGCGTGCTGGGCAGCGAGGAAGGCCAAAGGAAGCTTGCAAACTCCTTTGACAGCGTGGTGGATGAAAAGGGCTATGACTGGCCCTTTTCTGGCCTTTATGACCTTCTTTCAAAGGATGATCTGAGCATGGTCAACCTGGAAGGCGTGCTGAAAAACGACGCGGGCGGTTTGAACAAAAAGCTCCACAATTTCAGGGGGCCGGAGGATTTCGCAAAGATCCTGACCCTTGGCAGCGTGGAGGCGGTAAACATCGCCAACAACCATTTCCCGGATTACGGACAGGACGGCAAAAACAGCACGCGCAGGGCGCTGAAAAACGAAGGGATCGGTTATTCAGGCTATTCCGACCTGTTTGTGTTTGAAAAGGACGGCATCAAAGTCGGCTTTGGCGGCATCAGGGAGACCATCTACAAGCAAAACCACGCACGCATTGCCAATGAGATCAAGACGCTTTCAGGCATGGGATGCAGCTACATCGTATACACCTGCCACTTCGGCAATGAGTATGAGGAAAGCCATAACGAACTGCAGACAGAGATGGCGCGCGCGGCCATTGACGCGGGCGCTGACCTGGTGATCGGCCACCATCCGCACCTTGTGCAGGGCATTGAGGAGTACAAGGGCGGGCTGATTTTTTACTCGCTTGGCAACCTAGTCTTTGGCGGCAACCTGGAAATGACCACCTTTGACGGCTTGCTGGTTCAGGTTGAGCCTGCTTTTGCCAATGGGACGCTAATCAGAACCGGCGTCCGGCTGATCCCGGTCATCACCAGCGGGACCCGGCCAGGAAATGACTTTCGTCCGGTCATCGCCACGGGTATGGACAAGGCGCGCATCCTTGAAGCCATCCAGAAGGACAGCGCGAAGCCCTATCAGGAATATTTTGTTTTCAGGGGCAAGTGATCACAAGCCGGTATAGTTGTCCGCCAGTTCTTCCAGCTTGCCCAGAAAACTGTCCTCGCCAAAGCGGTTGATTTTGAAAAACATGGCCTGCGAGCCGCCGGAGGCGATGGCGCACAGGCTCAGCTGACGGCCGATGCCGGTCAAAACAACCGACAGGCTGACGCGGTTGCCGCCCAGCCAGCTGTAGCGCTCATATACGCGCAGGGCAACGCGGGTCTCCCCGTCCTGAAAGTCATGGCCATCCTCAAAGGTGGCTGAAATGGAGCCGCCCAGGATCCCTTGATTGATATGATCCAGAAAATGGTCAAAATCCCCTGTGATTTGACGAACGATCTTTGACATGTACACACTCCTTTGCGGTGATGGGTTACAAACCCGTGCCCTATTATACAGCAAACCAAGAAACAGGTGTCCCGTGATTTACATTATTTGTCCCATCCTGTAAGATGGGTGTGGGAGGGATTTATGTATACGCAAAAAGACATTGACTCCGTAAACGCGCAGATGAAAAAGCGCGTCATGGTCTGGTGGATCCCAAAGATCCTGGTTTTATCCGTTCTGGTGTACAGTTTTATCATCCGCCTCCAGTGGCTCTCCGGCGCGCTGTTCTCCTTGCTCGCCATGATGATTTATTTTTCGGTCACAATGAGCATCCTGCCTGTCAAGCGGTACAAGCAATTTCTGAATAACGCGGTCCACGGAAAAAACCGGGTGGACACGCTGCGCTTTGACACCCTGGATCAAGAGACCGTGGAGAGGGAGGGCGTGCGCTTTTACCCGGTGACGATGCGGGCGGACACCCTCAAGGAAGAGCTGGATGAGCGCCAGTTCTATTGGGACGCCAACCTGAGCCTTCCGGACTGGACACAGGGGAGCTATCTGAAGCTGACCTCCCATGAGAGGATGATCATAGGCTGGGAGAACGCCTGAACCCGAAGCGCCTTTTCAATAATTCGCTGTTCATGTTTGCCAGAAGCAGCAGAAAGAAGGACGATCAATGGCTGTCAACCTGATGCACCTGTACACAGGGGATGGAAAAGGCAAGACCACGGCTGCCATGGGGCTGGCGCTCAGAATGCTGGGGCATAATAAGCGGGTCCTGATCGCGCAGTTTATGAAGGACGGCAATTCCAGCGAACTCAAGGCGCTCAATCGCTTCAATGATCAGGTCATCCTGTTTGACGGGCTGATGATGAAGGGATTTTTCCGAGCCAGAACGCCTGATGATCTGAAGGAAAAGCAGGAGGAATACGGGCAGGCGATCACACAGCTGAAGGAACTGATTCATGAGAAGCAGCCCGAACTGACCATCCTTGACGAACTGAATGTGGCGATCGTCATGCAGCTGGTGAGCGTTGAAGACGCCTTGGATTTGATCGACACCGCGCTCCTGTTTGGCGATGCGGTCGTCACCGGGCGTTACGCGCCCCAAAGAATGATTGATAAAGCGGATTATGTGAGCCGGATAGAAGCCGTGAAGCACCCCTTTGACCAGGGGCAGAAGGCCAGAGAAGGCATTGAGTTTTAGTTGTTCTCAAGCAGCCTGAATGGTTCGCTGTCCAAAGTCTGGCGGCCATTGCCGGAGATGACGGTAACCCTGAGGCGGTATTCCCCGGGCAAAGCGGGGCTGCCGTCTTTTGTTTTGCCATCCCACCAGAGCTGGCTGCCCTCTTCCGCCAGATGAAGGGGGCGGCTCATGCGCCCCGACTCGATGATCGCGACTGTATTTCCCTCCTTGTCCAAAACACGCGCGGAATAGCTGACGACCCCGGTATGCCGCAGGACAAAGGCGGCCTCATCCCCCTTTCCCGGGGTAAAGGAAGGCAGGCTTTCAATTTTCAGCCCCGGGTCATCCTGCCTGGTCTGCACGCTTAAGAGCACGCAGGCCTGCGGCCTTGAGTAGTCTTCAAAAACAGTGATCAGCAGCAGCAAAAAATAACCGGACAGGTCTTCTCCCCCGGACTTGATTTGAAAAGCCGCCTCCTTGCGTCCCGGCAGCACGACGCCGTCCCCCCGCCCCTCCTCCGCGATGCTCTGCGGGTGCTGAAAACGCCAGGTGCTTTGTGATTCATAGATCAGCTGATAGGCTAGGCGGGAGGTTTGGTTGAGCGTATAGGAAAACAAGATCGGCTCCTGCGGATTCAGCAAATGCGGGGAGGCGATCTCAAGCCCCGTGACCGTGCGGAGCTGGCCGGGCGGCAAAGTCTCCGGCTGATATTGAAACACGACAAAGTCATCATTCTGCGGGTAGACCTGGGGGGTGGATGCGCCGTAGGCCTTGAGCTGATGGCGGTATAATTCCTTTAAGGTAACCTGCCCGTCACGGTTGGTATCCGCGGCATACTGCCCGGATGAGGTGATGCCGTCAGTCAGCGCCTGGGCAAAAAAACTGCCGCCCTGAACGGTGCCGGCCCCATTGGTCCATAAAAAACTGGGTTCCATCCCCCCTGAACTGGTGAGCACCTTAAAATCGTCCCCGGAAAAGGGCGAGGATGAATACGCCTGATCCATCCCTTTGTTGATGGCGGCACCGGAATAGCAGGCGTCCAGAATAACGAATTTTTTGCCCGGAACTGCGCTCAAAGCCCTTTGGATGTCCTGACCGGTCAGGTAAGTCTCCGTTTCCCCGTCGCTGAAAAGCGCGACAAAGTCTTGGCTGCCTTCTAAACGGACGCCATGGGTGCTTAAATAAAAAAAGCTGAAATCGTTTTCTTTGGCGCCTTGAAACGCTTCCTGCACAAGTGAAGAAAAGCTGTCCCTGTCCAGCGCCTGGTTGAGGCTGACGCGGATCATGGAATAACCGCGCTTATCGCTCAGAAGCGCGCGCCTGATGTCGGTAACATTGTTAAAAGAGGAGGGCGTGGTGTCCGGCTGGGAAATAAAATCATCACAGGCCACCAGCAGCGCGCGCAAAACAGGCTGAAGGTCCTTCCCATCATGATCGGCGGAAAGGGGCAGGGCCGGGAACGCCATGATCAGCGACAAGAGAAACGAGAAAAGAAAGCGCAGACCCTCACCCCCTTTCAATGCATATTGTCATCCTAACAAACGGGATTTATGCCGTCAAGCAAGGCGGATTGACAGGGACGCTCCGGGTGGATTGACAGGAAAGCCCCGGATGTTTACACTTGAATTGTTATACTGAACGAATGAGTAAATGCACAGATGGGCTGAGAGATTTTGATGGCTCCGCTAAGCCGAATGAACGAGGCGTAGTCGCAGCCTACGCTGAGTGAGTTCGGCAACGCGGAGGCGCAAAAGATCCAGTCCATCAAAGCATTTATGATTGAGTTCAGTATTAAAGGGGGAACACATGAACACGCTGAGTTTCAAGGGGCGCCAGATGGTATTCTGGGGGGCTGTTTTGCTGTTTGGATGGGCTGTGTACGAGCTGTCCGTCCGCTTTGATGAGATGCTCATCTGGTTGGCCCCGGTCAATTCCCTGGTTCAGGACGGGAAGATCTCCTGGCTGGATTATCTCCAAAGGGTGAACTGGGGAAAACTGCAAACCCATCTGTTTTTGCTGGTATGCGCCATCTTCTCCTTGTATGCCCTGCTTGTTCGAAAAAACAGGATCATGATCCTGCTGAATGTCCCCATTGCGATCCTGCTGGTCGTTTTTTCTCTGGGGAGGACGCCCCTTTTATCCGCCAGCATCTGGCAGAAGCTGAAGCTGATTCCCCTGGTGCTGATTATTTTTGGCAGCGGGCTGATGGTCTTTGCGAACATTCAAAAGAAAAGAGCGCCCAAGACAGAAAACGGCGGATCTGTGAGGCGGCAACACTACGACCCCTTCAGGATCAACAGAGAATAAAAGCACATGTAAAAGCCGGCCTGCCTGAAAGCAAGCCGGCCTTCTTTTTGTTTATCAATTTTGTCCGTAGTAGGCGTTCGCCCCGTGTTTGCGGTAAAAGTGTTTGTCCCTGAGGGCGTCGTCAGCCGGCAGAACATTGGGGTTGATCTGGCGGGTGAAGCGCGCCAATCTGGCGACCTCCTCCAGAACACCCGCGTTGGCAACAGCGCTCTCCGGGTCCTCGCCCCAGGTAAAAACGCCGTGGAATGCAACCAGCATGGCTGGGATATACATGAGGTTGATGCCGCGGTTGATGAGGGTCTCGACCATTACAAGGCCGGTATTTTTCTCATATTCGCCGTTGATCTCTTCCTCAGTCAAAGCGCGCGCGCAGGGAATGGAACCGGCAAAATAATCCGCGTGGGTGGTGCCGTACAGCGGGATGTCCTGACCAGCCTGCGCCCAGGCGGTGGCCTCAGTGGAATGGGTGTGGACGATGCCGCCCAACTTCGGATATGATTTGTATAGCACCAGGTGGGTGGGGGCGTCTGAGGAGGGCTTCAGGGAGCCGTCCACCACCTTGCCATCCTGGTCGATAACCACCATATCCCCGGCTTTCATGGTTTCATAGGGAACGCCGGAGGGCTTGATGACGATGAGGCCGGTCTCCTCGTCCTTGCCGGAGACATTGCCCCAGGTATACTTGACCAGGCCCTGACGCGGCAGAAGCAGGTTGGCTTGAAAGACACGTTCTTTAAGTTGTTCCAGCATGGGATCCTCCTGTTAATTCAAGTGGGTGATGGCGGCCTGTTCGACCAGCAAGCCCTTTTTAAAACGGTTGAGATACTCGTTAAAACCCCTGACATCCTCAGGATCCGGCTTCATGACGCTGACCTTGATGTCAGAAAAAACACGCTCATTCAGCCAGGCTTCCAGGCGCTCTCCCTCTTTACTGTATACCATGAAAGCCGCCAAAAGCGCAATGCCCCAGGCGCCGCCTTCGCTTGCGGTCTCCATGACGGAAACCGCCGTGTTCAGGGCCGCGGCGGTAAAGGCCTGCCCAGCCTTGCCTTCCTTGTACAGGCCGCCATGCGCCTGGATGAAGTCAATGCTGACCGCTTCCTCTTTTAAGACCTCCATGCCAATGGCAAGGGTGGCCAAGGCAGAATAGATCAGGCTGCGGGAGAGATTTTGCAAATTCAACTTGCTGTCGATGCCGCGGGCCATGAATGGCAGCCCGGTTTCAAAGCCTGTGATGTGTTCCCCTGAGTAATACCCGCAGGTAAGGACGCCTCCGGCATCCTTTTCGCCATGCAGGGCGGATTCAAAGAACACCTGGTACAGCTTGTCCATGTCAGGCTTTTGGCCCATTTGCTCCTGAAAGTCGGCAAGGAAGGCGACCCAGTTGTTGATGTCGGTGGTGCAGTTGGCGCTGTGGATCATGGCGACAGGCAGGCCGTCCGGGGTCGCGATGATGTTGATCTCCGGATGCATCTGCTTCTTCAGCGCCTTGTCCAGGACCACCATGGCGAAAATGGACGTGCCTGCGGACACGTTCCCGGTGCGGGGACCGACAGCGTTGGTGGCCACCATGCCAGTGGCGGCATCGCCCTCCGGCGGACACAGAGGGATGCCGGGATTTAATTGACCCGATTCATCCAGAAGGTCCCGGCCTTGCTCTGTGAGCCTGCCCGCAATCTGCCCTGACGCATAGCACTTGGGCAAAACATCCTTAATATCCGGTTTGAACCCTTTTTCTGCAGCCAGACGGTTGAAGACAGCCATCCTTTTTTCATCCCACTGGCCGTTGATGTCCAGGGGAAACATGCCGGAGGCTTCGCCAAGGCCCACGGCCTTTTCACCGGTCAGCTGCCAATGGACGTAGCCTGCCAAGGTGGTGATGAAGCGAACATCCCCGACATGGGATTCCTTGTTCAAGATGGCTTGGTAGAGGTGAGCGATGCTCCAGCGCTGGGGAATGGTGAAACTGAAGGCCTTGCTTAATTCCTCCGCAGCCTGCGCGGTCATCAGGTTGCGCCAGGTGCGGAAGGGAACCAGGAGATTGTCCTTGTCATCAAAAGCCAGATAACCGTGCATCATGCCGGAGATGCCGATGGCAGCCAGGTTGATAAGCGGCAGGTCATAACGCTCCTTGACCTTAAGGGCAAGGTCCGAATAGGCTTTTTTAAGCCCCTGCGAAACTTCCTCAAGGTCATAGGTCCACACGCCGTCCTTGAACTGGTTGTCCCAACGATAGGAACCCGTGGCAAGGACCTGGTTGTTTTCATCGATCAGCACCGCCTTGATGCGGGTGCTGCCAAACTCGATTCCCAAAACGGCCTTGCCCTGTGAAATGGTCTGTTTGGCTTTTATGATTGGCATAAGTCCTCCTTTAGCGGTAGAAAGCCTGGCCCAGCATCAGATCCTGCTTCACCTGCCGCAAATTGGTATTTCGATCAATGATCAGGGCTTCAATGCCCATCTGCTCCGCCCAGTCCGCCATCTGTTCCACTGACAGGTCATAGGAGAAGGCAGTGTGGTGCGCGCCGCCCGCCAGGATCCAGGCCTCAACTCCGGTCGTGAAGTCCGGTTGCGGTGTCCAGAACGCAGTCGCGACCGGCAGGTTGGGCATGGGCTTCTCCACCTTCTTGCATTCTACCTCCGCGATGATGAGGCGGAAGCGTGTGCCCAGGTCGATCAGGGAAACCGCGACGCCCGGGCCGGTTTTGGATGTAAAGACCAGCCGGGCCGGATCCTCCCTGCTGCCCATGGACAGGGGCAGGCAGCGGATGGCCGGCTTGCCGGAAGCGAGAGAGGGGCAGATCTCCAGCATGTGCGCCTGCAGGATGCCTTCCTTGCCGGGCACGAGGTTATAGGTGTAGTCCTCCAGCATGGAGGTGCCCTTCGCGTCTTTGACGCCCTGGGTCATCAGTTTCATCAGGCGCACCATGGCCGCCGTCTTCCAGTCGCCTTCCGCGCCAAAGCCATAACCCTTTTGCATCAGGCGCTGAATGGCAAGACCGGGCAGCTGCTGAAGCCCGCCCAGATCATCAAAGTGGGTGACGATGGCGTGGTAGTTCTTCTCCTTCAGGAAACGCTCAAAACCAAGCTCGATCTGCGCCTGAACCGCGACATGGCGGCGGAAATCCTCTTCACCCCGGCCATCCAGGATGACCTCGTACTCCTGATAGTACTCAGAGACCAGCGCGTCCACATCGGCTTTTTTAACATCGTTGACATAATCCACGATGTCATTGACTGGCCAGGCATCCACCTCCCAGCCGAATTTGACCTGGGCTTCGACCTTGTCCCCCTCGGTAACAGCAACATTACGCATGTTGTCAGCGATCCGCAAGACGCGCAGCTTGCTGCTTTCCACAACGCCGACAGCCGTTCTCATCCAGCTGGCAACGCGGGAAATGACCTGCGGATCACGCCAGTGCCCGGCTACGACCTTGCGGAAGAGACCCATGCGGGTGAGGATGTGTCCATACTCACGCCCGCCGTGGGCGGACTGGTTTTCGTTCATGAAGTCCATGTCTATTGTATCATATGGAATCTCTTCATTAAACTGGGTATGCAGGTGCAGCAGAGGTTTTGTATTGATTTTAAGACCCGCGATCCAGGACTTGGCCGGGGAAAAGGTGTGCATCCAGGTGATGACGCCAGCGCAAAGATCATCCGCAGACGCTTCCGCAAAGGTTTTTTGAATGTGCCCGGCTGAAATCAGGACAGGCTTCAGCACCAGTGGGAAGGGCAAATTGCCTGAGGCATTGATCTCTTCCACCATGACCTTCGCGTGCTCGGCGACCCGGGTCAAACATTCCTCGCCGTAAAGGTCCTGGGAACCGACACAGAACCAGAATTGATAATTTTTCATCATGACTCCATACTCACTTTCTGAATGTTGACCAAAAAAGGAAAAGCCGCGATTAGTCAGCCTTTAAATGGATGACGTTCCAACTCAGGGGCGGGATCACGACTTCCAGCCTGCCGTTGTCCAGAACGCCGCCTTTTAACGCGACCGGCTTGACATTGTCGGGGTTTTCTTCAGTGTTGACAGCCTTGATATCGTCATGGTGCAGGACGCTGTGCTCATACTTTTCAAGGCCGCTAAAAGAGCGCAGGTCGGCTTTCAAGGTGATGGGATCCTTTTGACTGCGGTTGACCGCGAAAATGCTCAGGCTGCCGTCATCCTGAAGGGTCGCTGTGGAGTCCAATTCAGGGATGTTGTCATAATCGGCGCAGGCGTACACGGGGGAATCCACCATAACGCGGAGCGCAGTCCCGCGGCCATACTTGCTGGCCTGCATCAAGGGCCAATAGATGGTCTGCGCCCAGGCACCACCGCCGTTTCTGGTCATGATGGGAGCGATGACATTGACCAATTGCGCCATGCAGGCGATCTTCACGCGGTCAGCGTTGCGCAGGAAACTGATGAGCAGGGAGCCGACCAGGAGGGCGTCCTCAAAATTGTATATATCCTCAAGCAGCGGCAGCGCGCGGTTCCACTTGTCACGCTTCCAGACCTCCTGATCCTGTTCGTTGCTATGATACCACACATTCCACTCGTCAAAGGAGAGGTTGAGCCTCTTCTTGCTGTGCTTTTTGCCGCCCACAGCGTCGCAGATGGCGACCACGGTATGGATGAAGCTCTCCATGTCCAGGGACCTGGCCAGGTACTTGGGCAGGTTGTTGTCCCGGTTGCCATAGTAGCGGTGCAGGGAGACATAATCCACATGCTCATAGCATTCATTAAGCATGGTCAATTCCCAGTCGCCGAAGGTGGGCATGTCAAGGTGGGAGGAGCCGCAGGCGACCAGTTCGATGCTGGGATCGACCCACTTCATGACCTTGGCGGCCTCTTTGGCTATGCGGCCGTACTCATACGCGGTCTTGCCGCCAATCTGCCAGGGGCCGTCCATCTCGTTGCCCAGACACCAGAGCTTGATGCCGAAAGGCTCTTTCGCGCCGTTTTTGATGCGCAGGTCGCTCCAGTAGCTGCCGCCCTTGTGGTTGGCGTATTCCACAATGCTGCGCGCAGCGTCCACGCCGCGGGTGCCAAGGTTGATGGCGTACATCGGCTCGGTCCCGGCCTGCTTGCACCAATCCACAAACTCGTGCAGGCCGACCTCATTGGTTTCCGTGGTAAACCAGGCCAGGTCCAGGCGGTGCCTGCGCTGGTCCCTGGGTCCGATGGAATCCTCCCAGTCAAAGCCGGACACAAAATTGCCGCCGGGATAGCGCACCACCGGCACACCCAGCTTCTTGATCAGGTCGATCACATCCGTGCGGAATCCCTGCGCGTTGGCTTTGGGATGGCCGGGCTCATAAATGCCGCCGTAAACAGCCCGGCCCAAGTGCTCAATAAAGGAACCGTAGATGCGCGGGTCGATGGCAGAAATCTGAAACGCTTTATCAATGGTCATGGTTGCGGTTTTCATGAATAATCCTCCATATTTTTATATTTGTTGTTTAACCTTTTACGCCGCCTGCCGTCATGCCCTCCACAAAGTATTTCTGGAAAGCGAAGAAAAGGATAAGGATCGGGATCATAACATAACCAGCATTTTCAAACAGGATATTTTCTAAAATCATGGATGGTCACACAATGCGAAATCTTTTGTATATTTTAGCATTTACAGTTGCCAATAATAGCATCATAAGAACCGATATTAGAATTATTGATTCCCCTTGTTTCTATATTTCCCCAGTGCTGGCATGTCTTGTCAATATCATCTTTTGTTTGGATCTGCGGTAATCCCTTGGGGTGCAGCCTTCCAAGGATTTAAATACCTTGGTGAAGTAATTATAGTCCGGGATGCCCACCTGACGGGCGATCTGGCAGATCTGCAGGTCGGTGTCCTCCAAAAGCGTCTTGCTCCTGTCCACGCGCTGACGCCTGATGTAGTTTTGCAGGCTGGTGCCAAAATACTCCTGCGCGAGGCGGTTGATCCGGGTCTTGCTGATGCCCAGATGCGAGCAAATCTGCTCTGTTCCAAGGCTGCCGTCCAGTGAGTTTGTGATGTAGTCGGACACCTGGAAAGCCAGGCTGCCCTCTGAGATGGAGGCAGCTTTGCTCATCCAGACGTAAGCGGTACAAGCCTGGAGGATTTCAAAAGCAGCCTCCATTAATTTGGGCGATATCTCCCGATGCTGAAAATAGGCTTCCCGGATAACTGGCTCCGAAACGCCATAGGAAGCACACTTGTCGATGACCTGCTGAAGCGATTCTTCTTTTAAACCATAGGGCGTCAATTGACCCGAGACAATGTATCCGACAATGAGGTTTTTTTCCGTAATGATCGGCACGACAAATTCCTCAAGCCCGATGTGGCAGCGGTACATCTCCCCTTTTCCGGTGGATTTGCAGCGCATGCAGGCATCAAAATCGCTTTTGATGCACTGTTTTTCAAATTCAGGATTCTTTCTTAACAGAGCGCACAGGGGTGAACGAACCTGGTTCTGGCTCCAAGCCAGTCCGCGGCCTTTATCGTCGTATACAACGGAGTGGATGCCGCTAATTAAGTAAAAACTGTCAATGATCTTCTGTAATTTCTCCCGGTCAAAGCTCAAACGCATGGCCCACCCTCCTGAACATATTTTAGCAATTTTAAGTTTCTTAATTGCTATTTTAGCCTTTGAAACGAAAAAAGGCAATCATCTATATGACTGCCATCAATCAATGTTTAATGATTTATCAAGAAAAATGAATGATATCAGCGTCCAGAAGGGCTGCCTCATCTGCGTCGTGGCTGATGAGCAGGATGGTTTTCCCCGCTGAATAGGTCTTGATGACCTCGGCGGTTATTTTCTTTGTTTCCTCATCCAGGCCTTTAAACGGCTCGTCCATCAGGAGAAACTCAAAATCCACCGCCAGCGCGCGGGCAACCGCAACGCGGCGTTTCATGCCGCCTGAAAACTCCTTCACCGGCTTTTTCCCTTCTTCCCCGAGGCCCAGCAAGTGAAGCAGGTGCAGATTACTTTCATCCTTTGCCCTGCCCGTCACCAGGCGCAGGTTGGACAGCGCGCTGGCAGACTCCGCCAGCCTGTCCTCCTGAAAGACCGCGCTCATGGGTGTGATGGTGCTGACCTTTCCAGTGTCTGGAAGTGTCAAGCCCAGAAGCAGCCTGAACACAGTGGTCTTGCCGATGCCCGAAGGGCCCATCAGGCAGACCGATTTGCCTGTGGGGATGGATAGGCTGTAATCCTTGAGCACGATGTTTGAGCCAAAGGACTTGGTTATGTTTTTCAAAAGAATCTGATCGCTCATAGGCGCGTGAGGGCTTCCCTGCCCCTGGAAAAAAGCGCTTTTAAAATCTTGTTGGTCAGCAGGCTTAAAAGCACAATGAAGGCTGTCCAGGCAAGCAGGTCCGCGGTGTTGTAATTGACCTTCGCGCTGTACAGTTTCTCGCCAATGCTGCCCCTGGGGATTCCGATGACCTCAGCTGCGATGCCGCTTTTCCAGGACAAGCCCAGCGCCGTCACAGCCCCTGACAGCAGATAGGAATACAGCTGCGGAAGGGTGATATAGATCAATTTTCTAAAAGGCGTGACCCGAAAAACAGCCGCCACCTCAAGAAGCGCTTTGTCCTGTGCAAAAAGCCCCTCCAGGACGTTGCTGTAGATGACAGGGAAGGCGATGACAAAGGCGATGAGGGCGGAGAGCCAGCGGGTGGATACCAGGATAATGGCCAAAATAACAAAGCTGGTCACCGGCACAGAGCGCGCCAGTGCGACCAGCGGGGAAACAAGTTCATGGATCAGGCGTGACCTGGAAGCGCCTGCTGCCAGCAGCAGGGCCAGGCACAGCGCGGTGAAAAATCCAACCAGCACCCTCAGGGTCGAATTCAAAAAGGCGAGATAGCTGGATGGCAGCGTTAAAAGACGAACAAAGGATATAAAAACCTGAAGCGGTGAGGCAAGCAGAAACTCATGCCCCACCGCCATGGCCGTCAGCTGCCAGGCCAGAAGCCAGAAAGCGACAGCCAGCAGCCTGTAAGCGCCTTTTTTCCACTCAGGGCGCGTAGTAGAAGGCATCATCCGGCAGGCTTCCGCCAGTGGTCTCAGGATTGCTGTCAAAGAGCATCTGGTAGAAAGGCTTCAGGAGCGCAACCATTTCTTCGCCGGCCTGGAAGGTGATGCCGCAGTAGGGCAGGGCCTTTTCAGCGGCCTGGGCGTTGATGATGTCAAATTCACCGATGAGCTGCGCGGCTTCCTTGTTGTTGGCAGTCACATACTCAACAGAGGTCTTGTATCCCTCCAGGAATTTGGCAAGCTTCTCTGGCTGGTTCTTGATCACATCTGCCCGGGCGACGGTGACGCCGGTGATGAGGCTGCCTTGACCCAGATTTTCCCATTCCTTGTTCAGATCAAGCGCGATGCGGATGTCGGGGCTCTTGCTTTGAGCCACAGTGACAAAGGGCTGGGGCAGCATGGCGATGGCTGCCGGGTCTGACATCAGAGCAGCCAGGGCTTCTGCGTGTTCCGCCTTCCATTGAATATCCACGCCCTCAATTCCGGCCTGCTTCAACAGGTGGTTGAGAACATATTCCGGTGTGGACGCTTTGCCGGAGGCGTACAGCGTCCTGCCCTTGAGGTCGGAGAGGGACTGCACGCTTTCCCCTCGCTCCACAATGTACAAGACGCCCAGGGTGTTCACATTGACCACGCGGACCGCGCCCTTGGTGTTGGCGTAGAGGATGGCTGCCAGGTTCACAGGGAGGCAGGCAACATCCAAGCCGCCGCGGACCAGTTCAGGCAGGAGCGCGTCCGGGCTGGCCGCCAGGGTAAAGGCGTAATCAGCTTGACCCTCCTGATCCTTCATCAGTTTGACCAGGCCCATGCTGGTGGGGCCCTTGAGGGCGCCGACCCGCAGAGGCGTTTCCGCCTCTGCCAGGGCTGGCAGGACTGCCATGGCCAGGATCAAGGCCAAAGCAAATGAAATCAGTTTTTTCATGTACATTCCCTTCGGTTTCAGGTCATCCAGGCTTCTTGTTATACGGACTGGCGGTACTTGCTGTGCTTTTCGTAATGGGTGTGCAGCAGGTGATGCGCCTTCTGGCTGTTGGGGGTACCCAGGTACTCCTTGTAAAGCCTCTGAATGCCCGGGTTCTCATGGCTCTTGCGGCGGACGCTGCCCGCATCAGCGGTGTAGAGCGCTTTGGCCCTCAGCGTCCTGTGATCCACGCGCGCCCTGGTCTCATCGGTAACGATGGGCTGGCCGCCGCCATTGACGCAGCCGCCTTCGCAGCCCATGATTTCAATAAAGTGGTAGGATTTTTCACCTGATTTAATGCTGTCAAGCAGGATCTTCGCGTTGGCGGTGCTGTGGGCGACGGCGATGCGCAGGGTGAGGTCGCCAATCTGCACATCCGCTTCCTTGATACCCTTCAGCCCGCGGACAGCGTGGAAGTCCAGGTTCTCCAGGGTTTTGCCGGTGATGGTCTCATAAGCGGTGCGAAGCGCCGCTTCCATAACGCCGCCGGTGGCGCCAAAGATGGTCGCAGCTCCTGTGCTGTCACCCAACAGGCTGTCGTATTCCTCATCCGGCAGGGAAACGAAATCAACACCGTTGGACTTGATCATTTTGGCCAATTCACGGGTGGTGATGACGGCGTCCACATCCGGAACACCCAAGGCAGCCAGCTGGGGCCTGTCCGCCTCGTTCTTCTTGGCGGTGCAGGGCATGACGGAGACCACCGCGATGTCGCCGGTGGCAATGCCGGTCTTCTCCGCGTAATAGCTCTTGATGATCGCACCCAACATTTCGTGGGGGGATTTGCAGGTGGAGAGGTTGGGAATGAACTCCGGATAGAAGGTCTCGCAGAAGTTGATCCAGCCGGGCGAACAGGAGGTGATCATGGGCAGAACCCCATTGTTCTGAATGCGGCTGACCAGCTCGGTGGCCTCTTCCATGATGGTGAGGTCTGCAGCAAAATCAGTGTCAAACACCTGGTCAAAGCCCAGCCGGCGAAGGGCGGCGACCATCTTGCCGGTGACGTTGGTGCCAATGGGCATGCCAAACTCCTCGCCAAGCGCCGCGCGCACAGCCGGCGCAGTCTGGACGACCACGTGCTTTTTCGGGTCATGCAGCAATTTCCAGACCAGGGGAGACTCGTCCTTTTCACGGAGCGCACCCACCGGGCAGGCCGCGATGCACTGACCGCAGCCAATGCAGGCGGTCTCGGAGAGGTGCATCTTCCAGGGAGACTCGATGGAAGTGGTGAAGCCGCGGCCAACCGGGCCGATGACACCGACCGCCTGTTTTTTAAAACAGGTGGACACGCAGCGGCGGCAGTTGATGCACTTGTTGTTGTCGCGCACAATAGAAGGAGAGAAATCATCCACCTTGTAATCGGTGCGCTCGCCCTTATAGGTGTGGCTGTCAAACACTTCCAGTTCTTTGGCCAGGCGCTGCAGTTCGCAGCTCTGGCTGCGGGCACAGGAAAGACACTGCTGATCGTGGTTGCTTAAAATCAACTCCAGCACGGCTTTGCGCGCATGGCGCACACGTCGGGTGTTTGTCTTAACATCCATGCCCTCTGTGGCTTTCAGCACACAAGAAGCCTGGAGCGTTCTGGCCCCGGTTTCAACAACGCACATGCGGCAGGCGCCGATCTCGTTGATTTCCTCAAGGAAACACAGGGTGGGGATGCGGATGTTGGCTTTACGGGCAGCTTCAAGAACGGTCGTGCCTTCTTCCACCTGAACCTTGACCCCGTCGATGGTTAAAGAAATCATCTTAGACATTCTATCCTCCTCTTAAACCTTGATGATGGCGTCAAAGTGGCATTTGCTGATGCAGGAATCGCACTTGATGCACTTGTCGATATCAATGTGGTGCTTGCCGCGGGGTTCGCCGCTGATGGCGCCCACAGGGCAGACACGGGCACAGGCGGTGCAGCCGCGGCACTTGTCGGTGATCTCAAGGTGCAGCAGGTCCTTGCAGTGATGGGCAGGGCAGCGCTTGTCCTTAATGTGCGCCTCATACTCATCCCGGAAGTAGCGGATGGTGGACAGCACAGGGTTGGGCGCGGTCTGGCCCAGTCCGCAGAGCGCGGTATCCTTGATGGCGTGCGCCAGGGTCTCCAGTTTTTCTATGTCGCCTTCTTCGCCCTTGCCGGACACGATGCGGTCCAGGATCTCCAGCATCCTGCGGGTACCGATGCGGCAGGGGGTGCATTTGCCGCAGGACTCGTCCACCGTGAAATCCAGGAAGAAACGGGCGATGTCGACCATGCAGTTGTCTTCGTCCATGACGATCATACCGCCGGAGCCCATCATGGAGCCGATCTCCACCAGGGAGTCATACTCAATGGGCACATCGATCAAAGAGCTGGGGATGCAACCGCCGGAAGGCCCGCCTGTCTGTACGGCCTTGAACTTCTTGCCCTTGGGGATGCCGCCGCCGATGTCATAGATAACGGTGCGAAGCGGGGTGCCCATGGGGACTTCCACCAGGCCGGTGTTGTTGATCTTGCCGCCCAGGGCGAACACCTTGGTGCCGGGAGAGCGCTGGCTGCCCATGGTGCGGAACCACTCTGCGCCGTTTAAGAGAATCTGCGGGATGTTCGCAAAGGTTTCCACGTTGTTGATGTTGGTGGGTTTGCCAAACAGGCCGCACTCCGCCGGGAAGGGCGGCTTGGGGGTGGGCTCGCCGCGGCGGCCTTCAATGGAGGACATGAGCGCGGTTTCCTCGCCGCACACAAAAGCGCCGGCGCCCAAACGGATGTGGATGTCAAATTTAAACCCGGTGTTTAAAATATTCTCCCCCAGGAGGCCGTACGCTTTGGCTTGGTCAATCGCGATCTGCAGGCGTTTGACCGCGATGGGGTATTCCGCGCGCACATAGATGTAGCCCTCATCAGAGCCAATGGCATAGCCGCAAAGCACCATGGCTTCCAGTGTCGAATGGGGATCGCCCTCCAGAATGCTTCTGTCCATGAAAGCGCCGGGGTCGCCCTCATCCGCGTTGCAGATGACATATTTTTTGTCAGACACACTCTTGGCGCAGAGCTGCCATTTGAGCCCGGTGGGGAAACCGCCGCCCCCGCGGCCCCTGAGACCGGACTCTTTGATAACATCAATGACCTGCTGAGGCGTCATTTCCGTGAGCGCCGTGGCCAGGGCCTTGTAGCCGTCAAAGGCAATGTACTCGTCGATCTTTTCAGGGTCGATCACGCCGCAGTTGCGCAGCGCTACGCGGGTTTGGTGCTTGTAAAAATCAATGTCGTTTAAGGACTGGGAATGGTTGGGAACCTCGGAGTGCTCATGATAAACCAGGCGGCGGACGATGCGCCCTTTGAGCAGATGCTCCGCCACGATCTCGTCCACATCCTCCGGGGTGACGCGGGAATAGAAGGTACCCTCAGGATAAACGATGACCACGGGGCCCGCTTCGCAAAGGCCAAAGCAGCCTGTTTTGACGACGCTGATCTCATCATCCAGTTTGTGCTCCTTGAGCTGCTGGGCAAATCGGTCAAGCAGTTTTACAGAACCGGAAGATGTGCAGCCGGTGCCGCCGCAAATGAGGACATGAGAACGGTAAATTTTCATTTTTTATTCCCCCTGTTGATTTCATTCTGCGCGCTGGCAATGGTGAACTCTGCAACAGGCCGGCCATTGACGATGTGATCCAGCACAATGCGGCGCACCTTCTCCTCATCCAGGTTCACATAGGTGACCTTCTCCTGGCCGGGCAAATAGACATCGGCCATGGGCTCATAGCGGCACATGCCGATGCAGCCGGTTTGAGAAACAGTGACCTGGCTGAGGCCGCGCCTGTTGGCCTCGGTCATAAAAGCCATCATGACCGGGCGGGCGCCGGCGGCAATGCCGCAGGTGGCCATGCCGACCACGACACGCACTTCATTTTCCTTGTCTTCGCGGCGCAGGTTGATGCGCTCCAGGGTTGCTTTGCGGATTTGTTCCAACTCGCTGATTGATTTCATTTTTCGACTCCTCCAAGCGTTTGATTAAGCATTTCGTTTATATTTTCCATCAGCCAGGTAACAACGGCCGGGTCATTGATGGGGACCTCACCCAAAACTTCCTTGATCTGCCTGGTGTCCAGAGATTCCTGCGCTCCTTCGCTGGACAAGGTCATCACAAAATCCGGGGTATCGGGGTTGGCCAGGATCAGGGTCAGGAGCGTTTCCCCCAAATTGCCAAGCGGCTGGCAATCAATGTGCCGGGTGTTGAACACAGCCTGAAGGCTGGTGCCCTGCCCTTTCTTGCTCTCCAGATCAAAACTGCCGCCTGTGATGAGCGCGTGCTCACGGGTCAGGGGGATGCCGAGACCAACTTTTCGGGTGGTGCGGCTGGTTCCAAAAGGGCTGAGCGCCTTTTCTCTGGTTTCTTCATCCATCCCGCAGCCGTCATCCTCAATCATAAAACCGAGCAAGCCGTCATCTTTTTGAAAAACAGATACCTTGATTAAGGCCGCGCCGGCTGTGATGCTGTTTTGCACCAGGTCCATCAGGTGCAGGGACAGATCGCGCATCAGCTCTCGTACTTGGCAATGATGGAAGGGATCTCGTCCGGAATAACCCGCCCGTGCACATCATCCCCAACAGTCAACACCGGGGCCAGGCCGCAGGCGCCAAGGCAGCGGGTGGCCATCAGGGTAAACTTGCCGTCAGCGGTGGTCTCGCCGGGAGCCACACCCAGAGATTCGCTCAGCTTGTCCAGAACAGCCTGTGCGCCCTTGACATAGCAGGCAGTGCCCATGCAAACACTGATGACATGCTCGCCCTTGGGCTGCAGAGCAAACTGGGAATAGAAAGTGGCAACCCCATACACTTCAGACAAGGTGATGCCAAGGCCTTCAGCGATCTCAATCTGAACGTCCTGGGGAAGGTAGCCAAAGATGTTCTGGGCCTCCTGCATGACAGGCATCAGCGCGCCTTTCTCATCCTTGTGCTTGTTGATGACGTTGCGCAGCGCTTCAAACTGCTCTTTTCTGTCAACCATGTCAATTCCCTCTTTCTTCTTTAATGGTATTGTTAAGCCGTTGTGCGGCCTTCACGCAAAAATGTCAGCACCCCGTCCAGATCGTCGGCCAAAAGGGCATTTTCCCTTTCCGAGATCGCGCCCAAGTCATGGGCATCGGAGTTGTGGATACACTTCATTCCCTTGATCGGCGCCTCCCCCACACCCTGCTCCACGACCTTAAATCCAGCCTGCTGCGGAATAAACCCCAAGGTGTAGATCATGCCGTATCCGCGGTTAACATGGGCTGGTACCGCAATGCCGCTGCAGGACCTGATGAGCGCCAGCGTTTCCTCCAGAGAGAGATCCAGTGCGCCGATCAGGAGGGCGTCCTCTTCGCCGCAGGGCTGGTCTTTCTCATCCACCAGCAGTTGTCTGCCAAAAAAATCAGGCTTGTTCTTCTTTTTTGGCAGATGGCTCCTGACCGCTTCCGACGCCAAAAGAGCGTCATCCAGGTTTTGAAAGTAGGCCAGAATGTGAACCTCCTCAGCCGTGCACAATTCCATCCCCGGAATGAAGAGAAGCCCATACTCCCAAGCCGCTTTTGAGAAGGCGACCAGGTTGCCTCCGGAGTTGTGGTCAGTAAGCGCGATCACATCCAGCCCTTTTAATCTTGCCATGCCGCAGACATTCTGGGGCGTCATGTCGTCCTGAGCGCAGGGCGAGAGACAGGAATGGATGTGCAGGTCGTAATAAAGCATCAGGTTTCAGGCCCTAAAAGCCCCTTCTCATACATCAGGCCACAGATGGAAAAAGCGTTCATGGGCGAGGACAGTACAGCGATGTCCTCCTCCCGGGCCTTGTTCAGAACCGTCTCATCCATCATAATGTTATCAGGCAAAATGACGCAAGCCATATCATGCAGGCTGGCGACCGCGATCACATTCAGGTGGGTCTGTACCGTGATCCAGGCCATGCCCTGAGCGCCTCTTGCCATGACCCAACTGAGCAGGTCGCAGACGTAGCCGTTTTCCACAGTCGCGTCAGGATCACCTGCTGTTAAGGTCTTTGCGTTGATCAGCGAGGCAAGTTGAGAAACGGTCAAATCCCCATCCTCCTTTTATCCGCGTCATCCTGGGGCTTTAAGTAAAAATTCATCACCATGAGGGTGCCGATGCTGGGGCGGCTGGCCATCACGAAATCATCCGCGTTGCGCCGTATATTGGGAAGACCCATGCCGGCGCCAAAGCCCATATTGCGCGCAACGTCACAGGCAGTCGAAAACCCTTCCATCTGTGCCAGCATCACATCGGAGATTCCAGGCCCTCTGTCATATACCTCCAGGGTGATCATATCATCGTCTATCGTCAATTCCATTTTTCCGCCTTCTGAATGGATAATGAGATTGATTTCAGCTTCATAGGCGGCAATGGCAACACGGCGGATGATGCCCTTGTCAATGCCTTTTTGCCGGAGCAGCAGTTTGATGGCAGCCGACGCTGAGCCGGCTCTGTCATAATCCTGCTGTTCCACTGAATAAATCTCATGGGCGTTCATTTAATTGACCTCTCTCCTGTTTTCCCAGCCCATTGGGGTACCAGAAAGACCTGCCTGATAAAGAAGGCCGGCGCTGACAAACATGGTTTTATTAACGGCCAGCAGCGTTACATCCAATTCTCTTGCTAATTCCAGCACCTCTTCCGGCGGCTGCTTGCCGCGCACGAAGATGATGCAGCTTAAATCCAGCATTTCCGCCGTCCTGATGACCTGGGTGTTGGCAAGACCAGTCAACAGCAAGGCTTTTTCGTGGACAAACGCCAACACATCACTCATCAGATCCGAGCTGCACGCGCAATGGGCGACAGAATCCAAATGCTCTTCGCCTGTTAAAACACGGGCGTCAAGAACTTGTACAACTTCGCGCAGGGTTAAGGTTTTACGTTCCATAAAAGACTGGGTCGTATCCAAACAGCATTGGTTTTGCTCCATTTCAGGCTGCAGTTGGGGCGTCATGCATTTTCCTCCTTGTTTGGTATGTATCAGGGTTATGGAAACCATTCCACAAACCAAACCGTATTATATCAAAGCTGTGGGACAAAATGTACCACGTCTGGAATTTATGCGGGATCACATTTGTCCCGACACTTCAATTTCCGTCCTGCAAGGCAGGTTGGTCTGTCTTGCTGCATCAAGAATCCTAACAATCAAATCAATGTTTCGGATGGTTTCCTCAAGCGAAAAAGGCGGTTGACCGCCTGTTAAAACAGCGTCCGAGAAAGCCTCCACCTGAGCGGCATAACAGTCGCATTCCTCTGCCTTGATTTCAGTCACCTTGTTGTCCTTCAGGTGCAGGATGGGGGTGGCAGGCCCTAAAAAACTGTCGCGCAGGAGCAGGCTGCCCAAGGCGCCGTTGATCTGTGTAACTTGCATGGACTGGGAATCAAAGCCGCCGGTCACAGTGCAGGTGGCCCCGGAAGGATACTGAAGCAAGGCCGTAAGGGACACATCGATGCCGTTTTTCTCATTTTTTACTGCGCTGATCGTGACAGGCTCCTCTTGAAAGATCAGACCCGCCATGTTGACCGCGTAGCAGCCCACATCCCAGAAAGCGCCGCCGCCCATCTCTTTTTGGTTGCGATAATCCCCCGGGCGGTCAAAAACAAAACTGAACCCGCTTGACACATGGCGGATATCCCCGATCAAGCCGTCAGAAAGCAGTTTCTGAAGCAGTTTGGTCTTGTTGTGAAAGCGGTACATGAAGGCTTCCATTAAAACAACGCTGTTTTTGCGGCTTTCCTCAGCCATTTCCAGCGCGTCCTCTGTTGTGAGGGCCATCGGTTTTTCGCAGAGCACATGCTTTTTCGCGCGCATGGCCTTAATTGCCCATTCCTTGTGCAGGGAATTGGGCAAAGGGATATAGACGGCATCCACAGCAGGATCGTTCAGCAGGTCCTCGTAGCGTTCATACACCACAAGGGAAGGGTGTTTGGCCCTGGCCTCATCCCTGCTCTCCGCTTTTCCGGAAGCCAGGGCATAAAAAGCAGCATTTTTGGTTTTCATCAAAGCCGGAATCAGGGCACGAACCGCGATGCCGGCATAGCCCAGAATACCGAAACGAATCTTTTTCACAAAAATACCGCCTTTTTATCTATCCATGTGATTATACGCCAAGCGGGCAATAAGAGCAAGAGAAAAGCCTTCTTTTAAGACAATAAACGCCCGTTTGACACAAAAAGCAGCCTTCCATGTTGGAAGGCGAACATGGAAGGCTGTGCTCAATGGCAAGGGCTTAGATTTCCGGGATATAGACCTCGACCTCGCGGCCTTTCTCTGAGGAATCTCCGATGGCGTTGATGATGGCCTGGTTGTAGAGGATCTGCTCTGAGGGAACGGGCGCGGGCAGTTTAAAGATGATGGCATCCAGGAAAGAGCGGATCTTCTTGTCAAACAGACCTGACTCGTCATCCTCAATGATCGGGATAAGGGTTTCCACCTGCTCGCCGGCTATATCATGGTATAGCTTCATGGGGCCGCCGACAGTTCCGTTCCAGCACTCAGTGGACGGGATGCGCAACGCGCCCTCAGTGCCCAGAATGACCGTGTCGCCGGGGGTATCCAGGTGCATTGCCCAGGAAATGCGGAAATCCAGGATGATATCCCCCTCCAGGCGGATGAAGGCCGCGGCGAAATCGTCCACATCAAAGCGGGCTGCGTCCTCCGGCTTCTGGTACTTGGTGGAAGTGCCAAAGTAGTTGGAGGTGTAGCCGGAAGCCGTGAGGGGCTTGGGATAGCCGATGGCGTTTAGCACCATGTCCAGGGAATAGCAGCCGATGTCGCCCAAGGCGCCGATGCCGGCCGTCTTTTTCTCGATAAAGGTGCTGTTGGGGATGCCGCGGCGGCGGCCGCCGCCTGTTTGAATGTAATAGATTTTACCGAGAACCCCTGATTCCACGATTTTTTTGATCTGCTGCATATTGGCGTCCATGCGCGGCTGAAAGCCGATGGACAGCAGTTTGCCGCTTTTCTTTTCAGCCCTGATGATGTCGGCGGCTTCTTCCACGGTTGCGGACATGGGTTTTTCAAGAAGGACGTTCACGCCATGGTTGAGCGCGTCGATGGTGCACACCGCGTGCTGCGTGTTGTAGGTGCACACGCTGACGGCGTCCAGCTGCTCATTCCCCAGCATGCTCTTGTGGTCAGGATAGAAATTGCAGTCCGTGACGCCATAGGACGCCGCGAATTTTTCCGCTTTGCCGGGGATCAAATCGGCCATGGCCACGATCTGGACATCGGGCTGCTTCAAGTAGCTTTCAACGTGGGCTTCGGCGATCCATCCGGTGCCGATGATGCCGATGCGGAGCTTTTTCTCGCTGTAGCGGCGCTCCTCCTTTACCTGCTGCGTGAAATTGGACAGGACACGATCTGCTTCTGACATGGTGGCTCCTTTCATTGATCAACATATTGGGGTCAAACGCCCGTTAAGGCTTTGTTTCTGTGCTTTATCCTAACACGGAAAAAGGTTTTCGTAAATACAATTGACCCATTTTTCACAGCGGATGAACAGTTTTAAACGCCTCATGAAGCCGCTGAAAGATTGAATTGCCTGGCATTTGGGTAAAATAGACAAGGTTTTAACAACACCTGAGAATTTTAAGGAGCACAAACAAATGCAGCAATTTGACATCGCGGTCATCGGGGCCGGCAGCGGGCTGATGATTATGGAAGAGGCCGTCAAGCACGGTAAAACTGTTGCAGTGATCGAAAAAGGCGCCTTTGGCGGCACCTGTCTGAACCGGGGCTGCATCCCCTCCAAGATGCTGGTCTACCCTGCTGATCTGATCCGTGAAGCCCAGCTCGGCAGCAGGGTCGGCGTCAGCTACGGGGAACCTGAGATCGACTGGGAAAAGATTACGCGGCGCATGCGCAGGCAAATCGACGCAAACATCAACCTGGCCGAGGAGATCAAAGCGACTGAAGGCGTGACCGTGTTTGAAGGCTCCGGTTCCTTTGTTGATCGGAACACCCTTCAAATCCAATTAAATGACGGTAAAACAACAAGCATCCAGGCCGAGATCATCGTGATCGCCACCGGCAGCCGCACGCGCATTCCTGATATCAAGGGCATGAAGGAAGCTGGGTTCCAGGCCAGCGAATCCTTCTTCGCGGAAGGCTTTCCCAAAAAACCGTATAAGAGCCTGATGATCATCGGGGGCGGATCAACCGCGCTGGAATTCGCGCACATTTTTTCAGCCTTCGGCACAAAGGTCACCCTGGCAGTGCGCAGCGAAACCATCCTGCGGGGCACGGACGAGGAGATCGCCCCCTTTGTCAAAAAGCAGCTGGAAAATGCGGGCGTCAGGGTGCTTTATTTCGCGGACGCCCAGGAAGTGCACGCCAAGGACGGGCAAAAAGTCATGACCTTCAAGGACAAGCAGACCGGGGAAACCTATGACATCACGGCTGAGGAAATCTTTTTAGCCCCGGGCATCGTCCCCAACACGGACAGCCTGTCCCTTGAAAAAGCGGGCGTTCAGACCGATCAAAACGGCTATATCATCACCGATGAAAAACTCAGAACCAACGTGAACAACATCTACGCCCTGGGTGATATCAACGGCAAATACCCCTTAAGACACAAGGCCAACTACGAAGCAGGGGTGTTAAACAATGTTTTGTTTGGGGATAATACGCGCGAAGCCTCCTATGACAGCGTGCCCCAGGCGGTGTTCACCCATCCCCAGGTGGGCATCGTCGGTCTGTCTGAAAAAGAGGCAAGAGAACAATACGGCAACAAAACGCAGGTCTTTTATGGATCCTATTCGGATGTGATCGCGGGAATTTCCATGGGCTATTCCAGGCGGCATGACGATGACGGCTTCGTCAAGATCATCACGGACGACAAAAAACGCATTTTGGGCGTCCATGCGGTCGGCCCCCAGGCTGCGATGCTTGTGCAGCCCTATGCCTATCTGATGAACGCGGGCGGCAGGGAACAGGCGGAAGAACGCGGAACCTGGCTGCCCATAGAGCGCGCGATGACCATTCACCCGACTTTTTCGGAATTGGCTGCCTGGGCGCTGATCTACCCGCAGCCGCCCAAATAAACAGCGCAAAAAGCGGCGTTTTATTGGGGCTGTGCTGTTTCGCCGCTGCTGTTTATATACTCAAAACGCGGGACAAGTCTGCCCTCATGTTCCACCGTTTCCAGGAACATGTTCATCGGGCGCACCCAAAGCTTCTGTTCGCCATATCGGGCGCGATAGATCACCATTTCCTCCAGCGTTTCTGAATGAATGGCAATGCCGATCACCTCATACATTCCGCCTTTGAAATGGCGGTACAGCCCTAAATCCATCAGTCTTCCTCCTGATATAAAGGGAAGATGACTGTGATGGTGGTGCCCTTCCCGGGTTTGCTTAAAAGGTTGATTTTGGCCTTATGGAACTCAGCCGCGTGCTTGACAATGGACAGCCCAAGCCCGGTGCCTCCGGTTCTCTTGGAGCGGCTTTTATCTGTGCGGTAGAAGCGCTCAAAGACGCGGTCATGGTGCTCCGGTTCAATGCCGATGCCGGTGTCCGAAACCGTCAGGATCGCCTGTTCACCGTTTGTCACCTTCACATCGACCCTGCCTCTGTCCACATTGTACTTGATGGCATTGTCGATCAGGTTGGAACACAGCTCCTCCAGCATTGTCGTCACGCCAAAGACCCAGGTGTCCTGGCCTTCATAATTCAGTGTGACATTCTTTTCATCCGCTGCCAGTTGAAGGGATTCCGCAATGGAGCCGGCGACCCGGTTCAGGTTGATCGCTTCCCTTTGCGCCGCCATGCTTCCTTCATCAAGACGGGAAAGGCGCAGGATGTCCTCCACCAGGGTCAGCATGCGGCTGCTCTCCCTGAGGATCAGCCGGTAAAACTGCCCAACATCCTCCTGTTTGACCATGCCTTTTTCCAGCATCTCCGCATAGCCGCAGATGGTGGTCAGAGGGGTCCTGAGCTCATGGGAAACATTGGCCGTGAACTGCTTGCGCATGGCTTCAGCCTCGATCTTGTAGGTCTGGTCGCTGATCAGGACCACAGCGCCCCGGCCGGACTCAATGCGATTGGCAAAAAGCAGGTAGAAGCGGCCGTTTAATTCCATGACGCTGTCGGACATGCCCTTTTTCCGCAAATTATCAAGGAGGCTCAGCACAGAAGGGCTGCGGTTGATCTCCATCAGGCTGCGGCCGCGGGCCTGCTCTTCCCTGACGCCAAGGATCTCACAGGCGCTGGGGTTGATCAGGATGATCTCCTCCCGGGTTCCAAGGGCGATAAAGCCCTCGTGCATGCCGTCCAGCAGGGCGTTTAATTCCATGCGCCTGGCTTCCAGCGCCTCCATCTGGCTTTGTGTTTTTTTGTTCTGCTGGTCGATTTTTTTAATCAGCGGCAAGATCTCATCGTAGGTCACCGCCTCCTCAGGGCGTTCGACGTCGATGGTCAGGATGGGTTTTAAAAGGGAACGGGTCCAGCTGTTGGAAAGGATAATCACGAATCCAAGGATTACAATAAGGCCACCGATCATATAGGGAAGAACGCCTGAAACAACGCTGTTCGCGATCTGTTCAGGCGCCGCAACGCGCAGCACCTTGCCGCCAGGAAGCAGCCTGGCCGCGTACATCATGGTGCTGTTTTTGGTTTTTGAAAAACGCACCGCTTTGCCATGGCCGTTTTTTCTTGCCTCAAGGATCTCCGGACGATCGTTGTGGTTGTCCATCTCCTCGCTGGTCCAGTTGTCAAACAAGACCTCGCCGTCCGTATCCACAAGGGTGACACGGGATGAAGTGACAAGGCCTTCCAGCGCCTGAGCCTCGTCCCTGTTCAGCAGCTGATGCGCAAGGCTGTCCGCCTGGGCTTCCAGCTGTTTGAGAAGCTGATCTCCGGCGACAGAACGAACAACCACAGCGGACAAGGCAAAGGCCGTTACAGTAAAAACCACCAGGAGGGAAATGACGCCTGTTAGTATCCTGCGTTTCAATGCTTACTCCTGAAAGATTTAATTGACCAGGCGATAACCGACTCCCCGTTTGGTTTCAATCAAAACAGCAGCCTCGCCAAGTTTGGCGCGGAGGGTGCGCACATGCATGTCCACGGTGCGGGTGTCGCCCACATAGTCGGTGTCCCAGACCTTGTTGAGCAGCTGCTCCCGGGTGAAGACCAGGCCGGGATTGCTCATCAGGAAATGCAGCAGGCGGAACTCCTTGTTGGTCAAAATGATCTCCTCGCCGTCCACCTTGACTTCATGCCGGCCGACATCCATAGTAACCGGGCCTGCGGAAAGCTGCTCCAGCACCTCTTTCTTTTCAACGCGCCTGAGCACCGCACGGATCCTTGAAAGCAGCTCCATCACGCCAAAGGGCTTGACGATGTAGTCGTCAGCGCCCGCGTCCAGGGAGCGCACCTTGTCCATTTCGGAATCCTTGGCGGTCAGCATAATGACCGGAATGTGCCGGGTGCGCTCGTCATGGCGCATCTGCGCCATGAGCTTGCCGCCGTCGGCTCCGGGCAGCATATAATCCATCAAAACCAGGTCCGGCAATTTATCCCGCATGGCCTCCATGAACGACTTGCCGTCCGCGAAACCTTCGGCCTCGTAGCCAGCTTGGCGCAGCGCGTACAAAACCAGGTCTCGGATGGCTTGGTCATCTTCAACCGAGTAAATCATTGCATCAATTCCCCTTTGTAACGGCCGGTGACCGCGAACTCCACCCACTCGGCAATGTTGACCGCATGGTCAGCGCTGCGCTCAAAATATTTTGCGATCATCAGCATGTCCAGAAGCTGCATGCCGTCCAATTCACCCTTTTTTTCACCGGACTCAATGATCGAAATAATGTCATTCTTGACCTGGGTGAAGAGGTCGTCAACGACATCGTCATCATTCATGACCTTCCGGGCCAGGTCCAGGTCGCGGGTGACATAGGCGTCAATGGCGCGATGCACCATCCTGGCCGTTTCCGCCGCCATCTGCTTGAGGTGCGGAGGATATGGGATCAGTTCGCCTTCATAAGGCATGGACAGGATTTCCGCGATGTCGGAAGCCTGATCGGCGATGCGCTCCATGTCGGTAATCATCTTCAGCGCCGCTGAGATGACACGAAGATCCCTGGCGACCGGCTGCTGCATCAAAATCAGCCGCAGGCACATGGTCTCGATCTCCCGTTCCTTGCGGTCAATCTCCACATCTCCGTTTTTCAGCACGTTGGCCAGCTCCAGGTTGCGGGTCTCAAGCAGCGTGCCCGCGTTTTCAATGGCGCGCTCAATCATGCTGCCCATTAAAATCATTTCATTGTTCAGCGTGTTAAGCTGTTCATCAAAGTGCAGACGCATCAGCCAAACCTCCCTGTGATGTAGTTTTCAGTTCTCGGGTCCTTCGGGGTTGAAAACAGCTTGCCGGTCTCCTCCATCTCGATCATCTCTCCAAGCAGGAAAAAGGAGGTGATGTCGCTGATGCGGGCAGCCTGCTGCATGTTGTGCGTTACGATGATTACAGTATATTCATTTTTCAGTTCCAAGACAAGGTCTTCAATCTTGCTGGTAGAAATCGGGTCAAGCGCGCTGGTGGGTTCGTCCATCAAAATGACCTCGGGCTGAACCGCCAGGCAGCGCGCGATGCACAGGCGCTGCTGCTGGCCGCCGGAGATGGCCATGGCGCTTTTCTTCAGATCATTCTTGACCTCATCCCAGAGCGCCGCTTTTTTAAGGGAGCTTTCCACAATCGCGTCCAGCTTCAGCTTGCCCTTGACGCCGTGGGAGCGCGGCCCATAGGCGATGTTGTCATAGATGCTCATGGGAAAGGGATTGGGCTTCTGAAAGACCATGCCCACGCGCTTCCTGAGCAAGTTGATCTCGCTTTGAGGTGAATAGATGTCCAGATCATCCAGCATGATCTTACCTTCTACCCGGCAATCCGGAATCAGGTCGTTCATGCGGTTCAAAGACTTTAAGAGGGTAGACTTCCCGCAGCCCGAGGGGCCGATGAGCGCGGTAACCTGGCGCTCAAAAATCTGCATGTTGATGTTCTTTAAAGCCTGGAAATTGCCGTAGAACAAATCGACTTTGCTGATATCAAATTTTACACGGGATGTTTCCTGGTTTTTTACAGCCTTGCTGTTGTCAAAGAAATTTGTCATGCTTTAACCTTTCGTGGTCAGTTTCCCGGCAATCAGGGAGGAGAGCGCGTTCATCAGTACCACAATCACCAGAAGCACAACCGCAACGGCAAAGGCCTCGTTGATGTAGCGGCCTTCCTGCTGCAATTGATACAGGTGAACTGAGAGGGTGCGTCCGGACTCAAACAACTCCGCGATGCGGGTGGCAGTGCCTGAGGTATAGATCAAGGCCGCGGTTTCGCCTGAGATGCGCCCGATGGACAGCAGAACAGCTGCCAGAATGCCGGGCATGGCGACCGGCAGCACGATGCGGACCGTGGTGCGCAGTTTGCCCGCGCCCAGGCCGTAACTGCCCTCGCGGTAGCTCATGGGCACCGCCAGGAGGGACTCCTCCGTCTGGCGGAGAATCAGCGGCAAAATCATGATGGCCAGGGTGAGCGCGCCGGAGAGCAGGGAGATGCCGATCTTCATCGTCACCACAAAAGCCATCATGCCAAACAGGGCATAAACAATGGAAGGGATGCCCGAGAGGGTTTCCGCTGTGACCCTGATGACCTTAACCAGTTTGCTGCCGGGTTTTGCGTATTCAGCCAGGTAAATCCCGCCGAACACACCCACCGGAACGGAAAAGAGCAGCGCCAAGGCGGTCATTGACAGGGTGTTGATGATGGCATGGAACATGGAGACATTTTTGCTGTTGTATTTGACTTCAAACAGAGATGGTTTCAGGTGGGGAAGCCCGTTTATCAAGATATAGAGCACGATCAGAACAAGGGCGCCCATGGTGATGAAACCGGAAAGCCAGCAAAGCGCTTTCAGAATCCTTGAGCCCCAGTGTGCGCTTTTACGGGTGGGCACGCTGATATCGACCATGCGCCCCTTGTACTCAACACTGGTCATTGCAAGACCCTCCTGCGGTTAATAAAAGAGAAGATAAAGTTGATGGCCATGACGATGATGAAGAGAATAACGCCGGTCGCGATCAGGCTTTCCCGGTGAAGATCGGCGGCGTACCCCATTTCCATTAAGACGTTGACCGTCATCGTCCTGACCCCCTTCAAAATGTCGCCAGGCATTCTGGGGTTGTTTCCGGCGACCATGATGATCGCCATGGTTTCGCCAATGGCGCGGCCAATGCCCAAAACAACGCCAGAAACGATGCCCGGGCGGGCGGCAGGGACAACGGAGCGGAAAACGCTGGACTCATGCGTGGCGCCAAGGGCCAGGCTGCCTTCATAATAGGGCTGGGGCACAGCGTCAAGCGCGGCAAGCGACGTCTGAACGATGGTGGGCAAAATCATGATGGCAAGAAGAACGCTGGCGACCAGAACACTTTTTCCGGTGCCGCCGAACGTGTCGCGAACAAAGGGAACCAGCAGCATGACGCCAAAGAAGCCATAGACGACTGAGGGAATGCCGGCCAACAGCGCGACCGCGGGTTTCATTGCCTTGACCACCCATTTGGGCGCAAAGCGGGACATCAGGATAGCGGTTAGAATTCCGATGGGAGCGCCGAGCAGAAGCGCGCCAAAGGTGACATAAAAGCTGCCAACGATCATCGGCAGGATGCCGAAGACCCCTCTAAGAGGCGCCCATTCCGTGCCGGTTACAAAGTCAAAGACTGAGTAGGCTCTGAAGAAGGGCAGGCCATTGAGGAACAGAAAAGCGGAGATGGTGATGACAGCCAGTATGCAGACACATGCGGAGGCCAGGAACAGCCCCCGCATGAGTCTTTCGGAAAGGTTTTTCCGATTGTTCATTGATTATTTGTTGGCGTCTGCCCAGACAGTGACTTCGCCGGTGAAGATCTTCTTGACCTGCTCAACAGAGAGATCTTCGATGGAGTTCGCGGGGTTCACGATGACCGCGATGCCGTCAAGGCCGATGACAGTGCCGACAGCGCCGCCGTCGGTTTCGCTGCTCTTCAGAGCGCGGGAAGCCATGCCGATCATGTAGGTGCCGTCCAGGGCGCCAGCGACGCCGGCGGAAGAACCGGTGGCCTGCACGTCAACTTCAACTTCGGGGTTCAGGGCAGCGTAAGCTTCGCCCAGTTTTTCCATGACGGGGGCCACGGAGGTGGAGCCGCCGACAACCACAACGCCCTTCAGGCCGGAAGCGGTGTAGGAAGGAGTTTCGTCGTTGGCAACGGGAACCAGGCCGTCTTCGGCGACAACCGCCTGGCCTTCTTTGCTCATGATAAAGGCCATGAAGTCTTTGGCCAGTTCATTGGTGAGTTCGCCATTGGTGACGATGTTGAAGGGACGGGCGATGGGATAGGTGTTGTTGAGGATGTTCTCAGTGGAAGCTTCAACGCCGTCGATCTTGACCATCTTGACGGTGTCGTTGTGCAGCACTGAGGACAGGGAAGCATAGCCGATGGCCGCGTCGTTCTGGGACACGGTGGTGATGACCAGAGAGGTGCCGTTGACAAAGTCGGCTTCGATGTAGGTGTTGTCCACTTCTTTGCCGTCAGCGTCCTTGGTGGCGATGCCGGTCAGCTCGATGAAAGCGCCGCGGGTGCCGCTGCCTTCTTCACGGGAAACGACCGCGATGGTCTTTGAGGTGTCGAACTCGGCGAAAGCGACCGCTGTGATGGCGGTCAGAGCAAGGACCAGGGCAAACAGTTTACGGATTTTCATGTTTTTTCCTCCTTATTTTTGTGCATATCTTGCACATATAGAAGATACAATGAATGTGTAAAGTCCGACCGTTGTTTATTGTAAAGGATAGGTAAAGGCTTGTTGAGAATGTAAAACAAAGAATTTAAAAAAGTGCCCGGCGGCACTTTTTAATTGTCTTTCTTGTATCAACGCAGGACCTTGCTCAAAAACTCCCGGGTCCTGGGGCTTTTGGGATTTTCAAAGATCTGCTCGGGGCTGCCCTGTTCCTCAATCAGGCCGTCGTCCATAAAGAGGACGCGGGTGGAAACTTCCCTGGCAAAGCCCATCTCATGGGTGACGATGATGCAAGTCATACCGCCCTGAACCAGATCCTTGATGACCTGAAGAACCTCCCCCACCATTTCAGGGTCAAGCGCGCTGGTGGGTTCATCAAACAACATGACCTCCGGCTCCATCGCCAGCGCGCGAACGATGGCGAGGCGCTGCTTTTGACCTCCTGACAGGCGGCGGGGATGCTCATCTGCTTTATCGGACAAGCCAATCCTGCCAAGCAGATCATCGGCCAATTTATCAGCCTGGGCTTTTGATTTTTTCTTCAGCAGCACAGGCGCTAAAGTAATGTTTTCCTTTACAGTCAAATGAGGGAATACATTGAACTGCTGAAAAACCATGCCCATCTTCTGCCGGTGCAGGTTGATGTCCACATCCTTATCCATCAGGTTGACGCCGTCAAAAATTACCTTTCCTGAGGTCGGCATCTCCAAAAGGTTCAGGCAGCGCAGAAAAGTTGACTTGCCTGAGCCGGAGGGGCCGATAATGGAAACGACCTCTCCCTTGTGGATGGTTTCGCTGATTCCGCGCAAAACGCCCAACTCGCCAAAATTCTTGACCAGGTTTACTGTCTCAATCACTGGTTTTTAACTTCCTTTCAAATCCGCCGATCAGCTTGCTGAGGCTGAAGGTCAAAGCGAAATAGATGGCGCCAACGATGATGAGGCTTTCCAGGGACAAATAGGTCTTGCCCTTGACCACGAGGTAAGAAGTCATCAGGTCCCCGATAAAGAAGGTGGACGCCAGCGACGTTTCCTTGATGATCATGATGAACTCATTGCCAAGCGCCGGCAGGATGTTTTTGACAGCCTGGGGAAGAACCACCTTGAGCATGGTCTGGGAGGAATTTAAACCCAAACTGCGGGCGGCCTCCGTCTGCGTCTTGTCCACAGCCTGGATGCCGGAGCGGACGACCTCTGACATATAGCAGGAGGAGTTGATGATGAGGGCGACGGAAATGCTGGCGAAGTCCGACATTCCAAGTGCAGGCAGCATTTGGGGCACGATAAAATATCCAATGTACAGCTGGAGCAAAATGGGTGTGCCGCGAATAAGCTCAATAAAAAAAGATACCGGCAAGCGGATGATCCTGAAGCGGGACATCTTGGCAAAAGCCAGGACAGAACCAAAAATAGCCCCAAAAAACACTGTGATGGCCGATAACAAAAGCGTGATCCCGACGCCCTTGATCAAAAAAATCTGCCAGTAATTCTGGAGAATCTTGACGATGTTCTCCGCGATGGTCGTCAGTGACAAAATCTTGTCCTCCCAGGTATGACATGGGTTAGACCGGGCCGGCAATTCCTTGCCGACCCGGCTTTAGAAGCAGGGGTTAAAAGGATTACTTACTGAGGCTGATCCTCAGCCACCTGGCCGTCCTCGGTGTAGGAGACCTGCTTGGCAGTATCAATGCCGGCCAGGGCTTTCGCTTCCTCATACCAGCCGCCGTAGAGCTTCTGCTCATAAGCCTTGGCCAGCGCCGCATTGACCTTCGCAAGCAATTCATCATTGCCTTTTTGGATCATGACCACATTGTTCTCCGCCTTCTCGTCCACTTCAAAGGAGAAGCCGGACATGCCGATGGCCGGGTTGTTGGCGATGATGGATTCGCCGTTGCCCATCGCCACCGCGACAGCGTCCACCTTGCCGGACATCAGGGCCATAACAGCGTCATCAATGACCTTGAACTCCTTCAGTTCGCTCTGGGGGAGCTGCTTGGTGACGAGGTCATACTGCAGGGAGGCGGCCTGGGCAGCAACGACCTTACCCGCGAAATCCTCGGGCTTGGAATACTTGCCGGCTTCCTCGGCCTTCACGATAACCACCTGTTCGGTTTCGTTATCGCCCGCGTAGTAATAATCAGAGAGGTTAAAGTTTTTCGCTCGCTCTTCTGTCCAGGAGTAGCCGGAGATGGACATGTCCACCGCGCCGACCTGCACCGCCGTCTGGCAGGCGTCAAAGCTCATGGGCTTGATCTTCAGGGTCATTCCCAGTTCCGCCGCGATGAATTTGGCCAGGGTGACGTCAAAGCCGACATACTGGTCGTCCCCGGTCTTGGAAATGTCAATGAACTCCATGGGCGCAAAGTCGGGAGAGAGGGCCACGGTCAGGACACCGCCATCCGCCGCCAGGGCGGTTAAGCCGGACAGCATCACCAGGGCCAGAGCAAGAGCGAGTAATTTTTTCACGGAAGGTTCCTCCTTGGAATAAATTTGCATTCAATATACACCATTGGAAAATGTTGTCAAGTGTTTTATTCATCGGTTTCAGTTTTTTCACTGCTGCCGTCAAATAATTATCAGCAGTTTTTGATTGTTTTTTATGGTATTTTAAGAAAATAAAACATGACAGAGCGCAATTTCTGTTATGTTTATTTGTTGTTCTTAAATTGAGGCCGATCGCCTTTTATCATTTCAATCGTTTAATTATGCAACCCTGCCCGTTTGATACAGCCGCGGAACCGCCCCTTCTCCTCAATCAGACACAACAAAAAGCGACACAAGAAAACGCCCCGAAAAATCAGGGCGTTTTGGTTGAAAATGATCTTATTCCTTTGGTTCGGCAGGTTTTGCCTTCCTTGTACGGGTGGTCTTGGGTTTTTCGGGTTCAGCAGCAGCCTTTTCCGCGTTTTTTTTCACAGCGCGCTTGGGTTTTTCTTCCGTTGCGGTCTCCGCTGCCTTGGGAGCAGCCTTCGCCTTGGGCACGGCCTTTGGTTTGGCGGCTGCTTTGGGCTTCGCGGGCGCTTTGGGCTTTTCCTCCGCCGCCTCCGCCTTGGGTGCTTTGGCCGCTTTGACCAGTTTAGCAGGCGCAGGGGCGGAAACCTCCTGCGGCTTCTTCTCCCCTTCCGTTAAAAGGGCCGGCATCAGCTTCTTGTACAGCGCCAGATAGTGCGCGGAAGAATTGAACCAGGAATAGTCCGCCGTCATGCCGCGGTGCTGCAGCAGCATCCAGACATCCTTCTTCTCGTGGTAGTAATGAAGCGCCCTCTGAATGACATGGAGCATGTCATGGGCATTGTAGTTGAAGAAAGTGAAGCCATTGCCCTCGTTGGTAAACTCATTATAGGAGAGCACGGTGTCACGAAGGCCGCCGGTCTCGCGCACGATCGGTATTGTGCCGTATCGCATCGCGATCATTTGGCTCAGGCCGCAGGGCTCAAAGGCCGAGGGCATCAGGAAGATGTCAGCGCCCGCGTAGATGCGGTGGGCCAGGTTGTTGTCCATCACAAAGCGCGAGGCGACACGCCCAGGGTAGTTCTGCTCCGCCCAGGAAAAGAGGTTGACATAGCGGGACTCGCCCATGCCAAGGCAAATCAGCTGCAGATCCTCGTTCATGATGTCGGCGATGACATAGTCCACCAGGTCCAGACCCTTCTGGCTGCTGAGGCGGCCAATCATGGCGACAATGGGCACGTCCTCCCGCACATGAAGCCCCAGTTCTTCCTGCAGGGCGCGCTTGTTGATCTTTTTGCCGTCCAGGTTGCTGGCAGTGTAGGTTGCTGCAATGCGCTTGTCCTGGGAAGGATCGTATTCCCTGACATCCAGGCCGTTTAAGATGCCGGTTAAGTGGTTGCGCCGCGCGCGCAGCAGCCCGTCCAGACGCTCGCCATAATAGCTGGTCTGGATTTCTTCCGCGTAGCTGGGGCTGACCGTGGTCACCTCATCCGAGTAGACGATGCCGGCCTTGAGGAAGTTGACGTTGCCGAAGTATTCCAATTTGTCATCGGTAAACACTTCATTGGGCAAACCGAGCATGTCCTGAACATCCTTGATGCCGAAGACGCCCTGGTATTTCAGGTTGTGGATGGTAAAGACAGTGCGGATTCTGTCATAGCGCGGCAGGCCGCCGTACTGGATGCGCAGCAGCGCCGGAATCATGCCGGTCTGCCAGTCATGGGCATGGATGATGTCCGGAGTAAAGGGAATCAGCGGCAGGGCATTTAAGACACCGCGGCAGAAAAAGGCATAGCGCTCATGCTCATCGCCGCCAACGCCGTAGATGTATTCGCGGCCAAAGTAATAGCGGTTGTCCAGGAAGTAATAGGTGACGCCGCCCCGTTCGAGCTGTTCGATCCCGCAGTACTGGCGCCGCCAGCCCAAGGACACCTCAAAGTCCACCGTGTGGACCATCTTTTGCTCATATTCATGCGGGATCATGCCATACTTGGGCAGGATGACCCTGACGTCATGTCCCTGCTCCGCCAGAGCCGGTGCGAGCGAGCCGACCACATCCGCAAGGCCGCCGGTCTTGCAGAAAGGGACACATTCGCTCGCTGTAAAAAGAATTTTCATTCGCATTCCTCCTTTAGTTGTAGAAAGCCAAGAAGAGTTTGCAAAATTTGTGTCAGATTGTCAAGTTTTTGGCCACCACCAGCGGATAGGACTTGGGGGCGATCAGGCGGACATCCTCGCGCACTGTAACCTGTTTGTCCAGGATGCAGTTTTCAATCTCCGCGTTTCTGGAGATGACGGCGTCCTGCATGACAATGGAATTGCGGATGACGGCGCCGGGTTTGACCACAACGCCCCGGAACAGGATGCTGTTTTCGACCGTGCCGTCAATCAGGCAGCCGTCGGCAACCAGGGTGTTGGAGACCAGGGCATGATCGCCATAGCGGGCAGGCATTTCATCGCGCAGTTTGGTCCAGACAGGCTTCTCATCGTTGAAGGCCTGATCGCGGAACTCCTGATTGAGGAAAGCCATGTTTGTCTGGAAAAAGCTCTGCACGCTGTCCACCGCATAAACCTTGCCCGGGCACTCATAGGCGCCGACACGGAAGATGCCGCCAGCAACCATTTCAGCCAGGAGATTCCTTGAGAAATGGTGCTTGCCCGAGGCCACGGCGCGGTCCACCAGGTCGATCAGCACCTCACGCCTTGCGACAAAGCCGCCGATAAAGGTGTTCTCATAATGCGGGATGATGGGATCAAACTCAATGCCGGTAACGAGATCGTTCGCCACCTGCAGATAGCGGCCGCGGCCATTGCGCCTGACATCCCTGTCCTTGGTGTACAGCAGGGTGATATCGGCCTTGTTTTCCAGGTGTTTTTTGACCACATCGGTGTAATCCACCTGATAAAGCACATTGCTGTCGGAGACCGCGATGTTGCGCTCCACACTCCGGCGAAGGAAAGCCTGGTTGGTTTGAAGGGCATCCAGCATGCCTTCATACACGCCAACTTTGTCATGGGACACATAGGGCGGCAAAATGGTCAGCCCGGAGCGTTTGCCATGCAGGTTCCATTCGCGCCCGCTGCCCAGGTGGTCCATGAGGCTGTGATAGTTCTTCTGCATGATGATGCCGATGTTCTTGATTCCGGAATGAATCATGTTGGACAGGATGAAGTCAATCAGCCGATAGCGGCCGGCCATGGGCAAAGCCGCGGCGGCGCGGTAGCGGGTGAGATCCTGCAGTTCATCCGCGCGCTCACCGGTATAAATTAAACCAACAATATCTTGTTTCATGATGTTTTCCTCACTCTCCAAGCTGTCCGCCGGCTTTTAACACATAGCCGGGAGATACAACAGTGTTGCTGCCGACCACGGCAATCTTGCCCTCTTCCTCGCCAATGACAGCGCCCTCGCCGACCACAGCGCCCTCGGCCACGATGGCGCGCCTGATCACGGCGCCAGACTTGATGACAGCATGCGGCATGATAACCGAGTCAATGATCTCTGCGCCCTCCTCAATGTGGACATCGGCTGAAAGAATGGAATGACTCACCTTGCCGAAAACCTCGCAGCCCTCGGTGACCAGAGAATCCTTGATCTCGCCCTTGGGGGAGGCGTAGTGCGGCGGCTCGCCCACATTGCGGGCGTAGATGCGCCAATTGCGGTCATGCAGGTCAACAGGCGGGGGGGTCATCAACAGATCCATGTTGGCGTCCCAAAGGCTCTCAACGGTGCCCACGTCCTTCCAGTAGCCGTCAAAAGTCCAGGCGACCAATTTTTCGCCGGCAGCCAGCATGGTGGGGATAATGTTCTTGCCAAAGTCATTTTGGGACTCGGGGTTGGCTTCGTCCGCCTCCAGGTAGGAGCGCAGCTTGTCCCAGGAGAAGACGTAAACGCCCATGGAAGCCTTGTTGGATTTGGGGTTCTTGGGTTTTTCCTCAAACTCCGTGATGTTGTTCTCGCTGTCCGTGTTCATGATGCCAAAGCGGCTGGCATCCTCCCAGGGGACCTCGCGGACCGCGACAGTCAGGGCGGCGTTGTGGGAAACGTGGAAGGCAACCATCTCCGCGTAATCGCACTTGTAGATGTGGTCGCCTGAGAGGATCAGGACATAGTTGGGGTTGAACTGTTTGATGAAAGCCAGGTTCTGATAGATGGCGTTGGCAGTCCCCTTGTACCACTCCCCTTCATCCCCCCTGCTGTAAGGCGGCAAAACGAAGACGCCGCCGTTTGAAATGTCCATGTCCCAGGGCGCGCCGGAGCCGATGTAGGAGTTCAGTTCCAGCGGCTTGTACTGGGTCAGGACGCCCACGGTGTCAATGCCGGAATTGGCGCAGTTGGACAGCGGGAAGTCAATGATCCGGTACTTGCCGCCAAAAGGGACAGCAGGTTTGGCCACATGCCGGGTCAGAATTCCCAAGCGAGACCCCTGGCCGCCGGCAAGCAGCATGGCAACGCAGTTCTTATGTTGTTGTATCATCTTTCTCCTCCTTCGACTCCATTGATAATAAATTCATGGTATCCCCTGGTTCTGATTCCTGAGGTTCGGGCTCCGGGTCTTTTTCATAGGTAAAATATACCGTGGACAGCGGCGGTACACAAACGGGAACGGAATAGGGCAGGTTGTTGCACAGTTCTTTTTCCGTCCTGACGGGCGCCGCGTTATACTGGTTGGATCCGCCGTACTCCGTCAGGTCCGTGTTGAACACCTCTGTGATGAGGCCCGGCTTTGGCAGGCCAAAGCGGAAGACTGGATAGAAGGCGGGGGTAAAGTTGGTCAGACAGACAATGGACTTGCCCTGCCTGTCGGTGCGCATGAAGACGACAATGCTGCGCTCCTTGTCGTCCGGCGTCAGCCACATAAAGCCGTCCCAGCTGTCCTCGATCTGCCAGAAAGCGGGATGGTCGCGGTAAAAATGATTGAGAACGCGCACGCAGCGGCACAGTTCCGGATGGCGCTCATAGACCATCAGGAACCAGTCCAGCTGGCCGTCAAAGTTCCACTCGATAAAATGGCCGAACTCGCTGCCCATGAACAGCAGTTTTTTGCCGGGATGCGCCATGGTGTAGCCATACAGCGCGCGGAGGCCCGCGAACTTCTGCCACAGGTCGCCAGGCTGCTTGTCCAGCATGCTGCCCTTGCCGTGGACGACCTCGTCATGGGAGAAGGGCAGGATGTAGTTCTCAGAGAAAGCGTAAAACAGCGAGAAGGTAAGCTTGTCATGGTGCCATTTGCGGTAGACAGGATCCAATTTAATGTAGGAGAGCATGTCGTTCATCCAGCCCATGTTCCACTTGAATCCAAAGCCCAGCCCGCCCATATCGACAGGGCGCGTGACCATGGGGTAGGCGGAGGATTCCTCCGCGATCATCATGACGCCGGGAAAATCGTGGTAGACAGTCTGGTTCAGCCGCTGCAGGAAGGCAATGGCCTCCAGGTTTTCCCTCCCGCCGTGGTGGTTGGCCAGATAGTCGTCTTCCCTGGCAAAATCATGGTAGAGGATGCTGGATACCGCGTCCACGCGCAGGCCGTCCGCATGGAAAAACTCCAGCCAGAAACAGGCGTTTGACAGCAGGAAACTGCAGACCTCGCCCCTGGCGAAATCAAACATCATGGTGCCCCACTGGGGCATTTCAGCCCGCCTGTGATCCTCGTGCTCATAGCAGGGGGTGCCGTCAAAGCGCCTCAGGCCGATCTCATCCCTGGGGAAATGCGCGGGCACCCAATCCAGGATGACACCGATGCCTGCCTGGTGCATGCGGTCGATGAAGGCCATCAGTTCTTTGGGTTTGCCATGGCGGGCTGTGGCCGCGTAATAGCCTGTGACCTGGTAACCCCAGGACATGTCCAGGGGATGCTCCATCACGGGCAGCAGCTCCACATGGGTGTAGCCCATTTCCTCAATGTAGGGAATGAGCTGGTCGGCGATCTCGCCGTACGTGAGCATCCTGCCGTTTTCACCCCGGCGCCAGGAGCCCAGGTGCAGTTCATAGATGTTGACAGGGCTGGTGTAGGGAACCCAGGAACGGCGGTTGTCCATCCATTCGGAATCCCCCCAGGTATAGCCATCCATGTCATACAGGACGCTGGCGGTGTTTGGCCGCAGTTCACCCGCAAAGGCATAGGGATCGGCTTTCAGTACCCAGCGGCCGTCCGCGCCTTTGATGGCGTACTTGTAAGTACGCAGTTTTTCCGCCGCGCCTTCATAGTTAAACGCCTCCGGGTTGCTTTCAGGAGTGAACAGCTTGTCGGGCAGCCTGAGTTCCCAGGTACCGTCAAACTGCTTCTGCATGGGATATTTCTCGTAATCCCAGAAGCAAAATTCCCCGGTCAGGCTGACTGCCTGGGCGTTTGGCGCCCAGACGGTAAAGTGCCAGCAATCCACCTCCTGCCACACTGGATGTGCGCCAAACATATGATAGGCATGGCGGCTGGTGCCGCGGTGAAACTCCTGCCTTTGCGCCTCGTTAGGAGCCAGATAGCGCAAGGTCATCCCTCCCTTCAACAGAACAAACGATGTTTGCGCATGTTTATTTTCTACGGGTAGTATACCATTACAATTTAAATGGCGCAACGAACAAACCGGTTGCCCTATCTTGACAAAGCGGCTTCGGGTTTTTGTCAATTCAGACAGGTTTTTTCATCTGACAAACGGACAAACCTTCTTTAAAACCAATCAGTTTGAATTGTGGATGCCCATCATCCATGATAGAATAAGAAAAAACGCAGGAGAGGGGAAACATGGGCAGACGAAGATCAAACAGCCTGTTTATGCCGGTGCGCAAACGCCGCGGCGGCTGCCTTTTGATCCTCCTGCTGCTGATCGCGGCGCTCATCATCCTGCTCTCTCTGAACGCCCTTTCAAACCGCTATGTCCGTTTGGAAGAGCGCCCGATCACCGTGCTGAACCTGCCAAAGAAGCTTGAAGGTTTTAAAATCCTTCACTTAAGCGACTTAAACGGCGCGACCCTGGGCCAAGGGCATGAAAACCTGAAAAAAGCCCTTGGAAAGGAGCGCTATCAGGCAGTCGTTTTAACCGGGGACATGGTGGGCAAAGGAGGAAAATTCAAGCCGCTTCTGGATCTTTTGGCCTTGTTTCCAAAGGATGTCCCGGTCTTCCTCCTGCCTGGCGACAGCGACCCCGCGCCGCTGATAGAGGACCCGCACGGAACAGGCGAGGTAAAAGCCGATTACATCCTCCAGGCGGAACAGATGGGCGCCATTTTCCTCGAAGCGCCGTATAAACTGGAGGCCGGAAATCAAACAATCTGGTTCTGCCCCGGCGAAACCTTTACGCTTGATCTGAAAAACGCTGTATTCGCCCTGGAGGAGCTGATCAAATCCTTATCAGCACAGGACAACCCTTATGAAGCGAAGACCGGCGCGCAGCTGCGCTATGCCAAGCACAGGCTTTCGGTCATGCAGGCCTCTTTGGAAGCTTTTTCCCAGATGAAGACCTCGGACGTGATCGTTGCCTTGAACCACCATCCGCCGGATTACGGGCAGCTTTCAGAGTTATCCGTGAGAAGCCAGGAGCAAAACCTCCCCTCCCCCAGCCTGTTTTTAGCCGGGCAGTTCAACAACGGCCAGGTTCGCCTGCCAGGCTTAGGGCCGGTGTACATTCCCGGGCAGGCAGACGGCAGGGGCGGCTGGTTCCCGGGAGATGAAGGGTTCACCGGCTTATCCATTGTGAAGGGGTATCCGGTCTACATCTCCCCCGGCCTTGGAATTTCCTCTTATTATCTCCTGCCGCTCCGGCTGTTTAACAGGCCGGCAGCCACGCTGATCCAATTGACTTCCAAGATGACCCGTTAGGAGGCATTCGTGAACAACAAAGGTATTTTTTACAACAGAGAGCTGAGTTGGATCAATTTTAACGAGCGCATCTTAAACGAAGCTGTCAACACGGATAACCCTCTTTTGGAGCGGGCCAGGTTCTTGTCCATCGTGTCCAACAACCTGGACGAGTTTTTTATGGTTCGGGTGGGCAAACTGGAACGAAAAAAAGACATGGGGAGAAAGAAGCCGGATCCGGTGGGCCTGTCCCCCGCGATGCAGCTGGACCTGATCCGGGAAAAGGTGGAAAAGCATGTCGCACACCAGTATCAGGTGCTGAATCAATTGCTCCTGCCGGAGCTGGAGCAAAACGGGCTATACCTGGTGAAACCCGACCAACTGTCCACCGATCAGAGGGTCTGGCTGTCCCAGTATTTTGACACCCAGGTGCTTCCCGTCCTGACCCCCAGAACCTTAAATCCCCAGCAGCCCTTTCCGATCCTGTCCGCCAAGGCGATCTACATCGCCGTTTTGCTGCAGTCAGACAAGGGCGGCCTGCCGCAAACCGCCCTGATCCCGGTGCCCCGCGCCTTAAAGCGGGTGGTGCTCTTGCCCATGGGCAAGGGAAAAAGCCGCGGCATCTTGCTTGAAGACCTGATCTCTATGTTCCTGCCGAGACTGTTTTTATACATGACGCCCCTTTCGCAGATGCCCTTCCGCCTGACGCGGAACACCGACTTTGTGATGAACCTGGACGACATGAGCAACCTGCTCAACGAGATGAGCAAGAACGTTCAGCGCCGTTCCTACGGGAAGATCGTCCGCATGGAAGTCATGGAGGGCGCGAACAAGAAACTGCTTGCCATCCTCAAAGAGGGGATGGAGATCAGCCAGGAGAGCGTCACCACGGTCAACGGCCCCCTTGACCTGCGTTTTTTCATGCGGCAGCTCTGCGACCTGCCCGGGTTTGACCACCTGCGCTACACGCCTTACACGCCCAGGGTGAACAGCAGGCTTTTGGTGCACGAATCCATTTTCAGGACCATCAGGGGCGGGGATCTTTTTTTCCATCTGCCTTATGACAGTTTTGACCCCATTGTGCGCTTTTTATCGGAAGCCGCGACAGACAGGAACGTGCTGGCCATCAAGCAGACGCTCTACCGTGTATCCTCCCACAGCCCGATGATTGAAGCGCTGGCCCGCGCCGCGCAAAACGGCAAGCAGGTGACGGTGCTGATTGAGGTCAGGGCGCGCTTTGACGAGGAACACAACATCGCCTGGAGCAAGGCGCTTGAGAAGGCCGGCTGCCATGTGCTTTACGGGGTGCCCAGGTGGAAGACCCACTCCAAGATAACCCTGGTGGTCAGGCGGGAGGCGGACGGGCTGCGCCACTACACGCATTTCGCGACCGGCAACTACAACGACGTGACCGCGAAGCTGTATACGGACATGGGCATCCTGACCTGCGACAAGCAATTGGGCGATGACGCTGCCGCCTTCTTTAACCTGATCCTGGGATACAACTACACCTATCCCATGAAAGAAATGATCGCCTCTCCCTATCACTTAAGGGACGCGATGCTGATGCGCATTAGGCGCGAGGAAGCCAACGCGCAAAACGGCAGGCGCAGCGGCATCACCATCAAGATGAACTCCTTAAGCGACCCCATGATGATAGAAGCCCTGATCTCAGCCGCCAATGCCGGGGTGAAGGTCAGGATGATGGTGCGCGGCATCTGCTGCATCAACTACAGGGAAAGCGAAAACCTGCAGGTGTTCAGCACCGTGGGGCGGTTTCTGGAGCATCCGCGCGTATATTGTTTTGAGAATGACGGGGAAAGGGAGGTCTTTCTCTCCTCCGCGGACCTGATGCCCCGCAACCTGGACAAGCGCGTGGAACTGACGGTGCCAGTCAAGGACGAGCGGATCAAGGCGCAGATCATGTCCACCCTTGAGCTGGGATTTATCGACAACCGCAAGCGCTGGAAATTGATCGAACACAACGACTACGAGCGCGTGCCCAGGGAGCTCCCCCCCATCAACGCGCAGGAAGAATTGATCCTGTCAGAAGACCCCTTGCTTGACATGAAAAATTTGACCAGATAAACTGAGCCGGTATCACAAGATTTAAAGGAGTCAAAATTTAAGATGATCCAGATTTATAACAGCCAGACCAGACAGAAGGAAAATTTTGTCCCCCTGACCCCCGGGAAGGTGGGCATGTACTGCTGCGGTCCGACTGTGTACGATTATTTCCATATCGGCAACGCGCGCCCCTTTATTATGTTTGACGTGTTCAGAAGGTTCCTGGAAAGCCGCGGGTATGAAGTAACCTTTGTGCAAAATTTCACCGACGTGGATGACAAGATGATCGACAGGGCCAACAGGGAAGGCATCACGGTCAAAGAACTTGGCGACCGCTTCATTGCCGAATACTGGAAGGACGCCGGCGCCCTTGGCGTAAAACCCGCTACAGTCCATCCCAGGGCGACTGAGCACATGCAGGAGATGATTGAGATCATCCGGGGCTTAGTGGACCGGGGGCTGGCGTATGAGAAGGATGGCAGCGTTTACTTCAGCACGCCTGACTTTCATGATTACGGCAAACTGTCCGGGCAGAACCTGGAGGATCTGGACAGCGGCGCGCGTGTCAGCGTGGACGAGGAAAAACGCAACCCCCTGGACTTTGCCCTTTGGAAGGCTGAAAAGCCGGGCGAGCCCAGCTGGGACAGCCCCTGGGGCAAGGGGAGGCCGGGCTGGCACATCGAGTGCAGCGCGATGAGCATGAAATACCTGGGCGATCGCTTTGACATCCACTGCGGCGGCCAGGACCTGCTTTTCCCCCACCATGAGAACGAGGTCGCGCAGAGCGAGGGCTACACAGGGCATCCCTTTGTGAACTATTGGATGCACAACGGCTTTTTAAACATCGACAACACCAAGATGTCAAAATCCCTCGGCAACTTCTTTACCGTGCGGGATATTCTTAAGGAATATGAGCCGGAGAGCGTCCGTATGCTGATGCTGTCCGCGCATTACAGAAGCCCGCTGAATTTCAGCCGGGAGATGATGGCGCAGGCCAAGGCTTCCCTGACCAGGCTGTATACCGCAAGGGACAGAATGACGGACCTTGAAAAGACCGCGAAGCCCGCCGCGCACCAAGACGATCTGGACGATATGAAGGGCAAGCTCAAAGAAATCGAAGAGCGCTTTGACGCCGGGATGGACAATGACTTTAACACGGCGGAGGCGATGGGCGCGCTGTTTGAGCTGGTCTACCTGGCCAACACCGAATTGAATGAAAGCAGCGCGAAGGAGAGCGTTGAGGAAGCGCTGGCGCTGCTGAACAAGATGACCGGTATTTTCGGCCTTCTCACCAAGAAAGAAGATGAAGTGCCCCAGGAGGTGCAGGAACTGGCGAATGAACGCGCCCAGGCCAGAAAAGACAAGAACTGGGCCAGGAGCGACGAACTGCGCGCGAAACTCAGCGAGATGGGCTGGCTTGTTGAGGACAGCCCGCAGGGGCAGAAGCTGCGCCGCGCATAAAGCACAATCAGACGCGCCATGAAATCCACGCTGCCCAAAAACGTAAGATCCCGGCTGATGATCGGTCGGGTGATTTTGATCATGTGCGCGCTGATCAGCGCCGGTATGCTGGTATTGGCGGTTTCAGGCGCAATGAAAAAAGGGCATAGGGAGCGCGTTGAGCTGAAACCAAAAGCTCATATAGCAGCGCTGCCGGGCATCAGCCAAAGCGGGATCAACCTGAACACCACGACAAAGGAAGAGCTGATGAGTTTGCCCGGCATCGGAGAACACCTGGCAGAACAGTTGATCTTTAAGCGTGAAGAGCAGCCGTTTTATTTTGTTGAGGATGTCGGCACTGTAAAAGGATTCGGGGATAAACGGATCGCCGTTTTAAAACAGCATGCCTATGTTCCGCTGCCGCAGGATCCCGAAAACCCCGGGGCATCCTCCGATTTGAAGTAGACCTGACCCAAAAATGATAAAAGGGGCTTTAGCGATTGTATCCGCCAAAGCCCCTTTTGTGTTGATCCAGTTATCCGGGTCACGTCTGCTCTTCTTTATCCTGCCCGCCCTCCAAGGCTTCCTGTCCGCCTTCCGCCAGCAGCGGAGGACGGCTTAAGATCTCCATGAACTGCTCGCCGGTCAGGGTTTCCGTTTCATAGAGCAGGTGCGCGATCTCATGCAATTTTGACAGGTTATCAGACAGCGCCCGGGTGGCTTTGTCGTACTGCTCTTTGATGATTTTGACGGTCAATTCGTCGATCTTGCTCTGGGTGACAGCGGAACAGGTGGAAGAATAGCCGCCGCCCAGGTACTGGCCCTGCTGCTGGTCAAAGGCCACCATGCCAAACTCCTCCGCCATGCCAAAGCGGGTGACCATAGCGCGGGCCAGCTGGGTTGCCTTCTCAATGTCGTTGGAGGCGCCGGTGGTGATGGAGTTGAAAACCAGCTCCTCCGCAGCACGGCCGCCCGTTAAGATGGCGATCTTGTTCTCGATGTCCTGTTTGCTCATCAGAAAGCGCTCCTCCTGCTCCACCTGCATGGTGAAGCCAAGCGCGCCTGAGGTGCGCGGGATGATGGTAATCTTATGAACAGGCGCCGAGCCCATCTGCAGGGCCGCGACCATGGCGTGCCCGACCTCGTGGTAGGCGACGATGGTCTTCTCCTTGTCCGACATCACACGGTCTTTTTTCTCATAGCCGGCAACGACCACGTCGATGCTGGCTTCCAGATCGTCCTGGGTGACCGTTTTGCGGTTGTTGCGGACGGCGCGGAGGGCCGCCTCGTTGATCAGGTTGGCCAGGTCCGCGCCGGAGGTGCCGGCAGCGGCGCGGGCAACCCGGGTGAGGTCAACACCAGGCGCCAGTTTGACTTTTTTCGCGTGGACCTTCAAAATCGCGACGCGGCCGGGCAGATCGGGCAATTCGACCGGGATGCGCCTGTCAAAGCGGCCGGGGCGGGTGAGCGCCGGATCCAGGATCTCCGGGCGGTTGGTGGCCGCAAGGATCATGACGCCCTTGCTGCCGTCAAAGCCGTCCATCTCGCTTAAAAGCTGGTTCAAGGTCTGCTCGCGTTCGTCATTGCCGCCGAAATTGGCGCCGGACTCGCGCCGTTTGCCGATGGTGTCGATCTCATCAATGAAGACGATGCAGGGCGCTTTTTCCTCCGCCTGCTTGAACAGGTCGCGCACCTTGGCAGCGCCCATGCCGACAAACATTTCCACAAACTCGCTGCCTGAGATGGAGAAGAAAGGCACCTTCGCTTCTCCCGCGACCGCTTTGGCGAGCAAGGTCTTGCCGGTGCCCGGAGGCCCGACCAGCAGCACGCCCTTTGGCATGACAGCGCCGACCTCGGTATACTTGGCCGGGTTATGGAGGAAATCGACCACTTCCCAAAGGGCTTCCTTGGCTTCCTCCTGACCGGCCACGTCCTTAAAGGAAACGCCGGTCTTTGACTGGATGTAGATTTTCGCGTTGCTCTTGCCCAGCTGCATGGTGTTCAGACCGCCCATCTTGCTCAGTCTTTTGCTCATCAGGCGGCCGATGATCATAAAGAACCCGATGGGAAGCAACCAGGAGAGCAGAAAGCTGATTAGGGGCGAAGCCGGCTCCACGATGGGCGAATAGAACTTTATCCCCGCTTTCTCCATGCGCTCAACCAGCGCCGGGTCGTCCATCACGCCTGTTTTGTAAATGTTTCTGGGCTCCTTTTTATCAGCAAAGGTGATCTGAATGTCATCGCGGCTGACCTCGCTGATCTCCCCTCTGTCCAGTTTGTCCAGAAAGACGCTGTAGGGCACCTCCGTCACCTTGGGGCCAAAAAGCCTGGGCGCTACAAACATGTTGAAAAGCAGGATGAGCACCAGAACGCCAATGTAGTAGTAAATAACCGGTTTCTTTGGGTTTTTGATGTCTTTCATTCAGTTCTCCTCAATCAGGTTGTGAACCTTTGATGCCTATTGCACCATGGACAGCCTGCGGTTGACATAGCGCATGAGCACGCTTTGCACCATTCCGCCCTCAATGCGGTACTGCAGGATGGTGGTTGAATTATCCGGGCTCCCGGCATAGATATACTCCAGTGTACCCGTATTGGGATCATCTGAAGCGACCGTGAAGCGCGCTGAGCCCTCCACCAGATCGTAATAAATACCCCTGTCCCCGTGATCATTGGGCACCTGGCCCATGTCCCGGAACTTTGCTGTGACATCGCTCATCTGCATGCCCACGCCCGAATTCCTTGGCGCTTTCATGGAGGATGAATTGGTATCGACATAGTAAATCAGGTTGCCCTCCTCCCCCTGATAAAATCTGGCTTCGCCCCAGGGGTAGAGCGCCTTTGTGACGGTGCCGGTCACCGCGTCGTCTTCAATGGTTTCCTGGCTGTCCGGCTGGCCAAACTTGGAAACAAACTGCTCCATGGTGGTCTTGTTCAGCGTAAAATCCGCGAACTGGTCGCCTTCGGCGCGGAAGAAGGTTTTAAACCGCTGGTTGACCTTGTACTCCACCACCATCTCATTGGAACGCTTTCCGTACTTGTTGACCGCGATGGCGCGCAGGAAGGTGCGCCCGCCTGAGATCAGGATGGGTTCGCCCGTGTACCTGGGGGAGTTGGTGTCCGGCTTGGTGCCGTCAATGGTGTAATACAGGGTGACGTCCTTGTCCTCCTCATCCACGATGCGCAGGGACACGCGGATGGGGCGATCGTAGGTTTTTGACTCCATGTTGGTTTTGGGCGCCAGGGGCGAAGGCAGGGTGATGGTGTAGCGGACCGTCATCTCGTCGCTGACCAGATCATTGGAAATGCAGACGGCGCGGAAGGTGAAGGTGCCTTCATCCACGGTGATCGGCCCTTCATACAGGATGCCGGTCTCCGGCAGTTCGCCGTCCCCGGTGGTGTAACGGATCTCATAGTCCTGGGCGGAATACAGCTCCAGTTTTTTGGCGAAGACATGGCGCCCTGCCGGAAGCGAGGCGGTGGGCGGCTGCGGCACCAGCTGGGAGCGCTGGTTATAAAAGCCCTCATCCTTGGTCTTGATATAAGCCGTCTGCATCAGGCTGACCGCCTCAAACAAGCGGTTCTGCTCCAAAAGGATGTTGATGGCCAGGCGATAAGCCTCCGGTTTTTCCGGCGCCAGTTCCTCATAAATCCTTTTGTAGACGGCTTCCGCCATGTCCGGCTGGTTGGCAGCCTCGTAGGCTTCCGCCAGAAGCATCAATTTCTCATCCAGATCGGGGCGCTCCGGCTCCAGTTCTTCCGCTTTTTTATAAGCCTCGATTGAGCGGCTGATATAACCCTGATCCAGCAGCTCAGTACCCAATGTCCAGTAAGCATCGGCGCTGGTGTCCCTGCCCATGCGCGCGGAGACCAGCTGCCCTTCCGGGGTGACCTTCAGCCAGATAAAACCGGCAAACAACAGGACAAAAACAAAAACCAGGGAGATCACAGCGACCTTGACCCAATTGACCATTTTGCCCTGGTAGGTTTCCGGCTTGGTCAGCCGGCTGCGGCGTTTGCGACGCTTGCGGCGCGGTTTTTGCGCTGCCGCAACGGTTGTATGGGCGCCAACGCCAAAACGCCGCTCATCCACCTGATCGGCCAGTTCCAGATTGTCATACTCCGGCAAGGCGGACTCTGTTCCCATATACTGGCCGCAGTAGGGACAGACGCGCGAAGCGGTGTCGGATTCTTTTTGACAGGAGCGGCAGAGCATGATCAGTCCGTCCCCATCAAGGCGTCATAATCAGGATCTGATTCAAAATCGCGTTCGGGCGCCTCGCCGCCCAGGGCTTCAATCGCGGAGCGCAGCTCAATATAATCAAGGTATCGGACATGATCGTCCAGCGCGCGCTCCATCAGCACAGGCAGCGCCCGCTCATCCCCCAGCCTGCCCAGGTAGGCAGCGATCGCCGCCTGGCGATCAGGCCTTGTGTCAAAGAGACGGATCAAATGCTCATAAACGCCGGGGGTGCCGGGATAGCGGGACAAGACAGACAGCAGGGCTTCACGGCCTGTGTCATTGGCCTCCTCCAAGGCTTCCAGCATGAAGGGAAGGGCCGCCTCGCCCATCTCCTCAAGGCTTTCCAGGGTATAGTCGGCCAATTCATCATCTTCCTGCCTGGTTTGCTGCCAGGCGATATAAGTGCCCATCAGCCGGGTGCTGCCGATGTCCTGAAGCAGGTTGACGCACAACATCCGGGCTTCCATGGGGGCGTTTGGGTTCAGCAGCATCTCACACAGCGGCGTCTCAGCCTGCAAGCCAAAGCTTGAGATTTGAAGGGGAAGCAGGTCGGGCAGCGGAACGTCCGACATCAAATAACCTTTCATCATTTCAAGCAGGCGCGGCACATCCGGAATGCTTTCAAAATACTGCCTGGGGGTTTGCCCCTTGAGGTAATCAGCCGGAGAATTGATGAAACGCTCATACAGGTCCGGCATGAGCCGCTCGATCTGCTCGATATGGTCATACTTGTCCTGGTTTTCTTCAAGCCAGGCATGCAGAAACTTGGTAAATTCCGCGTCAAAATCAAAATAGGTCAAGGCCGGTTCTCCTTTAAAATTTCAGAAATTTCCTCTGTGTCAAAGCTGCGCTGGGCGCGGCAGAAATGACAGGTCAAGACCGCAGGCTCATTGGCGTCCCGGATCTCTTCCAGTTCTTCTTTTCCAAGGGCGACAAGCGCGCGGCGCATTTTTTCACGGCTGCAGTCGCATTTGAGCTCAATCGGCTCTTCGCCCAGGAAAAGCGGGTCAAAATCCTGAAACCAGGCTTCCGCCAGCTGGCGCAGAGATCGGTCATAAATCTCGCGGCTGATGTTGGCAAAGAAGGGGATGCGGTTTTCCAGGTCGGTGATGACCTGATCGGTGCATCCGGGCATGGCCTGGATCAAAATACCGCCGGAGGACAGGACGACGCCGTCCTGATTCAGACAGCCCAGGGCAACCAGGGAAGGCACCTGCTCGGACACTGTAAAATAATGGGCGAAGTCCTCCCCCAGTTCGCCGGAAACGAGGCGGCTGACGGACGCAAAAGGCTCGCCCTTGTCATAATCCTTGACCACCACGATTTGCCCCTTGCTGCCGACAAAGCCGGCGACGTCCAGCCTGTCATCAGGGGTCATGGGCAGCTCTGCCTGCGGGTTCTCAACAGAAATCTTCAGTTTGTTGGCCTGGACCCCGCAGGTGATGCGACCGCCCGCGCCGTCGCCGTCAATGGTGACCGTCAGCCTGCCGGCCTCTTCCTTGATCAATCCGCCCATCATGGCGCAGATGGGCAGCACGCGGCCCATGGCGGCGATGCAGGTGTCGCTGGCCTGATGAATATCGGCTGCACCCTGTGCAGCCCTCGTTGTCCTGACCATCAATACGCGCGCCTGGCCGTCTTTTAAGGTAAATCTGAGCAGGCTGTCGGGATCTTTGAAAATAATATTGTTTGTCATGGAAACTCTTTCTGTAATTATTTTTGAGCGATGAGGTGCATGCGCTGGCTGTTTTCGCGCGGTGCTGAAAAGGTGAAATTGCCGCAGGCTTTGATGGTTTTAAAACCGGCCTTTTGAAGCGCCGCTTTCAGCTCCTGCTCCGACCAGCCTTTTTGAACCTGCTCCTCATCAATGCGCAGGTAGCGGCCGTCCTTCTGCTTTTCAAACAGGGAAAGGGAGAGGTACAGTTTGGATTCACACTCCTGCCAGGCGTTTTCCCAGATGTAGCTGATCTCCTCCCCGCGCTCCACCTGGGGGGCGTTGCCCAGGACGCGGCTTAGTTTATCAATGGTGGAGACATCAAAAGCCAGGACGCCGCCGGGCTTTAAGGCCTCATAAGCGCTGGTAAAAAACGCGGACAGGGCCTTGTCGCTTGTCAGGTAATTGACGCCGTCACAGGCGCAAACCACGGCATCCGCCTTCCTGTGGGCGGACAAACGCTGCATATCCTGTTGAACAAAGGTCAGATCAAGCCCAGCGGCTTTGGCCTTTTGGGCGGCGACAGACAGCATTTCGGAAGAAGCGTCGCTTGGCAGAACCTTATAGTGTTTGGCCAAGAGCAGGGTCAGGTTTCCGGTTCCGCACGCGGTCTCAAGAACCAGCGCGCCGTCTTTAACCCCTGAACTTCCAAGCAGCGCCCTGTAGTGCGCCGCCCAGGCTTCGTAGTCCACGCCGCGCATCAGGCGGTCATAGACCAGGGCAAAATCGCCGTACATCAGATACCTGCGCCCGCGTTGTCTTCTTCCTCCGCTTCCTCGTCCTCATCCGTTTCGCTTGCGAGGCCGCGGTTGACCTGGGCCCCCTCAATGCGCGTGTTGATATAGCGGTCAAAGACAGCGTTGGTAAAGGAAGCGTAGACAAAGCGCGCAAGCGCGTTGCCGATAAAGAAGTAGTAGGCGCTCAAAAGCAGGATGGCGTACATCATGTAGGGGGTATAGAAAATGAACAGTCCGGCAATAATGGTGAAGCTTAACATGATCAGCCTGACGCCAAGCACATGCGGCAGGCGGCCAATGGCCAGCATGAAAGAATTGCGGATGACGGTACCCAGGTTCATCTTATAGGTGACCATCATGGGGTACATGAAGGTCAGCGCCAGAAACCAGACCAGGCCCAGAAGCAGGGTGATCATCTGGGGAATAACGAACAGCATCCCGTTTGTCTGCGCCATGCCGCCATAAAACTGCCAGCATACCAGCATCAAAAGCGGCGCTACGGAGGTGATCGCGGACACAGCCAGCGCCTGCTTCCAGTTGTCTTTCAGGGCGTCCTTAAAATCAGACCAGACAAAGGCATGCTCGTCCCTGGCCCAGTTGCGGGTCACATAGGCCATGCCGGCCTGAACAGGCCCCGTGATCAGAATGCAGGGAATCATCATGACAAAGCTGGAGAAGAGGATGCCGTACAGCTGATTCCTGTTGTCCTGCAACAGCTGCTGAGCCTGCTCCGCCGCAGCCGGATCAGAAAGCGCGTTTGAAAGATTGACAAGCTGCGACAAAATCGCATTGGCTGTGGAAATCAGCACATACATCAGCGGCAGAAAGGCCACCACCGTCATCAAATTGAGCCGGAACAGGCCGGCCAGGCGGATGCGGAGCATCTCCCAGAACAACTGCCAGCGGTTGCGCGGCAGATCATCCTTTTTAAAGTCGCCTTTGCCGCTTTTTCCATAGTAGAAGTTGTTCATCATTTTGCCAAACATGTGAAAACCTCCGTTAAATAACGATTGCGCTATTATAACATAAAACGGCAGGCAAGCCATAGCAGGCCTGCCTGTCAATGTGAATAAACAGAAAATAATGTTTAATACTGAATGATTATTTCAAGCTTAATTTCATATCCCCGGGTTTGATCCAGTTGAGCTTGCGGAACAGTTGGCTGATCAGCCAGGTGAGCGCGGCCGGCAGCACAAAGTGCATCAGCAGGATCAAAAGAATGGACTGGGTCGGCGAAAAGCTGTCCTTCATGGACGCCCAGGCAGCGAACTGGCCGACCAGGCCGCTGGTGCCCATGCCGCCGCCGATCGGGTTGTTGGGCATTTTGGCCACAATGGTTGAAAAGGGTCCCAGGATGGCTGAAGCGATGGTGGGCGGCAGCCAGATGACCGGCTTTCGCATGATGTTGCCAAACTGCAGCATGGAGGTGCCCAAGCCCTGGCTGATGAGGCCGCCAAGGCCGTTGTCCTCCCAGGACTGCACAGCAAAGCCGACCATCTGCGCGCAGCAGCCCACGCAGGCAGCGCCTGCCGCCAGGCCGTCAAGGCCCAGGGAGATGCTGATGGCCGCGGAACTGATGGGCGCGGTCAAAGCCAGGCCCATGATCACGGACACCAGGATGCCCATGGGCAGGGGGCGCAGTTCGGTAGCGCGGTTGATGACATCCCCAAGACCATTCATCAGGGAAGAAATGGCAGGGCCCGCAAGGTTGGCAGCTACGCCGCCAAAAATGATGGTGACAGCCGGCACAAGCACGATGTCAACCGGGGTCTTGCCCGCGATCAGCGAAGCAATCTCAGCGCCAACGACCGCCGCCAGGAAGGCGCCAAGAGGGCCGCCCAGGTTGTAGCCGATGGCCCCGGTGACAGCGGAAGAGAAAACGACCAGCGGCTTGCACTTTAAGCCGTGGGCAATGGATACGCCAATGGCCGAGCCGACAACGGGAGAGGACGCCGCGACCACCGCTGTAAACGGCTTGATGAAGGACAGGAACGGGATTTCCGCCAGCTGGCTTAAAATCAATCCGATGATCAACGAGGAGAACAGGCCAAGCGCCATGTAACTCATCGCGTCGATAAAGTAACGCTTAAAGGCTGATTTCAGCCAGGTCATCAACTTGCTTTCCATCTTTGCCGCCTTTCAAATCCAAGAAGTTGCCCTATATTAAGCCGTTTTGCCGCGCCTGACAAGGGTTAAACCGCTTGAGTTTCTGAAATTCATACTAAAGCACATGCCGCCCGCGGGCGACATGCGCTTTGGTAAAAGGAAGCTTTCTTATAGCTTCATCAGGGGGCGCTTGCCGCTTATTTCTCCGCGACCTTCAGCAGCGCCTCTTTGATGAGCGGCAGCACCTTATGCCCGTCCGCCACCAGCCCCACATGGGCGACGTTAAAGATGGCAGCCTTGGGATCAGAGTTCACGGCAATGATCAGGTCAGACTTGTCCATGCCCGCAGTATGCTGCACAGCGCCGGAGATACCAACGGCAATGTACACCTTGGGCTTGACGGTGGTGCCGGTCTGGCCCACCTGGAGAGGTTTGGGCGCGATGCCCGCATCGACCAGGGCCCTGGAAGAGCCGGGAGTTGCGCCAATGCTTTGCGCAGTTTTCACCACCAGGTCAAAAGCGTCCTTCATGCCGCGGCCGCCTGAAAGGATGACGTTCGCCTTGGAAATATCAATGCTTTTTTCCTTCTTTGGAATCTGCCGGATGAAGCGCACCTGGTCCTTCTCCTCAAAGGTCACCTGGTGCTGCACCAGCTCCCTGCGGCCGGCATAATCCTCTTTCAGTTCATCAAACACATGGGGACGGATGGTGGACATCTGGGGCCTGGTTTTGGGACAGACGATCGTGCCGAACAGATTGCCGCCAAAGGCGGGACGCGTCACCAGCAGCATCCCAGGGTGCTCTGAGGCGGTGTCCACGTCAATCTGCGTGGCGTCGGCGGTCAGGCCCGTGTTCAGGCGCGCCGCCACCCTGGGGGCCAGATCCCGCCCAATCACCGTGGCTGCCAGCAGCACGGTATCCGGCTTAAACTCATTGCATACGCTTGTCAGCGCGGCAGTATAATGCTGCGTGTTGTAGCGTTCAAGGCGCGGGCTGTCAACCAGAATGACTTTGTCCGCCCCGGCGGAAAAGACCTTCTCCGCCAGATTCTGAACCTCGTGGCCCAGCAGAACGCCCACCACATCAAAGGAGGGGATCTGTTTCACCAGTTCCCGGGATTTGGCCAGCAGCTGGCGGCTTCCCTCGGCAATCGTGCCATTGCGCTGTTCGATGAATACAAAGATGTCCTTGGTGTCAAAAGACATGCTTATTTCCCTCCTTTTTGCATGTACGGCTCCAGATAGGCGGCAATGATCTCTGCGGCTTCCGAAGGCGATACGGTCTTCACCTCGTGATTGGCTGTCAGCGTGCGCGGGAAGGTCTTCTTCACCAGCGTCGGCGAGCCGGACAGCCCGGTGTGATCCCTGTCCAGGTTCAGTTTTTCATTGCTCACCTGGTCAACCGGGGTCAGGAAACTTTCCCACATCAGGTCAACCTGGCCGTAGCGGGGGGTGTTGTTCCCGGCTACGCAGGTAATCAGCGCCGGCAGATCCACCTCCAGCTCTTCTGAAAAATCCTCATAATCCTTGATGACGCGCAGCACGCCATTTTCACAGGCGTCCACACGCGTAACCAGGGTAATCTGCGGCAGGCCGAGTTTCTCCGCTGTTTGCGGGCCGACCTGGGCGGTGTCCCCGTCAATGGCCTGGCGGCCGGCAATGATTAAATCATAGGGATACAGCGCAATCGCCTTGGCCAGGGTGTTGGAGGTGGCCCAGGTGTCTGACCCTGCAAACGCCCGGTCGCTGATGAGCGTCGCCTCGTCCACGCCCATGCCGCGCAGCTCCTTGAGCATCGGCTCCGCCTGCTGGGGCCCCATGCTCAGCACCCGGACATGCGCGCCATACCGGTCTTTCAGCTTAAGCGCCTCTTCCACTGCCGCAAGGTCGTCCGGGTTGCAGATGGTGGGTACTCCTGCGCGGATCAAGGTGCCCGTTTCCTTGTCCACGCTCATCTCCGTTGTATCGGGAACCTGTTTTACCAGGACAATAATGTTCATATCTCTCTCCTATTTCAACATGTTGCCAGAAATCACCATACGCTGCACTTCGGAGGTGCCTTCGTAAATCTCGGTGATCTTTGCGTCGCGCATCATCCGCTCTACCGGGTAATCCCTGGTGTAGCCATAGCCGCCAAAGAGCTGGACCGCTTTGGTCGTGACGTCCATGGCGGTTTCAGAAGCAAACAGCTTTGCCATCGCAGCCTCATAAGAGTAGGTTTGGCCCGCGTCTTTGGCGCAGGCAGCGCGATAGACCAGCAAGCGGGCCGCGTCCACCCGGGTTTGCATATCAGCCAGGACGAACTGGGTATTTTGGAATTTCGCAATGGGCTTGCCAAATTGCTTGCGCTGCTTCACATAGGCCACCGCTTCGTCAATGGCCCCCTGAGCGATGCCCAGAGCCTGTGCGCCGATGCCGATGCGGCCGCCATCCAGCGTTTTCATGGCAATGGAAAAGCCCTTGCCTTCCGCGCCAAGCAGGTTTTCAAAAGGAACTTTCACGTTCTCAAAAATCAGCTCGCAGGTGGAAGACCCGCGGATGCCCATCTTTTTTTCCTGCAAACCAATGGAGAAGCCCGGCATGCCCTTTTCCAGGATAAACGCGGAAATGCCCCGCGTGCCCAATTCCGGGGATGTCATGGCAAAAATGACGAAAATATCCGCGACCCCGGCATTGGTGATAAAGATCTTGGAGCCGTTGAGCAGGTAATGATCCGCCTCTTTCTTGGCATAGCTCTGCTGGGTGGCCGCGTCTGTGCCCGCGTTTGGCTCGGTCAACGCAAAAGCGCCGATCTTTTCCCCCAGGCACAGCGGGGGCAGGTATTTTTCCTTCTGGGCGTCGGTGCCAAAGGCTTCAATGGGCGATTCGCACAGCGAAGTATGGGCGGAAAGCACCACGCCGGTGGTGGCGCAAACCTTGGAAAGCTCCTCCACCGCCAGGATATAGGCGAGATTGTCCGCCCCGGCGCCGCCGTATTTTTTGCTGATCGGGATGCCCATCATTTTCATTGCCGACATCTTGCGGACGCTTTCCTCAGGGAAGCGCTCCATCTCATCAATCTCGGCAGCGAGGGGCTTTACCTCCTGCTGGGCAAAGCGGCGAAACATCTTCTGCAGCGCCGCGTGCTGCGGGGATAGTTGAAAATCCATCTTCGTTCCTCCTATTTTCTTGGGCAAAGCACGGTGGCCTGACCGGAAATAACAGTTTCTCCCTGCTGATTGGTGCAAACGGTTTCAAAAATCACGCGTTTCTTTTCAGTCTTCTCAATCACCTTGCAGGTGGCGGTCACCGTGTCGCCGATGCGGACGGGCTTCAAAAAGGAGGACTCCTGCTTTAGGTAGATGGTACCGGGGCCGGGCAAATGCATGCCCAGAACCGTTGAAATCAAAGAAGCGACCAGCGCGCCGTGCGCGATCCGCCCTCCAAAGGGGCTGGCAGACGCGCTGACTTCATCGGTGTGCGCGGGGTTCAGGTCGCCGCTGATCCCGGCGAACATGACCACGTCCGTTTCAGTGATCGTCTTGGTAAAGCTTGCCTCCTGGCCGATCTGAATCTCGTCAAATGTAATTCCTGTTTGTGCCATTCTCCTGCATCCTTCTTTCTGCGACTTGCTATTTATTTTAATCATTCAAAACCATGGCCATCCGCTCAGGTTCTGACATGAAACGCTCCGCACTTTTCCCTTGGTATTCCCGTACCTTTCAATCCATATCTGTCAGTGAATCAAGCATCATAAATTCCTAAAAGGTGAATCATGTTTCATGTTGATTATAATCCAGAGAAGGGGCGTTTGCAACCCCAAATCATGCTTAAATTTTGCGTGCCGGATTTGATTTTGCTTGAGCTGCTGATTGTTCGGTGATTTGCTCCGTTTTGATCAAAAAAGGGCTTTTTGCTGTAAAACTAAAATATCAGCAGTTGTCTTTTATCTTTTCGATGAAAAATCAATGAAACCGCCTTGGCAAAAATGCCAGGCTGTCAAAGAGCTTTGTTAAGCGCAAGCAAAACTGGGTTCTTTGGCAGCCTGGGGGTAAGGCTTGTTTGACTTCTCTATTGGTAGAGAATGGGCTCTATCAAATGAAATTTCTCATCAAACGCCGATAAAGGCTTTCATTTCCTCAACAAAGTCGTCCGGTTTTTCCAAATGGCTCGCATGGGCACAGTTCTCAAAAACCTTTTCCTCAAACCGGCCGCCGTTTTCACGATATTTTTCAAGCACGTTCCTGGTTTGGGCGACCATGGGCTGGGGCGGGAAAACCTCCGCGCCCGGATACCCGGGGATGATGTTTAACATACCCAGGGTGGCCAGGTCGGAATAGGACTGGTCTGAAACCAGGGTGTCCTTGTCGCCCCGAATCCAGAGAATGGGCACTTTGGGGCTAATCTCAGCAATGGCCGAAACATTTGCATACTGCGGCGCCAAAGCGTTTGAGATGCCGCGCGTTCCCGGCAAAACATACGGGAAGGCAGCCTGCGGGACATAGTCCCCGGGATAGTAATCTTCACCAAGGCGGATTTTGAGCAGCTCATCCACAAAGAGATCCTGGTATGCCTTGTCAAAGGGCCAGCCGTTTGCGAACAGAGATTTTTCAAGCACCCCGCGCGCCGCCATGGGATCCTCTCCCCTGTCCTGCTCCTTTAACTTCTCAATGAATGCCGGGTTGGCAAAACCGCCGGGAGAACCCCAGCCCTTTTCATCGTAAGGCGTGCCGTCCGCGCGGGTGCCGCCAAAACCGTAGGGCGACATGGGCGAAAGCAAAATCAAATGGGTGAGCTTATCCGGGTGATTGATGGCATAGCGCATCACAACGCCGCCGCCCAGGGACCAGCCCAGCAGGGCAAATCGCTCAAACCCCAGTTTTTCGGCCAGGGCGTCGATGTCCTCCGCCCAGTCGTGAAGCGCTGTTGGCGAGTGAACAGGGCTGGACTCCGTATCGCCAAAGCCGTTTAAATCAGGGGCGGCAATGTCAAAATGCTCTGCCAGCTTCTCTATGACCGGGAAAAAGAAGGCGGAAGAGGAGGCGTTGCCGTGAATCAGCATCAGTTTGGGCTTGCCGGGATTTGGAAAGCGGTACAGGGCGGTGAGCCTTCTGTCGGTTTGAATCATTGTTTTTTCTTTCATTACAAGTGACCTCCGTTCAATATTTAAAATATGCTGGTTCAAGTATAAGGGGATTTTTGCGGAAGTGTCAAAGGGATTTTATGAATATCCTGTAAAAAATAATTTATCTTGTTTTGACCATCTTTTTAAAGAAAATTTCATTTTTTAATTGATAAACGCGCTAATATATCAATGCAGCGTGCGGCTGAGGTTTATGTTTCAAAGCCGGACATATTCAATCATCACAGCCGGGACAACTTTTGCCCGCCAGGGCGAAATTGATGATGTATAAAAAGTTTCCCATTTTATATATTTATTTCCTGCAGAAAATAAGGTAAACAGTAATTGAAACATGAATCATCTTTCATATTTGCAAAAGAAGAAATCCGGCAAGACAGACTAAAGGAGAAAGACATGAGCAAGGTGTACATCGCAGCGGCCAGGAGAACGGCCATCGGTTCATTTTTGGGTTCCCTGGCGGGAACGGGCGCAGTGGAAATGGGCACGGAAGTCGTCAAGGCGGTTCTAAAGGACGCGGGAATCGCCCCGGAAAACGTAGACGAGCTGATTTGCGGCAACATCCTGTCCGCAAACCTGGGCCAAAACGCAGGTCGCCAGATCGCCGTGAAGGCGGGCATCCCGATTGAGGTTTGCGCCTATACGCTGAACATGGTCTGCGGTTCCGGCATGAAAGCAGTTTTAAACGGCGTGGCCTCCATCAAGACAGGCGACGCCGATATTGTTGTTGCGGGCGGTGTTGAAAACATGTCCGCCGCCCCCTACCTCCTGCCCAAAGAAACCCGCAAGGGCATCAAGATGGGCGCTTATCAGGTGGAAGACCATTTAATCAAAGACGCGCTGACCGACGCCTTTGAGAACATCCACATGGGCATTACCGCGGAAAACATCGCCTCCCGCTACGGCATCACCCGCGAGCAGCAGGATGAATTCTCCTATGCCTCCCAGCAAAAGGCGATCAAAGCGGTTGATGAAGGCGCGTTTGATGAGGAAATCGTGCCCCTGACCGTCAAAATTGGCCGGGAAATAGCGACCTTTAACAAGGATGAATATCCCAACCGCACCACCAGCCCCGAAAAACTGGCCAAACTGCGCCCGGCCTTTAAAAAGGACGGCACTGTAACAGCAGGCAGCTCCTCCGGCATCAACGACGGCGCTTCCTTCGTGGTGCTGGTGAGCGAAAAAGCGGTGAAGGAACACAACCTGACGCCCATCGCTGAAATCATCGGCCTGGGTCAGGGCGGCGTTGATCCCAGCGTGATGGGCCTGGGCCCGGTGCCTGCCATCAGGAAGGCCCTGAAACAAGCCGATATGAAGCTGGACGAGATGGAACTGATCGAGTTGAACGAAGCCTTCGCCGCCCAATCTCTGGGCGTAGTACACGAATTGAGCAAGGAACACGGCATGAGCGAAGAAGCCATCCTGAACAAGACCAACCTGTTTGGCGGGGCGATCGCGCTTGGGCACCCTGTCGGCGCCTCTGGAAACAGGATCCTTGTCACGCTCCTGTACGCGCTGAAACGCACCAACCGCAAGATCGGCCTCGCCAGCCTTTGCATCGGCGGGGGAATGGGCACAGCAGTTATTGTGAAACTGCTTTAATCATCATATAATACAAAAAAGAAAGAGGTTGAAAAAAATGAGGCTTGAAGGAAAAATCGCGATTGTTACCGGCGGCGCCAAGGGATTGGGCGGGGAAATGGCCCAGCTGTTCGCAAAGGAAGGCGCGAAAGTGATCGCGGCGGACATGATTCCGCTGAGCTATGAAAACGAGAACGTTGAATACTACCAGCTTAACGTCACAGACGCCGCAGCCTGCGAGGCGCTGACCAATTACGCCAAGGAAAAATACGGACGCATCGACGTGCTGGTGAACAACGCGGGCATTACCAAGGACGCCATGACCCGCAAGATGACCGACGAGCAGTGGGACGCGGTCATCGCGGTGAACTTAAAGGGCGTGTTTAACCTGACCCGCTATGTCGGCCCCCTGATGCAGCAGCAGGGAGGCGGCTCTATCATTTCCATTTCCAGCGTCGTGGGCGTGTTTGGCAACATCGGCCAGGCAAACTACGCCGCCACCAAGGCCGGCATCATCGGGCTGACCAAGACCTGGGCCAAGGAATTCGCCTTGAAGGGCGGCAATGTGCGCGTCAACGCCATCGCCCCCGGCTACACCATGACCGATATTCTGAAGACCGTCCCGCAGGATCTGCTGGACAAGTTTGCATCCATGACCATGCTGGGCCGTCTGGGCCAGCCCATCGAAATCGCCAATGCCGCCCTCTTCCTGGCCAGCGACGAGGCCAGCTACATCACCGGGCAGGTGCTTCAGGTCAACGGCGGCATGCGCCTGTAAGCCAGAAAAAGGAGGATTTTATGACAAAGAATCACGTCGGCATCATCGGCACCGGCATCTATCTGCCGGAGGGCAGGATGACATCCGCTCAGGTCGCCCAGGAGACTAAGGGCGTATGGAGCGAGACCGCTATCTATGAAAAGCTGGGCATCCGGGAAAAAGTAATGCCCCTTGACAACATGAAGGACGGCACCCAGGAAATGGGCGCCCTTGCGGCTCTTGACTGCTTGAAAAACACCGGGGTGGATCCCAAGGACATTGACGTCATCCTGTGCATTGGCGAAGAATGGAAGGAATACCCGCTGACCACCTCCGCCCTTTATATCCAGGACAGAATCGGCGCGGTCAACGCCTGGGGAATTGACGTGCAGAACCGCTGCTGCACCACTGTATCTGCAATGAAGATCGCAAAGGATATGCTGCTTGCAGACGAGGAGATCAACACGGTCATGGTTGTCGGCGGCTACCGCAACTGCGACTACCTGAATTACACGGACAAAAACATGTCCATGATGTACAACCTCGGAGCGGGCGGCGGCGCGATTCTGCTTCAAAAGAACTGCGGCAAAAACCTGCTCCTTGGCAGCCACATCATTTCAGACGGTTCCCTCGCCCGCACAGCCGGCGTTCAGATCGGCGGCACGGCTGAACCCATCACCCATGAAAACCTGGAAGAGGCCCGCACCTCCCTCAGGCTGTTTGAACCGCAGAAGATGAAGGACCGCCTCAATGAGGTGTCCGCCGCCAACTGGGTCACCTGCATTGAAAAATCGCTTGACAAGTCAGGCCTGACCCTCAAGGACCTTGATTATCTGGCCATCTTGCACATCAAGCGCTCAGGCCACCTGGGAATGCTCAGGGATCTGGGGCTGAATGAAGATCAGACAATCTACCTGGAAGACTACGGCCACATCGGCCAGATTGACCAGATCCTCTCCCTGCACCTGGCGCTTCAGCAGGGCAAGGTCAAGGACGGCTCGGTTGTCTGCATGCTCGCGGCCGGCATTGGCTACGTATGGGCCGCCAACATCATCAAATGGGGGCCACAAGGCGCATGAGCATACAGGACATCCTGCAAACCATCATCAACAGCCTGCCGATGATCGGCCGCTACGCCCTGGTGACCATGGGCATCGTGCTGATTTTCCGCACCACCGCCACAACGAACTTCGCCCAGGGTCTGATTGCCACATTTGGCGCGTTTGTTGTTACATGGGCTGCCCTGCAGTGGACTGCGCTGTCCATCTGGATCTGCCTGATACTGGGCATGATCGCAGGCTTTGTCCTGGGGTTGCTGGTGGACGTTGGCCTGATCAGGCGGGCACGCAACATCACCCCTGCCGGGAAGCAGATGATCACCATGGGCGTGATGATGATCCTGGTGAACCTGATTCCCAAGATTTTCAGCAAGATCACGCTGAACAACCAACCCGGCAAGGGCATCTCCACAAACATCCTGGAGTTCAGCTTGTTTGATATCCCGCTGAACATCACCGAAAACGGCCTCTGGGCCTTTGCTCTGGCTGTGGTATTGCTGGCTGCCGTGTTTGCGGCGCTCAAATACACCAAGTGGGGCCTGGGCGTTCGTGCCACAGCAGCCAATGAAACGGTCGCGCAGATGATGGGCATCAACACCCGCCTGATCAACGCCTTTTCCTGGGGACTGGCCGGCGCGCTGGGCGTGGTGGGCGCATTCTTTACCGGCATTGGCACCGTGCTCAACGTCAACCTGATGAGCAACGCCCAGGTGTTTGCGTTTCTGGCCTGCGTGCTGGGAGGGTTTTCCAGTTTTCCTGCCCCCATTCTGGGCGCGGTCATCATTCCCCTGGTATACAGCTTCGCCGGCAACCCCAAACTGATGGGTCCCCAGGCCGGTATCTGGCAAAACCTGACCACTTTTGTTGTAGTACTGATTCTCATCCTCATCTTCCCCAACGGCCTGTTGGGCAAGAAAATCATAAAGAAGGTCTGACATGCGAAACACCGTACAACAGGCAACCTTGCCCAAACGGCGCAGCATTTTCCGCCACCCCTTTACAAGCTTCATTTTGCTGGGCGTGTTTCTGATCGCCCTGCAGGTGATCGCGATTGCAACCGATGGTCTTTGGCCCAAAACCTCAGTGATCAACGGGTTTGCGACTGTCATCATTTACGCCATCGTCGGTTTCGGCTTTTCCTTTTTGCTGGGATACGCAGGGCTGGCGAGTCTGGGTACCGCGGGCTTTGTAGGCCTGGGCGCCTACTTTGTCGCCTACTTCCTGAAGGAAGGAATGCCCGGCATCCCCTATCTGCTGGTTATGGTTCTTGCCTTGGCAGTCTCCCTCTTGATGGGCTTGGCTGTCGGGTTCATCTCGCTGCGCATTGAAGGCATTTTCCTGGCCATTGTCACCCTGGGCATCAGCGAGGTGTTTTACCAGCTTTTCAACAGCTGGATGCCGGTAACCGGCGGCCCCAACGGCGCCAGAATCAATGTGTACCCCATCTTCCAGCGCACCCTGGGCATGAGCAGCGGGGACAGCAAGCGGGCCTTCTATATGTTGCTGGTCGTGATAATGGTCGCCTTGATGATGCTGACCTACAACATGGGCAAATCCAAGACAGGGCGAGCCATGCTGGCCATGAAAAACTCCAGTTCCGCCGCCCAGGCCATGGGCATCAGCCTGCTGAAATACAGGCTGCTGGCTTTCCTGTTATCGACTGCCTACGCGGTGTTTGCAGGCGTGCTGTTCATGAGCTATAACCGCTCCACACTGCCCACCAACTACACCATCATGCTGTCCCTGAACATTTTGGCAGCCGTTCTCATTGGCGGCAGCCGCAGCCTGCTTGGCACTTTTGTCGGCAGTTTCATCGTGTTTGGCATGACCCCCATCCTGTTTCAGAACATCAACTTCCTCAACGAGAACGCCTGGCTGATCAATGTGATCATCGGCGCCATCATCATTCTGATCGTTATGTTCTATCCGGGCGGCCTTGTGCAGCTTCTGGTCAGCGTCAAGCAGTCTCTTTCAAAGAAGAAAGTGCCCGCAGCGATCGCGGATGAATTTGCATCTTCCGCTGAACATGAGATAACCCAATCCGCGCCCAAAATGGCTGAAATCAGCCAGATGCGGGCAGAGATGGCCAAGAACCTGAGCGCGCTGCTGTCCAAATCCAAGGCAGATTCATCGTCCGGCCATGGACAGGCCCCCAAGGACAGTTTGCCGGATGATGTGATTCTGCGTCTCAACAACCTCAGCATGCAGTTTGGCGGCCTGCGCGCTGTGTCAGAACTGTCCTTTGATGTCAAACGCGGCGAGATCTTCGGCCTCATCGGCCCTAACGGCGCGGGCAAGACCACGGTGTTCAACTGCATCACGCAGTTCTATAAATCAACAGGCGGTGAGATCCTCTACCGTCACAGGTCCGGACAGGTGCTGTCCCTCAACCATTTTCAAGTGCACGAGATCATCAGCAAGGGCATTGTCCGCACCTTCCAGAACGTGGAAGTCATTGGTGAACTCAGCATTTTGGAAAACCTGCTGGTTGCAGCCCACCATCAGTACCGCTGCAACCTGTTGCAGGAAGCTTTTAACACCCCCAAGGTCAAGGAAGAAGAACAAAGGCTGCGGGAACGCGCGCTGCAGGTGCTGGAGTATTGCGGCTTGACCCCGCTGAAGGATGTGCCCCCGGTGGGACAACCCTATGGCGTGCTCAAGCGCGTCGAGCTTGCCCGCACTTTAATGGTCGGCGCCAACCTGATTATCCTGGATGAGCCAGCCGCCGGCCTCAACGACCAGGAAACGCTGGAACTGACGCAGCTGATCCACGATATCCAGCGGGACTTTGACGTGACCATCTTCCTGGTCGAGCATGACATGGGGCTGGTGATGAACCTGTGCGACCACATTTGCGCGATATCCTTTGGCAAAAAGCTGGCATACGGAACCCCCAGCGAAATCCAGCAGGACAAAGCGGTGCAGGAAGCTTATCTGGGCATGAACGACGTTGCTGAAGGGGAGGGTGTGTGATGGCACGGATGCTGGAAGTCAAGGATCTGAGCGTATCCTACGGCGCCATTGACGCCCTCCAGGATGTCAACCTCTCAGTTGACAAGGGCAGCATTGTGGCCATTCTGGGCGCCAACGGCGCAGGGAAGTCCACGCTGCTGCGCACCATCTCCGGCGTTGTCAAGCCCAGGCGGGGCAGCATCATGCTGGACGGCAGCACGGAACTGCGGGGCATGTACCCCCACAAAATTGCCGGAATGGGCGTCATCCAGTCCCCCGAAGGGCGCCTGATCCTGCAGGGGCTGACCACGGAGGAAAACTTGCTGGTGGGCAGCTATGGCCTGAAAAGCGTCAATGGACAGAGCAAGGCCAGCCGGGTTCAGGACAACCTTGACAAAGTTTTTTCCCTCTTTCCCATTTTGAAGGAGCGCCGCAAACAGCAAGCCAACACCCTGTCCGGCGGCGAACAGCAGATGCTGGCCATCGGCCGCGCCTTGATGGCCTCGCCCTCGGTGCTGCTGCTGGACGAGCCCTCCCTGGGGCTGGCGCCCCTGATCATCCGTGATATCTTTTTGATCATCCAGCGGTTAAAAGAAGCGGGCAATACCATCCTGATTGTTGAGCAGAATGCCTTCCAGACCTTAAAGATTGCCGACTACGCCTATGTGCTGGAGTTGGGCCGGGTGTCCATGGAGGGACCTGCCGAGGAGCTCATCCACAACGACGCCCTGGTAGAAGCCTACCTGGGCGGAAAGAAAGCCTGACCAACCGCATACCACCGTATTGGGCGCGGCGCCAACCGCGTTTAATAAATACACGAGGTGACACCTCAAGGAGAAACAACATGAAAAAAATCCTTTCCCTGGTCCTGGTCCTCACCATGTTGCTGTCCATGACTGCTCTGGCTTTTGCCGAGACCGGCGTGGACACCAACCCCGTCGAAAAAGACGGCGTCAAGTTTAGGGGCACTGTAAAAATCGGCTCGGTCATGTGTGAAACCGGCGCCGTCGCCGCAGTCGGCATCCCCTACAGCCAGTTCTACAAGCTCTTTGTCCGCTACATCAACGAAGAAATGGGCGGCATCGCCAAGGACGCCGACGGCGTTGGCTACTACCTGGATCACAAGTCCTATGACGATGGCGGCAACGCGCAGAACGGCCAGATTTTTGTCAACCAGCTGATCAACGACGACCGCGTGTTCGCCATGGTCGGCAACCTGGGCACCTGGGTGCTGGTTGCCTCCCAGAATGACATCATTGAAGCCGGCGTGCCGTCCATCTACTGGGGCACCGGCGCTGCCACCCAGATGTACCTGAAGGCTGAAGGCAACGAGCGCTACACCTTCCCGGTGCAGCCCATCTATGTGACTGAAGGCCGCATCATGCTGCTGCGCGCCCTGAACCTGCCCGCCATCAAGGACAGCGGCGTGGAAGCCGTGAAGAAGATCGGCGTTATCTACTCTGCTGATGACTCCGGCACCAACATCTACCAGGGCGCTGAGCTGCAGTACAACATGCTGACCGGCGAAAAGCCCGAAATCGTGTACCAGATGGCCAACACCCAGTCCACCGACGAACTGGCCACCGCCGTTGCAGCAATGGAAGGCGTCGATGTGGTCATCATTGGCGGCCTGCAGTCCGTCTATCCGCCGATCTACACCGCCATGCAGCAGAACCCAAAGACCCGCGGCATCCCGGTGATCGTGTCCTACGTCAACGTGGCCGAGACCTATGTGCCCAAGGAGTACGCCAATGAGGCGGACACCAGCGACATTTACGGCGGCGCCTGGGTCATCATCGATCCCGAAGCCCAGACTGAACAGCAGAAAGCCGAACTGGAAGAGTTTGCCAAGATCGTGGCCTGGGGCCTGGAGAAGGGCTACATCACCCAGGATCTGGCCGATGCCCTGATGGGCGGCGGCGCTGCCTATGCCATGAGTTCCTTCATCGCGCTGCATGTGTTCATGACAGGCATGGATCGTCTGGCCGATAAAGAAATTACCCGCGAAGCGCTGCTGGAGGCCATGGAATCTGAGCCCATCCACGTGCCGATCTCCAGCGGTGTTGACTATGCCGACGGTTCCCGCATTGGTCTGAACGCCATGGCGTTTGCCAAGTACGACAAGAATTGGACCGACATTGCCAAGGCCTTCATCACTGTTGACAACATGCGCTCCATCAACGAGCTGCTGGGCAATTAACGCTATCGCACTTAGCATAACCTGATACTGGCACCCGGGGAGGGAGCTCTCGGGCTTCCTCCCCCTTCTGTATGAAGCCAACATGCCCGCCGCGGCTGCATGAGGCAATAGCGGGCAAGGAGCTGTTTAAGCCCAGAAAGGAACAAAAATGGATTACAAAGAAAAACTCATCTCGGTTCAGCAAGCGGTCGACTTGGTAAAGCCCGGGGACTACATCGTCACAGGCCTGGGCTGTTCCACAGCACATGCCTTTTTCAGCCACCTGCATACGGCAGCGGACAGGCTTAAAGATGTTGTCATCTCCACCTGTCTGCCGATGAACGACTATCCGGTGTTCAGCGACGCCAAGTATGCAAACGTATTTCAGCACGACAGCTGGTTTTACAGCCCTTCAACACGCAGAGCACACAAGAACGGCAACACCTCCTTTGTGCCCAACTGCCTGCATTTCGCGGCGACCAAGCGCCTGGCTCACAGAAAACCCAACATCTATGTGGGCGCAGCTTCCATGCCCGACAAGCACGGCAACATCAGCCTGTCCACCTCCAACACCTATGAGATGCAGATGATCAAGGAAGCAGACACCGTCATCCTTGAGATCAATCCGAATTACCCGCGCACTTTTGGGGACGCCTTTGTCAGGGTCAGCGAGGTAAGCTATCTGATTGAAGCGGATTATCCCTGCCCTGCGCTCCCGGATGTGGAGCCAAGCGAAAAAGACCGCATCATCGGCAACCTGGTCGCTCCTTATATCAAGGACGGCGACTGCATCCAGCTTGGTATCGGCGGCATGCCAAACGCCATCGCGGACGCGCTGTATGACCGCAAGGACCTGGGCATCCACACCGAGATGCTGACCACCAACATGATGAAATTGGCCAAGGCCGGCGTGATCACAGGGCGCAAAAAGCAGCTGCAGCCGGGCAAGATGGTATGCACCTTCATCATGGGTTCAAAAGAGCTGTATGAGTTTGCGGACGACAACCCGATGGTTGAGGTGCTGGCAGGCAGCTACACCAATGACCCGTATGTCATCAGCCAGAACGACAACATGGTGTCCATCAATTCCACCATGGAAATTGACCTGACCGGCCAGTGCGCCAGCGAATCCATCGGCTCAACCCAGTTTTCCGGCACAGGCGGGCAGACAGACACGGCGACAGGCGCGCAAAAATCAAAGAACGGACGCAGCTTTATCTGCCTGTATTCCACCACCATGGTGACCAACAAAGCAACAGGCGAAAAAGAAGAGATCTCCAAGATCGTTCCCCAGCTGAAGGCCGGGGCGGCCGTGTCCCTGTCCCGGAACGACGTGGACTATGTGGTGACCGAATACGGCGTTGTCCACCTGAGAGGAACCAACATCAAGGAGCGCGTTGAATTGCTGATCAGCATTGCCCACCCCAAGTTCCGGGATGAGCTCAGGCGGCAGGCCATCGAAATCGGCCTGATTACAAAATCATGAGTACCTTCAGCTTTCAAAACAAGCAGGTTTACTATGAGGTCATCGGGGAGGGACGGCCGCTGATGCTGCTCAACGGCATCATGATGTCCACCAAGTCCTGGACGCCCTTCCTGAACGCCTTCCAAAACGGCGGGAACCAGCTTGTTCTGGTCGATCTTTTGGATCAGGGGCAATCAGAGCCCATGAGCGGGGATTTTGAGCTGCCGCTTCAGGCGGACATGCTCAACGCGCTGATGGAACACCTGGAAATCTCATCCGCCGCTGTGTTTGGCACCAGTTATGGCGGGGAAGTGGCGCTGAACCTGGCCGTCAAATACCCCAACAGGGTAAGCAAGATGGTGCTCGCAAACACGGTGGCCCGCACAAATGCCTGGCTGAAGGAAATTGGAGAAGCCTGGAATCTGTCGGTATCAGACCCCCTGGCCTACTATTCCACCACCATCCCTGTCATCTACAGCCCGGATTTTTATGACCGCAAAGCGGACTGGATGCAAAACCGGAAACAGGTGCTGACGCAGGGCGCCTTCAAAAGCAAGGACTTTCTTGACAGAATGGTTAGGCTGACCAGATCCGCTGAGAGCCACAACGTTGTTGACAGGCTTTCTGAAATCAACTGTCCGGTTCTGATCATCTCCTCTGATCAGGACCACATCACCCCCCTTGAAGAACAGGTGCTGCTGAGGGAACACATCAAGGACGCGATGCACGTGCTTCTGCCCAAAACCGGGCATGCCGCCTTTTATGAGCGGCCTGACCTGTTCGCCAGCGTCATGATGGGCTTTATCAACCACCAGGAAGCCCTGACGGTTATCTAATGAACGGACAATTGTTTGCCGTTTAATGCTGTCAGCGATGCTTTCAAAATCACTCCCGTCCCGCAAAAACCCGGCAGGACGGGATATTATTCATGCCTGTTGAAGAAAGCATCGCTTGACCAAGCGGATGATATTGTCCTACTTGCTAAGTAAAATAAACGTAAAAGAAGCAAAATTATGATATGATAGAGGGCAGGATGAGCGCTAATTCCGGCAGACAAGCCTTGCTTAAACCCTGTTTATCAGCAATCCGGACGGACAAATGCTGAAAAACAGCTTTATCACACAAACATTGACCAGCGCCAGCCGGCATCCTGCCACCTGAAATACCTTTGAAAGGAAGAACAACGATGCAACCGAAAACCAGCCGCGGAAAAGCCACCATGAACCGCATCATCAAGTCCGCGGAGAAAGAGTTCGGAAAACGGGGGTATTACAACACCACCATCAACGACATCGCCACCGCCGCAAAGATAGCGCCTGGCACCATTTATATCTATTTTGCGGATAAATACAGCCTGTATGTCAGCCTCCTGAACACCTATGGCCATGAAATCAGGCAGGGCATTGCAGAAGCAACAGCAGGGCTGACGGACCGGCTTCAGATTGAGCGCGCCGGGCTTTTGTCCTTCTTAAAGCAGGTAAAGAAGCGCCCTCACATGTACAACATCATCTGGGAGTCCCTTTACATCAACAAAGAACTGTTTGTTGAATATTACGAGACTTTTGCCAAGCGGTACGCCGCGCAGCTTGAAAAAGCAAGTGATCAGATAACAGAGATGGACACCACGGTGCTGGCCTACGCGCTGATGGGCATCTCCAACTTCATCGGGCTTAAATATGTGTTCTTCGACAAAAACGCCGACCTGGAGTATGTGGTGGACGAGGTGATGAAGTTCATTCGGTCGGGTTTCCTCAGCCAGACCAAGGCCAACGCGGAAAAATCAGAGCAAACGGAAGCGCCGTCAGAAGCGCCTCAAGGGCAATGCGGCTGAGCAGCACGCCTTGTCGCCTTGTCATAAAAGAAAAATCTTTGAGCCAGCCTTAAAAATATGCAAGCGCAAGTGAAGAGGCGCAAAAGATCCGGCTCATCAAAGCATTTGTGATGGAGTTCAGTATGATACACAAAAAATACTTGACAAACGCGCAGGCAGAAATTATGATGCTGTCAAACCTGTGAGGGAGACGAGTACCCGGAGGTGCCTCAACAAAGAGAGCCGCGGTTTGGTGAAAAGCGGTGCAGGGCGACCGGCGAATGGACTTCTGAGGGCTGTCCGAAAGCTTAAGGCCAGTAGGAACAGACGGGATACACACCCGTTATCATGGTGTCATATGTGTCGGCATATGGAGTGAGTGGGCCTTTGGCCAAGTTGAGTGGTACCGCGGATTACACCGCCTCAAGCGAATTGCTTGAGGCGGTTTTTCTGTCAGACCCGCCGACAGGAACCCGGAAAACAAGACCCAAAAACGAAAGGAGTACCCAAAATGAAACGCATCGTATCCATCCTGGTCGCCCTTTGTCTGGTTCTGTCCCTCCCCCTGTTCGCGCTGTCTGAAACCAAGGTCTTTAAAATCGGTATCGCGCAATTCGCCAATCACCCCTCCCTTGACAACTGCCGGGACGGCTTTTTGATGGGCCTTGCTGAAGCAGGCTTCAAGGAAGGCGAAAACCTTGAAGTGGATTTCCAGAACGCCAACGGCGACATGGGAACCGCAGCCCTGATCGCGTCCAGCTTTGTGACCAACAACATGGACCTGATCTGCGCCATCGCGACCCCCATGGCCACGACCGCTGTCAACACCTCGGACGGCAAGATCCCGGTGGTGTACTCCGCCGTGTCCGCGCCCATTGAAGCCGGCATCGCCTATGCCGACCGCCCCTTTGACGGCAACGCGTCCGGCACCAGCGACCTGATCCCGGTCAAAGACCAGTTGAAGCTGATCCGCGAACTGCAGCCGGAAGCGAAGAAAATCGGCCTGCTGTACACAGTGGGCGAAGTGAACAGCCAGGTGCAGGCCGGGCTGTACAAGGAAGCCGCGGCTGAATACGGGTTTGAGATCGTGGAAAGCACGGTCACAGTCGGCGCCGACATCCCCCTGGCCCTGCCTGGCCTGATTGAGAAGGTGGACTGCATCAGCATGCTCACGGACAACACGGTCGTCCAGCACCTGGACCTGGTGCTGGATCAGACGGATGAGAAGAAACTGCCCGTGTATGGAAGCGAGATCGAGCAGGTTAAAAACGGCTGCGTCGCGACCGTGGGCATTGACTACATCCTCTTGGGCAAGCAGACTGGAGCAATCGCGGCGCGCATTTTAAACGGCGAGTCCGCGGACAGCATTCCCTTTGAGGTCTTAAGCGAGTTCGCGCTGTACTACAACCAGGAAACGCTGGACAACCTGGGGCTGACGCTGCCTGAAAGCCTGAAGGATAAAATCAGCGAAGTTTCCACCTTGCAGTAAATCCTGTCAGAAAGGACTGTCCAAACCATGACGGACGCATTCCTCTCCTTCTTCCGTTCACTTCCCGCAACCACAGAGCAGGGGCTGATCTATGCCCTGATGGCCATGGGTGTGATGATCACCTACCTGATCCTGGATTTCCCGGATCTGACGGTCGACGGCTCCTTTCCCCTGGGGGGAGCCGTCGGCACCTCCCTGATCCTTCAGGGGGTGGACCCCGTGCTGTCAGCCTTGATCGCGATGCTCTGCGGAATGCTCGCAGGCCTGTTGACCGGGCTGATCCATGTCAGGCTCAAGGTGCGCGCGCTGTTCTCAGGCATCATCATGATGACAGCGCTGTATTCCATCAACCTGCGCATTACGGGGGGAGGTTCCCTCCTGTCCATCCCCAGGCAGAGCGTGACCCTGTTTCGGAACAACGCCGTGGTCAGCCTGCTGCCGGACGGGCTGTCTGTTATGATCATTTCCCTGGTTCTGGTTGTCTTGGTAAAGGTTACGATCGACTGGCTGCTCAAAACCCGTTTTGGCCTGCTTTTGCGCGCGACAGGCGACAACGAGCGCGTGGTGACCTCCCTGGCCCGGGATCACGGGAACATGAAGATCATGGGCCTGATCATTGCAAACGGCCTGGTGGCCTTCTGCGGCGCTGTGCTGTGCCAGCAGCAGCGCTTGTTTGACATCAGCATGGGCACAGGCGCCATGGTTTTGGCCCTGGCCTCCGTGATCATCGGCGTCAACCTGTTTAAAAAGGCAGAGAAGATGCGCGCGACCACCAAAGCCATTATCGGCTCCCTCATTTACAAGGCGGCTTACAGCTTTGCCATTTCCATGGGCTTAAGGCCCGGCGACATGAAACTGGTGACGGCGCTGCTGTTCCTCGGCATTCTTTCCGCCGATCTTCTAAAAAGGAAGGAGGCGAAGAAAGATGCTTGAAATCAATCACCTGAAAAAAGTGTATAACCCCGGTACGGTCAGGGAACTTTGCCTGTTTGAGGATTTCAGCATGAAGGTGCCGGAAGGGCAGTTCGTATCCATCATCGGATCAAACGGCTCCGGGAAAACCAGCCTGTTAAACCTGATTTGCGGCTCCATCACGCCTGACAAAGGGCAGATCCTGATCGACGGGAAGGACATCACCAGGATGCCGGAGTTTAGGCGATTAAAGCGCATCGGCCGCATCCACCAAAACCCCGCCGTGGGAACCTGCGCCAATATGAGCATCCTTGAAAACCTGTCCCTGGCCAGCCACAAAGATCAGAAAATGAACCTTCTCCCCGGCGTTGACCGCAAGGAGAAGGAGCGCTTTCAGGAAATGCTAAGGCCGCTTGGCCTGGGGCTTGAGAACATGCTGGAGGCCAAGTGCGGCACCCTCTCCGGCGGCCAGCGCCAGGCCCTGGCCATGGTGATGAGCGTGATGACGCCGATCGACTTTTTGATCCTGGATGAGCATACGGCGGCGCTTGACCCCAAGACCAGCGATCTGATCATGCATTTGACCCAGGAAGTGGTGGCTGAGAAAAAGCTGACCGCGCTGATGGTGACCCACAACCTGCGCTACGCGATCGAGTATGGCGACAGGCTGGTGATGATGCATCAGGGCGGGATCGTTCTGGACAAGGCGGGGGAAGAAAAACAAAAGACCAAGTTGGAGGACGTGCTGGATCTGTTTACGCAGATCAGCATCGAGCTTGGAAACTGATACGCCATGGATTGCATTCATTCAAAAACCCTTTATGATGGTTTTGGCTGAACACAAGCATGAAAAGATAGTTGAAAGGATTCTTCATTGATACGTTTCAGTAACCTCGCTGTTTTGCCCGGGCAGGATGAGCAGGATGCCCTGAAAATGGCATTGAAAAAGCTCAGACTGAAGCCCGAACAGGTGAATCATTTCAGGGTCAGCAGAAAAAGCATCGACGCGCGGGACAAAAGCCGCGTCCGGGTCATCTACAGCCTTGACATTGATCTGAAGGCGGATGAGGACAGGCTGATCCAGGTTTATGGGAAAATTGGCGTGAGCAGAGCGCCTGCGAAAGTTTCTTTCAGCGTAGCAGCGTCAAAAATGAATTTTCGTCCTGTGGTGGTCGGCCTTGGGCCCTGCGGGCTGTTTTCGGCGCTGTATTTGGCCATGGCCGGTCTGCGCCCGGTGGTTTTAGAGCGCGGCAAGCCTGTGAGCGAGCGCGGACGAAGCGTGAACCTGCTGACTTCAAAAGGGATCCTGGATGAGGAAAGCAACCTGCAATTTGGGGAAGGCGGCGCGGGCGCTTTTTCAGACGGAAAACTGACGACCGGCATCAAGGACAGCAAGGTTAGGGACGTGCTGGAGCTGCTGGTTCGCTATGGCGCGCCTGAAAGCCTGCTGTATGAGCAGCGGCCGCACATCGGAACGGACAAACTGCCCAAGGTGGTCAGCCGGATCCGCCAGGAGATCGAGCGCCTGGGCGGAAGCGTGCTGTTTAACGCGAAGCTGACCGGCCTGATGATCAAAGACGGGCATGTTCAGGGCGTGTCCTATGTTCAAAACGGCGAACAAAATGAGCTGGGCACAAAGGCTGTGATCTTGGCGATCGGCCATTCGGCAAGGGACACGCAAAAAATCCTGTTCCGTCAGGGAATGGAATTAAAGCCCAAGCCCTTTTCAATGGGCGTGCGCATTGAGCATCCCCAGGAACTGATCAATGAGGCGCAGTACGGCGCCGCTTACCCGCTGCTGCCTCCGGCCGAATATCACCTGGCGCACAAGCTCCGGGACGGCCGGGGCGCCTACTCCTTTTGCATGTGTCCGGGCGGGAAGGTGATGGCGGCAGCCAGCGAGGAAGGCGGGGTGTGCGTCAACGGCATGAGCAACTCCAGGCGGGATTTTGAAAACGCCAACGCAGCCCTGCTGGTCGAGGTGAGAACATCTGATTACTTCAGGGACAACGACCCGCTGAGCGGGTTTGAATACCAGAAAAAGTTTGAACGCCTGGCTTATGACCTGGGCGGCGGAGGCTTCAAGGCGCCCTATCAACTGGCCGGGGACTTTATGCAAGATGTTTTGTCCTCATCCCCTGGCAGCGTCCGGCCCAGTTACCGCCCGGGCGTTACCCCGGCCCTTTTAAAGGACGCGCTGCCTTTGTTTGTAACAGAAGGCTTAAAAGAAGCGCTGAGCGCTTTTGACCGGAAAATCAAGGGGTTTCTGTTGCAGGACGCGGTAATAACCGGGGTGGAGACCCGTTCCTCCTGCCCGATTCAGGCCTTCAGGGACGGCTCCTTCCAGTCAAACATTAAAGGGCTTTTTCCGGCCGGTGAAGGCGCGGGGAGGGCGGGCGGCATCATGTCCGCGGCTGTGGACGGATTAAACGCCGCGCAGGCGATGGTTGACCTGTTTCAAATCGCAGGGGTATAATCGCAAAGAAAACATAGGATGAAACATGACAAGAATGATGAAGTTTGGATAACATGAAGAAGAGCGGCAATCAGCGGTTTCAGGAAGGTCTTTACCGGGTTTTGAGGGTTTTGCTTCTCCCTGCTTTTACCTTTTTGTTTAAAGCAAAGGCGGACAAAAGCCCTGTTATTCAGCCGCCTTTTATGGTTGTTGCGAACCATGTGACCGACTATGATTTCTTTTATCCGGCCAAGGTCATCAGGCAGCCCCTGGGTTTTGTGGTGGGCGAAGGCCTCCTCCAAAACAGATGGTTAAGGAAACTGCTGATCGACGGCCTGGGCTGCATCAGCAAACGCAAGGCCACCAAAGACATCCATACTGTATCCGCGATTTTCAGGCGGCTGAAAAATGGCCGCAGCGTTTGCCTGTTTGTTGAGGGAAACACGACCTTTGACGGGGTAACCGGCCCCTTCTCCCCCGCGATCGGAAAATTGTTCGGCCTGGTTGACGCGGGGCTTGTGACCCTCAGGATCGAAGGCGGTTATTTTTTGAAGCCGCGCTGGGGAAAAGGGCTGCGCAGGGGGAAAACCGCCTGCCGGATCGTGAATGTCTATACCAAAGAAGAATTAAAAAGCAAAAACGCGGATGAGGTCAACGCGATTTTGAAAAAAGATCTTTTTGAAGACGCTTACCTCAGGCAGGAAAGCATGCCTGTTCGCTACAAAAGCCGCAGGAAAGCGGAAGGGATCGAACACGCGGCCTACCTCTGCCCTGTGTGTGAGGCTCAAAGCAGCATTTATGGCAAGAAAAATCAGGTGATCTGCAACGAATGCGGGACAGAAGCGGAGTTTACCGATTTTGGCTTTATTGAGGGCGGCTTTCCCCACAAAACATTGAGGGAATGGCTGTCCTGGCAGAGGGAGCAGCTCAAATCCAAAATGGCTTCCGCAGAAAACCCGCTTTTGCTCTCTGATGAGCGCCAGACCTTGTTCATGCCGGATGAGCAGGGAAAAATGAGAACAAAGGCTGAGGGGAAAATGCTGATGGACAGGGAAACCTTGAGCATCGGGGATTTTGCTGTCAAAATCAAAGACATCGCGGGGCTTGAAATCTACCGCAAGAATGTGATTCAATTCTCAACAATGGACGGACAGTACTGTCAAACGGGAAAAACAGCCGGATTGAACGCGCTGAAATACCGTGATCTTTACGAAATCATCAAGGCAGGTGACTGAAATGGATTTTACCAGCGCAAACCACGGGCTATGGGACGTTTTTATCTGGGGCGGCATCATCGCCTCTCTGCTGCTTTTGGCCAATGTGCTGACTCGCAAAGTGAACTTTATCAGGAACAGCCTGATGCCTGTGGCGGCCCTGGCCGGCTTTATCCTGCTGGCGCTGCGCTCAACGGGCCTGTTAAAGTTTCCCGCTGAAATACTGGAAATGATCACCTACCACAGCATCGCCATCGGCTTTATTTCCATGTCGCTTCGGACGACCAAGACCGAGGTGAAAGGCAAGTTCGCCTTTCAGTCGGGCGCCCTGATCGTATCCACCTACCTGGTGCAGGCCATCGCCGGGCTTATCATCTCGGTATCCCTGTACTTTACGGTGATGCCCACCCTGTTTCCAGCATCCGGGATTCTTTTGCCAATGGCTTTTGGCCAGGGCCCGGGCCAGGCAAACAACGTCGGCAGCACCTATGAGGCCCTGGGTTTTGTGGGCGGGCGTTCCTTCGGGCTGTCCTTGGCCGCGGTGGGCTATCTGGTCGCCTGCGTGGTGGGCATCTGGTACACAAGAAGGGTTTTAAAAAAGCGCGGCGTCACGAAGGTGGAAACCAAGATCGTATCCGGCTCCACGGTGACCGAAGTCTTTCAGGAAGCCAATGAAGTCCCTCTGTCTGAATCCATCGACAGGCTGTCCATCCAGATCGCGCTGATCCTGATTGCCTATCTCGTGACCTTCCTGATCACAGACGGGATCACCCGGCTGATCGTTTCGGTTGCGCCCGGCGCCGGGAAAACCTTGTCTTCGCTGTTCTGGGGTTTTAACTTCATCACCGGCTCCCTGGTCGCCATGGGCACGCGCTCCATCATTTCCAAACTGAGAAAGAGCGGGGTGATGCAAAGGCAATACCAGAACAATTACCTGCTCAACCGCATTTCCGGCCTGGCCTTTGACCTGATGATCGTCGCCGGCATCGCTTCCATTGATATCTATGAGTTGAAAGGGCTGGTCCTCCCCTTTGTTCTGATGTCCCTGGCAGGCGCGATTATTACTTACATTTATCTGAAATGGACCGTCCAGCGCCTGTCCCCCGGGTACGCGGATGAAAGCTTTATCGCGATGTACGGCATGCTGACGGGCACCATTTCCTCCGGCATCCTGCCCCTGAGGCAAATTGACCCGGAGTTCAAGACCCCGGCTTCCGACCAACTGGTGGTGGGCAGCGGCACCGCGATCATCTTTGGCGCGCCGATTCTGGTGCTGATCGGCATCGCGCCCAACTCCATCGCCATGCTGATGCTGACCATTGCGCTGTGCGCCATTTATCTGGCGGCGCTGGTCTACTTTATCATCGGCAAAAGCCTGCCTTTTGCAAAGAAAAAGTAAACGGCCCAATCTGGAAGCAGTTTTAAAGCCCAAGAACCAGCTCCCCTGCTTATCCGCGTTGTCTTATGTTGATGCCCGGCTTGGGAAATCCATGTGTCATTTGTCAAAATTGTACTGTGTTTGCATTGGTATTGCATTTTAATGCAATCAAGAGTAAAATTAGTATAGTATCCGCCAAGGCAGAGGGCCTGTGGCGGCACAAAAATACAGGAGGGATATTTCATGAAAAAACTGGTAGCAATCGTCCTGGCACTGATGCTTGTTCTGCCCGTGTTCGCTACGGGTGAAGAATACGCAGGCACCATCACCATCGGCATTTTTGAGCCTGCCTCGGGTGACAACGGCCCTGGCGGCAAGCAGGAGACCCTGGGCATGTATTATGCCCACTCTCTGGTCAACACCGTTGATTTAAACGGCAAACTCTACAAAATCGAACTCGTCGAGGTCGACAACCAGACCTCCGCCGACAAAGCGCCCGCAGCCGCTCAGACCCTGGTGAGCCGCAACGTGAACGTGGTGCTGGGCTCCTATGGCTCCGGCGCCTCCATGGCCGGATCCCCCATCTTTGAAGCGGCCGGCATCCCCGCCATCGGCGTGTCCTGCACCAACCCTGCCGTGACGCTGGGCTCTCCCCTGTACTGGCGCATCTGCTACACCGACGACTTCCAGGGCGATGTGCTGGCCAACTTCGCTTACAATGACCTGGGCATCAGCACCGCTTACACCCTCAACATGCTGGGTGAGGACTACGGCGCCGGTCTGGTGAACTACTTCACCAAGGCCTTTGAGAAACTGGGCGGTTCCGTGGTTGCGGACACCTTCCCGGAGGGGACCTCTGATTTCTCCGCCTACCTGCAAAACGCGGCCAACTTTGGCTCCGGCGTCATCTTCTCCCCCTCATCCACCGTGTATGCCTCGCTGCTCCTGGGCCAGGCCGCCAGCATGAAGCTGGAAGTTCCCTTTGTGGCCGGCGACACCTGGGCCTCCTCCGTTATCCTGCAGGCGGTGCAGAACACCGACACCAAGGTGTACTTCTCCGACTTCTATGATGAAAACAACAAGGATGCGACCGAGATCTCCAAGGAGTTTGTGACCGGGTTCAAGGCCTGGCTGAACGCCAGCCCCCAGAACCTCACCAACAACGGCGGGAATGACATCATCGCCGCGGTTTCCGCCCTTGGTTATGACGCCTACATGACAGCCATTGAAGCCATCAAGAAGACCGAGACCGGCTCCGCCGCTGAGATCGCGGCCGCGCTGCCCGGGGTTGAATATGAAGGCGTGACCGGCAAGATCGTGTTTGACGAAAACGGCGACGCGAAGAAAGACATCGCCTACATCAAGATCGCGGACACCGAAAAACTTGACTACATCTTCGTCACCACAACCAGCATCGACACTGAAGAATAAAAAAGATCCACTTTTTGACAGGGGCGCTGCGTGGCCGCGCGAAAGCAAAGCGCAGCGCCCCTGTCATGTGAGACAGGAGGGGCGGTTTCGTGGAATGGCTTGAACGCTTTTTCCCATATATCCTGGCAGGCCTTTCAGTTGGCGGGCAATACGCGCTGATCGCGATTGGCTATACGATGGTCTACGGCATTCTAAGGCTGATCAACTTCGCTCACGGGGACATTTTCACCGTGGCGGGTTTTATTATGGTGTACATGTCTGCCACCATGCCCCTGTATATCTCCATTCCGCTGACCATCATCCTGACAGTCCTGCTCGGGTTTACGGTTGAGCGGGTGGCGTACAAGCCGCTGCGGGAAGCGCCCAGGATGTCCATCATGATCTCCGCCATCGGCATGAGCTACCTGCTTCAAAACCTGATGTGGTATGTGACAGGCGGGCTGGCCAAGCAGTACCCGGTCATCCCTTTTATTTCTGACTCCATTGTTGTTTGGGTCACGACCACCAAGATTGTCACCCTGGTCACCCCGGTGCTGACCATTGTCCTGGTGATCCTGCTGCAGCAGCTGATCCACCACACCAAACTGGGCATGGCCATGCGCGCGGTTTCCCGCGACTTTGAAACAGCCAAACTGATGGGCATCCAGATCAACAGCGTGATTTCCGCCACCTTCATCATCGGCTCCTTCCTGGCCGCGGTGGGCTCGCTTTTGTATTTCAGCAACTATCCCACCGTGACGCCCACCGTGGGCGCGATGCCCGGGCTGAAGGCCTTTGTGGCCGCTGTCTTTGGCGGCATCGGATCAATACCCGGCGCGGTGATCGGCGCTTTAATCATCGGCGTCAGCGAAAACCTGATCAAAGCCCTGGGCTACTCCACCTTTTCAGACGCCTTCACCTTCGCTCTGCTGATCTTTATCCTTTTGGCCAAACCGACCGGCTTGTTTGGTGAAAAGATCATCGACAAGGTGTAAGGGGAGGGTATGATGAAAACAAATAAATTATCCTGGATGATCGCCTTTGTGCTCCTGGCTCTCATGTTTGCGGGGCTTTATGTTTTGGAGCAAACGCTGCCCCCGACCACCATGCTGTTCACGATCTTAAAAAAGAGCGTCATCTACGCGCTGATCGCCGTATCCATGAACCTGCTTAACGGGTTTACAGGCTTGTTTTCTCTTGGGCAGGCTGGTTTCATGGTGGTTGGCGCCTATACCTTCGCGATCCTCACCATACCGGTTCAACACCGGGCCATGGTTTACCAATATTATGACGGGGGCATCGTTCAGTTCGCGCTGCCAGCCGCTCTTGGAATCCTGGCTGCCGGCGCTGTGGCCGCTGTCTTCGCCTTTCTGGTGGGTCTGCCCGTCTTAAGGCTCAAAAGCGACTACCTGGCCATCGCGACCCTGGGGTTTGCGGAGATCATCCGCGCCTTTATCCAGTATGAGGGCCTGGGGCCGCTCACCAACGGATCCAACCTCCTGCGGCGCTTTCCCACCTTCACAGGGATTATCCCTCCCTTCGCGATCGTCGCCTTCTGCATTTTTATCATCGTGATGCTGATCCATTCAACCTATGGCCGGGCCCTGAAAGCCATCCGGGATGATGAGACGGCCGCGGAAGCCATGGGCATCAACCTGTTTTTCCATAAACAGCTGTCCTTTGTGATCTCCTCCTTTTTCGCAGGCGTTGCCGGAGCGCTCCTGGCCATGTATCAGGGATCCATCCAGGCCGCTTCCTTTAAATCCTCCATGACCTATGAAATTCTGCTGATCGTGGTCATCGGCGGCATGGGCTCCATCTCAGGCTCCATTCTGGCCAGCTTCCTCTTCATCGCTTCCAGCGAGTGGTGGCTGCGCTTTCTGGACAATGAGCTGTTCATCGGCACATTTAAGGTGCCGCTGCTGCGCTCGGGATTCAGGGTTGTGGTCTTCTCCGTCATCATCATGGCTGTGGTGCTGTTTTACCGCAGGGGGATCATGGGCGACCGGGAGTTTAACCTGAGGTTTTTGACCAGAGGGCGCTCAAAAGCGAAGGAGCGGAAAAATGGCTGAGAAAATGCTGGAACTTCAGGACATCACCATGCAGTTTGGCGGTGTTGTCGCCGTCAACAATTTGAGCATGCACATCGACCAAGGCGAGATTGTCGCCCTTATCGGGCCCAACGGCGCGGGCAAGACCACGGCGTTTAACTGCGTGACCGGGATGTACCGTCCCACCAACGGCCAGGTCAAGTTTGAGGGGAAGGTGATTGTCGCCAACTATCCCCAGGGCAAGATGAAATCCATGTATGCCGGGGAAAACAAGGGCAAGTATAAGCACGAAGTGGCGCCGACCCCTGACAAGATCACGCGGATGGGAATCGCGCGAACCTTCCAGAATATCCGCCTGTTCAAGACCCAGACGGCGTTTGAGAACGTGTTGATCGCCACCCACCTGCACCGCACCAGCAATCCCTTTACCGCCACCTTCCGCTTAAACTACAAGGAAGAGCGTCAGATGCGGGAACTGGCCCTGTCCATGCTGGAGATGGTCGGCTTGCAGGACAGCAAGGATGAATTGGCCACCTCCCTGCCCTATGGCAAACAGCGCAGGCTTGAAATCGCAAGAGCGCTCGCGACCAAGCCCAAGCTGCTGCTGCTGGACGAACCGGCCGCAGGCATGAACCCCCAGGAAACCCATGAACTGGGGCAGTTCATCGTGGACATCAAGAACCGTTTCAACCTGACCGTCTTTTTGATCGAGCATCACATGGATCTGGTGATGGATATCTCAGAGAGAATCTATGTAATTGACTTTGGCAAACTGATCGCGACCGGTTCCCCGGATGAAATCCGGGAGAATCAGGATGTGATCAGCGCTTACCTGGGGGTGGATGAAGAATGAGTTTGTTGACAGTAACCGACCTGAAGGTAAGCTATGGCGGCATTGAGGCGCTGAAGAGCATTTCCTTTGATGTAAGGAAGGGCCAGATCGTCACCTTGATTGGCGCGAACGGCGCTGGCAAATCCACCACCCTGCGCGCCATCAGCGGCCTGGTGCCGGTAATAGGCGGCAGCATCAATTTTGACGGGCGCGAGATCACCTCGCTGGACACCTCTAAAATTGTCAGCGAAGGCATCGTGATGGTGCCGGAAGGCAGGAAGGTGTTTCCAAACCTGAGCGTGCTGGAAAACCTGAAAATCGGCGCTTACTTGAGGACCAACGCGGATGAGATCAGCGCCTCCATCGAGTATGTGTATGAACGCTTTCCAAGGCTCAAAGAGAGGCACTGGCAAATGGCGGGAACGCTCTCAGGCGGCGAGCAGCAAATGCTGGCCGTCGGGCGCGCGCTCATGGCCAGGCCCAAACTGCTGATGATGGATGAGCCGTCCCTGGGGCTTGCGCCGCTGGTTGTGAAAGACATTTTCCGCATCATCCACCGGCTGCGGGACGAGGGAATCACCATCCTTCTGATTGAGCAAAACGCGAACGCCGCGCTGCGCGCTGCGGACTATGGCTATGTTTTGGAAACAGGCCGCATCACGATGGAGGGCGAAGGGGCAACCCTGCTGAACGACCCCAAGGTCCGCGACGCCTACCTGGGCCATGCCAAAGGGAAAAAATCGTCCGAACCTGAAGTCAAGTGAGTTTTTTCCGAACCATACAAGGTTTCGCAGTTCGCGAAGCCTTTTGCGTGTCAAAGAAGTGTCTGCGGACACTTCTATGAGTTAAGAGGAACGGGAATTTCTGCCTGTTCGCTGATGCTCACGGTCGGCAGAAATTCGCGGAACGTTTGGTCTAAAGCCCAAACCTGCGGCACCGCGCATGTCGCTGCCGCAGATTATTATCAGAGGGTTTCACCCTCCGATACCTCCCTGAATATGGTTTTTGACAGTCTGAAGGTTTCGCAGCTCGCGAAGCCTTTTCTAATTATAGTTTAAAGGATATAATCTGCATGAAGCAAGGAGGGCAGGATGAACTGGATTGAAGCAAGCGTGACCACATCCACCGGCTTCGCGGACGCGGTGAGTGAGGTTTTGATCGAACATGGCGCCAAGGGCACACAAATTCTGGATCGTCTTGACGTGCCAAAGAGCGATGACGGAACCGGGTTTGGCGAATTGTACGGGGATGAGATCACGGAAAACATGCCGGAAGAGGTGACGGTGAAGGCCTGGTTCGCTTCAAGAGAGGATGTGCTGAGCGCCAAAGAAGCGATCAAGCGGCTTTCCCGGATGAATGAAGCCGGTTTTGGCAAACTGGAACTCAGCCTCCAGGACGTGAAGGAAGAGGATTGGGCTGAAAACTGGAAGAAGTATTACAAGCCCATGCGCGTGGGAAAGCGGCTTGTGATCCGCCCGGTCTGGGAGAATTACCAAAAAGAAGAAGGCGACCTGGTCATCAGCATGGATCCGGGGATGGCCTTTGGAACCGGCACGCATGAGACCACGCGCCTGTGCATGGAAATGATCGAAACGCACTTCAAAGGCGGGAAAGCGCTTGACATCGGGACGGGCTCGGGCATCCTGGCAATCACGCTGAGCCTGCTGGGCGCCGAGGGTGTCACCGCCGTTGACATTGATCCGGTCGCTGTGAAGGCAGCAGGCGAGAACATCGCCCGCAACGGGCTTTCTGATGATGTTCAGGTGGTATTGGGCGATCTGACAAAGGATGTCTCAGGCCGTTTTGATTTTATCTGCGCCAACATCCTGGCCGACGTCATCATCAGCCTGAAGGAAACCATCAAGCCCCTGATGGACAGGAACGCGGGGTTTCTGGCGTCCGGCATCATTAAAGACCGCAAAAACGACGTGCTGACGGCCTTCCACAAGGCCGGGTTTGAGCTTTTGGACGAAAAGGAGCAGGGCGAGTGGGTTGCACTGCTGTTTAAAAAGAACGATGCCTGATTTTTTCGCTGAATCCATCACAAACGGCATCGCCCGCTTCACGGATGAGGACAGCCGCCACGCGGTCAAGTCGCTCAGGCTGAAGGAGGGCGAAGCGCTTCATGTCAGTTTCAAGGGCAGGCGCTACCTGGCCAAGTTTGAGAAAAACGGTGACGAAGCCGCAGCTCGGATCCTTGAAGAAGTAAGCGGCACCGAACCCAAAACCCGGATAACCCTGTATCAGGGCTGGCCCAAGGGCGACAAAATGGAGCAGATCGTCAAGCAGTCCACAGAATTGGGCGTTCACAAAATCGTGCCCGTTCTTTTTTCAAGGTGTGTCGCCAGGCCCGAAGGCAGCAAGCGCATTGACCGGCTGAACAGAATTGCACGGGAAGCTGCCATGCAATCGGGGAGAACCATGATACCGCAGGTGGATGAAACCGTTGATTTTAAGCAGCTGCAGCATCTTTTAAAGGCCCATGAGCTGGCGCTGGTGCCCTATGAGATGGAAAAAGCCCAAAGCTTGCGGGATGTGTACAAGGGTGCCCAAGACATCGCCCTGGTCATCGGGCCGGAGGGCGGGCTCAGTGAAACGGAGGTAAAGGAGATGGGCGCCTGTCCCCTCTCCCTGGGGCCGCGCATCATGAGGACTGAGACCGCGGGCATCGCCGCCATCGCCATGATCCTGGCGCTTAACAATGATTTTTAGCAGGAAATGATGAGTTTGAGCAGCAATAAAACCGTCGCTTTTTATACCTTGGGGTGCAAGGTCAACCAGTACGACGCCCAGGCTATGAAGGAGTTTTTTTTAAACGCCGGGTACAGGTCCGTCAATTTTGGGGAGAAAGCGGATGTGAATGTGATCCTGACCTGCGTTGTGACCGCGGTGGGCGAGCAAAAAAGCAGGCAGATGTTAAACAGGGTGCGCAGAGAGCAGCCGGACAGCCATCTTGTTGCCGCGGGTTGCCTTGCGCAAAAGGACGCTGAAAAACTCAAGGACCTGGGGGCGAGGCTGATCATCGGCAACCAGTTCAGGGAGCGGGTGCTGGACCTGCTGAACGAAGCCATCAGGGAGAACACGCAAATTTCGGCGGTTGACGCGGTGACCAAGATCCCCTTTGAGGACCTGTCCATCAGCTATCAGGATGGGCGAACCCGCGCGGTGATGAAGATTCAGGAAGGCTGCGACCGCTGGTGCGCTTACTGCATCATCCCCTCTGTCAGGGGCAGCATCCGCTCCAGAAGCCCGGAAAGCATCAGGGAAGAAGCCTTGCGCCTTCAACAAGCCGGGTATCAGGAAATCATTCTGACCGGCATCCACCTGAGCAGCTACGGCAAGGATCTGGATGGAGCTTCCCTGATCGACGCTGTCAAAGCAGCCGCTGTGCCGGGCCTGCCCAGGCTGCGCTTAGGCTCGCTGGAGCCGGTCATCGCGACAGAAGAGTTTGTAAGTGCCCTGTCCAAAATTGAGGCGGTCTGCCCGCAGTTTCACCTCTCCCTTCAGTCCGGTTCTGACAGCGTGCTGTCCCGGATGAAGCGCCGTTATACAACACAAGAGTTCCTGGCCGCAGCCAGGCGGCTGGAGGCCGCCTTTCCCGGCTGCGCGCTGACGACCGACGTCATCGCCGGGTTCCCGGGCGAGAGCGAAGAAGAATTTGAGGAAAGCCTTCATTTTTGCGGGAAGGTAGGTTTTGCCAAGATGCACATTTTCCCTTTCAGCAGGAGGGCTGGCACCCTGGCAGACAAAATGCCGGGGCAACTGAGCAGGGCGGTCAAGCAGGAGCGCGCCAGAAAACTGTCGGATCTGGACCGGGAGATGTCGCGGCGCTTCCGTGAAAGCATGTTGGGCAGCGTCCAGGACGTGCTGTTTGAAACCGTGGATGAATCAGGAACCGCCCTTGGACATACCAGAAACGGAATGACGATTTATGTTCAAAACGCGCAGGCGAATGACAGGGTTTTTGTCAGGCTCACAGCGCTTTATCAGGATGGGTTTGAGGGAGAGCCCGCTGAAGTAATTTGACAAACACAAGCCCCGCGAATATAGTGAAACCATACAATTTTGACAGATCCGCCCAGGAGGAGCGAATGAACAAAGACTTTGCCATCCTTACCCAGGCCAGTTGCGACCTCCCCCCGGAGCGCCTCAAAGCCCAGGACATCCTGGTGGTTCCCATGCCCATGAGCATTGAGAACCTCACCTATCACCACAACCCCTCCGGCAAAGGCATCAGTTTTTCCGAGTTCTACAAGATGCTGAGGGAAAACAAGGTGGTCAGGACTTCCGCCCCCTCCCCCCAGGACTTCATCGCGGCGGCGGAGCCGGCCCTTAAAAAAGGGCTGGACATCCTTTACCTTGGCATCTCCTCCACCTTAAGCGGCACCTTTCAGTCCGGGGTGCTGGCGATGAACATGCTCAAAGAGGCCTATCCTGAAAGGGAGATCATCTGCGTTGACACCAAGTCAGGCGCGATGGGCGAGGCTTTGCTGGTGGAGATGGCGGCCAAGGCACGAAAAGAAGGGAAAACGCTTCAGGAAACGGCGGAACTGATCGAGCGCAACAAATTAAAGACCGCCCATTATTTTACGCTTGATGACATGGAGGCGCTCAGCCGCAGCGGACGGCTTCCCGCCTACCGGGCTGTGATCGGCAACCTGCTTGACATCAAGCCCGTAATCAAATTGAGCGGCGACAGCACCTTCGCGGTCGTCGCCAAGGTGCGCGGCTACAAAAAGGCGCTGAGCAAACTTTGTGAAATGGTGCTGAGCAAGGCCGAGGAACTGAAGGATCAGATTGTATACATCAGCCATGCCGATGTGAAACAGGCAGCGGAGCAGCTGGCCGAAAAATTCCGCATCGCGGGCGCCAGGGAAGTGGTCATCACGCTTCTGGGCCCGGCGATCGCGGGGCATTTCGGCATTGGCGGCATTGGCGTTTCCTTCCTGGCAGGCAAGAGATAAAAGGAGTGAATGAAATGAGTGAATGTCTGTTCTGCAAAATGGTCAAGGGCGAGATCCCGGTCAACGCTTTCTACGAGGACGAGCAGGTGCTGGTCATCCATGACATCAACCCCCAGGCGAAAACACACCTGCTCCTGATGCCGAAGGTGCATCTTGAAAGCCTGAATGACCTTGAAAAAGCAGGCGACGGCCTGCTCGCGGCCATTCTGCGCGCGGCGTCCGTCGTCGCGAAAAAAGCCGGGATCAGCGAGAGCGGCTACCGCCTTGTGTCCAACTGCGGCAAAGACGCCAGGCAAAGCGTACCCCACCTGCACTTTCACATCCTGGGCGGGCAAACGCTGAACGATCAGATGAGCTGATCCGATCGAATGTCTGGCTCAAATCAATAGCTGTTCCGTTTTTTCCTGGGAAATGACGGGTGCAGCTATTTTTTACTTGTGAAAACAGCGGGGCCAGTATATAATATCCCACGTGGGCAAAAACCGCCCCGCCAGGAAGGGACAGCATTTGTTAGAAATCACATGGGCAACCTTGAAGCGCATCGCGGCTGACCAGGTGGAAGAGATTTACCGCCGGGCGCTTCTTTTGGAACGCATCAACGCGATCGGTCCCGTTGGCAGGCGGACCCTGGCCGCCTCCATGCAGCTGTCCGAAAGGGAGGTGCGCGCGGCCGCCGAATCCCTCAAGGAAGAGGGGCTGATCGTCATGAACAGCAGCGGGATGGAGCTCAGCGAGGACGGGCTGAAGATCCTGCCTGAAGTGCGTGCGTTGTGCCGCAACATTTCCGGCTTGTTCGATCTGGAGACCGAACTGAAGCGCAGGCTGAACATCGAGCACCTGAGCGTGGTCCCGGGCGATATCGATTTTGACCGCATGGTCCTGGTGGATCTGGGACGGGCGACAGCCCAGTTTGTAGCGGATGTCGTGAAAGAGAATATGATCATCGCCGTTTCCGGTGGCAGCACCATGAACGAGGTTGCCCGCGCCGTGACCCCGGCGCCAGGCCCTGTGATGGTCGTGCCCGCCAGGGGCGGCTTTGGCCGGATGGCCCAAATGCAGGCGGATGCGGTGGCGGGCGAGCTGGCTCAGCGCATTGGCGGCGACTGCCGCTTGATGCACCTGCCCGAAGGCATGGACCAGGAAACCCTGTCAAAAGCCGCGAAATTGCCGGGTGTTCGAGCCACCCTGGCCCTGATGAGAAACGCGGACGTCATCCTTTTTGGCGTTGGCAGATCGGACGACATGGCGCAGCGGCGCGGGCTCTCCCTCTCGATGCGCAAACAGCTGCAAAAAGACGGCGCGGTCGGGGAAGCGCTTGGCGACTTCTTTGACATCCACGGCCGCGTGGTCTATCAAAGCCCTTCCCTGTCCAGTGAGCTGGGGATCGGCAAACACAACTCCGTATCCATTGTGGCGGCAGCCGGTAAAGATAAAAAAGAAGCTGTGCTTGCGGCGGTTCGCTGGCACACCCCCTGGGCGCTTGTGGTAGACGAAGGGCTTGGCAGGGCGATGCTTGAACTGATGGATGAAGAAGGCTAAAAACAAACAACACACTAAGGAGGAACCCATGAACAAGAAAACCGTACGCGATCTGGATCTCAAGGGCAAAAAAGTACTGGTGCGCGTTGACTTTAACGTGCCCATGGACGAGAACAAGAATATCACCGATGAAAACCGGATCATCGGCGCGCTGCCCACCATCAGCTATCTTCTGGGACAAAGCGCCAAAGTGATCCTTTGCAGCCACCTGGGCCGCCCCAAGGGCGAGTTCAACATGAAATACTCCCTGGCGCCTGTTGCCAAGCGCCTGTCCGAACTGCTCAAGGTCGATGTCAAAATGGCCAAGGACGTCGTCGGAGAGGACGCCGACCAGGTTGTCGCCTCCCTGAAGGACGGCGACGTGGCGCTGCTTGAAAACCTGCGCTTCCACAAGGAAGAAGAAAAGAATGACGAAGCCTTTGCCAAGAAGCTGGCCTCCTACGCGGACGTCTATGTCAATGACGCGTTTGGAACCGCCCACCGCGCGCATGCCTCAACCGAAGGCGTCGCGCACTTCCTGCCCGCGGTGTCTGGCTTCCTGATTGAAAAAGAGCTCAAATTCATGGGCAAGGCCCTGGAAAACCCGGAGCGGCCTTTCGTGGCCATCCTGGGCGGTGCGAAGGTCTCCGACAAGCTGGGCGTTATCAACAACCTGCTTGAAAAGGTCGATACCCTCATCATTGGCGGCGGCATGGCCTTCACCTTTTCCGTGGCCCAGGGCGGCAAGATCGGAAAAAGCCTGCTGGAGAGCGACAAGGTGGACTATGCCCGTGAAATGATGGAGAAAGCCAAGGCCAGGGGTATCCAGCTGCTGCTGCCGGTTGACGCGGTCATCGCAGACAAGTTTGACAACGACGCCAACATCCAGGTCGTTCCCGCGGGCGAGATCCCGGACGGCTGGCAGGGCCTTGACATCGGCCCCAAGACCCGTGAAATCTTCGCTGAGGCCATTATGAACGCCAAGACCGTGGTCTGGAACGGGCCGATGGGCGTGTTTGAAATGCCCAATTTCGCCAATGGCACCAAGGCCGTCGCCAAGGCGCTGGCGGACAGCGACGCGACCACCATCGTGGGCGGCGGCGACTCTGCCGCGGCCGTGACCCAGATGGGCTTTGCCGATAAAATCAGCCACATCTCAACCGGCGGCGGCGCCTCCCTGGAGTTCCTGGAGGGCCTGGTTCTGCCCGGCGTCGCGGCGCTCAACGATAAGTAAAACAGTTCGTTTTCACCCCGCCCGGCGGCCCATCCGGTCACCGGGCGGGTATAATGTAAGATAGTTGATTAGTTTTGCAGGAGGAAATTATGCGCACACCCATTATTGCTGGAAACTGGAAGATGAACAAAGGCCCCAAGGAAGCGGCCGAACTGATCCATGAGTTAAAACCCCTGGTGAAAGACGCGAAGGCGACCGTTGTTGTCTGCGTCCCCGCAGTGGACTTTGCCGCCGTCAAAACCGCGATCCGCGGAAGCAAGATCAAATTGGGCGCCCAGAATGTGCACTACAAAGAGTCAGGCGCTTATACAGGCGAGCTCTCCGCCGCCATGCTCAAGGAAGTTGGCGTTGACTACGTGATCATCGGCCACAGCGAGAGACGCCAGTACTTCGGCGAGACGGATGAGACCGTCAACCTGCGCGTGAAGGCGGCCGTTGCGGCGGGCCTGACCCCCATCATCTGCGTGGGCGAAATGAAGGAACAGCGCGAAGCCGGCTACACCAACGCGCTGGTCACCTACCAGACCCTGATCGCCTTGACCGGGCTGACAGATGACCAGGTGAAGAAGGTGATTATCGCCTATGAGCCGGTCTGGGCCATCGGCACCGGGCTGACCGCGACTGACGAGCAGGCCAACGAGACCATCGGCGTGATCCGCGAGGCTGTGAAAGCCAAATACGGCAAGCGCGTGAGCGACAAGGTGCGCATTCAGTACGGCGGCAGCATGAACCCCAAAAATGTGAAAGGTCTCATGGCACAGCCTGAGATCGACGGCGGGCTGATCGGCGGCGCGTCCCTGAAGGCACCCGACTTTGCCCAAGTCGTCAATTATGACAAATAAGGAGCTTAGACTGTGTCTAAAAAACTGACAGCACTGATCATCATGGACGGGTTTGGCATCAACACCAATCCCCTGGGCAATGCCATTTTAGAGGCCGGCACGCCCAACCTGGACCGCCTGATGGCAAAATACCCGCACACCCAGCTGTCCGCCTCCGGCCCCGATGTGGGGCTGCCCCCGGGACAGATGGGAAACTCAGAAGTCGGCCACCTGAACATCGGCGCGGGCCGCATCGTCAACCAGGAGCTGATGCAGATCACCCGGGACATCGAGTCCGGCGCCTTGTTCAAAAAGGAACCGCTGCTCTGGGCGATGCAGGAGGCCAAAAAAGATGGCAAGGCCCTTCACCTGATGGGCTTGCTGTCAGACGGCGGCGTGCACAGCCACATTGAGCACCTGTTCGCGCTGGTTGAAATGGCAAAAGCCCAGGGATTGACCCGGGTATATGTCCACGCGCTGCTGGACGGCCGCGACGTTCCCCCGGACAGCGGACTGGAATTTGTCAAACAGCTGAAGGAAAAGCTCGACTCAATCGGAGTTGGCAAGATCGCCAGCATCCAGGGCCGTTACTGGGGCATGGACCGCGACAACATCTGGGAGCGCGTAAAGCCCGGCTATGACGCGATGGTCATGGGCTTTGGGATCCAAGCCACCGATCCTGTGAAGGCAGTCAAGGACAGCTATGATCAGGGTGTGACAGACGAGTTTGTCAAACCCATCGTTCTGACAGAAAACGGGGAGCCGGTCGGCAGGATCCAGGCGGGCGACAGCATGGTCTGCTTTAACTTCAGGCCGGACCGGATGCGCCAGATCACCCGCGCCTTCATCCAGGAGGATTTTAAGGGATTTGAGCGCGAGAGCGGCTACCTCAACCTGCGTTATGTGACCATGACCCAGTACGATGAGACCTTTACAGGGCTTAAGATCGTGAACCCGCCCTCCACCCTTGAAAACACCATGGGCGAGTACCTGGCTGACCTGGGCCTGCGCCAGGTCCGCATCGCGGAAACCCAAAAATACCCGCATGTGACCTTTTTCTTCAACGGCGGCGTGGAGAAGTCCAACGAGGGAGAGGACAGGTTTTTGATCCCCTCCAGCAAGGTTGCGACCTTTGACATGAAGCCCGAGATGTCCGCGCCCGAGGTGACGGAAAAAGCCCTTGAGATTATTGATTCACAGCAATACGATGTGATGATCCTCAATTACGCCAACTGCGACATGGTGGGCCACACAGGCGTAATCCCGGCGGCTGTCGCAGCTGTCAAGGAAGTGGACAAGGACGTCGGCATCCTGGTTGACCGTATTCTGAAATTGGGCGGACAGGTTTTTGTGACCGCCGACCACGGCAACGCCGACCAGATGATCGACTATGAGACGGGCAATCCTTTTACAGCGCACACCACCAACCCTGTCCCCTTTATCGCGATCGGTGAAGATTTTATTGGGAAATCCCTGCGCTCAGGCGGACGTCTGGCGGACATCGCGCCAACGATGCTCAAGGCGATGGATCTTAAGATCCCCGCCGAAATGACGGGTTCTCCCCTGATTTAAGGACCGAAAAAAACTTTTCATTGGTATTGGTTTCTGAAGAAATGTCATTCTGATGAAAAGTTTTTTATTGAGTTTTGATAAGGAAAATAATGAGAATTAAAACTTTAAGAGTCACACTTTTGCTGGCGCTGGTCATGGTTCTGATCATCCCCAATGTCAGGATGGAAGAGATTGCCCAGCCCCAGCCGCTTGATATCCGGGAAACGGCGCCGGAGGGAACCTTTTTAAACCCGGGCGAAGCGCCTGTTTTGACGGAGACCTCCTACAAGAGCCCCGAGATCTCCATCAGCATTGAGACCTACAGGGACGAGAAGAGCAGGTCCAACATCTATGTGGCGGACATCTATGTATCCAGCGTTCTGTACCTCAGAAGGGCGATGTCCAACAACAAATGGAAGGCGTCTACCCAGCGCATGGATATCATGGCGAAAAACAACAAGGCGATCCTGGCGATGACCGGCGACTATTCCTCGCTGCTCGATGTCGGGCTGGTCGCATTTAACGGGGACATAATCCGTAAATCAGCCAATCAAGCGCGTGAGAACGCCCTGATCCTGACAGACGGGCGGATGGTCACCTACGCGCGAAAAGAAATGAAGGTGTCTGAGGTGCTGGATGACGGCATCTGGCATTCCTTCCTGTTTGGCCCCGCCTTGCTGCGGGATGGACAGCCGATTGAGAAATTCGTGGACAAGATCCGTGTGGCCAACCCCAGAAGCATTCTTGGCTATTATGAGCCTGGGCATTACTGCTTTGTGCTGGTAGACGGCAGGAGCGGCAAAAGCCGCGGCATGACGCTTACCCAGGCGAGCAAGTTTATGTTTGATCTGGGATGCAAGGAAGCCTATAACCTGGACGGCGGTCAATCCGCGATGCTGTGGTTTAATGGCAAATTGGTCAACGCCGCCTATAAGGGCGGACGCCCTTTGAAGGATATCGTGTACATCGGTTATCCGGCAGAATAGGATAAATACGGTTTCTTAACAACGGTATCTACCATAAAAGGCAGCCTTCGGTCTGCCTTTTATGGTGCATTTTTCTTAAAGCGAATTGATCAGTTCGTAGATTTTGCGCTTAAACTTCGGCTTGATGAGCATTGCCTTGTCAATGGGCATATGAAAAACGCGGCCGTTGCGCACGCCGATGACCTCGTTCCCAATGCCTTTTTTCAACAGTTCTACCGCCATGTAAGCGGCTTCAAAAGCAAACGATGAGTCATGCGCAGTGGGCTCATGACCGCGCTGGGTGTAGCCGATGGTGTTGTAGCGCGCCTCTGTCCCTGTCTTGTAGCGCAACACATGGGTGAGGCGGCGGACATTCATCGGCTCGCCCTCGTACACCTTGGTATAAGGGGCTAAAAACTTGTTGTGATCAAAGGGCTTCATCGTTTTATAAGCGCCTTCCGCGACCACAACGGTGGCGCGAGTGTTGCCGCGCTCAACCAGTTCTTTTAGGCGCTTGGCCACCTTCATCACATCCCAGTTCTTAACCTCAGGCACAACAACGATCTCAGAACCTGTGGACATGGCGGTTGCCATGGCGATGTCCCCGCAGTTGCGGCCCATCACCTCGACCACCGCCGGCCTGTCATGGGAGCGTGAGGTTGCCCTGATGCTGCGAACGGCATCCACGCAGACATTGACCGCTGTATCAAAACCCAGGGAGGTCTCGGAATACTCCAGGTCGTTGTCGATGGTGCCGGGAATGCCAATGCAGGGCATACCAAGCCTGCACATCGCCTGCGCGCCGTGAAAAGAACCGTCTCCGCCAATGACCACCACGCCCGCGATATCCAAAGATTTCAGGAAAGCAACCGCCTTTTCCTGATACTCCGGCTCATAAAACTCAGTGCAGCGGGCGGTGCGCAGGTAAGTGCCCGGCTGATCAGCAATGTCAAGCAGGGTGTCCAGCTCCATGTGGGTGTAGCTGTCCTTGGGGCTGAACTTCCCGATCAAGCCGTTAAAGCCGCGTTTGATGCCCACCAGCGGCATACCGGCCAGGGCTGAGAAACGGGAAACCTCCATCACGGCGGCGTTCATGCCCGGGCTGTCGCCGCCGCTGGTCAGTACTGCGATTTTTTTCATGCCAAACTCCTTGCTCGTTTACGCAAAAAAATTGGCAGGATGGCTGACCATCCTGCCAAAATTGATCCGTCAGATCTTCAGGATCCTGGGCGCCATGGGCGCGCGCAGGGTCGCGTAATCAGGGGTATCGCTGCCAAGCAGCGGCACCAGATAATGGATGAAGTCATCCGTCATGTTGTTGCCGGCTTTGTTGATGAAGTGATCGGGCATCAGCCTGGTCTTGGCAGCAATCTCCTCAATCGGAGTCAGCTGGTAATCAACAGCGTAATTTCCGGTGCGATGAATGGTGATTGAGCCGTCCACCTTGTGCCAAATGGCGTACTGGGCGGCCTTCTCCCCCACCTCGCGGGCTTCGCGCTGGTCCACATCGGACACGCAGCCCAGGAAGGAGCGCTGCAGATAACCCAGGGTATCGGAGCGTACGCGCTTTAGGCCCAGTTTTTCCTTGATCTGGTTGGCAAGCTGCTCACCCAGAGCGCCTGTGCCGGAGAGCTGCATGTTGCCGTGCGCGTCGCGCTCGGTCTCCATGAGTTTGGCCAGGATCGGGGTGCCCTCCTCATCCTGGATGCCTTCTGACACCGCGACGAGGCAGCGGCCATACTTGCCGTAGGTCTCCTTGACGTCCTGGAGGAAGTTGTCCAGTTTGAAAGGACGCTCAGGCACATAAACCAGGTGCGGGCCATCCTCCGGGCTCTTCCTGGCGGCAGCGGCAGCAGCGGTAAGGAAGCCCGCGTGACGGCCCATGACAACGGCGATGTGAACGCCGGGCAGCGCTTTGTTGTCCAGGTTCAGCCCGGCAAAAGCCTGGGCGACGAACTTGGCCGCGGAAGCATAACCAGGGGTATGGTCATTGACCATCAGGTCGTTGTCGATGGTCTTGGGGATGTGGATGGCGCGGAACTCATAGTTGGAGCGCACCGCTTCCTCATTGACGATGCGGACCGTGTCGGAGGAGTCGTTTCCGCCGATGTAGAAGAAATAACGGACATCGTGCGCGCGGAAGACCTTGAAGATCTCTTCGCAGTACTTGGCATCCGGCTTGTCGCGGGTGGATGACAGGGCGGATGAGGGGGTGACAGCGACACGCTCCAGGTTGTGGGTGGTCTCCTGGGTCAGATCCATGAATTTTTCGTCAATGATGCCGCGCACGCCGCCGACAGCGCCGTAAACCTTGGTGATCTGCGGGAACTTGCGGCTCTCAAGCACCGCGCCCACCAGAGACTGGTTGATAACAGCGGTTGGGCCGCCGCCCTGTGCGACAACTACTTTACCTTTTAAATCCATTTTACACCATCCTTTATTGTTAATAAAAATGAGGATGCCCGGCGGACTAACGCCGGGCAAACAATTTTAGCCTTTGCCGTTGCAGCCAAGGACGTTGACGATCTTGTGGCGGACCATGCCCTTTAAGGCGGCGCGCGCGTCGGTCAGGTACTGGCGGGGATCGAAATGATCGGGATGCTCCGCGAAATGCTTGCGGATCATGGCGGTGAACGCCAAGCGCAGGTCAGAGTCGATGTTGATCTTGCAAACAGCCATGGAAGCGGCCTTGCGCAGCATGGACTCCGGAACGCCCTGAGCGCCTTCGATCTTGCCGCCATACTTGTTAATCATCTCGACATACTCGGGAATGACGCTGGAAGCGCCGTGCAGGACGATGGGGAAGTTGGGCAGGCGGCGGCCGACCTCTTCCAGGATGTCAAAGCGCAGTTTGGGCTCGCCCTTGAACTTGAACGCGCCATGGCTGGTGCCAATCGCGATGGCCAGGGAGTCAACGCCGGTACGCTTGACAAACTCCTCCACCTCATCAGGACGGGTATAGGATGAGTCCTCCTCAGATACCTTGATGTCGTCCTCCACACCGGCCAGGCGGCCCAGTTCGCCTTCCACTGTGACGCCCTTGTCATGGGCATATTCCACAACGCGGCGGGTGAGGGCGATGTTCTCCTCAAAAGGCAGGTGGGATCCATCGATCATGACGGAGGTGAAGCCGCCGTCGATGCAGGATTTGCAGGTTTCAAAATCAGGGCCATGGTCCAGATGGACAACGATGTTCAGGTCGCTGGTCTCAACAGCCGCTTCGATCAGCTTCATCAGGTAGGTGTGGTTGGCGTACTTGCGGGCGCCGGCTGACACCTGAAGAATAAGGGGGGCCTTTTCTTCGGACGCGCCTTCAACAATGCCCTGGATGATCTCCATGTTGTTGACGTTGAACGCGCCAACGGCGTAGCCGCCTTCATACGCTTTTTTGAACATTTCCCTTGAATTGACTAAAGGCATACTTCCTCCTCGCTGCCGGCTAAAAGCCGACAAGGCTTTTTATTAAGTATACAACCCGCGTACTTAACTGTCAAACCGATAAAATTGACACAAGCCCTGAATCCGTCTATACTTTGTCCATCCTTGGTGAACGAATGGAAAGGGATTGAAACAGGTATGTTTGGCAGGCGCGCAGATGGCTATTTAGTAAAAAACATGGATCCGGTGGTGTCCTTGACCCCCTATCTGATGCCGATGCGCTGTGACGCGCAGGTGATGATGTCCTATAAACTTGAATATGAGAAACTGGCCCGCTACATGGCGGAGAAGGGCCGCGAAGGCTACCGGGTGACTTTTATGGAGATTTTTATCGCGGCCTATGTCCGCGCCATCTCCCAGATGCCGGAAGTGAACCGCTTTATCATGAACAAGCGCTTTTACGCGCGCAAGGACATTCTGTGCTCCTTCGCGGTGCTTCAAAACACAGCGGACAATTCCGTCAAAGAAAATGTGGCAAAATGCGCGTTTGACCCGCATGACACCATTTTTGACGTGGCCGCCAGGATCAAGGCCGCGATTGACGAAACGCGCAAGGCTGACGCGGACAACACCACCTTGAAGCTGGCCAACCTGCTGAAAAACCCTTTGATCGCAAACATCATTGTGATGCTGGCGCGCATTCTGGACCGCTACGGCCTCCTGCCCAGAGCGATAATTGACGCCAGCCCCTTCCACACCGGTCTGTTCTTCGGCAACAACGCGTCCATCGGCCTGCCCCCCGTGTATCATCACATCTATAACTTTGGAACGACTTCCCTGTTTGTGGTCATCGGGAATGTGGAACGCAAAGTGGAACTGGATTCAACCGGCGCCCCGGTCCGCAAGCGTATTCTGCCCGCTGGCGTGACAGCGGACGAACGGGTGTGCGCAGGGATGGTTTACAGCAAATTCATGACCTTGTTCCAGCACCTGATCAATAACCCGCATGAGCTGGAAACGCCGCCTGAACAAGTGTATTTTGATGAGGGGCATGTGATCAGCCTGCCGCCTGCCAAAAAAAGCAAGTCCCGTTTCCGCAGCCGCCTGGGCCGGGTGATGAAGAAAAACAGGAAAGCAAGCTGACGCCGGCCTTCACAAAAGATCCCGATCTTTGGCATGTAATCATTCTTTTAATTAAAAACAGAGCCTGAAATCGTTCATTTCACGATTTTAGCTCTGTTTTTGCTTGATTTTATAAACGGCGGCGGCTGTTAAGCTTTATTTCTTGGGTTTATAGATGGCTTTGAGGCTCATCACCGCGTCCCAGGTCTTCTGCCCGACGACGCCGTCCACCTTTAACTTGTTAACATGCTGGAAGGAACGGACAGCCAGGTAGGTTCTGTAACCAAACTTGCCGTCATCCTGGTGAATTCCCAGGTAGCCCAGTTCGATCAAACGCACCTGAAGCTGCGTGACCTTGGCGCCGGAGGCGCCATAACGGATGCGAAACACGGTTTTGCCGGGCACCGCGGGCTTGGCCGGGCTGACAGCAGGAACCGCTGTCGCAGCAAAGAGTTTTTTCCAGGTTGCGGGGCCGATGATGCCATCCACCTTCAAATTATTTTTGGATTGGAAGGCGCGGGCAGCCTGGTAGGTGGTAAAGCCAAATTTGCCGTCTACCTTGCCAACCTTATAACCCAAATCCGCAAGCCGCTGCTGGGCAAGTTTGACCAGATAACCTTCATAGCCATACTGAACGCGCGGGTTTTTGGGAATGGGCACAGGGGTGTAAGGATTTTTGGGCGTCGGGGGCTTGGGCACATTGACCTTACCGACCAGGGCAGCCCAGGTAAGGGGGCCGACAACGCTGTCCACCTTCAAGCCTTTTGCCGCCTGGAAGGAACGGACCGCTTTGGCGGTGGAACCGCCGAATTTGCCGTCTACCTTTCCCTTGTAATACTTTAAGGCAGCCAGTTTTGTCTGGATGGTCGTGACAGCCGGCCCCTCCGCGCCGTAAGCGATGCGCATGGTTTTGGCAACCCCGGCCGTGCCGCCGGACTTTTTGATGGCGGTGTCGGCATAAAGGTAAAGGTTTGTTTTGGTGCCGATGACACCGTCCACCTTCAGGCTGTTTTTGCTTTGGAAGACGCGAACAGCGACAACGGTTTTATAGCCGTATTTGCCATCCACAGTGCCGCTGTAATAGCCAAGTTCCTTCAGGCGTTTCTGAGCCTGGACAACCTGAGCCCCCTCCGAGCCGTAGGACAGTTTGGCGGCCAGGGCAACAGGCAGGAACAGGGACAGCACAGTCACCAAGGTCACAAGCCCCGCTATGAAACGTTTCTTCATAAGACCAACTCCCTTCAAGAACGGTATAAACAGACACTCTCAGTCTTAACAATATACTGGATTGATAACTGGGTTGCAATAAAATAAGGGTTTCAAATCTGTGACAGATTTTTACGTTTTGTTACAATTCTGTCCGATTTGCACCAGGCCGGTTCAAAAGAAGCACTCGGCTGCCGCTGGTTCAGGCCTTGTCCGCCAGCAGATGGAGGGCGGCGACAGCCTGGGAAACCGTGCTGACATGGATCAGTTTCATTCCCTTGGGCACCTGGATCTTGCCGGAGCGCGACTTGGGGCAGATGACCTGCTCAAAGCCCAGGCGCGCGCATTCCGCAAGGCGGCGCTCCAAAAACGGGATGGGGCGCACTTCGCCCAGCAAGCCCACCTCGCCCATGGCCGCCACGTCCTGGGGCAGGGAACGGTCCGACAGGGAGGACGCCACCGCCAGGCAGACCGCGAGGTCCGCCGCCGGCTCATTGAGGCTGAGCCCGCCGGCCACATTGATGTACACGTCCTGGTTGTACAGCCTGAGCCCGGCACGCTTTTCCAGGACGGCCAGAAGGAGAGCGACACGCCCCTGATCCATGCCGTTGACGGTGCGCTTGGGAGAGGGATAAAAGCTCTGCGCCGCCAAGGCTTGCAGGTCCACCAGCATCGGACGGCTGCCCTCCATGCCGCAGAACACCACGGAACCTGAGATGCCTGCCGCCCGGTCGCGCAAAAGGGTCTCTGACGCGTTTTCCACCATGCGCATGCCCTCGCCCGTCATTTCAAACAGGCCCAGTTCGTTCACGGAACCGTAGCGGTTCTTGTTGGCGCGCAGCAGACGGTATTCCCTTTGGTGATCGCCTTCAAAGTAGAGCACCACATCCACCATGTGCTCCAGCACCCGGGGGCCCGCGATGGAGCCGTCCTTGGTGACATGGCCGACCAGGAAAATGGCGCAGCCGGAGGTCTTGGCGTAGCGCATCAAGACTGCAGCGCTCTCCCTCACCTGGCTGACAGAACCGGGGGCGGAAGCCATGTCCGGGCGGTACATGGTCTGGATGGAGTCCACCACCACAAAGTCAGGGGAAAGCGCGTTGAGTTTTTCTTCCACAGCGTCCATGGCGTTTTCAGCCAGGATCAGTACCTTGTCCTTCCCCGCTCCAAGGCGATCCGCGCGCAGTTTGATCTGCCGCGCACTTTCCTCGCCTGTGATGTAGAGCACCCGCTTACTTAAACGCGCGAGGTTCGCGCAAACTTGCAAAAGCAGGGTGCTTTTTCCAACACCCGGTTCACCGCCGATGAGCAGCAGGGAACCCTCCACCACGCCGCCGCCCAAGACCCTGTCAAACTCCAGAATGCCGGTCGTCTGATGCAGCGTGAGGTCTGCGGAAATGTCCTTGAGCGTCTGCGCCTCAGCGCCCGTGCCTCCCGGCCTTTTGTTGGTTGTCTTTTGTTCGGGCAGGGCGGTTTCAGGCGCCTCCACCAGGGTGTTCCAGGCCTCGCAGCCCGGGCATTTGCCAAACCAGCGGGGCGTTTCAAAACCGCAGTCAGAGCAGACAAAGAGCATCTTTTTTTTAGCAGCCAAAGCGGTATCCTTTCTTGTGAAGCGGCGCGCGGCAAGGTATACTGGTGTGAAGGAGGGAACATGAGAAAAGGCATCGCGTACATTGTCGGCGCCGGGGATTTTGACAAAAGGGGCTTTGCCCCAATGCAGGATGACCTGGTCATCGCGGCGGACGGCGGCTATGACAGCCTCGCCCGGCATCATTTGCGTGTGGATTTGCTTTTGGGCGACCTGGACTCCATCGCGCAAGTCCCTTCCGGCATTGCCAGGCTGCGCTTTCCCCCCAAAAAGGATCTGACCGACATGGCGATCGGCATCCAAATGGCCAAAGGCAGGGGATACCGCCGGTTTTTGCTGTACGGGGCGCTTGGCAAACGCCTGGACCATACGCTGGCCAACCTGCAACTGTTGTCCGGCCTGGCAAAAGACGAGTATCAGGCCAAGATCATGTCAGGGAACCTGATCGTCCATGCGCTTTCAGACAGCTGTCTTTTCCTGCCGCCGGTCAAAAAAGGTTCTCTGATCTCTGTCTTTTGCTGGGGCGACAGGGCGGAAGGAGTCACTTTAAAGGGCTTGAAGTATCCCTTAGAAAACGCTGTTTTAACAGCACACGAGCCGCTGGGCATCAGCAATGAAGGCAGGGGGACGCCGGCAAAAATCAGCGTCAGGCAGGGCGTTCTGCTTGTTTTTCAATACCTTCAGGTGTAGCGGGTCATGTAGCGCTGCACCATCTCCTGCAGCTGATCCTCCTTCTCTTCCACGTTTTTCAAAAGCGCGATCTGCGCCCTGGTCCGGATCAGGTTGTGGTTGGGAGAGTTGACCTTGAAATACAGATCCCCATCCAGATAATCCGTCAGGAAGCGCATGGCCAATTCCCCGGTCAAAACCTTGATGCCAAGGGGCAGGCGGATCAATTCCTCATCAGAGAGGATGCCAGCCGTTTCCTGGATAAACCCGCGTGTAAAAGCGCGGGTTTTTTCCATGTCCAGTTTGATGATGCTGGTGTCTTCCTCATCCTCGCGGGCGGTGGAGGCGCCAAAGCGGATCGCGTCGCCATAGTCATACAGGGAGGAGCCGGGCATGACGGTGTCCAGATCGATGACGGCCAGGGCCTTGAATGTCTTGTCGTCCAGGAGGACGTTGTTGGACTTGGTGTCGTTGTGCGTCACGCGCAGCGGGATGATCTGCTTGTCAAGGAGACGGACGATCTCCCCCAGCATCCGGCGATGATCAAACATGAACTCGATCTCTTCCTCCACTTCCTTCACGCGCCCGGCCTTGTCCTCGTCCACCGCGCGGACAAAGGCGTAAAAACGCTTGGTGGTGTTGTGGAAGTTGGGGATGGTTTCAGCGAGCATGTGCGCAGGGAAATCCACCAGGTCGCGCTGGAAGGAGCCAAAGGCGCGGCCGACCTCCTCCATCTGCTCAGGGCGGGACACCACATCCAGCGCCACAGCATGGGTGATGTAGGTGTAGGCGCGCCAGACGCCGTACTTGCGGTCCTGGTACATGATTTCCCCGTCCACCGTGCGCACCAGTTCCAGAACATGGCGCTCCGCGTTGTCCATGCGCTTGAGCAGGTTTTTCTTCAGGTGCTCGGTCACCAGCGCGATGTTCTGCATAACGCCGTGGGGATCGCGGAACACATAGGTGTTGATGCGCTGCAGGATATACATGGCAGTTTTTTTGCCGTCCTGGTATTCCAGCGCATAGGTCTCATTGATGTTGCCGGAGGTCAGTTCGCGGGAGGATACATACTTGCCCTGAAAGCGGAACTTCGGCAGGATGTTTTTAATATCGTTATAAGCCATTTTCGACCCTTTCATTTTCTGTATTGCCTGCTTATTTTAACGGTTGAATAAAGCAGTGTCAATCAAAGGAAAACCTCCGACAAAAAGCCGCTTTAAAGCTTGTTGTCAGATTTCTTGACTGATCGCGTCATTCCCTTTATGATATCAGAGGAATCAGTGATTCCTGTGCAGAGGTATCGAAGCGGTCATAACGGGGCTGACTCGAAATCAGTTTGGCTGAAAGGCCACGTGGGTTCGAATCCCACCCTCTGCGCCAACCAAATAAGGCAGTAGTTTTTATAGAAAGTCTACTGCCTTTTTATTTTGCTCCAGCCCTGTAAGCAGCAAAGTTTTTGCTTTTATTGGGCAGGAACCATGTAAACAACAAAAGAAAAGTTTACTATTTGATCTTAGGTTTATTTTGTACCTTTTATGGTAATCACAAGAGCGTGTTTTTATACGCCATGCTATAATCAAGCAAAAGGAGGACTAGTTTTGAACTGGAAATATATACATTGTTGAGTAGATAAGATAAATGTATTTAACTTGTTGATATGACAAAAGGAAAATTGTAGGCATCCGCAGAATATTGCGCTGATTCTACGCTGTTTTTTCCGAAAATGACATCTTTTATGGTATTTTTTCTTGTTTTGTTGTAAAATTAAACCGATGGATAGAATTAAGCTTATTGGAGGAATACAATGCAGATAAACGAATCTCAAGAAAATTACCTGGAAAGAATTCTCTTTTTAAAAAAGAAAAAAGGGTATGCAAGATCCGTTGATATCGCAAACGCGTTGGGGGTTACCAAACCTTCCGTCAGCTATGCCATGAAACAATTGCGCAAGGGCGGATACATCACAATGGATGATGAAAATTTTATTCACCTAACCGATGAAGGGGAGGAAATTGCACGGGTCATGGTGGAGCGCCACATGACCTTGGCAAATATCTTCATACAGCTTGGTGTTGATGAGGACACGGCCTATGAAGATGCCTGCAGAATTGAACACGATATCAGCGAGCAAACCTTTGAAGCGCTCAGGAAATTTGCCTGCGCCCATCTGCCGTCAACTTGTGAAGAAAAATAATCATCGCTATTACTTTATATAAATTCTGCCCCGCCGTGCTTGCCATTAGGGCGAGTTATAATCGGCGGGCTGCGCTTCCCTGTGCCCCTTTATCCGTCTAAATTTCTGCTCTTTTTTATGCCCTCTTTTCACTTTTTTAAACATTGTTTTCATAAATCAAGAAAAACTTACTATAAATAAAAAATAGACTTGACAATCTCATAAAGTTAGAATATTCTAACCCCATGAGTTAGTTGTTGCTAACTTTTTGAGATTCATTTTATCTTGGAGGGCTGTATGGGAGAATCCTTTGACGAACTTTTTGTGCGCCACACATCAGCAACCTTGCAAGGTTATAAAGCAGGCAGTCTTTTTTCCTACCGTCCCCGCTGTGAAAAGGTATTTCAGAAAGCGTTGAAAGCATTGGACGAGGCGCTGAGCAAAAAAGATGTGCGAGTATGCGCGATTGATCGGAGCATCAGTTTTAAGCAAGTTTTAGTGTATCGGCCCCAAATGATAGACGCTATGCTGTCCGAGCCCAAGTTTCAATGCTTTCTATGTCAATTGGGTTACCCGGTTGATCAGGGATCTGAAGCCAATATTGCCCATTTGTTAATGAAGATGGAAAAAAGCCAGGATTTTCCCCATGAGTTAGGTTTGTTTTTGGGTTACCCGCTTGAAGACGTCATGGGCTTTATCGCCAACAAAGGAAAGGATTATGCTTTTTGCGGGCTTTGGAAGGTATATGCGCAACCGCAGAAAGCGAAGGAGCGTTTTGAACTGTTTCATAGATGCCGGGAACACTGCTTGGAATGCTTGCGGCAGGGGCAGAGTGTTTTGCAGCTCATTCAAGCTGCTTGACATAAACAATATAAAAGGAGGGTTTATCTATGTCCAAAACAGCTGTGGTTTATTGGAGCGGAACTGGCAATACGGAGGCCATGGCCGAAGAAATTGCCAAGGTCTGCAATGCGGATCTGTACCATGCAAGCGACTTTAACGCAGAGTTAATGTCCAACTACCAGGCGGTGGCCTTCGGCTGCCCTTCCATGGGGGCTGAGGAATTGGAGGATGGCGAGTTCGCCCCCATGTTTGACAGCGTTAAAGGCAGCCTGTCCGGCAAAAGGATTGCGTTATTCGGCTCATACGATTGGGGGGATGGCGAATGGATGCGAATCTGGCAGGAGGAATGTGAAAACCTTGGCGCCCAATTGGTGGCGGATGGTTTGATTGTACATCTGACGCCAGACAGCGAAGGGCTTGCTGCCTGCCGGCAACTGGGAAAACTACTGGCCCCACAATAAATTACTTCCCTGCGCCTTATTCTTAAGGCGCAGGTTTGTTTTTCATTAATAAAGCATTGAAAACTCGTTTATGCTTCAAGCCAGTATTTCCGGGACGCCTGGTTTGCCCTTCGGCCAAGCCACATGGGCAGTTCGCTCACCAGAAGAATCAATAAAATCATCACCAGCGCATAAGCGTATATATCCTGATATTCGTTAAAATAGCCGCTGCTGTGCACTGCTTTTCCCAAAGAGCTTCGGGTCTGCACCAAATATTCTGTGGATACCGTCAGCTTAATTCCCATGCCTACAGCATTAACATAAGCCTGTTTCAAGTATCCTGCCATCAGGGGCAAATACACATGCACCAACACACTGAAATTAAAATTGCTGTTCATGCGGTAGACATCAACCAGTTCCTGCTCAATCCGCTGGAAGCCTTCGCTGGTGGCTTCGCTGATAATGGGAATCAGCACCAGAGACGGCGCGATCACAGGCACCCACTTGTATTGGGCCATGACCATGATAACAACAATCAAAACAATCATGGGAAGAGAACGCAGCATGATGATAAGCGGCTTAAACAGGTTGCGAACAAAGCTGCTCATCCCCTGCGCCAACCCCATAAGAATGCCAATGGCGGTGGATACCGCCATTGACACCAGCAAATGCTTGAGCGTTGTCCAAATTAACAGGTATGTGCGCCCTGTGACGAGCAGCCGCAGAAAGGCCTTCACAATCTCCCATACACTGGGGAACACAATGGCATCACCTTTGATGTACCCAGCAGTTTGCAGCAGACAAGCAATCAGGATGATACCAAGGGAAAAAGCCAGAACCTCTTTTCCCTTACTTCGCGCCATAGTAGAAGTCGTCCGCAGGGACAGCGCCGCCAAACTGCTCCAGGTCGATGTTGGCAGTAATCTCAACCTGCTCACGGGCATCCAAGGCACTCATGTAACGGATGGTGCAGTTGGGGATGGCATTCATGCCCACCTTCTTGTTTGGCAGAATTTCCATGGCAGCTGCGGCCTCCGCAACAGCGGCCACATCACTAACGCACTTGCCGCAGGATTCTTCCACCAGCTTCAGATAGTTTTCAACCACCTCTGGATGGTTTTGAGCCGTTTCCGTCTTCACGAACAAACCTGCCTGGGTAAAGCCGTCATAACCGGTAGCAATCTTGTACAACTCGTTAACAGAGTAGGAAGTGATTTTGTCGTTTTTCGTCCGGGCGGCCGTCAGCGCAGGCTCAGCCGTCAGCACAATGGCTTCTGCGTCAGACAGCAGCAGTTTCTGGGTATTTGAAGCCCCGGCAAGATATTCAACATTGGCGGGGACGATGCCATTTTCTGCCAGTACAAACTTAGTAATGGAAGAATTAATGGTCTTTTCTCCAAACATGGTGATCTCTGCCCCGTTAATGTCCTCCAAGGTGAAGTTTTCCCTTTGAGAAGCAATAAACAGATTGCCCCAGGCAACCACAGCCGCTAATTTGTAGGAAGACTTGCCAGCTTTGTAGAGTTTGGCGCCGGCATTCAGGGGGGCGATGATAAAATCAGCGGTTTCGTTGGCGAATTCAGCCGTGATGGTCTCAGCTGTCAAATAAGTATAGTTTTCAGGAGCCTGTACAGCCAGCGTTGCAAGCGCCAGCCCGGGAGCGCCGCTGGGCGAAGACACCTTCACCACATACTCATCAGCGCCTGCCACAGCAAACAGGCTGAGCAGCATTAAAATCGCTAAAAGCAGCGAATACAATCTTTTCATCATAAATTCCTCACATTCACTTTATGTTGGTCAAGGTTTTCTAGCCTTAGGGGCGTGAAAGATGTTTTGTCAATCACGTTTTTTTGAGCAAGGCGACGCTGAATCCCATCAACCCTTGAAATCATTGTCAGGACAAAAGGCGTTCTTTCGTTTTAAATCATCAGCGTGTGAAGCGATGACAGCCCCGCTTTGCGGATTAATTCTCAGCGTCTTTCGCTGTTGGCAGCTTTGACGCTATACGCGCTGATCACCGCCACACTTGTCTCCGCACTGGTTGGCATAAGGACATCCGATACAGGTTTCACTGCGTTTTTTCGCACGGACAAGATACCGAATGATGGCCGCCACAATGGCAAGCATAATCAAAACAATCACGACGTTTTTCATAACCAAGGACTCCAGCAAAAAGATTTAGCTCTTAGCGATTATTAAGAGCATATTCTTTTTTCAACTTCTTATTAGTGTTTGCAATCAGGCCAGCTATCACTGCCGCCATGGCAAGAACAGCGACAAGACCGCCTATTGCAGCGCCGACATTAAGGACACCGCCGGTAACAAGCGTGCCGATCGTATAAACAAGGTATGCCACAGTATAACCGGTAGCGAGTTGAAGGCCGATGGCTCCCCAAACCCATTTGCCGCTCTTCATCTCGGCATTCATAGCGCCGATGGCCGCAAAGCAGGGGGGCGTATAAAGGTTGAACATCAAGTATGCGAGGGCCGCAACCTTGGTGATTGCCATAATGCCCGCAACCTCCATGCCCGCGCCCTCCATCAGGGCAAGCTCTTCAACATCGATGAGGTTCTCAAGCCCAACAAAAGTAACAGCAAGCGTTCCTACGACATTTTCCTTGGCAATGAGGCCGGTAACTGCCGCTGCCGCAAGCTGCCAGGACAGAACGCCAACAATCGGAACGAGCAGATGAGCGAAAGGTGAAGCAATGGAAGCAAGGATGGACTGGTCTGCGGACTCGGCAACCTGGAAGCCCCATGTAAAGGACTGCATGAGCTGTACCGCCAAGTTGCAAAGCAGGATAATGGTGGCGGCCTTCACAATGAAAGCCCAGCCGCGAGTACACATGGATTTGAAAGCGCTCCAAAGGGAGGGAACCTTGTATTCAGGGAGTTCGATAATAAAGAAGGACTTTCTTGCTTTGTGGCCTGTGATCTTGTTGACGAGAAGTGCACCGAGAAAAATAAGCACAATACCGGAAAGGTACATCAAGGTGCTTACCCAGCCCGCGTCATCAAAAAACGCACCCGCGAAGAGAGCGATGACAGGAATCTTTGCTCCACAGGGCATGAAAGGGGCAAGCATTGCAGTCGTTCTTCTTTCACGCTCGTTTCGGATGGTACGGCTTGCCATAACACCCGGAATCGCACAACCAATAGAGATAACGAAAGGAATGACGGACTTGCCGGAAAGGCCGACCCTCTTGAAGATTGGATCAAGCACAACAGCGACACGGGCCATATAACCGCAGTCTTCAAGCAGAGCGATGAGGAAGTACATGACCATGATAAGGGGCAGAAAGCCAATAACCGCAATCACACCGCCAATGACGCCGTCAACAAGTATGGTGGAAAGAAGCGGGCTCGCATCTGCAAGGAGTTCTCCTACCCAGCCCTGGAAGGCTTCCAGCCAGCCCACGAGCAGTTCGGCAATGGGGGTGCCCACCCAAACCTGGGAAATTTGAAACACCAAATACATCACAACCGCAAAGATCGGTATGCCGAGCCATTTGTTCGTGAGCACAGCATCAATCTTGTCGCCTGCGTTTCTATCCTTTGTAAAAACCTTTCGGGTCTCAACAGCCTCTACAATTTTATTTACAAATTCAAAACGCTTGCGGTCTGCATTTTCAACTGCCGTCTTGTCGGTCAAATCAACGCCGCCTTGAGCATAAGGGGCGCTCTGCGTGTTTTTCGCATGAGCGACGGCAGCATCAACCACGGCCTTCAAGCCTTCGCCGGAGGTAGAAATGGTGTTGACCACAGGGCAGCCAAGCTTTTTTGACAAGATGCCCACATCGATCTTGGTGCCTCTTTTTTCATTCAGGTCGCTCTTGTTCAGGGCTACGATCACAGGGATTCCAAGCTCTAAAAGCTGTGTGGTGAAAAAAAGGCTACGGCTTAAATTGGTAGCATCCACGATATTGACGATGACATCCGGATTTTCCTTCTTCACATAGGAACTGGTGATGCTTTCTTCGGAAGTGAAGGGAGACATGGAGTATGCACCGGGAAGATCAACTGCAATCAGCTGTTCATCGCCTGCATACGACTTTTTAATCGGGTACTCTCTCTTGTCTAAGGTAACACCTGCCCAGTTGCCGACCTTTTCGTTACGGCCGGTCAAAGCATTGTACATTGTGGTCTTACCTGAGTTCGGGTTGCCTGTCAAAGCAATTTTCATGGGTACTCCTCCTTCAATTTAATCTTTATACCGTCTTTCAGGATTGGCTTGCAGTCCTGTTGTTAGCAACCGCTAACAGGCGGTTAAAAAAAAGCAGTTTGCTTTTCTTTGTATTTTTTCAAACAACAATGGCATTGGCTAAATGAGTATCGATGTTATAACGTCCATCTTTAATGGAAACCGTGCACCCGCCTTTTCGATGGGCTACGACTGTAATTGCTTCACCGGCATAACATCCAAGAGAGAACAGGAACGCATTTAATTCTTCGTCTCCCGTTTTAATCTGCTGAATAATGTACTCTTTGCCTTCTATAGCTTCTTTTAAGGTCATGCTACGCTCCATTTATATCACCATGTATCCTTCATCTGTGTTAACACACAGTATTCTGTTAGCGCATGCTAACGATTAGCGCAAATTAAAAGTTAGAACCTGCTAACACTGATAATAATACCCTCAGATTTCAAAGCTGTCAATAAGAATTACAGTATTTTACAATTTTGCTTTAATTGCTTTAAATGGGCGTCCAATCTTCTCTTTGATTTTTATATATGATTTTTGTATTATAAGACTGGTAAGCTTAAGATTTCGTGCTTTTAGGAGTTGATTGTACCCTTGAAACCTTCTGGCGAGATGTATCTCGAGTCTATTTATATTTTATCCAAATCAAAATCTTCGGTGCGTTCCGTTGATGTTGCTGAGTACATGAATTATTCCAGGCCCAGTGTCAGCCGTGGAATCAAAATCCTTAAAAAAGACAAACTCATCACCGTTGATCATGATGGGTATATTTCCCTGACTGAGCCTGGCCTCCTTCTTGCAGAAAAAATATATGAAAAACACTTGGTTCTAAGCAAGATTCTGGAAATGCTTGGCGTTGATAAGGAGACAGCGATAGAAGATGCTTGCAAGATAGAACATGTCATCAGCGACAAGTCATTTCAGGCTTTAAAAAAACATGTTGAAGATAAACAAATGCTTTAAAATCAGTATAGACAAGATTATACCAAACTCGAAACCAGTTTGGCTGAAAGGCCACGTGGGTTCGAATCCCACCCTCTGCGCCACATCATCAACATCAGTTGATACAATTTGGCCCGTCTCATCAAGAGGCGGGTCATTGTATTTAGAGGGCGAAAAGCGTTGATATTACTGGGTTTTTTGAACTTTCCAAGATTAACAGAGATCGGTTTTATCGGCTACAGAAGCGCCTGATTCTGAGTTTAAGATCGCTCTCCACCGATCGACCTGAGAAAATGCAACCCCCTCCCCTCCCGCGTGAGAAAGTATCAGGTCGCCGTGCGAAAGTATAAAAGAGCGTGCGAAAGTATAGTATTCTCAACAGGTTTTGGATTGCTGGCGGATATGTGATCGCATTTCACGAGTCGCCAGTGAAGCAGCAGAACGGTCGGAACTGCGGTTAGACTAATCAATATTACCGTCGTGTTTCCGAAACAACATTAGGCTATTCGCTCTCCCCAGTAGCCAGGTTCTCCTTCAGAGAGCTATACCTTGTACTCTTTCTGACGCTCATCACACCTTCTTTATGCACATTGCTTCTCCGGGCCTTCTCTGCTTGAACTGCATCAAAAGCTGCCTTATCTATAATGGCTGGGTGATTCCCTACCGCAGCATACTTGGTGTGTTGTACCGGTTCATTGACCCTGCGCTTTTTCTGCGGCAAGCCAGTGCTGAAGGTCTTGAAAATGATCACATCCCCGGCGTACTTCTCATTGCTGAGTATGACATCAATGGTCCGCTTGCACCAGGTGTCTTTGCCAGTAGGTGATTTAACGCCTTGTGCCTCCAGCTCCCTCTGGATGCCAAGGATGCTTTTCCCCTGAAGGTATAGATTGAAGATGTCACGCACTACTGCTGCCTCTGTCTCATCAACTGTTAGGTTTCCATGATCATCATGGCCAAAGCCATAACACTTCCGAGCATAAAGGCTTGAAGTCCCATTCTCCGCTTTTCTGCGCATGCCCCACAGGATGTTCTTCCGCCTCTCCTCATTCTCCTGCTGTACAAAGCCTTCCAGGATTGATACGATTAGGCTGCTGTCAGGATCGGCTGTGCTGAGCCCTTCCGCTTCAAAGATCACTTCAACTTGATAACCTCGCAGCTCATTCAGGGCTTTCAATGACTCAGCGGTGTCACGGCCAAACCTGCTGATACTTTTCGTGAGGATGATGTCGAGCTTGTCATCACGGCAATCAGCCATCATGCGTTGAAATTCTTTCCTGCCAGCAGAGTCCGAGCCCGACTTTACATCAATGTAAACATCCGCAAGCCTCCAATGCCATCTGCTGGCGGCAAACCTGGTCAGGGATGATATCTGCGTAGACAGGCTTTCAATCTGCTCCTGGCTTCTTGTGCTGACACGACAATAGATGCCTACTTGGCTTAGTCGCATCTGAGGCTTGGAAGGGATCACGCGGACCTTTGGTTTTGAATACATCGGTGGCCTCTATTGCATTGCATTCATCAAAAACATATTGTGGCTACTCAAAACTAGGTAGATGACGCTAAAGACAGGAATGCCAGTAACTATTGTTATCTTAATAGAATACGAAACAGCCAAGGAAAAACAGGTGCAATTACTGCACCAATGATTAGCCAGACAATACTTGATTTGCGCTGTTGTCGGATTCTTTCTTTGTTCCGCTCTTCGCCCCATTCAAAAACAATTGGTGGAAACTGGTCTGCCCCCAGTCTTTGTACCAACCAGTGAGTTAGTAAAGACCGTTTCCTGGCACCCGCATTCCTTCATAGGCTTGGCCACATCGTAACACAGGATGCCGAGTCGCTCAAGGGCGCGCGCAGCGCGTTCATGGTGAACCACAGGTTCGCCACCCTTGAACGGTGAGGCAGGCTGTGTTTTGCTCCTCAAGCCGTCAGAAGGATGCTTTGCGGGGCCGGTGGGCGTCCGCCCAAACTGCTATGAGGCC
>JASGUQ010000024.1 GCA_030057655.1 Bacillota bacterium
TCTGCTTTCCTTGTCAGGCTAAACACAACAGCCCATTTGCTTGTAGAAACGCTCCATGTGAGCGCTTGTTAATTAATCAATTTATTCCCGGTTTTGACTATACAAGAGTAAGGTGTTTTCACGCTAATTCAATCATCAATGCTTTGATGGGCCAGATCTTTTGCGCCTCCGCGTTTCCTCCTTCACTCAGCGTAGGACTGCGGCTACGCCTCGTTCTTTCGGCTTAGCGGAGCCATCAAAATCTCTCAGCCCATCGGTGCATTTACTCTTTCATTCAGTATAAACTGACATGAATAAAAGGGCTGCGGCAGAAAAAACTGACGCAGCCCTGTTCTTTTTAGATTTCTACAGTTCCCTGCTGGAAAAGGCCTTCTTTGCCAAAAGCGCTGCGCCGATGAGGCCGCTGTCCGGCCAGAGCGCTGGAGAGGTGATGTAATCTTCCATATCTGAGAACAGATCGGGATCAATATATCCGTTGATCAGCTTCAACATTTGTTCCCTGACTTTTGGCAGCAAACTTGTTCTGTGCATCACACCGCCGCCAAGCAGGATCTTTTCCGGGGATACGGTCATCACCGCGATGGCGCACAACTGTCCCAGGTAATAGGCCTCCAGGTCCCAGGCCCTGTGATCGTCCGGCAAGTCCTTTGCGGGCATGCCCCAGCGCGCCTGCATGGCCGGCCCGGACGCGAAGCCTTCCACACAATTGGGGTGATAGGGGCAGACCCCGTGCAGCATCGGATCATCCTCATGCCTGGAGATCAGCACATGACCCCATTCGGGGTGCATCAGCCCGTGCACCAATTGCCCTTCTGAATAAAGCCCGCCGCCAATACCGGTGCCAATTGTCAGATAGAGGCAGTTCAGCAGGCCTTTGGCCGCCCCCATCTTACTTTCCGCAAGCGCGGCTGCGTTCACATCCGTATCAATCCCGCAAGGGACGCCAAGCGCTTCCTCAAATGTTGAAAGCAGGGGATAGCGCTGCCACGCGAGCTTCGGCGTGCTCAGGATGACCCCATAGTCCCTGGACGCGGCGCGAAGGTTGATGGGGCCAAAGGAGGCGATCCCAAGCGCATCCACTTTTTGTTCCTTCAGGTAGTCGATCATCTGCGGGATGGTTTCTTCCGGCGTCAGCGTGGGCAAGCTGATCTGATTGAGCGGCTTTAAACTGCCGTCAAACACACCAAGAACCATCTTGGTTCCGCCTGCTTCAATTGCTCCCAGACGCATTATGACAGCTCCGAATCAAGGATGTCGATCTGATCCTTGAGCATGGTTTGAAAACGCCTTCTGAACTTCTGCGCGTCGGCTTCCAAGCCCTCGATTTCCTTAATCAGTTCCTGTTTGCGCGCTTCCAGGCTCTCAATCTCAGGGTCAGGGACGCTGTCCTCAGCTTCCTGAAGGATTTCTTCCGCGCGTTCCCTGGCTTTTGCCAACACTTCATCACACGCCGCCTGTGTTTTCTCAAGCAGCAGTTTCGCGCTCTTCAGGTCGGCCGGGAACTCCGGTTCGCTCTTGATGACAGGAGCTGGAGGCGCGATGGGGGCCAGGGGCGCAGGGGCGGGCGCTGCCACCGGAGGTATGAAAGGAGCGGACGCCACTTGCTGCTTCAATTGATCACGAAGCTGCGCGATGGTCTGGTTCATGCTTTCCATTTCATCACAAATCGCGTCCAGAAATTCGTCCACTTCCAAAGGGTCGTACCCGCGAACCTTGGTCTTAAATTCTTTTTCCTCGATCATCGTAATCGTGATAGCCATGTCATTCTCCCTTCATTGGTGATGCAATTATTGCGCGTAACGCTGCGCGTCATAAGGGTCTAAAACATAATCCTGCTGGGGCTGATGCATATTTGGCGCGTATTGTTGCGTGTTCTGCGCCTGTTGCTGGTAAGGCTGCTGATAGGCAGGCTGCGGTTGATAAGGCTGCTGATAGGCGGCCTGGGCCTGCTGCTGGTGGGCTTGATAATGTGGCTGTTGGGTCTGCTGCGCTTGATAGGGCTGCTGATAGCCCGTTTGAGAGAAATTCATCTGTGGCTGGCCTGCGCCCTGGTTTTGAAAACCGGGCTGTTGCGGCGCCTGCTGGCGCGGCGCATTGGCGGACGCGGTCAGGGGATCGGTATAAACCATCATGCCGATGGGAGCCAGGACATAAAAACCGATCTTCAGGGACAGCCTGGTCATCGTACCGCCCAGGGCGAAACAGGCGCCGTTGAGCATATCCACATAACGGCGCACTTCTGCCTTGTCGATCAGCTGATCCATCACAACCAGCGTGCACTGCCCTTTTCTCAGGCAAGTCATTGCCTGGCGACAGCCATTGATGTTGGTAATGTTCACCACATAGACGTCCACCTGGGTCTTTTCAGCTTCCTGGGGGCTGCCTGGAAATTGAACGATGTTGTTTTCCTGTGCGGGATTTTCCATGTGCTGCGCAGCCCTGCGGTTGCGCACGGTCTGCTCTGCCTGCTGCTGGTTCAATTGGGCGATCTGCGGGGAAGAATAGCCGGGATAAAAGCCGGTCTGATCGTTGACTGGCTGTTGAACATGCTGGGGTTGTGACTGGTATGGGGGATGGTTGACCGGCGCATCCTGCTGATAGCCCGTTTGCTGATAAACCGGCTGTGTTTGCTGCTGATACATATTTGGGGACCAGGGCTGCTGCTGGTAGGCATTGGGCTGGACGCTTTGCACAGTCGGATTTTGCGGCTGCGCTTCTTCCTGATAGTTGCCCTGAGCGTGCGTGTTTTGCGCATTTCCATAGAAAAAGCTGTTGTCTTTGCTAAAAATTGATTTAATCTTTTGTGTTGCTTTTCCGGCCAATCCGCGTAAATCCATCTGTATCCTCCGCTGCTTGGTTATACCATCAGTCTAATTCAGGTAATTATAACGATTTTCAGCCTTTTGCGCAAGTTTAGCGTTTAAATAAGCGAACGACCAAACCTTCATAGAGGTGACCTGACACAACCGGCACCACATGCGCCTGGGTTGCGTCCTGGCTGACCACCTCAACCGGGATCAGATAAGGCCCTTCCTTGTACTGCACGACCACGCCGATCACGCCCTCCTGGTTGATGATGGCCGAGGCGGGAACGGCGTAGGTAATGACAGATTTGGACAGCTGAACGCGCGCGGTTCGGGTGTACAGCACCGGCTCAATCGCGGAATCGGCGCTCAGCCTCACCAGCATCTGCCCGCCGGATCTTGTTACCGACTCCACCTTCACCTTGACTGTGGTGTTTTCAAAGCTTTCGATCAGCATCCTGTATTCATCACCCACCACAGGATTCCAGCTTAAGTCATCCGCCAGCATCAATGCGCCCCATTCGTACTGGCGTATCAGGCGGAAAATGTCGATCGCGTTTTTGGGCCTGATGTCCAGTTCCGGCACTTTGCCGACAATCATATCATACACTGCTTGCGGGCTGTAATTCTGATAATTGCTGTAGTTCAAAGCGCCTTCATAGCCATCCGTGTAAAAGCTGACGATGCCGTTGTCCGTGGCGGCAAATTGTTTTGTCCATGTTTCAATGCGCTGCAGCTGGCTGTTCTCGTTATCATACAGCCGCGTTAATTTTGTGTCTTCGATATATTTTTGCTTTAAGTAACTGTGCCGCTCTTTAATGGCTTCCTTCAAGAGCTGCTCCTGATTCAGCAGGTTGCCGCTGGAGCCGCGTACCAGCGCCTGAGTCTCCATGGCTGTCTGCATCACGGCGGATTCAAGCCTGGCCAACTGGGAATCAGGCGTGGTCGACGCGCTTAATAGCACCTTGTGATAATCCTTGATCTGCTGCCGGTATGACTGGAGCCTTTCCAGTTCCCGCGCAGAGAAGCCGGTTGAGTACACGGTGCAGATGGGGTCTCCCCGGCTGACGCCGGAGGCTTCTTCTGCCATGTAAGCAATGCTGGAAACATTCTCTTGCTGAAAGACAGATTCATTCCTGACGATCAGAACCTGGCCTGAGAATGTCGTTCCCTGTTCTGAAATGGTCACCACAGCGGTTTGCTGCTCAGGCGTTCCAAAGCGCTGGTTGACCGCGAGCGCGATGAGCACCACAATTAAAGCGCCAAGACCCAGGTAAATCCAGGTCAAGAAGTTTTTACCCCGCGGCGGCGCGCGAAAAATCATCCGGTCATCAGGCGGGCTGTCCGATTCCTGAGGGTTTTCAGGCGGCGGGGGAGGGGGCGGGTTCATCCCGCCCTGATAGGGAGGCGGAACATTCATTGACGGAGCTGCGGGAGGCTGCATCCGCGGATAGGCAGGCGTAAAAAAGCCGTCCGGGTCAGGCGGCATTGCGCTCCCGCCCTGTACGGGCCACTGCTGCTGCCCGCCTTGCGTATAAGGCTGCTGCTGTGTGCCTTCCTCCTGCCAGGGCCCCTGTGTCATTCCTTGCCTCCCGTTCATTCTCAACCTAAACAGGATACACAAAAATGAGGAAATAGTAAAGCCGTGAAAAGGGCACAGCATGAATTGCCTGAAAAGGGCACTGCATGAATTGCCCAAGTTAAAAAGGGGATTTCCGGTCCGGAGATCCCCTTTTCACACGCTTAAGTACTGTTTTCAGTCCATATACTCGTTGCTGAATACTTCGTCAACCGTCCCGGTGGCAGCATCGATAATCACATTGTAGCCGGGCGCTTCAGAGTAAGGCGCTGCATCTTTGGTTACAAAGCTAATCTGCCAGCTGCGCGTGGGGATCAATACAAAGTAGGTCACAGTGTCAAAGGCCTCCAGGTCTTTGTCAGACAGGGAATACTGGGACATTACCTTGTTCCTGGCAAGTTCAAGGGCAGCGTCCTGTTTGATATCCCCCTCCTGCGGCAGACCAAAATACTCCGGATCCCAGCTGGTCTTGTCTTCCAGTGACCAGGTGTAAAAGGGGCCTTTCTCGCTTTCAAGCTTGCTCAACTGAAGCATGCTTTCAGCCCATTTGATGTCTTCCTTGTAAAATTCCATGTGGGACTCAAATGCCGGTTCCTGGTTTTTGCCAATGAAAACCATGTGGTAATGTGTGGCGACTTCAGGGGTATATTCCCTGATCAAGGTCACCACCCACCAGCGGGTTTCTTCTGTAAAATCGGTCATGAACAGCGATTCGGTTTTATACTCTTCCCGCTTGGCGTCAGGGAACTTTTTTAAAAATGACTTAAAAGCCAGATCCAAAGCTTCCTGTTCTGTCAGATCATCCTTGCCCGGGGTGGCTTCTGAGCCAAACAGATAATACTCAACAGAGTTCTTCGCTTCAGCCAGCGCTTCTTCCGGATTGATGTCATCCATATACAGGGCCATGTCCTCAAAACCCTCTTCCTCGGCATTCAGGGTTCCGATAACCTCGCCTTTCTGATTCAGCCAGACCTTGACGTCAGGCGTGTCCTGAGCGCCCCAGAGGCTGGCTTTCCAGATGTGGGTCTCCGGATCAGCCGGTTCATAATAGTACGCGAGCGAAATAGAGTCCCAGTTGTTGAATCCATAGGCATTCAGGGCTGCTTCCCGGGCTTTGATCAGCACGTCTTCCTGCCTTAAATCATTTTCACCGGGCAGGATGTTCACAACCCCTCCGTAGAGATAGCCGTATTTTTGAGCCAGTTTGCTGGCTTCCGCAGTGACTTCCAGCGGCCAGTGGTTGCTGTCGCCATGCTTGTCATACAGCTTCATCAGTTCTGTCATGTAAGCTTCATAGCGCTCCTGATAGCCCGGCTGGATCTCATCAAATGCGAAGACCAGGGCATTTATCATTATTTCTTCAGTCTGCGGACTTAAAACCACCTCCTCGGGGCGCACAAAGCCGGCTTTTCCTTCGATTTCAACATGCATCCATTCAGGGAACCAGCCCAAAACCCGCAGTTGAGTACCCTTTTGAAAATTACCGACCTTGTTATCTGTCAGCCCGTTGTCTAAAAAAAGCGCCGTATCTTCAAACAGTTCACCTTCCTGTACCGGGTAGTCTTCGCCCTTGTCCGGGCTTAAGTTCGCAAGCGGCATCATGCCGATGATGCCTGGATACGCCTCACTGGCGCCGATAACGACCCTGGCCCAGAGCTTGCCCGGATCTTTCAAATCAACCGGATAGCTGCCCAGCGTTTCTGTGACAGCGACGATCTTCACCTTTACGCCGTTAAAATAGATGCCCTGAGGGACATCATAATCATCCGCTGTATTGGTCAGATGGGATACCCCGTCCAGCGGGCTGGTAATCACCGCGTTAAGGGGTTCCATCTCGCCTTCTTTCTTGGGTTGAAGAGCGGAAAAATCTGCTGACTGCGCAAATGCTGTCAGACACGTCACGCTCAACATCCAAATTGACAATAGTATCGAACCAATTTTCCTGATCATAGGGTTAAACACCTCCCATTGTTGTTATAAAAGAAACGCTCGGGATTTTGTCATTCTTGCAAACAAAAAGAAACATTCATGTAAAAAAACGGGGGACGATGCCCCCGCATTCATTTTTGATCTGGTTTTTGACCCTGTTTTACTTGCGCTTCAGCAATTCCTGGGCCACTTTGACAATGTTGTCAGAAGTCAGGCCAAATCGCTTCTGCAGGTAGTCCTGCGGGCCGACCTCGCCGTACTCGTCTTCCACAGCCACGCAGGCGGCGGGGGTGGGCAGATTGGAGGCCAGCGCCTCGCAGACCGCTGCGTACAGGCCGCCGATCTTGTTGTGGTTCTCCGTTACCAGCACCGCTCCTGTTTTCTTCGCGCTCTCGATCACCGCTTTTTCGTCCAGTGGTTTGATGGTGAACATATCCAGCACCTCGGCCTCGATGCCGTTTTCGGAAAGGACCTTGGCGGCCTGCATCGCTTTATGCACCATGATGCCGGCGGCGATGATGGTCAGGTCTTTGCCTTCGCGCAGTTTGACGGCCTTGCCCACTTCAAACTGGCTTCCCTTTTCGTACACCTTCGCGGCAGTTTTGCGGCCGACGCGGATGTATTTGACGCCGGGCAGGTTCACAGCCTGACGCAGGATGTCCTCAAACATCACGGTATCGGTGATGTCAAACACGGTGGCGGAGGGGATGGCGCGGTAGAGCGCCACGTCCTCAAATGGCATGTGGGTGCCGCCGTTAAAAGCCGCGCAGACGCCGGGGTCCGTTCCGATCACGGTGATGTCGTTTTTCGCGTAGCCCGCGGACAGGAAGACCTGGTCATAAACGCGCCTGGAGGCGAAGGGACCAAAGGTGTGGGCAATGGGTTTAAAGCCGGCTGCCGCCAGCCCGCCCGCGACGCCGATCATGTTGGCTTCTGCAATGCCCATGTTGATCGCGCGGTCGGGATGCTGTGTGTGGTATTTGTAGGTTCCGATGGTGCTCATTAGGTCGGCGTCCACATAGATCACATCAGGATCCTTGTCCAAAAGGTCCGCGATGGTGCCGCCGATAATTTCCTTGAAGGTGACCGGATCGTTATTTCCGTCATACACAATCTTGATCATCTTATTTCTCTCCTTTAAGGGCGCTCAGTTCTTCTCTCAGGCCGTTCAGCCAGCGGTCAAACACCTCTTTACCAACCGTCATGGAGTGGTTGCTGACAGTATCTTCCACTTCCTTTACGCCTGCGCCCTTGATGCTGTCCAGGATAATGGCGTGGGGCTGACCCTTCACAGTTTCAGTCTTCTTGACCGCGTCCAGAATGCCCTGGATGTCCTTGCCGTCAACCTGCTGGGCATGGAAGCCAAAGGCCTCAAACTTCTTCTTCAGGTCAAAGGGTTTGCTGATGTCTTCCACCGGGCCGTCCAATTGTTTCTTGTTCCAGTCCACAAAGACGACCAGGTTGTCCATTTTCTGTGTCGCCATGAACATAAAAGCTTCCCAGGGCTGGCCTTCATTGATCTCGCCGTCGCCCACGATCAGGTAGGTCCGGCTGTCGCGCCCCTTGAGCCTGTCGCCAAGCGCCATGCCGGCCGCCAGGGAGGTGCCCTGCCCCAGGGAGCCCGTGGTCATGTCAACGCCGGGGGTCTTGTTGCGGTCACAGTGGCTGGGAAGGTTGGTGCCAGGCTGGTTCAGGGTTAAAAGTTCCTCATAGGGGAAATAACCCTTCAAGGCAAGCACGGAATATATCGCGGGACCGGCGTGCCCCTTGGAGCAGACCAGCTTGTCGCGCTCCGGCCACTGCGGGTTTTTGGGGTCCACACGCATCACCGAGCCATACAGCACAGCCAGCGCATCCGCAATGCTCAAAGACCCGCCCACATGCCCAAAACCACGGGATTTGATGGATTCAAGCAGACCGATGCGGATCTCTGTTGCGAAGATTTTTAACTCATGAATATCTTGTGTCAACATTCCTCACTCCTTTGTTGTTTTGTTTTTGATAGTATACCACATCCCTCAGCGGGAACAAAGTAAAAACACAGGATTTGGGGAGAAAACCAGAAAAACGAATGTATTCTTGACAGACTGAATTTATAGGTGCCAATGAGAACTCTTTCTGTTTTTTGCATACATGATGTTTTTTACAGGCTGTAAACCTTGACAGATTTAACTCTGCATGATAGCCTACCTTATGCGTCAGAAATGACATGGTCGCATGGCTCAGTTGGTAGAGCACATCGTTCACATCGATGGGGTCACAGGTTCGAGTCCTGTTGCGACCACCAGGAAAAGAAAGAAGTAAAATGGCTTCTTTCTTTTTTCTTTCTTTTCAAAAATGTCCGCTCCTGGGCACTGCCATTGACTGAAAAGGAGGAAAAATCATGAGAGGTTGCTATTCAGATCCCACAGCCAACCAGGCCATCGCCAACATTGAAAGAGAGCGAAAACGGGAGGAACAAAGGAAGAAAAGTGAGGAAGAGAGGTTGAACCGGGAAATACAGCGAAAGGATCCTGTACCCTACAAAAAGCGATAAAAAGATATAAACTCTTAAATGTCCTAAATTCCGAAGCCTGCCTCGGAATGCATCGCTAAGCTTCAAGACATAATCCCGTTCTAACTATCACAAACCCTTGAAAACACTTCTTTTCCAAGGGTTTTTCATTTATTGGTTTTTTCGTTGCTCTCGGTAAAGGATCATATTCGTTTACTTTTGATCTTAATCAAAACCCTTAAATCCGTACGATTGAATTGTTGGGTTGATGTTCATAATCAATGCAAAAGAATGACCGATTCCATCGTTCACCCTGAAGTAATATGAACAACTTGCTGTATTTTTGTGTTAAAAAACTCTTGGATTAGGTGTTGACCTAATTAGATTTGTTTGCTACAATCTGATTAGTCAAACAACTAATCAAATTGCAGGAGGTTTATCATGGACAAAGTATTGAAGGCCATCGCTGATGAAACACGCATGAACATTTTGAAATTACTTCTGCGCCACAATTATTGTGTCCGAGCGCTGGCAAACGAGCTGAACCTGACCGAAGCAACGATATCTCAGCATCTGAAAGTGTTGCGGGAGGCGGGCTTGCTTGTTGGAGAAAAACGCGGATATTTCATGCACTATACCGTAGTTCGTCCGGTCTTGCATGAATTGGCAAAGGAGATTAAAGCGTTGGCTGACATTGAACAGGAAGCCTGCTTGCCGGAAAAACGCGAAGATTGCCCTGCCAATGAAAAGCAAGAATGCTCCAAGAAAGGCACGTGCAGCGACGAAGTCAAAGAGTTTTGCCACGGTAAGGATCACAGCAAGGGAGAATAAAGATCATGGGAATGGTCAGCGTCTCAAATCTAAAAAAGACATACGGTCATTTTATCGCTGTGGACGATATCTCTTTTGAAATTGAGAAAGGCGAGATATTCGGCTTTTTAGGACCGAATGGAGCCGGAAAAACATCCACCCTGAACATGATGATTGGCTTATCCCGTCCGACAGCCGGGGAGATCAGGATTGATGGCATAGACATAAAGACTCAAACAAAAAAGGCGCAAGCCAAAATGGGGATCGTTCCTGATGAAAGCAACCTTTACAATGAATTGGACGGGTTTGACAACCTCTGTTTTTGTGCCGCGCTGTATGGCATGCGTAAAGAGGAAAGAGAGCCCAGGGCCCGTCAGCTTTTGGAGCAGTTCAGGCTAAAGGAAGCCGGCAAACGTCCGTTTAAAGCCTATTCCAAAGGAATGCGCCGCAAGCTGACAATCGCAGCGGCGCTGATCCATTCTCCCCAAGTTCTATTTTTAGATGAACCGACAACAGGAATTGACGTGGAAAGTTCCAGACAAATCCGCGATATGATCTTGGAACTGAAAAAGAAGGGGACGACCATCTTCCTCACCACCCATTATATTGAGGAGGCCGAACGCATCTGCGACAAAATCGCTTTTATAGCGGAAGGCCGGATTGTTGCATCGGGTACCGTTCCCCAATTGATGGAAAGTATTTCCCATGGCCATGCGATCCAATTTGTTACAGACAAAAACATCGAAAGTTTACCTGTTGACCTTCAAGCCTGTTTTAAGGGGAGCAAAGTCACCATCCGGCCTGACCATTCCCTTGTCATGGCGTCTGATCAGCGCATTCCACTATTCCCGGTCATGGAGTTTTTTCATGAAAATAAAGTTGAGGTGTATGAAGCGCGTGAACTGCGCCCTTCTTTGGAAGATGTGTTTGTCAAACTGACAGGCATTGAATCTTCTGTGCTGAAGAAAGACAAGGAAAAAGGAGGGCGCCAATGAAAAGCTGGATCGCATTTTGGAACATCCTGAAAAAAGATGTAAAAAATTATTATCTAAAACCGCCCAACATCAGCTGGGGCATTATTTTTCCCCTCTCATGGACACTCATGCAGCTCATTCGCTCTCCCGGCGGGAACATCCTGGAATTGCTCCCCGGCCTGATTTCAATGAGCGTTTTGTTCGGCACCACCTCGATGCTCGCTGTCACAATCACCTTTGAGCGAAGCGGAAGGTCGTTTGATCGCCTGTTGCTGGCGCCCATCAATTTAAGCGTGATGGTGCTTGCGAAAATTGCAGGAACCATCCTGTTCGGCATTTTCAATGCGCTTGTTCCGGTCATTTTCGCAAGCTTCCTGATTGATCTTAGCGCAGTGAATTGGGGGCTGGTGTTTCTTGCGGTTTTGATGATTGCCATTACATCAGCGCTCCTGGGGCTTCTGATTGCGGTATCTGCAAAACAGGTGTTTGAAGCGCAGACATTTTCAAACTTCTTTCGCTTCCCAATGCTGTTCCTCTGCGGGCTGTTTATACCGATTTCCAGTTTGCCCCTTGTTTTGCGGCCTGTTTCGTTCTGCCTGCCGCTCACTTACGGAACTGATATTCTAAGAGGTGCGATTGTGGGATCAAATACGCTTGTCCCCTTGCTGTCTTTCGGGATGTTGATTCTCTTTTCTGTGGTGCTGTTCTTGATCTGCCGACACAATATCAATCGCAAGTGGATTTTGTAAGCGATGAAAAATAGCCTTGAAAATGGCGTTTCGATTACCCTCTGGGGAGCCCTTATATAATTCTCCCTCCGTAAATGAACCCAAACAATCGATCGTGGCATAGTCCAGAGGGATGAATTTATGGCAAAATTAACGCTGCTGGCACCCATCAACTGATGAACGCCAGCAGTTCTTCTTTGCAACCCTGAATAAAGAATTAAAGACTAAATATGCTTCACTTGCACAACGGAGAAACCTTTTGAGAGAAAGGCTTGTTCTATATCACTGTCCAGGTGCATGGCATAGACCCGCTTGCGCAAATCAAAGGGCACCTTATTCTCCACCGTGGCAACGGGGCAGTGGGTCGCGGAGTCGTAGCTTGCTATGTCATGGTAAACGCGTTGGTAATCACCATTTTGCAGTTTTTGTGCTACTTCATCAGGAAAATCGGCAGCATCACCGCTGTAGTATATGGTTTCCTTACCGTCGCTCAATTCATAGGCAAAACAGGACATGTCGGACACATGGCGTACAGGCAGGGATTTCGCTTTGATACCGTAGCTTTCAGGCAAACTTGGCGCGTAATCATAGACTTCTTCTCCAACTCCTTGCAGCCTGAGCAGTTCTTTAACCGTGTCAATGGGATGCACCACCAGCACCTTGCGCTGCAATACAAAGTAATTGTAGGAGCACAGGGACGCCAGTGAGCCCGCATGGTCGGCGTGCAGGTGGGTCAGAAGGACCACCACATGATCCCACTGGGCAAGTCCCGGGTGGCGGGATACCGCTGCGAAAGTGCTTTCCCCGCAGTCCAACATCACAAGGGTTTTATTAAGTTCCATCCACGCATTGGTATTGCCCTCACCGGGGTTAAAGCCCGCGCCGCGGCCAAAGAAATTCAGCTCCATGCTCTACTCCTTGATGCCCGCGCTGACAAAGCTGTTCATAAACTGCTTTTGCAGAATGAAGAACGCCAGCAGAAGGGGAGCGATGATAATCAGGGTGGCGGCACACACGTTGGCCCATTGCATGTTGGCTTCCTTGGACTTAGCAAAATACGCAAGGCCCACTGTCAGGGTGCGGTTTTCAACGGAGTTGGTGACGATCAGCGGCCAGAGGTAGTTGTTCCAGTGATAGCTGACAGAGATAACGGCAAAGGACATGTAGGCCATTTTTGCGCAGGGCACATACACTTGCCAGATGGTTTGCCACAGCGTGGCGCCGTCAATGTTGGCGGCCTCTGCCAATGCGCGCGGAATGGTCTTAAAGCTTTGCCTCAGCAAGAAGATCGCCATGGCGCTGCCCAGGAAAGGCAGCATAATGCCCAGTTTGGTGTCAATGAGCCCAAGTTCTGACAGTGTCATGAAGTTGGGGATGATGAGTACGTCATTGGGGATAATGATCTGCATGAAGATAATAACGATCACCAGGGCTTGCCCTTTGAAGCGGTACATGGCCAAGGCATAACCCGCCAAAGTGGAGGTGAAGAACTGAACGATAAATGTGACCACGACCAGAGTAATGGTGTTCAGATAGTACCGGCCAAAGGGGATCGTGTTCCACACATACTCAAGATTTTCTGTGGAAAAAGGAGTGGTGGGCAGGAAGGACATGTTAAAGGATGCCTTGGTCAGCGCCGTTCCTACCAGCCATACAAGGGGAATCAGCCACATAAGGGCAAGTAGGACAGATAAAGCTGTGATGCTGTATTTCTTAATGTTTTCCATTGTTTCGCCCCCTTACGAGTAGTGGATCTTGCGATCCTGGCTGAAGAAACGGGGCAGGCTGAAAATAAGCAGCAGCACCAGCATAATGACCGTCAGGGCATTGGATAAGCCGTAGTTGAGATTGGTAAAACCCTGCTGATAGATGTAGTACAGCAGGAGGGTGGATGCGTTATTGGGTGCGCCTTCCGTCATGATAATGACATGGTCGGCGAGCTTAAAACTGTTTGTAAAGGCGATGGTGGACACAAACAGGGAGGTAGGCGCCAGGAGGGGCAGGGTGATATGCCTGAAACACTTGGCTCCCGTTGCCCCGTCAATGGTGGCTGCTTCAAGCACCTCGGCGTTGATGGCTTGCAGGCCTGACAGATAAAAGACCATCAGGTAGCCCGCTTCCCGCCATACATACATGAGAGCCATGGCGGGCAACACGGTGTTGCGGTTGCTAAGCACATTCTGCGCGCCAAATCCCAGTGCAATCATGACCTGGTCGAACAAACCATTCTGCGCCATGTAGATAAACATCCAAACGCTTGCGATGGCAATCATGGGCATGACGGAAGGATAGAAATACGAGGTTCGGATGAAACCCACTTGCTTGCCCGGTCGGTTGACCAGGAGGGCCAAGCCCAGGCCGATGATCATGCTGGGAAGCACTGTCAACAAAGCGTAAACGACAGTGTTTACCATCACTTTGTTAAAGGTACCCGACTTCAGCAGGCGCTGATAGTTGTCAAGCCAGATAAACTCCGGAGCATCCATGCCCAGGCGGTACTTGGTGAAGCTGAACGCAATGCTGCGGAACACCGGATACACGGTAAACACCAGCATGATGATCAGCGATGGCGCAAGCAAGGCCCAAACGATCCATGCCGGGTCCTTGCGCCGGGTAAGGGACTGATTGCTTTTCATAGGAAGTCTCCTGAAAAAATAATAGAAGGGGGCTGCAACACAAGGTTACAGCCCCTGAAAAGGCGTTTTACTGGAAATCGTAAAGCAGCTCTTCGCCCTGTTCCTGAGCTGTCTGCAAGGCTTCCTCGGCGGTCATTTCACCGGTTACAGCCGCCTGAATGTTGTCGTTCAGGATGCGCCACATTTCAGCAGCGGAATAAGTGGTCAGTTCAGGCTGAGCATAGGGCAGCTGTTCGTAGGCAACCAGGGCGGCAGGGAAATCAGCGTAATAGTTTTTAAGCAGGTCGGTCTCATAGGCAGACTCGCGGGTAGCCACATAACCGGTATCAATACTCCACTGGGCAGCACGCTCGGTAGAGCACATGAAACGGATATACTTCCACGCTGCCTGCTGACGCTCTTCGCTGATGCCGCTTGTAATGTAGAAGTTGCCGCCGCCAGTGGGGGCTCCGTACTGCCTGCCGGCGGGCAGGAAGGCAACGCCAAAGTCAAAGTCAGCGTTGTTTCGAATATTGGTCAGGTTACCCGTGGTGTGGTAAATCATGGCCACCTGGCCCGCAAGGAACTGGGTGGGCAGATCTGTCCACTGGACGATGCCGGGTGCCATCACCTTGTATTTGTTCTGAAGGTCAAGCCACAACTGCAGCGCTTCAACGTTTTCAGGGGTGTTGAAATAGACCTCTTTGCCGTCCGCAGACATCAGGCCCACTTCGTTGGTGCAGTTCTGAAGGGAGAAGCCGGTGAAGGCCCACTGGGCAGAACCGGAGTTGAGGGCCAAACCCACGCCCCAGCGGTTTTCGTTGGTCAGCTTCTGCGCATACTCGACCAATTCTGTCCAGTTCTTTGGCGGAGCCTCCGGGTCCAGGCCCACTTCCTTAAAGGCATCTTTGTTGTAGTACATTACCATGGTAGAACGCTGGAAGGGGATGGAATAGATCGCGCCTTCCACATAGGAGTCCAGCATAAACCCGTCGATGAAGTCATCAATGAAAGCAGCGCCCTCGGGATCGGCAGCGATCAGGCCATCCAGAGGCATCGCCATTTTGGTGGAAGCCATGGTGAAACGCTGGGTGGCCAGGCTAACAAACAGATCCGGAGGGTTTCCGCCCTGAATGGCGGTCTGAATCTTGGTGACCGTATCATCATAGTTGCCGGTATAAACAGGGGACACCTTGATGTCAGGGTTTTCAGCGTTAAAGTCCTCCGTCATCTTCTCAATCAGCGCGGCGGCAGAGCCCCCAACGTTGACAGGGAAATACATGGACAGCTCCAGCGGCGCATCGCCCGCAAGCGCTGTTGCCATGCTCAGCAACAGCAACAAGGAAATCGCTAAAGATAGAATCCGTTTCATCATTTAATCCTCCTTTAATCATCTATTCCAGATGAATTTAGTTTAACATTGCCATGTTTCACTGTCAATAAAGTTCATTTGTAGGATGTAAAAGATGTGTAAAGACGGCAAGGAGTCTTTGGCGAAAATTTTTGATTTGTTAGGCTTTTTATATGTGTCGGCTCAGAGAACATCCTGCACCCTTGTTCAATTCTCAGGCGGTGCCGTTGCCTTCTGAGCTCCCTCTGTCATGACAATGCTGCCATCATTTAAGATCCAGAGCGCATCCACGCCATCCAGCTTCTTGATATATTCCTGCCCTTCCTCAACCGGCATCAGGAAAACAGCGGTGGAAAGCAGGTCAGCGATGCCGGAATCCTCCGTGATGATGGTGACAGAGCGAAAAAAGGTGGCGGGCATCAGGGTGTCCGGCGAAATCAGGTGATGGTAGCGCTGACCGTCCACGGTGTAATAGCGCTGATAGTCTCCGGAAGTGACCAGCGATCGGTCAGACAGGTAGAGGACCTCGATTGGCTCGCCGCTGTTTTGCAGCACGATCGCGTCATCCGGGTTTTGAATGCCGATGCCCCAGGCGGTACGCCCATCAAGCGGGGGATGCCCTGTTCGGACATTGCCGCCGGCGTTGATGATAAAACTGGGCATGGGGGAGGAAAGCAGCATCCGGGCAACGATCTCAGTCGCATAACCCTTGGCGACAGCGCCAAGATCCAGTTTCAGCCTGGGATCCTTAAAATAGATGGTCTGCTCTGCTTCATTTAGAATCACATCATCCATGCTGGTATGCAGGTTGGCTTCCTTGAGCTTGTCCATGTCCGGAAGCTTGGCTTTTTCAGGATTCATCTCAGCCAGTTCACGCTCATCATGCCACAGGGACAAGACAGCGCCCAGGGCAATGTTGACTTTGCCGTTTGTTTCAGGCTGTTTCTCCTTGCACCAGGCGATCAGTTCAAACAGTTCGGGAGGAACTTTTACCGGCTTTGTCGCGGCATTGGCATTGACATAATAGAGGTTGTTCAGCCCTTCATAAGGCAGGTACTGGTTGTAGATCCTGTGCAGATGGGTGAACATGTCCTCGCTTTTCTTGGCCAGCTCATCAAAGGTTTCTTTTTTTTCCGCGTATCCGATGATCGTGATGACTGTGTCAAAGGTGTTAAAAAACATGTAGGAATACTTTTTGTATTCTGCTTTAGGCTCGCCGCACTGCGCTGCCATTGGCAGCGCGGAGGCAAAAAGGACCGTGAGGCACAGAAACACCGCCAATGCTTGTTTTTTCATGTCTGCTCCCAGTAGCCTAAATTCTTTAGATCATTGTTGGAATTGCGCCAGTCAGGCCTGACCTTGACCCATAGCTTCAGCATGACCTGGGTACCTAATAGATCCTCGATCTGGGCGCGGGCCTGTGAGCCTAATTTGCTCAGCATCGCGCCCTGCTTTCCGATGATGATGCCCTTGTGCGAAGCGCGCTCGCAATAGATGTCCGCGAAGATTTCAGTCAGCGTGGGGGATTTTTCTTCCATTGAGCGGATCTCAACTCCGATACCATGCGGGATTTCTTCCTGAAGAAGAAAGAGCGCACGCTCCCTGATCAATTCCGCAATGATCTGGCGCTCAGTCTGAGGCGTATATTGCTCCTGCGGATAATAGCGCGGTCCTTCTTTTAAAACGGAAAGAAGCTTTTCCATCAGTTCGCTGACGCCCTCACCGGTTTTTGCGGAGATGGGCAGGATCGCGTCAAAGCCGTCCCCGGCATAATCCGCGATAATGGGCAGCAATTGCTGGGGATGGACCAAGTCGATCTTGTTAAGGACAAGGAACTTGGGGATTTTGTTCTCGGCCAGCGTCCGGATCGTCTCACGTTCCCTAGGATCGCTCCTTGACACATCCGCGATCACGATCAGAGCATCGATCGCTTTCAGGGAGTCCTGAACGCTTTTATCCATGTATTCGCCCAGTTTTGTGCGCGGCTTGTGAATGCCGGGGGTGTCCACAAAGACGATCTGGTGATCCTCTGCGTTGTGTATGCCGATGATCTGATTCCTGGTGGTCTGGGGTTTGGGCGAGGTGATGGCAACCTTCTCTCCAATCAGCGTGTTCAGCAAAGTGGACTTGCCGACATTGGGGCGTCCGACAATGCTGACAAAACCGGACTTAAATATTCCTTTGGCTTCAGCCATTTTGATCCTCCGTAAAAGTTAAAAAACTGTGGGGCAACAATTGATCAAGCCTGCTTTCAAGGACTTTTCCGTCATCCCAGGTGACCAATACGCGCAACTCAGGCGCAAACTCGCTCATTACCTGCCGGCACGCGCCGCAGGGCCAGGGCGCTGTCTTGTCTGCAGCAATGGCGATGGCTTCAAATTCTTGATTGCCATCAGACACAGCCTTAAAAACAGCGGTTCGTTCCGCGCAGTTGGTCAGGCCAAAAGAAGCGTTCTCAATGTTACAGCCGGTATAAACGCTGCCATCCTTTGCAAGGAGCGCCGCGCCCACACGGTAGCGCGAATAGGGGACATAAGCAAATGATCTGGCTTCGCGCGCAATGGCAAGCAGTTCTTCGTCAGATACGGATGTAAAAGCTTTATTCAGCGCGTTTTCTTCCTGCTGACGCATCGAAAGCTGATCCTCCTTGTTCATGTGATCATAACCCAACAGATGAAAGACGCCGTGGACAAACAAATAGGTCATTTCCCTGAAAAATGAATGACCATAGGTTTCCGCCTGTTCCCTGGCCCGGTCAACATTGATGAGGATGTCCCCAAGATAAAATGCTTTCTGCTCAGCGTCCCATACAGAAAGGGAGGCAGGGCTGTTTTCATCAAAGGTGTTTTGCGGGGACAGATTCAGCGAGGGGAAACTGAGCACATCGGTCACCTCATCTTTATCCCGAAAATCCCTGTTTTTTTCCCGAATGCCGGCATCGTCTGTCAGCGTGAGGCAAAGCGTGGCCGGCTTTTTTAAACCATAGGACTGAAAACAGGCTTCAGCCGCCGACTCAAACACAGCGTCAGGGAGATGAATGCCCGCTTCCCTGATGATCTCAATCATGGCTTGTTTCGCCCGGGCTTTTGCTGGCCTTATCAGGTTTTGACAAGTCAGGCGTCGATAAGGGATTGGGCGCTGGCGGGCTGATTATGTCAATATCTGATGAATGCATGGGCACGGGCACCGAAATTGGCGGGTATATGCTGCTCTTTGTTTTTGTATTGCTGCGCATCTGCTGCAGCAGTGTGGCGAAACGATCGGCAGGCAGCGGCTTTTCATTGGGATCCGAGTACTCAATCCGCTCATGGAAGACGCCGTAGATCACGGAAGCGCAGCTGTTCCTGACCAACTCCAGCTGTTTGAGGGTCAATGGGGAATTGATCAGCATGCCGGACTGAACCTTCTTCTGGATCAGGTCCTCAATAAAAGAAACGATTTCTTCCTTTGTCGGGCTGCTCAGTGTCCTGATGGCGGCCTCAACCGTGTCACAGATCATGACCAAAGCGCCTTCAGCAGTCTGCGGCGGGATGCCGGGATAACGGAAGTCTGCCTCATCAACCTGTTTGCCTTCTGCGCTCTTTAAAGCTTTGTTATAAAAATAGGCAACCAGGGAATCCCCGTGATGCTCAGCGATAATTTGCTGGATTTCACAAGGAAGGCGGTGCTTTTTGGCAAGGTCAAGGCCTTCGCGCACATGGGAGATGATGATGGCGGCAGAAACCTTCGGATCGGTGGTATCATGGATGTTGCTGGTTCCGATCTGATTTTCCTTAAAGTACATGGGCCGCTTTAATTTTCCGATGTCATGAAAATACGCGCCTGCGCGTGCCAAAAGGGGGTTTGCGCCAATGGCTTCCGCTGCGGCTTCGGCAAGGTTGGCGATGATGATGCTGTGGTGAAAGGTGCCGGGCGCTTCCATCAGCAGGCGGCGCATCAGCGGATTGTTTGGGTTCGTCAGGTCCAGCAGCCTCATTGGGGTTGGCAAATTGAAAATGGACTCGATCGCAGGCTGAAAGGACAGGCAGAGCAGCGCGTTGATGGCTGAACCTGCTGTCGCCCAAAGGGCTTTGTTCAGGGTCGTTTGAAGCGACATGCTTGTCATCAGCCCGAGTGAGAAAACGACTGCAAAGCCAACCAGGCTTGCGAGCGCGCCCGCAAAGAGGATTGAAGACCGCTCGTACTTTTTGTGAAGCATCATGGAGGAGAGCGCGCCTGAAAAGGCGGACATTACCAGCAGATTAAGCTGGTCGGTCGAACTGATGCCCGCTCCGTTTGTCAGCATGAGTACATTGATAATGCCGGTGAACAAACCGACCATCAGACCCGGCAAAACGCCAAGGGTGACAGTCAGAAGCATGAAGGGCAAGATCAAAGGCGCGAAATAGGGGATGCCAATGGACTTGGCCAAAAGGCTCAGGAGCATGGAAATAACGATGACAAGGTAGATGATGACAAGGCGCTTGATGTCGGCGTAGATCTGCCTGGCAAACAAAGCGAGGCATCCGGCCAAAAGCATCAGCAAAGAGGAGACCAAAAGCCCGGCGCCAAAGTACATCGTGTAATCAATGGAATTATCGCTCAACAAGCCCAGGGTGTTGAGCATGTCGATCTGATTTTCGCGGATGCGTCCTTCTCCCGCGACAACAATGTTTTGTCCCTGTTTATAAACCACTGGCTCAACCGCTTTATAAGCCGCTTCTCTGGCGTTTTGCGTGGCTTCTTCATCAACCACCATGTTGGGCAGAATGATCTGCCGCAGAATGGGCAGCACAAGGTTTTGAAGCAGGCTGACATTGGTTTTAAAGCCAACGACCTGCATGATCGCGGTGATGGCAATGGATTCCTGGCCCTGGGTGACATTGCCCTGCATGGTGTTTCGGATCGCGGGGCTCAAAGCCGCATACATTTCCTCGATCTGTTCGCTGGTGGCATTCATGAGCGTGGACAGCTGAAAATTCTCCAAATCCAGCAAAGACAGGAACCCGCGGGCTGTATCATATTCCTCGATGGAGTATGTTCTGTTCGGGCTGTAATCAGGCAAAGACAGGGCGTATTGGCGGACATCCAGCAGCTGCGCGTAAACATTGTCAAGCGACTGCATCACCATTTCCGTGATGCCGTCCTGATAGTGATAGATCGGGGTCACCGCCTGGGCTGCGGCTTCACGGTTGCGCGTGGTTGTGATCTCGTCCACAACATCCTTGTTGGCGGCGATGGTCTGATTGGGCACCATGCCCACATAGAGGTTATAGCGCTTGGGAGTAATGGTGACTATAAAAATAACCAGACATAAAACAGAACCGATTCCAATCACCAGGCCACGGCTAAAAGACTTGGATCGGGTGAAGTTTGCCAGCCTTGCGAAAAAGCCTGGCTGTTTTGGCTCATTGGTGTTCAATGGAAGCTCATGCATGTTTGCTGATCCCCGTTTCATAGGCTTCATAAGCGCGCACAATCCTTGCGACAAGGTCATTTCTGACAACATCCTCGTCACTCAGATTGACGATGCTGACGCCTTCCACGCCGCTCAGCACTTCAAGCGCTACAAGCAGGCCGGAGCGTTTGGCGGTTGGCAGGTCGATCTGCGAGGGATCGCCGGTGACAACGCAGCGGGCATTGCGCCCCATACGGGTTAAGAACATTTTCATCTGCTCAGGCGTGGTGTTTTGTCCCTCATCTAAAATGATAAAAGCGTCATTGAGTGTCCTGCCGCGCATAAAAGCCAGCGGCGCCACCTCGATCGCGCCCCGCTCAACCATCCTCTGATAGGCCTCAATGCCCATGATCTCATACAGCGCGTCATACAGCGGGCGCAGGTAAGGATCGATCTTCTGCACCATATCGCCGGGTAAAAAACCCAGTTTTTCTCCCGCTTCAACAGCAGGGCGGGTCAGAATGAGGCGTTCCACTTCCTTGTTGCGGTAAGCGACAGCGGCAAGCGCGATGGCCAGGAAGGTTTTGCCCGTACCCGCAGGCCCGACAGCCAGCGTCAGACCGGAGGAACGGACAGCCTGCACATAGCGGGCCTGTCCTTCCGTTTTGCTTAAAATACGTTTGCCGCGGTAAGTGTAGGCAACGGTCTCGCTCCCGGACCTTCCTCTGCCTTCAAGCCGGTTTTGCTTTCCAAGCGAAATCAGGTAGCGGACGCGCGACTCATCGACATGCTCGCCCGCGTTCAGCATGGACAGCATTTCTTCAATGACTTTCTCAGCCGCCTGCGTGTTTTCTTCATCTCCTGAAACATGCAGTTTGTTATCACGCAGATGTACGGAGACCTGAAGGGCGTCCTCCACGATGCGGATGTTGCGGTCGTTTAAGCCAAACAGCGCTACACAGGAATCAAAGGCTTCCAAAGGTACTGACAAGCGGGGCTCATTCTCCTTCCTTTACCAGGATAAATGTCTTTAAAACATTCACATCATACACTTTATTTGCTTCACACGCAAGAAAGCAGCCTGAAACGCCGGCGTTTCAGGCTGCTTTCTTGCGTGTGAAGCAAATAAAGTGTA
>JASGUQ010000025.1 GCA_030057655.1 Bacillota bacterium
ATGGCTGTTTAAGACAGATATTTTGATGATTCTACGATAAATTCATACATTTTTTTGCAAAATCCCCTTGATTATTCGGGGGGGTATGATATGCTAAAGGAAATTTGACGTTTTTAGAGGTGCCCTAGTGTCAAAATATGTATACCTGTTTAAAGAGGGCAATGCGCAGATGCGCAATCTGTTGGGCGGCAAGGGCGCGAACCTCGCCGAGATGACCAACATCGGGCTGCCCGTACCCCAGGGTTTTACTGTGACTACAGAAGCCTGCACCCGCTATTACCAGGACGGCAAGAAGATCGCCCCTGATATTGAGGAGCAGATCCTTGAAGCCATGCACAAGGCTGAAGAAATCGCAGGCAAAAAATTTGGCGACATCAATGACCCCTTCCTGGTATCCGTACGCTCCGGTTCCCGCGCTTCCATGCCCGGCATGATGGACACCATCCTGAACCTGGGCCTGAATGACGTGGCCGTTGAAGGTTTGGCCAAGCTTACCAACAACGAACGCTTCGCGTACGACTCCTACCGCCGTTTCATCCAGATGTTTTCCGACGTCGTGATGGAAGTGGAACGCAAGTTGTTTGACACCGAATTTGACAAGATCAAGAAAGAAAAAGGCGTCACAGGCGATACCGACCTGAACGCTGACGATATGAAGGAAGTCGTCCGCCGCTACCTGGAACTGTACAAAAAAGAAAAGGGCGAGGACTTCCCCCAGGATCCCAAGACCCAGCTGATGGAATCCATCAAGGCCGTCTTCCGCTCCTGGGACAACCCCCGCGCCATCTACTACCGCCGCATGAACGACATCCCCGGCGACTGGGGCACCGCCGTGAACGTGCAGGCCATGGTGTTTGGCAACATGGGCGACGACTCCGGCACCGGCGTTGCCTTTACCCGCAACCCCTCAACCGGCGAAAACAAGCTTTACGGCGAATACCTGATGAACGCGCAGGGCGAGGACGTGGTGGCCGGTATCCGCACCCCCAACCCCATCTCCGCCATGCACGAAACCATGCCCGAGGTGTATGACCAGTTTGTGGACATCGCCAACAAGCTGGAAAACCATTACCGCGACATGCAGGACATGGAGTTCACCATTGAGCGCGGCAAGCTGTACATGCTGCAGACCAGAAACGGCAAGCGCACCGCCGCCGCCGCCCTGAAAATCGCGGTCGATCTGGTGAATGAAGGCCTGCTGAGCGAAGAAGAAGCCGTGTTGAAGGTGGATCCGCGCCAGCTGGACACCCTGCTGCATCCAAACTTTGACGCCAAAGCTTTGAAAGCTGCCACCCCCTTTGCGACCGGGCTTCCCGCCTCCCCGGGCGCGGGCGCGGGCCAGGTATACTTTACAGCGCATGACGCCGCCGCCGCCGCGAAAGCCGGCAAGAGCGTGATCCTGGTGCGCGAAGAGACCACCCCTGAGGACATTGAGGGCATGGACCTGTCCAAGGCCATCCTGACCGCCCGCGGCGGCATGACCAGCCACGCGGCCGTTGTCGCCCGCGGCATGGGACGCCCCGCCGTTGTCGGCTGCCATGACATCATCATTGATGAAGACGCCAAAAAGATGACCACCACCTCCGGTGAAGTCTTCCATGAAGGCGATAACATCAGCGTGGACGGCTCCACCGGAAAAATTTACAGCGGCCTGATCGCCACCGTTGAAGCGGCCGTCACCGGCGACTTCGCGACCCTGATGGGCTGGGCGGACAAGGCCCGCACCCTGAAAGTCCGCACCAATGCGGACACCCCGCGCGACACCAAACAGGCAGTGGGCTTTGGCGCGGAAGGCATCGGCCTTTGCCGCACGGAGCATATGTTCTTTGAAGCCAGCCGCATCGCGCTTGTGCGCGAGATGATCCTCTCCGACAGCGAGGAACAGCGCCGCGCCGCGCTGGACAAGATCCTGCCCATGCAGCAGAAGGACTTTGAGGAGATGTTTATCGCCCTTGAAGGCCGTCCCATGACCGTGCGCTACCTGGATCCGCCGCTGCATGAGTTCCTGCCCCAGGAGAACATGACCGATGAGATCGCGGCCCTGGCCAAGCAGCTCAACACCACCGTTGAAAAGATCGTGGAAAAGATCAACGCGCTGCATGAGTTCAACCCCATGATGGGTCATCGCGGATGTCGCCTGTCCGTCACCTATCCTGAAATCGCCGAGATGCAGACCCGCGCCGTGCTGCAGGCCGCGCTGAAGGTGAAGAAGGACACCGGCATGAACGTCGTGCCTGAGATCATGATCCCCCTCATTGGCACCAGGAAGGAACTGGCTTATGTGAAGAGCATCGTGATGGACACCGCGAAGAAGATCTTTGAAGAGCAGAACGACAAGGTCGACTTTATGGTGGGCACCATGATCGAGATCCCGCGCGCCTGCGTGACCGCGGATGAGATCGCCCAGGAAGCCGAGTTCTTCAGCTTCGGCACCAACGACCTGACCCAGATGGGCTTTGGCTTCAGCCGCGATGACGCGACCAAGTTCCTGGATTCCTACTACGACAAGCGGATCCTAGAGGCCGACCCCTTTGCCAAACTGGATCAGGACGGCATCGGCAAACTGGTCGAGACCGCGATCAAACTGGGCAAGCAGGGCCGTCCCGGCATCAAGCTGGGCATCTGCGGCGAGCATGGCGGAGACCCCTCCTCCATCGAGTTCTTCCACAAAGTGGGCCTGGACTATGTGAGCTGCTCTCCCTTCCGCGTGCCGATCGCGCGCCTGGCCGCCGCCCACGCCGCCATCAAAAACAAAAAAGCCTGATCTCTGGTCATACCTGATTGATAAGGGTGCTGCCGCAAAAGCGGCAGCACCCTTTTTTGCTGAAACTTTTCCGACACAGCGCAGGTGAAAATGATATAATCATACCTAAGCTTAAGTTCGGGAGGGCAAACAGCATGAAAGACCGCACCAATGAGATCATCCGCCTGCAAACGGAGATCATCCGCGAGATGACCAGAAACAACCTGAAGCGTGTTGGGGATGACCTTTGGGGCAAGCGCCCGGATGTGAACGAGGAAACAACGCCGCCTCCCGGCTACCCTCCTGTTCCGGACATCGGGCTGGACAAGCCGCAGAAGCCGGAGCCCGCCGCAACAGCTGCCCAAGCTGAAGATGATGCTGCTGTCAAGCCAAAGGAAGACATCGAGGCCTTAAAGGCTGAACTGAACAGCTACATCGGCCTTGAGGTGGTGAAGGCGGAGGTGGAAAGCCTGATCAACCTGGTAAAGGTGAACACCTTAAGAAAGCAGCATGACCTGCCCACGGAGGAACTGTCCCTGCACATGGTGTTTTCAGGCAACCCGGGCACCGGCAAAACGATGATCGCCAGGCTCATGAGCCGCATCTACCACAGCCTGGGCATCCTGTCCAAAGGGCATCTGGTTGAAGTGGATCGTTCCGGCCTGGTCGCGGGCTATGTGGGCCAGACCGCGATCAAGACCAAGGAAGTGGTGGACAAGGCCTTAGGAGGCGTGCTCTTTATCGATGAAGCCTATGCGCTGACCACCAGAGGGCCTCAGGATTATGGCCAGGAGGCGGTGGAAACGCTGCTCAAAAACATGGAGGATCATCGGGACGACCTGGTCGTCATCGTGGCAGGCTATGTGGACCTGATGAATGATTTTGTTCACAGCAACCCCGGCCTTGAAAGCCGCTTTAACCGTTTTCTGTATTTCCCGGACTACACGGTGCAGGAGATGTTTGAGATCTTTAAAATGCGCTGCAAAAAGGCCGGTTATATCCTGGATCAGAACGCCGAGGACCGGCTGAAGGAAATTCTGAAAGAAGAAAGCGAGGACAACGTCGGCTTTGGCAACGCACGCGGCGTACGCAACCTGTTTGAGCAGGCTATTTCCCGCCAGGCCAACCGCCTGGCCAAGCAGGATGTGCTTACCCGGGATGAACTGATGACGCTAATCAAAGAGGACCTGGAAGCGGCTGAAGCCAAGGAAGCGGACAATACAGAAAAGGATCTTTGAGCGTTACAGAATTTTAGAAACCTGCTTTGACGGCAGGTTTCTGTTATGTGTGTTAAAAAGACCCCCTTCCTTTTCTCGGGAGAAAAGGAAGCGAAAAGAGCTTTAATAAATTTTTATAATAAACTAAGCTTGCGGACAGCCGCGGGCTTAGTTTGGTGTGGGAGTAGGGGTCACAAAATTGGGGTCACAGGGCCTGGCCTCCTGGCTGTTCAGGACGCGCAGGGTCATCTCCCCCGCGATGCCGTCCGCGTCCAGGCCATTTTGCAGCTGGAAATTTTTGACCGCGCCCGCGGTGCCCTCATAATATTTCCCATCCGCTTCGTCCGCGTAATAGCCCAGTTCGCTCAAGCGCTGCTGCAGGGAGATGACCTCCGGCCCAATGGAACCCACGCGAAACAGCGGGGCCTGGGCACGGTAGGACAAGGAAGGCGGGGCCGCGCTTGGCGCAGGCGTCGTCGCAGCCAAAACCTGATACTCCTTTTTAACTTGCTCGGATTGATTGAAAATCACAGCAATGATAACAAGGAATACCAGGACCACAAGCGTTTTCAGGATCGGCGGACGCCGGACCGGTTTACTCATACACCCTCCAGTCAATCAATCCGTTTCAGTATAGAGCCCCTTGTTTAGCGTGTCAAACTGAAGCAGCGTCCGGTTTCTTGCCAAGGCGGGGCGTACTTTTGTATAATGCGGAAAGGAGGAGAACGATGAAGAAATTTGTGGTTTTTGATTTGGACGGCACCCTGCTTGACACCATCCCGGATATCGCCAACGCCATGAACAGGTCATTGAAACAATTTGGTTTGCCCACCCATCCTTTTGACGCCTACAAGGTGTTTACCGGGAACGGCGCCCTGATGCTGACAAAGAGAGCGCTGAACGGACGGGAGGAGTTTTTGGATCAGGTGTACGAAGCCTATTCCAAAGACTACGGCGTCAACAACCAGGTGGACACCGCGCCGTATCAGGGGATACCGGAGCTGCTGAAATTTTTAAACGAAGAAGGTATTGGCATCATTGTTTACAGCAACAAGGGACACGCGGACACCCAGGAGGTGATCCGGCACTACTTCCCCGATATCCGCTTTCTTGCGGTGCAGGGGGCAAAGAAAGAACTGCCCTTAAAGCCCGACCCGACCGCCCTGAACGCCCTGATGGACGAGTTGGGATTAAAGCCTGAAAACGGCCTGTACCTTGGGGATACGGTGATGGATATGCGCTGTGCCAAGGCCTGCCAGATTCCCGCTGTCGCGGCTTTCTGGGGTTTTCAGCCGAAAGAGAAGCTGCTTCAGGAAGAACCGGAGTATACGCTTGACACCCCTTTTGAAATGCAAGCGCTGGTTAAAAAACATCTGGACAACTGATCCAGCGCAAAAACCCCGGATGCAGGTTTTTATCTGCGTCCGGGATTTTTGTTTTTTAGGTTTCAGATTCATCAGGTTTTGCCATAGAACAGGCCAAATCATACTTTTGCAGATAGGACTCATACAGCGACTGGTATTCCGTGCCAGCCTGGCTCTTGTGGATGTCACGCATCTGTTCATGGGTCATCAGCGTGCCGCTCAGTTCCATCTCGATCACATTGGCCGCGATGTTGGAACAGTGATCGGACACGCGCTCGAGGTTGGTGAGAAGGTCGCTGAGAACAAAACCCAGTTCAATGGTACAGGCGCCAGTCCTCAAACGCTCCACATGATTGGCTTTGATGTTGGTGCGCAGTTTGTCCACCACTTCCTCAAGCGGTTCCACCTTCCGGGCCAGATCAACATCATTGCCGCTGAATACCTCAACCGTCAGGCCCAGGATCTCGCTGACCGCGGTGCGCATGGTGCCCGTTTCCTTCACTGCTTCATCAGAAAACTTAATGCTCTTCGTATCAAGTTCAAAGGCGACCTCGCTGATGTTCAGGGCGTGGTCTGAAATGCGTTCAAAATCACCGATGCAGCGGAGGAGCTTGGATACGTCGCGGCTCTCCTGCTGGGACATGTTCTCCGCTGAGACTTTAACCAGGTACTCGCCCAGGCGGTCTTCATAATGGTCAATTTTTTGCTCCAGTTCCTCTACCTGCTGAGCCACCTTCTCATCATACTTGTCAAGCAAGGAGAGGGAGAGATCAAAAGCTTCCTTTGCAAATGCTGCCATCTCCTGAGTCAGCTGGGAGCACCGGGAAATGGCGATGGCAGGGGTGTTGAGCAGGCGGGTATCCAGCAGCTCCAGTTTTTCATTGCCCTTTTTGTCAGACACAACCTTATGCGCCAGCCATTCCAACTGTTTGATAAAAGGAAATAACACCAGGGTAACCGTAACATTGAACACCGTATGGACAACAGCGATCTGAAAAGCGCTAATGGCATTGCTTGTGAAGGAAAAACCAATGATCCAATCCAAAAGATAGAAAACAGTTAAAAACAGGATGGTACCAATGATATTAAAGGACAGATGCACCGCAGCGACGCGCTTGGCATTTCTGTTGGCGCCGATTGCAGAAATGACAGAGGTGACACAGGTGCCGATGTTTTGCCCCATGATGATGGGCAGCGCAGCTCCATAGCTGAGCGCGCCTGTGTTAGAAATTGCCTGCAGGATGCCGACAGAAGCGGAGGAGCTCTGAATGATGGCTGTGACCAGGGCGCCTGCCAGAACGCCAAAGACGGGGTTTGAAAACAGCAGAAGCATTTGCCGGAACTCCGGCATTTTAGCAAGGCCGGAAACAGCGTCAGACATCTGATCCATACCAAACATCAGGATGGCGAAACCCAGCATGATGGAAGCGGTATCCTTCTTTTTCCTGGAAGCCATGAGCATGATGATGCCGGCAAAGGCAATGAGCGGTGAAAAGGTGGAAGGCTTTAAAAGGGTGAGAAGAAAGGTATCGGCACGAATGCCGGTCAAAGACAGGACCCATGCCGTGATGGTGGTGCCGATGTTGGCGCCCATGATAACGGGAATGGCCTGGCGCAGCATCATGATGCCCGAGTTGACAAAACCGACGATCATCACCGTGGTGGCGGAAGAAGATTGCACAACCGCCGTGACGCCCGCGCCCAGAACAACGCCTTTGACAGGCGTGCTGGTCAGTTGCTCAAGGATGGGTTTGAGACGTTTGCCCGCCTTCTTTTCCAGGGCATCGCCCATAACATGCATTCCGTACAGAAACATGGCAAGCCCGCCAAGCAAGTGAAACACATCGTAGATATTCATATGCCCCTCCAATGGTTCAGACTGGCAAAAGAAAACCGCAGTCAGTTTAACGGATTGTATAATCCGTGTCAATTTAAATGTAGTTTTGTGTAAATTGTTTAAGTTTGTAAAGCCAAAAAAGACCGGAGCGTTGGAAACTCCCGGTCTGATAAATGTCTGGTAAATGTCTGTTATCTGCCCAACTTGTATTCCCCAACCGCCTCATCCCGTCTGGTCAGCCATTTTCCGTTGGTAAAGTCAGGGATGGCGACAGGCAGGCTGCCCATGGCGATGGACTGTTCGGACAGCGTTGTGATGACCCGCCAGGTGACGGTGTCATACACGTCAATCGGGAAGGCAGTACCCTGCTGGATGGCCTCAATGAAGGCGCGGAAGACCAGGTAATCCATACCGCCATGGCCGCCGCGGGTGCCAAAATCTAGGTAGTCCTTCCAAAGATCGGATCTGTATTCCTCCATATAAGCGGTGTCTTTTTCCCATTCATGCGTCCAGTGATCCGGGTTGACCGGGCTTCTGCCGTCAATGTAGATGGAGCGGTTGTCCTCCATCCAGATGCCCTTGGTGCCCTGGATGCGCCCGCCCCTTGAATAAGGACGGGGCAGGGTGCAGTCATGGGTCAGAACGATGGTCTCGCCGTTCGCGCACATGATCTGGGTCACAACCACATCCCCCTGGTTGACCTGATGGTTGGCCAGTTCAGGCTTGTCCTGGCGGTGTTCTTTCATCCAGGCGGAAAGGCCGGCGGCTTTGGAGGACATGGACGTCAGGTAAAGCATGCGGTTGCCATAGTTGATGTCAAGATACCGGGCAATGGGCCCCAATTCATGGGTGGGATATAGCTCAGCGTTGCGCGTCAGAAAGTGGTGCTGGCGGTAATGGCGGATGATATCCCCCTTGCCGACCTCCTCCCGCAGGTCATGCTCATAAGCGCCCCTGACATGGACAAGTTCGCCAAAAACGCCCTGGCGCACCATGTTCAAAAGGGTCAGTTCCTCCTCGCCATAGCAGCAGTTTTCCAGCATCATGACAGGAACCTGATAAGTCTCGCTGGCGTTGACCAAGTCCCAGCACTCCTGAACAGAGGAGGAGCCGCCCACCTCAAGCGCAGGCTTGATGCCATTTTTGATCGCCTTGATGGCCAAAGGAAAATGCGTCTCCCAGCTGGTCATGATAACGACTGCCTCAATGTCCTTTCTGTTCAGGACATCATCCGCGCTTTCACTGGCAAAAGGGGCGGGACGCCCCACCTGCTTCAGGTGATCAAGCGCGCGCTGCACACGGTCGGGGTAATTGTCGGATATCGCCTTGATGACCACATCCTCCATGCTGGCCAGCAATTTCATCTGTTCGTATCCGCGATGGCCCAGACCAATCACGCCAAGGTTGACCTTCCTGCCAAAAGTGCCCAATTTCATCTTTTTTAATATCCTTCTTTATTTAATGCTGTTTATTTGCGCGCTACGCCGCTGTCCCTGGCTGCCTGAGCAACCGCCTCCGCAACCGCCTTGCCGACACGCTTGTCAAAAGCGTGCGGGATAATATAGGAAGCGCTGAGCTCTTTGTCATCAATGAGCCCGGCAATGGCCCGGCTGGCAGCCAGGTGCATCGCTTCATTGATCCTGGAGGCGCGGACATCCAAAGCGCCCCTGAAAATACCGGGAAAAGCCAGAACATTGTTGATCTGGTTGTCATAATCGCTGCGCCCTGTGCCCACGACGGCCGCTCCGCCTGCAAGGGCCTCATCCGGGAAGATCTCCGGCACGGGATTAGCCATGGGAAAGAGGATGGCGCCCTGATTCATGCTTTGAACCATCTCTTTGGTGACAAGGCCCGGCCCTGAAACGCCCATGAAGACATCGGCGCCCTGCATGGCGTCCGCGAGGCTGCCCGACTTGCGCTCGGGGTTGATGATCTTGCACAATTCCGCCTGATCAGGCGCCAGATCGCCTCTGCCGTCATACAGGATGCCCTTGCGGTTGAGCAGGTACATGGAAGGGCCCGCGCCCATGTTTAGCAAGTGTTTCGCGATCGCGATACCGGCCGCGCCGGCGCCTGAAATGACGATCTTGACCTCGTCTATTTTCTTATTGACCACCTTGAGCGCGTTGATGAGGGCGGCGCCGGCGACGATCGCGGTGCCATGCTGGTCGTCATGGAAGATGGGGATGTCGCAGAGCTCCTGCAAGCGCTTCTCGATCTCAAAGCAGCGGGGCGCTGCGATGTCTTCCAGGTTGATGCCGCCAAAGGAGCCGGAAAGCAGGTAGACCGTGCGCACGATTTCGTCCACGTCCTTGGTTTTCAGGCACAGCGGGAATGCGTCCACATCACCAAAGGCTTTGAACAGGCAGCATTTTCCCTCCATCACGGGCATCCCGGCCTCAGGCCCGATGTCCCCAAGGCCAAGAACCGCCGTGCCATCCGTAACAACAGCGACCAGGTTGTGCCGGCGGGTCAGATCAAAGGACAGGCTGGTGTCCTTCTGGATTTCAAGGCAGGGCGCCGCGACGCCCGGCGTATACGCCAGGGTGAGGTCCTCCGCGTTGTTGACGGGAACCTTGGAAACCACTTCGATCTTCCCGGCCCACTCGTAATGCTTGCGCAAAGATTCCTGCTGCCTATCCACTGTATATCCCTCCCGTTTGTTTCGGTTTTCCATAGGAAAAGTAACACAGCAACTCCTGTGTGTCAATGTAAATCAGGCCTGTGCATCCAATTTGATTTGGCAATTAATATTTCTCTTTGTCTTGACAAACATTCGCTTCATGGTCTATATTCACTTCAAGCATACAGGATTTTTATTGACGATGAACGGACGGGAACAGACCTGGGGTTTTGTCTGTTTATATTAGAAAAACCTGTTTATGTTATTTGATATTTATATTAATAAAGGGATGAGGTGTGATATGTCGCAAAATGAAAATGTCAGCAAGCCCTACCTCCGGTTAAAAAACATCTCAAAAACCTTTCCTGGCGTCAAAGCGCTTCAAAACATCGACTTTGATGTCAGGCTTGGCGAGGTGCATGCTTTGATTGGGGAAAACGGAGCGGGTAAATCCACCCTGATCAAGATCCTGGCCGGCGTATACAAGCCGGATGCCGGCGGTATTCTGGAAGTGGACGGGGTCGAATACCCGAGTTTGACCACGAAAGAATCCATGCACCACGGCATTATCGCCATCTACCAGGATTTTTCACTCTTCCCAACACTGAGCGTAAAGGAAAACATCGCTTTCTCTGAACAAATGGACAGCAAGGGCTGGCTCATGAACTGGCGCGAGGTTGAGAAAACCGCCAGGCAGGCGCTTGACAACCTGGGCGTCAAAGGCGACCTGAACATCAGGGCGAACATGCTCTCAACCGCCAAACAGCAGCTGGTCGCCATTGCCAGGGCCCTTGTGTATGACGCCAAGATCCTGATCATGGACGAGCCCACCTCCGCCCTGTCAAGCGGTGAGGTGGACGCGCTGTTTCAGATTGTGAACAAACTGCGCGATCAGGGCATGGGGATCATCTTCATCAGCCACAAATTGGACGAATTGTTCCGCATCTCAGACCGCATGACAGTGCTGCGCGACGGGCTGAAGATCGCCACCGCGCCCAAATCCGAAATGACGCGCAAAAAGCTGATCTCCCTGATGGTCGGGCGCGAAGTGTCGGATGAAAGAATGCTTGGCGAGGGCGGAAGCGATGTGGTGCTGGAAGTGAAAAACATCTGTAAAAAAGGCAACTTTGAGGATGTGTCGTTCACCCTGAAAAAAGGAGAGATCCTGGGCATCACAGGCCTGGTCGGCGCCGGGCGCACCGAGACCATACAGGCTTTGTTTGGCTTAAACGAACCCGACAGCGGCGAAATCTGGCTGGAAGGCAAGAAGATTTCCCCGAAGTCGCCCGCGGAGGCTGAAAAGCTGGGCATCGCCTTTGTGCCGGAATCCCGTCAGACCGAAGGCCTGATCCTCCAGCAGAATGTGGAAAACAACATCACCCTGCCCATTCTGGAAAAATTCGCGAACAAATTGATGCGCATTGACTTTAAAAAGCGGCGCACCCGCGCAGAGGAACTGATCAAACAGCTGGATGTTCGCCCCAACTACCCCCACATGGAAACCTCCAAACTCTCAGGCGGCAACCAGCAGAAGATCGTCATCGCCAAATGGCTGGCAACCAACCCCAAGATTCTGATTGTGGACGAGCCGACAAACGGGATCGACGTCGGCGCCAAAACAGAGATCCACAAACTGCTGCGTTCCCTGGCTGATCAGGGCATGGCGGTCATCATGGTGTCCTCGGAACTGCCTGAGATTCTGGCCGTGTCAGACAGGGTCTTGGTCATGCGGCAGGGGCGCGTATCCGCGATTGTCGATGGGGCAGACGCCGATCAGGAACTGCTGATGAGCCACTCGGTGCAGGGCGGGCTTCACGGGCATGACAAGAAAGGACAGGAGGCGCACCATGAGTAATCGTGTTAAACAAATACTCAAAGCCAGAGAAGCATCCATTGTCATCATGCTGGCCGTGGTCATGGTTGTGGCCTTCCTGATGAACAACACTTTTCTGTCCTTTGAAAACCAGATGGACGTTATCAAGTCCAACGCTGTCCTGGGCATCGCCGCCATGGGCATGCTGGTGGTCATCCTGACAGGCGGCATTGACATTTCAATCGGCGGCCAGCTGGCGCTGGTGACCGTGCTGACAGGGCAATTGATGAAAGAAACCGGGTTTGACAACCTGATCGTGATCTACCTGCTGGGCATCGTGATCGGCGGCCTGATCGGACTGCTCAACGGCCTGATGATATCCCACCTCAGCCTGCCGCCCATCATTGCGACGCTGGGCATGAACACCATCATCAACGGCTTCCTCAAGTATTACACCAACGGCGCCTGGATCAACCAGCTCCCTCAGAAGATCATCGATTTTGGCATGATCAAGCTGTTCTCTAAGCCGGGCGAGGTTGGGGGCCAGGTCGGCGTTCCAATTCAGTTTATACTCTTCCTGGTCGCGATGATCCTGACCTGGTTCATGCTCAGATGGACAAAATTGGGACGCTCTATCATGGCCATGGGCGGCAACAGGGTCTCCGCTGAGCGCGTCGGCCTCAACAACAAGAACCTGACCACCTTCGCCTATGTCTTCTCCGGCATGATGGCGGGCTTAGCGGCCATTACCTATACCTCCATCATGAAATCCGTTGACCCCAACGCCTTTATCGGCTATGAGATGAATGTCATCGGCGCGGTGGTTCTGGGCGGCGCGCTGCTGTCAGGCGGTTCAGGCTCAGTGCTTGGAACCTTTCTGGGTGTGATGATGTTCGCCTACATCTCAAACGGCCTGACGCTGGCAAGGATTTCAACCTACTGGCAATCCATTATCGTTGGCATCATCATTCTGCTGGTTGTCAGTTTTGATATGGTAAAACTTCATCGCGAGACGAAACGGATGACCAAAGTGGACATTGTCCCGATCGGTGATTGAGAGGAGCGCATATGGAAAAGGTAAATAACAATCCCCCGACCATCGGGGACAGGGTGATACAGGGAATTCGCAAAGACCCCAGAATGGTTTTCCTGGCGCTGGTTCTGATAGGGCTGATCGTGCTGATGAGTATATTGGCGCCAGGGCGTTTCCTGACGGTACGCAACTTTAAAAACATGGGTTTCCAGATGGCTGAGTTTGGCATTCTGGCGATCGGCATGTCAGTGGTCATCATGACAGGCGGCATCAACCTGTCACTTGTCAGCTCCTCCATGCTGGGCGCGATCGTGGGCGCTTACCTGATGCGCGCCCTGAACCAGGCCGGAACCATGTCTGACTGGAGCATTATCCTGATCGGCATCGCGTCAATCCTGACGGTGTCTGTTCTGTGCGGGTTGGTCAACGGCTTCTTTGTGGCTTATGTCGGGGTCGTCCCGATGCTGGTCACCCTGGGAACCCAAACAGTGTTCAACGGCATTTCCCTGAACATCACAAGAGGATCGGGCATTTCCGGGTTTCCAAAGGTCTTTCAGAAGATTGGTTCGGGAACGCTGTTTGACATCCCGTATACCTTGCTGATTTATATCGTGGTAATCCTGATCGCCTGGTACCTGGTTCAGAAAACGCCCTGGGGCGTGCATGTGTACATGGTGGGCGGCAACGAGAAAGCAACCCGTTATTCCGGCGTCAACACCAAGAAGGTGCTGACCCTGGTGTATGTGTTCTCGGCCGTTATGGCGGGCATTGCCGGCATTCTGATGATCTCCAGGTACAATTCCGCCAAAGCCGACTACGGCTCAAGCTATACCATGATGGCGATTGCCGCAACAGTGCTGGGCGGAACGGACATCAACGGCGGCAGCGGCAAGGTCTGGGGCACGGTGATGGCAGTTCTGATCCTGCAGGTTCTGTCCTCCGGCTTTAACATCATCGGCATTAACCGCAACATCACCGACATTGTGACCGGGCTGATCCTGATCGCCGTCCTGTCCATCAACCATTTCACGTCCAAGGAAAAGATCAGGAAATCCAAGTGAGCAGCTGGGCGGAGGGGGAACCGGGCAGTAAACCTTCCGCTGGATAAACCAAATACGACAAATATAAAAAGGAGAAACAAAACATGAAAAAATTAACCGCGGTATTCCTGGCGCTGATGCTGATTTTGGCCGGCGTATCCGCCATGGCCGAGACCATCGTTGTTATGCCCAAACTGGTTGGTATCCCCTATTTCAACGCTTCTGAAACAGGCGCGATTGAAGCCGGCAAGGAGCTTGGCATTGAAGTCATCTACACCGGCCCCACCACTGGCGACGCCGCCCAGCAGGTGACCATGATTGAAGACCTGCTCATCAAGGGCATTGACGCCCTGGCCATCGCCCCCAACGACCCGGACGCCGTCTCCCCCGCGCTGCAAAAAGCGATCGCGGATAACGTGCTGGTGGTTGACTGGGACACCCCCGCGAGCGGCGATGACGTGAAATACTCCATCCACCAGATCGACGACAAGAAATTTGGCGAACTCATCTGGGACAAACTGGTTGAAGCCATGGGCACCGACGAAGGCGAATACGCCATCGTGACCGGTTACCTGACCGCCGCCAACCTGAACACCTGGATCAAATACGGCACAGAGTATGCCGCGGCCAAGTATCCGAACCTGAAGCTGGTCACAGACCCCGTCGCTTCTGACGAGTCTGCCCAGGAAGCCTATACCCAGACCCTGGCCCTCCTTGGCGCGTATCCGAACCTGAAGGGCATTGTCGGCATCTCCACCCCCGCCCCCATCGGCGCCGCCATGGCCGTTCAGGAAAAGGGCCTGCAGGACAAGGTGGCCGTGGTCGGCTCCTCCCTGCCCAAGGACTCTTCCCCCTACCTGAAGGATGGCTCTCTGGACTTTGGCATCCTGTGGGATCCCGGCAAACTGGGCAAGCTGACCGTGTACATCGCCCACTATGAGCTCAACGGCACCCCCATCACCGACGGCATGGAGATCCCCGGCGTTGGCCCCATCACGCTTTGGGAAGATGGCAAGACCATCATCATGGGCGATCCTTCCGTCTGGACCGCTGAGAACGCGGATCAGTTCGACTTCTAAGATTTGATTTAAATTTCCCTTTGCGACGCGTATGCGATTCTGCCCATCGCGTACGCGTCGCCCTTATATGATCATCATCAACTTCGAGGAGGCCAAAATGAAATACGGCATTTACTACGCGTACTGGGAGCAAAACTGGTCGGCTGATTACCTGCCCTATATTGAGAAAGTCGCAAAATTGGGTTTTGACTGCCTGGAGATCGCTTGCACGCCGCTGCCGGGTTACAGCACGGAGCAGCTTAAGGAGCTCAGGCGCGCGGCCAAAGCGAACGGCATTTTCCTAACCGCCGGGCACGGCCCCTCGGCCACACAAAACCTGGCCAGCAAGGAAGAAGCGGTGGTCAAAAACGCGAAAGCCTTCTACACTGATCTGTTAAAGCGCCTGGAGATCCTGGACATCCATACCATCGGCGGGGGCATCTACAGCTATTGGCCGGTGGATTATTCAAAGGACATCGATAAAGAAAGCGACTGGGGCAGGAGCGTCAAAAATGTGCGTGAAGTGGGCAAGGTCGCGCAGGACTGCGGAGTTGATTACTGCCTGGAAGTCCTGAACCGTTTTGAAGGCTATCTGCTGAACACCGCGGAAGAAGGCGTCAAATTTGTGGAGCAGGTAGATTGCCCCGCGGTGAAACTGCACCTGGACACCTTCCACATGAACATTGAGGAAGACAGCATGGGCGGCGCCATCAGGACTGCCGGCAAGCATTTGGGGCACTTCCATACGGGTGAAGCAAACCGACGCGTGCCCGGCAAGGGGCGCATCCCGTGGCATGAGATCGCCTGCGCGCTCAAAGACATCGGGTATGACGGGAATGTGGTCATGGAGCCTTTTGTGAACATGGGCGGCCAGGTGGGCAAGGACATCAAAATCTGGCGCAAAATGAATGAAGACCCGAGCATCGAAGTGATGGATGAGGACGCGAAAAACTCCGTGCGCTTCCTGCGCTATGTCTTTGAAGGAAAATAAATCAACTATGGGAGGGGAAACATGCAGCAATCCTATTTTATGGGAGTAGACCATGGCGGCACCAGCAGCAAAGCTGTGATTTTTGACAGCGCCGGCAAAATGGTGGCGACGGCCAGCCAGCGCCTTCCCCTGCAGACTCCCCATCCCGGCCATACCGAACGGGACATGGAGCAGCTTTGGCAGGCGCATTGCGCGGTTATCAAGGAAGCATTATTAAAAAGCGGGCTAAAAGCCGAACAGATCAAAGCCGTGTCCTTCACCGGGCACGGCAAGGGCGTTTACCTGTGGGGCAAGGACAACAAGCCTGCCCGCCCGGGCATCGTTTCAACAGACAGCAGGGCCGGAGAAATCGTAGCCAATTGGCAAAAGGATGGCACAGCCAAGAGCGCTTACCCGCTGATCTATCAGGAGGTGCTGGCCAGCCAGCCGGTGGCCCTTTTAAAATGGCTGATGGAAAATGAGCCGGATACCCTTAATAATACCAGGTACCTGTTTGGCGTGACGGACTATGTCCGCTACCGCATGACAGGCGAGGCCTGTGCCGAGATGACCAACATGTCCGGTTCCGGCCTGGTCAACCTGAACACCAGGGACTATGACCCTGCAATCTTGAAGATTTTTGGCCTTGAAGCGCTCAGGGACATTTTGCCGCCGCTGATCGACTCCGGGGCCTTGGGAGGCCGCGTTACGGAAGAATGCGCGGCAATTTGCGGGCTTTTGCCCGGAACACCGGTGGCTGCGGGGATGTTTGACATTGACGCCTGCGCGCTTGGAATGAATGTGTGCGATTCCTCCCGCATCGCTGTCATCGCGGGGACCTGGGCAATCAACGAATACATCTCAAAAAGCCCGGTGACAAACGGCAGCGTCAAGATGAACTCGCTGTACTGCCTTAAAGAGTATTACTTGCAGGAGGAGTGTTCCCCCACCTCAGCCTCCAATTACGACTGGCTCTTGAACAACTTTATGAAAGAGGCAGCGGCGGCGGAAAATAAAAACCTGTATGCCTGGGCGAACAATCTGGTCGATCAGGTGAAGCCGGATGAGCATGAGCTGGTATTTCTGCCCTTCCTGTATGGGGGGATCGACGACGCAAGGCACAAGGCAATGCTGTTTGGCCTGGAAGTCTGGCATACCAGGGCGCACGTGACGCGGGCGGTTTGCGAGGGCATTGTGTTTGGCCACAAACTGCAGGTGGAGCGGCTGCAAAAAAGCAGGAAGGTTCCGGTGGACACGATCCGCCTGGCAGGGGGTATTGTGCGGTCGGAAGTCTGGGTGCAGTTGTTCGCGGACATCCTGCAGTTAAAGGTAGAAACAATTGAGGCTGATGAGTTGGGCGCGCTGGGCGCAGCGATGACGGCAGCCAAGGTCTATGGCTCATATGGGAGCCTTGAAGATGCGGCGTCCGGCATGTCCAGAATCGCAAAGACCTATGTGCCCAACCCGGAACTGAAAGATATTTACGAAAAGAAGTTTGAGAAGTTCCAAAAGGTAGCGCAGGCTGCGAAAGCCCTGTACGATTAATCAGCAAGGAGGAGTTTAAATGAATACATACTTGCTTGGCATCTATGAAAAAGCCATCCCGGAGGATCTGGGCTGGGAGGAGCGGCTGAAGACCGCGAAGGAAGCCGGCTTTGATTTTCTGGAAATCAGCATGGATGAAACGGAAGGACGCCTGAAAAGGCTTGAATGGACAAGGGATGAGCGGCTGAAATTGCTTGATATCATTTATAAGACCGGGATCCCCATGAAAACCATGTGCTTATCCGGACACCGCAAGTTCCCCCTGGGCAGCCATGATGAGGCAGTGCGGAACAGAAGCCTTGACATCATGGAAAAGGCCATCATTCTGGCCAGTGATTTGGGTATCCGCATTGTCCAGCTGGCAGGCTACGATGTGTACTATGAGGAGGGAGACGAGGAAACCCGCGGGTACTTCCTGGAAAACCTGAAAAAATCTGTGGACATGGCGGCCGCCCACGGGGTCAGCCTGGGCTTTGAAACCATGGAAACCCCCTTTATGGACACCATCTCCAAGGCCATGGCCTATGTCAACAAGGTGAACTCCCCCTACCTGGGCGTTTATCCTGATCTGGGCAACCTGACCAACGCCTGCTATCTGTACGGCCTTGATGTCAATGAGGAGATCGAAGCGGGAAAAGGCCATCTGATGGCCATGCACTTAAAGGACACCGTGGAAGGCGTCTACCGCAACCTGGAATTTGGCGAGGGGCGGGTGGATTTTGAAGCAGGCATCAAGAAAGCAAAGGAGATGGGCGTGCGCCTGTTCAACGCGGAATGCTGGTACACAGGCAAAAAGGAATGGAAAGAGAACTTGCGGAAAGGCAACGCGCTGCTGCGCGGGTTTTTGGATGCGCCTTAAAAGCAAGTCTTAACCGCTGCTGAAACCGGCAGTTAAACCTTGTGTTTCAAAGAGATATTTAGATCCGATACGCCTAAAACTGAAAGTAGTTTTTGGCATTTTTGTAGCTAATTGCCTCAACGATCCCTTTCAGGGTTTCTTTGTCGTTTGGGAACATCCCGCTGTCCACCCACTCTCCGATAACGCGGCATAAAATGCGCCTGAAATACTCGTGGCGGGAAAAACTGAGAAAACTTCGGCTGTCCGTCAGCATCCCGATAAAGCCCGCCAGGTAGCCTATGCTGGCCAATGTTTTCAGGTGGTCTGCCATCCCCTTAAAATGATCGTTGAACCACCAGGCTGATCCATGCTGGATCTTGCACACGGTTTCATCATTTTGAAAACATCCGCATACGCTGTCAATCGCCGCGTTGTCATTGGGATCAAGGCTGTAAATGATGGTTTTTGGCAGGATTCCTTTTTCTTCCAAAGCACCCAGGAACATGGCCAGGTCGCCGGATGACGTGCCATCATCGATGCAGTCAAATCCGGTATCCGGTCCGATCTTCAAAAGCATGGTCTTGTTGTTGTTTCTCCGGCAGCCATAATGCAGCTGCATAGACCAGCCGTTTTCTGTGTAAAAGCCTGCGAAAAACAGCATCAGGGCTGATTGATACTGCGTAACCTCCAACTGCGTCAATTGGCTGCCTTTCAAACGCTCAGAGAAGATTCTTTCGATTTCTGCGTCCTCAGCAGCCGCATACGTCACTTTGCTCAAACCGTGGTCGCTCAGTTTGCACTGATGCCGCTTGAAGTGATCCATCCGTTTCTTCAATGCCGTCTTTAGCTCGTCAAATGTGGATATCCGCTGGTTGGCGGCTTCCTCCAGCTGCTGAAGATAGGCCAAAAAGCCCTCTTTTTCGATGTTCAAAACATTGTCCGGACGCCAGGCGGGCAAGACCCTGGTTTTAAAAGTCTTGTCCATGGACAGCTTTTGATGCCATTTAAGGGAATCGACAGGGTCGTCGGTGGTGCAGATCAATTCCACATTGCTCTGCTCGATCAAACCTCTTGCGCCAAAATGATCCTGCCTCAGCATTTGATTGCAGAGCGTCCATACTTCTATCGCCGTGTGCTCGTTCAGCACCCCTGTGTACCCAAAGTATCTCTGCAGCTCCATATGGCTCCAATGATGAAGCGGGTTCCCGATCGCCCGATTGAGCACCTTCGCCCAATTAAGGAACTTGTCATAATCCCCGCCGTCACCGGTGATAGATTTTTCCGGTATGCCTGCCGCGCGCATCAAGCGCCATTTGTAATGATCCCCGCCAAGCCAAAGCTGGGTCATGTTGTCATACTTCTTGTTCTCATAGATCTCTTTGGGGCTGATATGGCAGTGGTAGTCGATAATGGGACACTTGCTTGCGGTGTTATGAAACAGTTCTTTGGCAACCGATGTGTTCAGCAGAAAATCTTGGTCTAAAAAGGTGTTCATCATATCGGCTCGCTTTCATTCATGATCTGGAAACAAGCAACATATACTTTTTACTTGCTTAATCTTAGTATATATCATTTTTCCATTGGTTTTGCCAATATAGATGGCACCTATTCCAGAGCAATGGATACGTTGAAGGAAAGGGCTGAAGGTTGCTCTGGCTTTCTTGCCATTCTCTCCGCCAAACTGCAGGAATGTCAGCATAAGCAACATGCCGGAATAAAAAAACCTGAGAAACATCAATTCCTCAGGCTTTTGGCGGAGAAGCCGGGATTTGAACCCGGGCTACGCGTTAACGTACTACTCCCTTAGCAGGGGAGCCCCTTCGGCCACTTGGGTACTTCTCCAAAGGTTTGGGATTTTGGCGGAGAGAGAGGGATTCGAACCCCCGGTGCCTTTCGACATCACTAGTTTTCAAGACTAGCGCCTTCAACCGCTCGGCCATCTCTCCGCGTTTTCGCGTTGAGACATTGCAAAACGCTTATGTATTATATCAATGTGTAAATAAACTGTCAATCAAAAAAATGGGGATTCCATGCTCCCTCTCCCTCTGGTCCCCTTCTCAGTGGATGGCAGGGTTTGAATGCTTCCTGACCTGGTGTATAATGACAGGCAGAAAGCTTGAGGGAGGGACAGCATGCGTCAAAAACTGGCCTTGTTTGATTTTGACGGCACGATGGTCAAGGGCGACAGCATTGCGGGATTGGTCCGCTTTATGTACAAAAGCGGTAAAATGTCCGGGCAGGAATTGCTCATGTCCATTTTTAATACGATTAAGTGGAAACTCAAGAAGATGCCGGTGAACGCGGTCAAAACACACGCGCTGTCCCCTTTAAACAGGATGACAAAAGAAGAAGCGGAGAAATTTCTTGAACAGTTTGTGGTGGAACAACTGGCGCCGCAACTGTATCAGGAGGCAGTTGACGCCATGAAGGCGCATCATCAAAACGGCGATCTGATCCTCCTGGTGTCTGCCTCTCCCCTGTGCTATTTGAAATATTTAAAAGATGTCCTGCCAGTCACAGACATTATCGCCACCCAAACGGATGAAGCTTTCAGGGTCACAAACAATGTGGTGCGGGAAGAAAAAAACAAGCAGATTCTGGCCTGGTTGGCTGAAAATCAGGTGGACGCGGATTTTGAATCGTCCTTCGCTTATGGTGACAGCAGTAATGACCTGGATATGCTGTCCATGGTGGGACACCCGCATCTGTGCAACCCGCACGCGAACGCCAGAAAACAGGCGCCGAATATCCCAGTCAAGATCTGGCGTTAAAAGATAAGTTGCCAAACAAAAACGACCCGCACAATCACGGGTCGTTTTGAAGCTTGGGTTTTTAGCGCTGGGAAGCGTCCTTGATTTTGGCGGCCTTGCCCTGACGGGAACGCAGGTAGTAGAGCTTGGCACGGCGGACTTTGCCGGGACGAACCAGCTCAATGCGGTCCACACGCGGGGAATGCAGCGGGAAAGTACGCTCCACACCAATGCCATAGGACATGCGGCGAACGGTGAAAGTCTCACGGGAGGAACCGTTGCGCTTGGCAATGACAGTTCCCTCAAAGGCCTGCAAGCGCTCACGGCTGCCTTCAACAACCTTGACAAACACACGGACGGTGTCGCCGATGCCAAATTTGATGCGGTCGGTGCGCAATTGTTTTTGTTCAAGTGACCTGATGATCTCGCTCATGGGGTTTCCTCCTTTAATTTCCGATGTTCATGTATCACCCGGGATACAGCGGACCATCAGACAGTCGCAAGGGTTATATTATCATAAATAACAGCAAAGAATCAAGCTTTTTTCTGATTTATTTTGGCATCCCGAGTTGTAGAATAAAGTGAAACAGAAAAGCTCATGAGAATCCTGTAAGATGGAATCACCACAAACACATCAGGAGGATTAACATGAGCCATTACAAGTATACCAGAAAACGAAAGAAAGGAGGCCATTTTACCTACATCGACCGGCAAAAATTAGAGCTCCTGGTAAAAAAGAACCAGACTGCACCGGCGTATAAGAAGATCAGCATCCGTGAGATGGCCAGTCTGCTTGAATCCAGCCCGGCCACCATCAGCAGGGAACTCAAGAGAGGGCGTGTTGGTCCCCTGTATGGAAAAGAACTGATTCAATACTATTCATACTCCGCAGATCTTGCCCAAAGAGATTATGACCAAAAGGGAACGGCCAAGGGCAGGAAAATCAAGATAGGCTGGGATCACGCCTTCGCAAACTATGTCAGCGAGCAAATCCTCATTCACAAACAATCGCCGGATGCCATCATCATGCGATTGAAGAGGGATGGAAACCCTTATGAAACCATGGTCAGCACCCGCACCCTATACAGTTACATTGAACAGGGCTATATTCCTGGCGTTGAACCCCGCCATCTCCCTCGCGGCGGACGGCTCTCCAAACGAAGACACCGCGTATTGCGCCAGGCATTCAAAGGGGATGGGAAAAGCATAGAAGAGCGCCCGCAAGCAGCCAACACCAGGGAGGAAGCAGGGCATTGGGAAATGGACTGCATGCTATCCGGGACGGGGAAGAGCAAGAACTGTCTGCTGGTATTATCGGAAAGGAAGTATCGTGAAGTGATTATCAGGAAGCTGAACTCAGCAAAGGCAGAATCAGTGCTAAAGGTGTTGGATCGCCTGGAAATAAAACTGGGCGGGAAGGTATTTCGGGAGCGATTCAAATCCATCACCATGGACAATGGATCGGAGTTTAGCGACTGGCGCTCACTGGAACGATCATGCCTAAGAGAGCAAAACCGCACAAGTACTTATTACTGCCACCCGTATAGCGCCTGGGAGCGAGGGACAGTTGAACATGCGATTGGTCTGATACGTCGTTTTATTCCAAAGGGAAGCGACATTGGGAAGTTGTCCGTCAAAGAGATTCAAGGCATCGAATACTGGTTGAACGATTTGCCCAGGCGCATCCTCAAAGGGAAGAGCGCAAAAATCGCCTCGGGCCGGCCCGAGGCCGCCTGAGCGGGCCTGGCCCGCTCAGACCCAGATCCATCTTCAGGGCGAGTGTTGCACTTATTGTTGCAATTGGGGATTTATTTTGGCATTCTCTGGTCTATGGTTTTTTAATTTTTCTGCTTTAATATTTAAACTAGGGAACAATTTGACTATGCTCGTTTGTGATGTTACTATCGTAGTAGTAATTTTTGTCATAACTATATGTATGATTAGACTGGTATACTGTCTCCAAGTAAACCAAATGGCAAGTCGCCTAGATGCCTAACCCTCTCGCACAATGTTTAAAAGCAACAGATTTAAAAATAAAAAAGCAAAGGAGATAACAAATGAAAAAAATCAAGGTACCAAATGCATCTGCCTTCAAGTTAGGTGAAGGATTTTGGCAACGTTTTGTCAAATTGGTACAGGAGGATGTAATACCTTACCAATGGGAGATCCTCAACGATCTGGTACCCGGAGCTGAACCCAGTCATGCCATCAAAAACTTCAAAATGGCTGCCGGAGAAATGGATGGCGAATTCTATGGAATGGTATTTCAAGACAGTGATGTTGCTAAATGGTTGGAAGCAGTAGCGTATTCTTTGGAAGCAAAGAAAGATGAAAAGCTTGAAACCCTGGCTGACGAAGTGATCGATCTTATAGCAAGAGCTCAGCAGGATGATGGCTATCTGAACACATATTTTACTGTGAAAGAGCCAGACAAGCGCTGGACAAACCTGAGGGATTGCCACGAGCTTTATTGTGCTGGCCATATGATGGAAGCTGCTGTGGCATATTATGAAGCTACAGGTAAAAAGAAGTTATTGGACGTCATGAATCGCATGGCCAAACATATCGATAGTGTTATTGGCCCTGAAAAAGGAAAACTCCACGGCATTCCTGGACACCAGGAGATCGAGTTAGCCCTTGTCAAAATGTATGAGGCAACTGGGGATTCTTTAATGCTCAAAATGGCTGAGTATTTTATTAACGAGCGGGGCAAAAAACCAAACTTTTTCCATATTGAGCAGGAAAAGCGCGGAGGCAGCTATCATTTTCCGTTACATGCTTTTGGTGAAGCTTATGCCCAAAACCATCTTCCAGTAAGAGAACAACTGGCTTTGGAAGGTCACAGCGTAAGAGCGCTCTATATGGCAACAGGTATGGCTGATCTGGCACGGGTAAGCGGGGACAAAACCCTGCTCGATGCCTGCAAGGTCATGTTTGATAATTTGATTGCCCATCGCATGTACATTACAGGTGGTGTAGGCAGCACTCATATTGGTGAAGCCTTTACTTTTGACGATGATTTACCAAACGACACAATGTATAATGAAACATGCGCTTCTATTGCTCTATGCTTCTTTACCCGCGCAATGCTGCAAATTGATTTGGACAGTCGCTATGCAGATGCCATGGAAAGGGCTCTGTTCAATACTTGTATTGCGGGTATGTCACTTGACGGCCACAATTTTTTCTATGTAAACCCTTTGGAGGTTTGGCCCGAATCAAGCCATAAAGATCCTGGTAAAAAACATGTTTTGCCGGTGCGTCCTGCTTGGTTTGGTTGTGCCTGCTGCCCTCCAAATCTTGCACGTCTGCTGATGTCTCTAAGCAAGTATGCATATGGTTATGATAGGCAGGCAGTGTATGTCCATCAATATATCGCAGGCGAGGTCACACTGGGTGAACGGGTTGTTCACCTTAAAACTGCATATCCATATGAAGGAAATATGCTTTTCACCTTAAGTCCGGGGAAATACGCCATTTATTTGAGGATCCCGGATTATGTTAAGAATAGTTTCGTGCTCTCACTCAATAATGCCCCTGTTTCATACCACATGGAAAAAGGCTATGCAATCATTGAAAGGGAGTGGCAACCTTCTGACAAGTTGAATCTGACCTTCGATATTAAAGCCAGGCGTGTATATCCTAATCCGCGATTGAGAGAAAATGTCGGGCGTGTTGCCTTGATGCGCGGTCCTATCGTCTATTGTCTTGAAGAAAAAGATAACGGGCATCAATTGAATACCATTGCGCTTGATTATCGGGCAGAAATCAACGAAATTTGGAAGAAGGATAAGCTTAGCGGAATTTACGAGCTACACGCTCAAGGGAGCCAGCTGATACCACAAGAATCTGATTCCCAGTATTTAGATTCACCGCCAAAACGGGTAGAAAAGTCCTTGATATTTATTCCTTATTACACTTGGGCAAACCGTGGAGAAAATGAAATGGTGGTTTGGGTAATGGACAAATAATAACGCTGATACTGAAAAGCATATTTAGTATTCAGTTATTAATCAGAATCGGCTGTAGCAATGAAAAACTGCTACAGCCTGTTTCTATAATCATTTTACAACAATAAAAAGCATAAAGCAGAATTCCATGCTATTATTTACTCTTTTAAACCAGACAGCATAACACCCTTGACAAATGCATCCTGTGCAACCAAAAACGCTATTAATACCGGCAATATAGACACACAGGTTGCAGCCATCAATACAGGCCAGTCAGTAGCATACATTCCTTTCATGCTTGCTAATCCTAAAGGCAATGTATAATGAATTGCATTACTTATATAAATCAAAGGAGTGAAATAATCATTCCAAATGCCCATAAAGCTAAATATCGCCAGCGTTGCGAGTGTTGATCCTGCCATAGGCAAACAAATGCGAAGAAAGATTCCCGGGGGAGTACATCCGTCAATCTTAGCCGCTTCATCCAAATCTCGGGGGATTGTCAGAAAAAACTGACGCATCAGGAATGTACCAAAAGCAGACACCATAGGAGGAATCATTAATGACCAAAGCGTATTGACCAAGCCGTAAAAGCTCATCTGAATGAAGTTAGGAATAATGATAACATGCATAGGAACCATCATTGTGGATAGATATAGCACAAACATCTGGTTCTTAAATATAAAATTCAATCTTGCAAATACATAACCTGCCATTGAGCTGGTAAGTAGCTGAAAGAAAACGACCCAGACAGATACCTTGATGCTGTTCATGAAATACGCGAAATAGTCAAATCTTGATGAAATCTGTAGATAGTTTTCCCACACAAGTCTTGCGCCGAACCACTTCGGCGGCATAATAAAGACTTCGCTAATATCTTTAAAAGAGGTTGTGAGCATCCAAAAAAATGGCATCAGCATGGTTATCGCGCCCAATGTCAGAATGATATGAGAAAGCACCCTAAAGATAAGACGCTTTGTGTTTCGTTTTATTTGAAAAGCTGATTTCGTAATATTTGTCATCAAAATATCTCCTTTATCTTCTTTTCAAAGCGCATATTAAACAAGGTTACGAGCAACACAATGAAAAACAGGAGATAAGCTATTGCACAAGCGTATCCCATAGAGAAATATTGGAAGGCATTCTGGTACAAATAGTGCACCAAGACTGATGAGGATCTTCCCGGACCGCCCTTTGTCATCAAAACCACGCTATCAAAAACCTGGAAACTGCTAATGATTGACATAATAAAAATAAAGAAGGTCGTGGGACTTAACATGGGCAAGGTAACATAGCGGAACTGCTGCCAGCGGTTTGCTCCATCCAATTCACTGGCTTCATAGTAACTTGTAGAAATACCTTGAAGTCCAGCCAGAAAAAGCATCATATTATATCCCACATTCTTCCATATATTAACAATCGCAATGGAAATCAGCGATGTTGAAGATGAAGACAGCCAAGCTATTCCTTTGATGCCAAAAAATGAAAGCACATAATTCAACAAACCAAATTCAGGATTGAAAATCCATTGCCATACAATTGATACCGCAACCATTGAGGTGATGGATGGAAGAAAATACGCGCCACGATAAAAGCGCTTCATTCCAATTTCCTGGTCAAGCATGACTGCCAACAGCAACGCGAAAACCATCCCAATTGGCACAGTCAATACAGTAAAGTATAAAGTATTTTTTAAAGTTATACCTATAATAGGATCGCTCAATAGGGTTTTGTAATTTTCTAAACCAACAAACTTGGGCGTGCCTATTAAGTCATATTCAGTGAAACTAAAAAAGAGCGTAGCAAAAATAGGTAATACCATGAACATCAAAAAACCTATGATGTTTGGCGCCAACATCAACAAAGCCCAAGGAGTGTCGTCGTCTAATTTTCTCCTTTTTTGCCTTTTTATGATGGGTAACTGAGAAGCGCTGCTTGACATATATTGTCCCCCCACTCTATATATGAATGCACGAAGCCACCTTTAGGGTGGCTTCGTGCATAAAAACAGTTACTTCAACTTCTTGAGAATCTCGTTGACTCTGTCTTGAACATTTTTCAGAGTAATATCCAGCGGTTGTCCATCTTTAAAGAACATATCAGTTTCTTCAGTCATTACATCCTGACACTTGCTGCTTTTCTGAAGTGCAAGCGGAGCTACTCTGGAATCTCTGAAATAATCCAGCATTTTCAAGAAATCCTCACCATGAATGTCTTCCCTGTACCATTGCTTGACTGCATCGGGTTCATACATAGACTTCCGGTTTGGCATCCACAAACCTTCAGCTACCAAAGCTCCCTGATATTCCATTCCTGACAAGAATTCGAGGAACTTCCATGCTGCTTCCTTATTCTTGCTGGCAGCTGAAATCGCATGAAGATGCGCCCAAGAATCCGTTAATGCTTCCTTAAACTTAGGCAACGGAGCCACGCCTACCCTGAAATCCATTTGTGCCAATTGTTGAAGCGCCCAGGATCCATCAATGATCATTGCCACCTTGCCGGTCTGCAGCATCTGTGCGGCAGACATACCAATATTCTCAAGCGTTGTCGCATCAGGAGCAGAACCATCAACAACACGAATATCTCTCAACCAATTGAGTACTTCGCCTGTCTCCGGTGTATTGAAAGTAGAACTCATATAGTCATCGGAATAAAGATTAACACCATTGGAAAGCATGAACGGAGGTATCGTCAGCCAGCCTGCTTCCAATCCATAGACGCCATATGTTTCAACAGTATCACCATTCTTTACTGTCAAGCGCTTGGCAAGCTCGCGAAATTCCTCAGCTGTATAAGCATTGGCAGGGTCTGAATCAGGATAAGGTTCTCCTAACTTGTCAAAAATATCCTTGTTGTAAAAAACAACAGGCGCGACAATGCATGATTGGATGCCGTACACTTTGCCATCAATGCTCATAATGTCCTGTGCACCCGGGAGAAAGTCATCTAGAGAAAACTTATCAGTAAATTTGTCAGTAACTTCTTCCAACACACCTTTTTCTGCAAAAGTACGATAGTTTTCAGCTGCAATGAAGAATACATCAGGAGTCGAATTGCCCGCAACAGTTGAAAGCAATTTCGCAACATACTCCGCACCGGCTAAACCGGGGGTGTATTGAACCTTAATTCCAGGATTGAGTGCCTCAAACTTGGCAATCCCATCTTCAACAGCTTTTGTTTCCAATGGGCTTGCTTCCCACCCCATGAAGGTGATAATTGTGTCTTCTGCTGATACGCAAATCATCGTCGTCATTAGCATCATTACAGCCAGGAGTAGAACCAAGAGTCTTTTTTTCATATGTAAAACCTCCCTTATATTACTAAGCGCTAGTCAAAAACCAACGCTTTAGTTTGCTAAAAAGATCAAATAACAAGTGCTACTTACCAAAAACTGTAAACACATACACCAACAAAACAATCAGTCCCTTATATTTTAGGAGCTATCATTTCACTACTTGGTGCTATTATACCTTCTTTCAGGGATTCCCGCAAGCATATAAGGTGATCGGGTAATATTTATCAACATTAAGTGAATTCCCAAAGTAAGTTCCACAGTGGCGATAAGAAGTGGAAGTTAGTCTGGGAAGAGAAAAGTGACGGAAGTTAGTCTGGGAATAAAGCCAGTACTATTTTGTCCGGGACGAAGGAGGCCCGGATGATGAATAACAGAGACAAGAAACACAAACACCTGACATTGGAGGATCGGATCGAGATCATGGAATGTCTGTACAAGCGAATGAGCTTCAAAGCCATCGCACGACGAATCGCTAAAGACCCGACAACTGTTTCCAAAGAAGTCAAACTACACGCTAAATCCTACTCAAGCGGCTTTACCAGGACACACGACACCTGCCCCCAATTATTAAAAGCTCCCTTCGTTTGCAACGGCTGCGAAAAGCAAAACCATAGCAACTGTATCTTCCCCCGAAGAAAGTACCACGCAAAGACCGCGCACCAGGAATACCTCACCGTGCTCAGTGAATCACGGGAAGGAATCCCCTTGACAAAAGAAGAATTCTACTCCAATGAACGCATCCTTTCATCCGCCATTAAAAATGGGCAGAACATCTATCATGCCATCATGACCCATCATCTCCCGGTATCCAAATCCACTGTCTATCGGCACATTGAGCGAGGTTACTATTCCATCGCGAAGATTGACCTCCCGCGCGCTGTCAAGTTCAAGCTCCGAAGCAAAAAAGGAAACGACTATGCGCCAAAAGCCGTTCGTGTCAACCGTACTTACCAGGATTATCTCCGCTTCATGCAGGAACATTCATGGATAAGCTGTACTGAAATGGACACACTGATTGGCGCTGCCGGAGGGAAGGTCATCATGACGCTCCATTTCACTCATTCCGATTTTATGTTTGGCATCCTTCTGGACAACAAGAGCGCATCTGAAGCCGGGAGAAAGATCGCTGAACTGAAAACACGCCTCAGCAATCACGGCTTCTCTTTTGGAGAGATCTGTCCTGTATTGCTCACCGACAACGGCGGAGAGTTCAGCCATGTTTCAGACTTTGAAAACGATGCCTCAGGACTCAAAGAAACTTCTGTTTTCTTTTGTGATCCCAACGCACCGTACCAAAAGCCCCATGTCGAAAACAATCACACACTATTCAGAGCCATTGTTCCCAAAGGTTCATCCTTTGACAACTTCACCCAGGAAACTGTCAACCTGATTTTCTCTCATGTGAACGGTATCAAACGCCGCCAGTTTCACGGAAAAAGCGCGTATGATATGTTCATCTTCCTGCACTCCCCGGATTTGGCCAGCGCTCTGGGCATCTCCTTTGTCGATCCTGAACAAGTTGTTCAGAGTCCCCGGCTGCTTAGATAGCAGTCTGAAGCAGCCCGAAATCTGTCTCATACTAATTTCCACCGGCAGTAGAACTTAGTCTGAGAAATCGCTCTCAGGCTTTGTTCAGCGACGCTTTCTTTCAGCAAAACGCCTCCTCAACGCCCGGTTTTCTACCCTTTCTTATCTTTTCCTACACTGATTTCCGCCGTTTTCCCACTGTAATTTCCATACCCTTTACACTGTGGAACTTACTTTGGGAATTCACTTTTATCAACATTAGAAACACCATAAAGAATAGATTTTGGGGGCAATTTTTACTGAATAATTTCTAGACAAATTAACCCTGAATTGTCATTTTATGAGGAGTGCATAATCAGCGTGCGCCTCATGAACGCGGCATCCTCTGCCATGGTCCCCTGGCTTTCGCAGATCAGGGTGCCCTGATAACCTCTTTCCACAAGCAGTGGCGCCAGATGGTCAAAGTCCGGGCCATAGTCCGTTTCCGCGAAGGTCCGGTGGCGGATCTCTCCCTTTTTGCCAAACTCGATCCTGGAAAAATGCATGTGCATGAGCCTGGCCCGTTCAAGGCCAAGGGCTTTTTCTACGGCATCAAGCGTGTCCTCAAAAGCCTGGCTGCTGTTCATCATGCCTTGGGTAACAGCGTGCAGGTGAGCGAAATCAACGCAAGGCAAGAAGGACTCGTCAAGGTTTACAAGAAGCAGTATCTCTTCCAGGGAACCAAGCACACTGGGCCTGCCCATGGTCTCAAGGCACAATTTGATGTCCCGCATGCCTTCATCAATGAGCGCTTCCCTTACCGCCAACAGCCTTTGCGCGCACAAATCCATCGCCGTTTCCCGGGGCAAGTTCTTTGGGCTGCCCACATGCACCACCACGCGCTCCCCGCCCATTTGATGAAGCACGCGCGCAGTTTCAAGAATATAGTTCATGCTTTTTTCAGCCATTGCCGGATCCGGATTGGCTAAATTGACATAATAGGGGGCATGCGCGCTGAGGGTGACCCCGTTTTCATGAGCGGCGGCCGCGATTGCCTGCGCGGTTTCTGAGGACAGCCTGACGCCGCGGCCAAAGGGCAGTTCAAAAGCGTCCAGGCCAAACCTCTCCCTTTGCCAGGAAAAAGTGTCCTGTGTGCTTGTGAAGCCCTGGGCGTAAAAACTTTCAGAATTCCCGGATGGACCGACTTTTATCTTGATCTGCTTGCTCATTGCGCGTTGGTTCGTTTGTCATAGGCTTCCCACAGCGGGGCAAACACGCTGACCGCGTACTCGTGCTCCTGAAGGGTCTTGGAAAAATGGAGCTCGCCCGTGTTGGGATCCTTGGAACAGAAATACAGGTAGCCTTCGGCCATCAATTGCTCATCCGGATAAAGTGCTGCCATGATGGCGGCTGGCGAGGGGCTGCAGATCGGTCCGGGCGGCAAGCCTTTGTGGATGTAGGTATTGAAAGGCGATTGCAGCTTGAGCTCTTCACCGGTCAGAGCCATGCGATTGGTGCCGGAGATGTATTTGATGGTCACATCGCTTCCCAAAGCCATGTTCTTCTTCAGCCTGCCGTGGAAAACAGCGGAGACCTTTGAAAAATCTACGGTTTTGGCTTCTTTTTCGATCAGGGAAGCCAGTGTGATGACCTGATCCATCGTCATGCCAAGTTCTTCTGTCCTGGCATGCAGCGGCTCTTTATAGACCGCTTCTGTCTGGGAAAGCAATTTTTTGATGATGTCGTCCACGCTGGCATCCGTGTACACCTCGTAGGTGTCCGGCGCAAGATAGCCTTCCAAGGTATACTTGCGCAAAGGCGCGGTGCCTGAGGCAAGGACATCCGAAATATAGTAGTATGCTGAGAACTCAGCGCCTGACTTTGCCTTTTGCAAGAATAATTCCTTGTCCTTGATGATGCCTTCCTTGATAAAATAGTCGGCGATGTTCTCAACCGTCCAGCCAGGAATGATGGTGATGCTCCTGACGATCGGCTTGCCGTCCCCGGAGGTCAACTGCTCCGCGATCTGGTTGATGGTCATGGAACGGGAAAGGGTATAATTGCCCGCCTGGATCTTTTGTCCGAAGCCCATGAAGTCCGCAAGGTACTTGAACACGGAACGGTTTCTGATGAGGTTCTGGTTTTGAAGGTTGTTGGAGACCCGGGTCAAACTATCCCCCGCCTCAACCACAAAGGTTACCGGCGTGTCGTCATTTTTATCGACAGGATCAATGTAAATTTCGCTAACCTTTCCCCATCCATAGGACACCAGCCCAATCAGAAGCAACAGCGCGCAGGCAAAGATCAGTACAGGCCGGACAAGATGCCACAGCCAACTGTACCAGTACAAACCGTATTCGCGCTCCTCTATAAGCGTCTCCCGGGTATATTCTTTCCTGCGGTTTAATTTCATGGTTTATTCCAAACCGGGCAGATCCAGCTGAATGCCGGATGCTTTTGAAATGATGTTGTAGATGTCAGCCAAGGCCTGCTGCAAACGCATCTCTGCCAGCAGGAAGGCAGAGGTATCCGTGCCCTGGTAGAGCAGGCTTGAAATGGACTGGAAGCGCTGCATATCCTCACTGGGCACAGACCTGGATGACATTGCGGCCATCTGAACCACCATCTGAAGGCGCCTGTATTCTTTCAGCAGCGCGCGGGTGGTTTCGCTCTCTTCTACAATCTCTTTTAAGCGCCTGTATTCCCTCACTTCGGCGGATTCGCTGATCTGCTTAGCAAGCGCGTGCGCCAAATCATAATTCATGTTTACGCCCTTCCCTGATAAAAATGCCGCGGTACAATGGCCTTTCGGCGATGTAACCGCGGCAGGGTAATTTTATCATACTCAGCCCAAATCAACAATCACGGGCAAAATCATCGGGTTGCGCTTGATCTTGTCATTCAGGAAGCGGCGCAGTTCGTCTTTGATCCGGTTTTTGATCACAGGCCAATCGGAGCCGGTGATCTGGTCATAGGAATCAATGATGTTGCGGACCACCTCGCGGGATTCCTCGATAATATCTTCATTCTCTTTGACAAACACGAAGCCGCGGGAAATGATATCAGGTCCGGAAATGAGAACATCATGCGTGCGGTCAAAAGCCATGGCGACAATAATGATGCCTTCCTGGCTTAAATGCTTGCGATCCCTTAAAACAACATTGCCGACATCCCCGATGCCCAAACCGTCAATCAGGATGGTGCCTGTGGGCACAATTCCATCAATGCTGAGGCTGTCATGGTTCATCGCGATAATCTGGCCGGTTTCAGGCAGAATGATGTTCTCGCGATGGGTTCCCAGCGACTCTGCCAGTTCAGCGTGCTGCCAGAGCATGCGGTATTCGCCATGGACAGGGATGAAATATTTCGGCTTAACCAGGGCATGCATTAATTTCAATTCTTCCTGGCAGGCGTGTCCGGACACATGGACCTCTGCCAGCGCTTCGTAGATGACCTCAGCCCCGCAGCGGTAAAGCTGGTTAATGACGCGGGAAACAAAGACCTCATTCCCAGGAATCGGAGTGGCTGATATGATGACCTTGTCAGATTGTTTGATTTGCAGTTTCCGGTGCTCCGCGAAAGCCATGCGGGTCAATCCGCTCATGGGTTCACCCTGGGAGCCGGTGGTCAGAACCAGAATCTGATCATCCCGGTAGCGGTCCAGATCATCCATTTCGATCAAGTTGTCTCTTGGGATGTTCAGGTACCCAAGATCCATGGCGACGGTGGTGACATTGATCATGCTGCGGCCAATGAAGCAGATCTTTCTGCCATAGTTGATCGCGCAGTCCACCACCTGCTGAACGCGGTGGATGTTGCTGGCGAACATGGCAATAATGACACGCCCCTGCGCTGTTGAAATTTGCTGGTTGAAGGTTTCTCCAACCTTTCTTTCACTCATTGTATATCCGGGGCGTTCCACATTGGTGCTGTCGGCCAATAAAGCGAGGCATCCGCGTTCCCCAATTGCAGCCAGGGAGCTTAGGTCCGTAACGTCGCCGGTGGCAGGAGTAAAGTCGATCTTAAAGTCGCCTGTCGCGACCACTGTGCCGGCGGGGCAGGTGATTGCCAGAGCATAGGCGCCGGCGATGGAATGATTGACGCGGATAAACTGCACAGAAAAAGCGCCCAGTTGAATCACATCCCGGGGTTCTACCGCATACGCCTGATACTTGGTGATCCTGTGTTCCTTGAGTTTGTTTTCGATGAGCGCCAATGTTAAACCTGACCCATAAATGGGCGCCTGGATCTTATCCAAGACATAGGGTGTCGCGCCAATATGATCCTCATGACCATGCGTAAACACAAAGCCGCGCACTTTCTCCTTGTTGGCCAAGAGATAGCTGATATCAGGAATCACAAGGTCGATGCCAAGCATATCCTCCTTGGGAAAGATGGACCCGCAGTCCATAACAATGATATCTTTCTCATATTCAAAAACAGTAATGTTTTTGCCGATCTCATCGATTCCTCCCAGCGGGATGATCTTCAGTTTTGGTTTTGTTGTCACATTTACCTCCATTTGTTTTTAATTGGCTCTGTTAATGGCTTGCAGCCATTTTATTTCATACTTTTGTTGGTTCCGGCTCCTCAACTGGTTCCTCATTTTCGTTAATGATCCGTATCAGTTTCGGCTGCCATTGCGGAGACTTCGCTGCCTTTTTGTCAATTGCTTTGAGAACAACAAACGCGATACCCATTACAACAAACCCCGAAAGCATCACAAAGAACTCTCGCTGGAACAGCAAGGTGCCGATCCGCAATCCCAAAAGCAAACCAGCCAAGGGCAAAAAATAACTGATGAATGAAACCTTCAGCACCTGGGCATCCGGCATATCAACCTCAACCTGATCGCCCACACGCGCTTCACCCTTGATGGTAACTGTGGTGTTGTCCCTGCCGGAACCGCACATAGAGCAGGACCCGCAGGCCTCAGGCCGCGAAAAACAAACGGATAAATTCTCCCCTTGTTTTTCAATCACCCTTCCAACTCTGATCATATTATACCTCGCTGAAACTTTTTAATAATACCACAGAACTTGTCTGTTGTATACAGTTCATTAAAAAACTCCCCGATGCATCGAGGAGTCTTTTTGTTGGAGACCGGCGGCGACCTACTCTCCCGGGCCGTTTCCAGCCAAGTACCATCAGCGCTGAAGGGCTTAACTTCTGTGTTCGGGATGGGTACAGGTGATCCCCTTCGCCATTGCCACC
>JASGUQ010000026.1 GCA_030057655.1 Bacillota bacterium
TTTGTTTGCCTTCCTCTTTTATAGAAAAGAAGCTCTGTAAAAAGGAATCCCTCATCCTTCGCTATGCTGAGGTCTCAGAATCTTTGTTAATTGTTCCCTTTTTCTGTAGAATACGGAAACTCAAGAATTTTAAAATTACTTCATATAATTGACACAATTTATCCGCTTTGCTAAAATGCACCGAAGTAAAACGCGGAGGAAGCAAATGACGCTTGCGGAGATGATTACCCTGTCAGTCGCCTTGGCCATGGACGCGTTTGCGGTTGCCCTGTGCAAAGGAGCCTGCCTGGCTGAGGCAAAGGACAAGGGGGAAGGCGTCTCCATCGCCGTGTCTTTTGGCTTTTTTCAGGCGCTGATGCCGCTGATTGGCTGGTTTTTAGGCAGCAGGTTCAGCCATTATATCGAGTCGGTCGATCACTTTGTCGCGTTTGGGCTTTTGGCCTTTATCGGCGGCAAACTGATTTATGAGTCCTGGAAAAGCAGGGATGAAGAATTGACCTGCACGCCGCTGCGGCTGCCTGAACTGATGATGCTGTCGATCGCGACCAGCATTGACGCTCTGGCCGCCGGCATCGCGATGGCGATTTTGAGCATCAACATCTGGCTGGCTGTCTCTCTGATCGGCGTCATCACGCTGGCGCTGAGTTTTTTGGGGTTTTGGGCCGGGAAGCGGTTTGGAGCAAAACTGCACTCAAAAGCCCAACTGGCGGGCGGAATAGCCTTGATTTTTATTGGGGTCAAGATCCTGATCGAACATCTTTCAGCATAGATTGTTTTCCATCGTATTTTTCAGATAACCTGCCAGGACGTCAACGATCCTGGCATTTTTTCCCCCTCGGGATATGATGATGTCCGCCTCATGGATGTAGTTTCTGATGTACTTTTCATACATCGGTTTGACTGTTTTCAAGTATTGCTCGGATATGCTGTCGATGCTTCTCCCGCGCTCCTTCATGTCCCTGTTGATACGCCGCAACAGGCAGATATCCGGTTCTACGCTGATAAACAGCTTCAAAAACATCTTTTCAAGCAGCCTTTTGTCATAAAACGCATGGATGCCTTCCAGAATCAGCACCCTGCCGGGCATGATCATCTCATTGCTTTCAGCCCGCCTGTACTGTGTAAAATCGTATTGTTTTCGTTGTACCGGAATGCCTTTTAATAGCTGGTCGATGTCACGGAGCAGCATGTCGTGATCAAAAATGTGAGGCTCATCATAATTGAGCGCCGCGCGTTCTTCAAAATTCAGGTTTGGATGGTCATAGTAATAGGCGTCCTGGTTGATGAGGGTGTTGTCCGGGCCGATCGCGCGCAGCAGCTCTTCAGCCAAGGTCGATTTGCCGGAGCCGCTTGCGCCGCAGATACCGATAAACAACATGTCTGTCCTCCTGGATAATCATCGGGATGTGCTAAACAGAATGAATACCCTCACTTATCATAACGCCAAGCGAGCAGGCTTATCAAGAGCGGCGGAATGAATGAACCTGTGATAAAAGACAGCCCGCGAGAACAAGGCGCTTATCAGGCGCGTCAGGCTGTCAAGGAATCAGCGGGCTCTTTGTCATTAAAAAAGACGGGTGCAGCTTATGCACACCCGTCCAGAGATGTTTATTGATGGAATTTACTTGGCTTCTGCTGCGGCGCTTTCGCCTGCAATCTTGCCAAACACCGTGATGTCCGCAATGGCTGCGCTGCCAAGGCGGTTATTGCCATGGATACCGCCGGTGGTTTCGCCCGCTGCGTACAGTCCCTTGATGACCGTGCCGTCTGCGCGCAGCACATGGGCGCCGGTATCAATCACAATGCCGCCCATGGTGTGGTGCACCGCCGGAGCGCACCTGAGCAGCCAGTAGGGGCCTTCGCCAATGGGGTACAGGGTGCCCCGCTTGTTGAACTCAAGGTCCTTGCCGTCCTTCACATAGCCGTTCCATGCTTCCACGGTCTTTTCCAGCTGCTGGGCATCCACGCCCATGGCATCGGCAACCTCTTTCAGGGTCTTTCCCTCCACCATGTCGCCGGTCTTCAGCAGGTCCTCCACCTCGGCCAGGTGGTTTTTCAGCACGCCGCAATCCGCAGCATCCTGCACCGTCATCAGCTCGTAAGCCACGGAACCTGTCTGGGCTTTGATGCCCATGCTCATCTCATAGCGGGTTCCCAGTTCTTCCACAAAGCGCTTGCCCTCTTTGTTGACAATGAGAGTTTTGCCAAACAGGCGGGTGTCGTCCACATAGAGCAGGGCGCCGGTTTTTGGATGGCAGATGGGATAGAGCTGGATCCACTCCATGCCCACGGTGGCGGCTCCAATCTTCTCCGCCATTACAATGCCATCGCCGTCAATGCCCCGTGCGTTGGTGCTGAGCACCTTCTCGTCCACATTGGGGTCGTTCTTCTTGCGCATTTCAAGGTTGTTGCCAAAGCCGCCGGTGGCAATCACCACTGCCTTGGTGTGGAAAGTGATGTTCTGGTCGGGGCTTTCGGCCTTTACGCCCACCACATCGCCCGCTTCATTGACCAGCAATTCCGTCGCACGGGTGTTGAGGCGGATGTCCACGCCCAGCTCCTCGCACTTGGCCTTCATTTTGGTGATCAGTTCGGTACCGGTGTTGCCCTTGGGGATCAGGCTGCGTTTGACCGTATGGCCGCCAAAGAACATCAATTCATCAATCCACTCCACGCCAACCACGTCCCGCAGCCAGATGGCGTCTTCCAGGGAATTGTCGGCCAGCACCCGAATCAGATCCGGATTGCCGCCTGCCTTCAGCACATCCTCGTAGAACAGGTCAGCGCTGTCTTCAATGCCCTCTTCCTTCTGCAGCCAGTTGCCGGGGGCTGCAAACTCAGCGCCCGAAATCAGGGTATTGCCGCCAACAAAGGGCTGTTTTTCCAGCAGCACCACGTCGGTCGCGCCGTTCAGCTTTGCGCTGATGGCCGCCACCATGCCCGCGCCGCCAGCGCCCACCACCACAATCTGATGGGTCTCCTCTGCGTCGGTGCGCTCTGCCTCCTGGGCCTCCGCCTTGCCGGCAAAGTCATTTTCGCTCAGTCCGGCCTTGGACACCGCGTCTTTCAGCGCCTCCATAAAGCCGGCGCTGGTGTAGGTGACGCCGCTAACGGCGTCCACATCCAGGGTGTTCTGGGCAACCACAGCGTCAGCCATCTTTTTGATGCTGTCGGCATAGCCCGGGGTTTCGCTCTGCTGTGTGCAGGTGATGTCGGTAATCACCTTGTCCTTGATGGTTACCTGCAACACGATGTCGCCATTGCGGCCCTTCCCCACCCCTTCAAAGGTGCCGTCGGATGACGCTGATGCAAACAGGGGCAGCACCAGAGTCAGTGCCAGCGCCAAAGCCAGCAGGGATCTGTGTTTTCTCATGAGTATCAAACCCTCCTTCAAGATATTAGTTGTATAAATATAATACGACTAAGAGAAAAAAACATCAAGACGGGCTTGCTATAATCATGCTATGTTGCTGCCGTAAAAAAACCATTAATCACATCTTTTTCTTCGATTGTTTTGCACGGGTGATTGCCAATGCAGCTGCCTGATGGGCATCCTGGAAAACCATCGCTCAGCGCTTGACGGAATGAATTCTATTGCCTATAATAGCGACAAGTGAATAGGCTTATCAAGAGTGGCGGAGGGACTGGACCTGTGAAGCCCGGCAGCCTGCGAAAGCAAGGTGCTACATCCAGCGGCGAGAGCCGGAAGATAAGTTTGCTGAACAAGGCGCTTATCAAGCGCCTGTTTTTTATCAGGAAAGGAGAACCATGAAAAAATTATTTACCTCAGAATCCGTAACCGCCGGACATCCGGACAAACTGTGCGACCAGGTATCCGATGCTGTCCTTGACGCCATCCTGAAGGAGGACCCGGAGGCACGGGTGGCGTGCGAGACCTGTACGACCACCGGTCTGCTCCTGATCATGGGCGAGATCACGACCAAGACTTATGTGCCCATCCAGGACATCGCCAGGGGCGTTGTGCACGACCTGGGCTATACCCGGGCAAAGTACGGCTTTGACGCGCAAACCTGCGCTGTCCTGACCGCGGTAAACGAACAGTCAAACGACATTTCAAAAGGCGTCACAAACGCGCTGGAAGTCAGGGGAAGTTCACAGACGAAAATGACGGGGGCAGGAGATCAGGGTATGATGTTTGGCTATGCCTGCACCGAAACCCCGGAACTGATGCCCCTGCCCATCGCAGCAGCGCACAAGCTGGCCAAGCGGATGGATGCGGTGCGCCGCAACAAGACCTTTCCCTGGATGCGTCCTGACGGAAAAAGCCAGGTGAGCGTGGTCTATGAGGATGGCGTGCCCGTCGCCATCAACAATGTGGTCATTTCGACCCAGCACGACGAAAAGGTCAGCCAGGAAACGATCCGTGAAGCGATGATCGAAGAGGTCATCAAAAAGACCCTGCCGGAACATCTTCTGACCAAGGAGACCGAGTTCCTGGTCAACCCCTCCGGACGCTTTGTGATCGGCGGGCCGGCGGGTGACTCCGGGCTTACCGGAAGAAAGATCATTGTCGATACTTACGGCGGCTTTGTGCCCCATGGCGGCGGCTGCTTCTCCGGGAAGGATCCCACCAAGGTGGACCGTTCCGCGGCCTACATGGCGCGCTACGCGGCGGTCAACGTGGTAAAAGCGGGATTGGCGGAACGCTGCCAGATCGCCCTGGCCTATGCCATCGGGCGCGCGGAGCCGGTCAGCTTCACGGTAGAGACCTTCGGCACCGGCAAGGTGCCGGATGCTGAAATCGAAAGGGCGCTGCTTTCTGTGATGGATTTCAGGCCAGACGGCATCATCAGCACCTTGAACCTGCGCCGCCCCATCTATCGCCAGACCGCGGCATACGGTCACTTTGGCCGCCTTGACCTGGACCTGCCCTGGGAGAAGGCGGACAGGAAGGACGACTTGTTAAAAGCCGTGCGCTGATGCAAAAATTATGAGGACATTTTCTTTCAAAAGATGTCCTCATTTTCAAAACTTTTATGTTCTTTTGCTTCTTTTCTTTCAAAGAAAAGGAGCGTTTTTTAAAACCTTCGTCTTTTACCCGCCTAAATAAGCCTTTCTGACGTCCTCATCCTGCAGAAGTTCTGCTCCCAGGCCTGTCTTGATCACTCGGCCGGTTTCAAGAACATAAGCCCTCTGCGCAAGGGAAAGGGCCATTTGCGCGTTTTGCTCAACCAGAAGGATGGTGGTTCCTTCTTTATTTACTTTTTTGATGATCTCAAAAATTTCCTGAACCAGGATGGGGGATAGGCCCATGGACGGTTCATCCATCATCAGCAGCTTTGGCTTGCTCATGAGCGCGCGGCCCATGGCCAGCATCTGCTGTTCGCCGCCTGAAAGCGTGCCGGCCAACTGCCTGCGGCGCTCTTTCAGGCGCGGAAAGTGGTGGTAAACGTTTTCCAGGTCGGATGAAATCCCGGCGCTGTCCTTTCGGATAAAAGCGCCCATTTCCAAATTTTCGAGCACCGTCATCTTTGAAAAAACGCGCCGGCCTTCCGGCACCTGAGCGATCCCCATGTTGACCAGCTGATGCGGCGGTGTTTTTTTGATTGAATTCCCCAAAAAGACGATATCGCCGGAGGAAAAGGGCACCAAACATGAAATGGCGTTGAGGATAGAGCTTTTTCCGGCGCCGTTGGCGCCGATCAGGGAGACAATCTCGCCCTCATGCACTTCAAAGGAGATATCCTTGAGCGTATGGATCGCGCCATAGGAGAGGTTCAGTTCAATGACCTTAAGCATGCTGGTTTACCTCCGTCTGCGCGGTCTGTTCCTGGCCCAGGTAAGCCGCGATAACCTCAGGATTCGATCTGATTTCTTCAGGCTTCCCATGCGCGATGATCTGGCCGTAGTTGAGCACATAGATCCTTTCGCAGATGCCCATGACCAGCTTCATGTCGTGCTCAATCAGCAAAATGGCGACAGAAAACTGATCGCGGATCAGTTTGATCGTGTTCATCAGCTCGGCGGTCTCGCTGGGGTTCATGCCGGCGGCAGGTTCATCCAGAAGGAGCACCTTGGGGTTGGAGGCAAGCGCCCGGCAGATCTCCAATTTGCGCTGCTTGCCATAGGGCAGGGAGCCGGCGATGGTGTCGGCGTCGTTTTCCATCTGGAACACGCGCAAAAGTTCTCTGGCGCGGATGTCGATCCCGCGCTCCTCTGACAAGCACTGCGCGTTGCGCAGGATGCCGCTCATGGGAGAGTATTTCATGCGGGAGTGAAAGGCCACCTTGATGTTGTCAAGGGCTGACATGGAGCGAAAGAGCCGTATATTCTGGAAGGTTCGCGATATGCCGTTTTGAGCAATCTCGTGTGTGATCTTCCCCTGAATGGGCTTGCCCAGGAGAACGACATCGCCCTCGGTTGGGATGTAAACGCCCGTCAGGAGGTTAAACACCGTGGTCTTGCCCGCTCCGTTCGGGCCGATGAGACCGACAATCTCGTTGTTCATCAGCCGAATGTTGATGTTTTGCGCTGCCTTGAGCCCTCCAAAGGAAATGCCCAGATTATGGGTCTCAAGAACAGGCTTGCCTTCCCAAACGTCATAGCGCGGTTGAAAGGGCATCCGGGTGACTGCCTCTCGCTTGAAAATGCGGGCGAAGAAGCGCTCCAGGGCTTCCCAGGTTGTAAGCAGGGAGAACTCAGCCGTCCCCAGCAGCCCCGAAGGCCTGAACAACATCATAATGATCAGGAGAAGCGAATAAATCACCAGGCGGTACTCCGCCAGGCCGCGAAGCATCTCAGGCAGGGATACCAGAACAAAGGAGGCGATGATGGAGCCGGTGATGGAACCCATGCCGCCCAGGACCACCATGACCAGGTACTCTATGGACTTGTTGAAGCCAAAGGCTTTCGCGTCCAGAATGCTGGTTTGATGGGCGAACAAGCCGCCGGCGATGCCGGCAAAAAAGGCGGCGATGGTAAAGGCGAGCAGTTTGTAGCGCGTGGTGGGAATGCCGGTGGCCTCCGCGGCGATGGCGTTTTCACGGATGGAGATGATGGCGCGTCCATGGCGGGAACGGCCCAAGGTAAAAATGCTGGCGATGATGAGCACGGTGATCCAGAAAACAATGGCAAACTGCACGATGCTTGACGTGAGCCTGTCCTCAGAAAATGCGCGGGACATGCGGGTGATGCGGGTCAGGCCAGCGGCGCCGCCGGTAATCTCCATGTTTTCAATGACGACGCGGATGATCTCTCCAAAGCCCAGGGTGATGATTGCCAGATAGTCCCCTTCAAGACGCAGGGCCGGGATGCCGATCAGCATGCCGAAGAGCGCCGCGACAAGGCCGCCGGCAATGAGGGAGATCGGCAGGGAAAGACCAAAGGAAAAGCCCAGATCAGCCAGAACGATCTTGGTCAATATGGCAGAAGTGTACCCGCCGATGGCCATAAAGCCCGCGTGGCCCAGGGCAAGCTGCCCTAAAAGCCCTGTTGTGACATTCAGGCTGGTTGTCATGATGATGGTGATGAGCACGGTGATCAGGATGTTGGACAGGTAGTTGTTTAAAACGCCTGTGGACATCAGGATGACCACCGTCAGGAAAAGGAAGATCACCGCAAACAGGTTGAGTAAAATGGCTTTTGTCTTTTTATTCATGCGATTACACCTTCTCCCTGGTCGCCTTGCCAAGAAGACCGGCAGGCTTGAAAAGCAGCACCACAATCAGGATGCCATACACAACGGCGTCTGAAAGCTGGGTGGAAATATAGGCCTTGGTCATGCTTTCCGCGACACCCAGCAAGATCCCGCCCAGCATGGCTCCGGGGATGATGCCGATGCCGCCCAAAACAGCAGCGATAAAAGCCTTGAGCCCGGGAAGGGAGCCCATGGTGGGTGAAATGGCAGGATAAGCCATGATATACAGATAGGCTCCAATGCCAGCCAGGGCGCATCCGATCGCGAAAGTAAGGGTGATGGTGTTGTTGACATTGATGCCCATGAGCAAAGCGGTGTTATAGTCCTCGCTTACCGCGCGCATGGCCTTGCCGGCTTTGCTGGTTTTTACAAAGGTTTGAAGCAAAACCATAAGAGCTATGGATACGACAATAGTAAGCAGCGTGACAAAGCTAATCTGAAGATCAGCGAAGCGAACAGGTTCAATGTTAAAGATGGTGGGAAAAGGCCTGGATGCCGCGCCAAAGACCAGCAGGGCAGTGTTTTGCAGCAGCATGCTCACACCGATGGCCGTGATCAGGGAGGAAATGCGCGGGGAAGAGCGCAGGGGCTTATAAGCGACACGTTCAATCGTGATGCCGAAGACCACGCAAACGACAATGGCGGCAAGCAGGGAAAGGGGAGTGGACCATCCCAACGAGACCAGCGTGATCACCGCAGTATAAGCGCCGATCATGATGATATCGCCGTGGGCAAAGTTAATCAGTTTAACGATGCCGTAAACCATTGTATACCCCAGCGCAATGAGGGCGTAAATAAAGCCAACATGCAGGCCGTTAATCAATTGGTTGAAGAAAAGAGTCATTCACTCACCCCTGTCCTTGGTAAATCTATGTGATTATACATGAAAATTCCGCAGAATTAAACATGAATTTGACCATTCATCCGTAAAAGATCGAAAATGCATGAAAAAAGGGAGGGACAGCCCTCCCTTTTTTAAGTCACTCTGGGTTTATGGATCAACCTGGGTCAGATAATGTTTGACGCCCTGATCATCAAATGTCAGCAGGAAGGCGGACTTGATGGGGTCGTTGTGATCGTCAAAGGTGATTTTGCCGGAGACAGCGTCAATGTTGGTCGCCTTGATGGCGGCAACAATGGCTTCCTTATCGGTGCTGCCGGCCGCTTCAATGGCGGAGAGGAGCACAAGGGCCGCGTCATAACCGGTGGCGGAGAAGGAAATGGTCGGCAGTTTGCCGTATTCCGCTTCAAAAGAAGAAACAAAGTTCTTTGCAAGCTCGCTGTCCGCGTCGGTGGAGAAGTGGTCGGTGTAAACCACGTTGGTCAACAGCGCCTTGTCCGTTACCTTATCAACGATATCAGCAATGCCGTCCGCTCCGTAGAACTTGACATCCAGGCCGATCTCATTGGCCTGGGCCAGGATCATCGCGGCGTCAGCGCCATAGTAGGGGAGGAAGACGGCCTCAGGAGCTGCGTTGGCGATGGTGGTCAGCTGGGTTTTATAGTCCTTGTCGCCATAGGCAGCGGACTCAGCAGCCACAATCTCAACACCCAGTTCGTCGCAGCGCGCTTTAAAGGCATCATAAAGCCCCTTGGAGTACTCAGTTGCGTTGTCATACAGCACAGCGGCCTTTTTGATGCCCTGATCGGACATGTATTTGGCGATCGCGTTGCCCTGGAAGGGGTCTAGGAAGCAGGTGCGGAACACATTGGGTCGATCAGTTGTAACATCGTAGGCTGTGGAAGAAGGGGTGATCTGCGGCATGCCGTCATCTGCGGACATCTCAGCCAGGGCCTTTGATTCTCCTGACAAAACAGCGCCGACGATGCCGACAACGCCTTCATCTAACAGTTTGTTGTAGGCGTTGATGGCGTTGGGGGCAGTGCCCTGGGTGTCTTCCCAAAGGATTTCGACCTTTTTGCCAAGGACGCCGCCTTTTTCGTTGGTCTGCTTGACACACAGGTCAACACCTTCCTTGACAGCCAGGCCATACTCGGCGTAGTCGCCGGACAGCACGCCGATGCCGGCGATCTTGATGGTGTCTTCAGCCATTACGGGCAGGGAAACAGAAAACAGCAGCACGAAAGCCAGCAACAGAGAGAACACAGTGCGTTTTTTCATAAAACTTTCCTCCTTTAGAGTGTCGCGTTTACGCGTATACAATAATAATACTATATTTCTGTGAGAAAATATACAAGGCGGTGAATGTATTTCAATTGTACTTGAAGTTCCTCTTTAAACGATCGTATGCTTGCCCTAAATGTTGCAATTTATGCTTTCTTTGCTTAAACTGAACGGGATCGACCTTGAGGAGGGTGTTTTGTTTAAACACAGTCTGACAATCCGGGAAGGCGGGCTTTTAATCAATGTGCTGGCCCGTGAAATGCCGCTTTTGCCTGCCCGGGCAATCAGAGAAGCCCTCAAGAAGCGGGACATCAAAATCAACGGCGTCCGGATTCGGGAAAACACAGACCTCAAAAGCGGCGACAGGGTTGAGATCTACACACCGGTCAACGAGAAAGAAATCCCCATCGTCTATGAGGATAAAGACTGCATCATTGTCAACAAACCCGCAGGCCTCAACACGGACAACAGCGCACGAAGCGCTTTTTCCCTTCTGACCTGGGCACAAACAAGAGCTGAAGCGAACGAAAAGATGGCGCTTGTTCACCGCCTGGACAACAAAACGGAGGGGCTTGTCATTTTATCCAAAAATGACCGGGCAGAAGCGGAATTAAAGGCGCTGTTTAAAGAGCGGAAAATAACCAAGCAATACGAATGCCTGGTCAAGGGGGAAATGCCCCGAAAGTCCGCTGTTTTAAGCGCATATTTGCTCAAGGATCCAAAAGAAGCGCGCGTTAAGGTGTTTGAAAATCAGGTTCCAAACAGCAAGGAGATCCTGACAGAGTATGAGGTCCTGGCTTCCGGTCCTAAAAGCCGCCTTTTGATCACGCTTCACACCGGGCGCACCCATCAGATCAGGGCCCATTTGGCTTTTCTCGGCCATCCCATCCTGGGGGACGATGTTTATGGCGAAAGGGACTTTAACCGCCTTTATAAAGCGTCCGATTTGAAACTGTGCGCCAAAACACTGATCTTTGATGAAGACTGCCCGGTTCCCGGCCTTCGCGGGAAACGATTTGATATCAAACCATCATTTTAGGAGAGGTTCAGCATGCAAAACATTCCAAAAATCAAACTCATCGCCGCGGACATGGACGGCACTTTGCTCAACAATCAGGGAAAAATCTCGGAATACAACCTGAAAATGATCAAAAAGGCCCAGGAAAACGGCATCGTATTTGCAATCAGCACCGGCCGCTTTCCCGAAAACGCAGCTCAAATCGCGCTGGACGCGGGGCTTGAGTGTCCTGTTATCAGCCTGAACGGCGCCGTGATTGAGCTGTCTCCAAACAGAGAACGCATCCATGAGGTTTTTTTGGAAAAGGAAGCAGCGAAAAAGGTGTTTGACTGCCTGGAAGAATTGAACGAGGGATATTACATGTTCGGCAGGGCCGCCGTCAACAGCAGGCGGGATTATCCCAGGCATATTTCTGAAGCCGACCCCGAGGCGCTCAAAACATTGAAAAAGAGGGTTAAGTATGCCTATGGCTACGAGGCCTGCAAGGCGGCGCTTGATGAACCGCAGTATAAATTCTTCATATACCATTCAAAAGACGGGCACCCGCTCAAGGAAGTTTATGATGCCCTGAACCAGATCAATGATATTGATATTACGGCTTCCAGCGACATCAACCTGGAAGTGATGCCCAGGAACGCGAACAAGGGCCTGGGCCTGAAAGTCCTGGCAGACATCTTGGGGATCGATATGGAAAACACCATGGCTTTGGGCGATCAGATGAACGACCTTCAGATGATTGAGGAAGCCGGCCTGGGCATTGCGATGGCAAACGCAACGGAGCGGGTAAAGTCAAGCGCGGACGCAGTGACCGATCACTGCAATGACGACGGCGTTGGCAAAGCCATTGCCAAATACTGTTTTCAAGAAGAAGGTCAGCAAGTATAAAAAAGCGCGGTTTTCAAACTGCGCTAAGTTGAATCACTTTCGATCGCCGCGTCGTCTTCATCCAGAAAGTCGCTTTCCCACTGATGAAAAAAGGGATCAGAGGCAATGATCTCGGCGCTTCCATCCGTGAGGGAGGTCAGTTTTTCCATCACCTCATTTTCGTCAATTTGACGCACAGTGAAAGTCAACAGCACCTTATCAGTAAAATCCTTCTCAATTTCACAGACAGGCAGGCTTGCGAGATGGTAGTTGATCTTATCCCAGTACACATAATCAATCAGCGAGGAAATTTTGACGCTTGACTCTGAGATAACGATCTTGGCTGCCTTAACGGCAAGCGCTGTGCTGCCGCTGTAGGCGCGGACGAGGCCGCCGGCGCCAAGGAGGATGCCGCCAAAATATCGGGTGACCACGACCGCGCAGTTAACCAGGTTGTTGCGCATCAGCACATCCAGAATGGGCTTCCCGGCGGTTCCCTGGGGCTCGCCGTCGTCCTGGTAGCGCATCAGCCCGGCGTTAGCGCCGATGATGTACGCATAACAATTATGCGTGGCTGTTTTATGCAGGTCTTTGATTGATTTAACAAAGTCCAGCGCCTCCTCCTCGCTTGAAACGGGGGAAGCATGGGCAATGAAGCGGCTTTTTTTGATGATGTTTTCAACAATCGCCGGCTCTTTCAGGGTATAAAAGCTGCCCTGAACGCTCATTTTTTTAAGATCACGCGGCAGTAATTCTTTTTACCGCGGCGCAGCAGCAAGCCGTCTGTTGGAAAATCATCTTCTGACAAGGTCATGTCGGTGTCGGTCGCCTTGTTTTCACCAACCAATACCGCGCCCTGATTGACCATGGTGCGCGCCTGGCTGCGGCTTTGGCAAAGCCCGCAGAGGAAGAGGATGGTGGTGAGCCTGCTGTCTTCCATCAGGGAGGACAGGGGGAGTTCAAAGGAGGGGACATCATCCATCACGCTGCCGCCGGAAAAGAGCGCGGCCGAGGCCTGCTGGGCTTTCTCGGCTTCTTCCTCGCCATGAACCATTTTGGTGGTCTCATAAGCCAGGGTGGCCTTGGCTTCGTTGATGGCGCTGCCCTCCAGCCTGCCCAGGCGGCGAACCTCTTCCATGGGCAGGAAGGTGAGCATGGCCAGGCTTTTTTCAACATCGCTGTCCGCGATGTTGCGCCAATACTGATAAAACTCATAGGGGGAGCAGAGGTCTTTGTCCAGCCACAGCGCGCCGTTGACCGTCTTTCCCATTTTCTGGCCTTCTGAATTCATCAGCAGATTGAAGGTGCAGGCGAAAGCCGCCTCGCGCTCCTTGCGCCGGATCAGGTCAGCGCCGGCCAAGATATTGCTCCACTGGTCATCCCCGCCCATCTGAAGCCTGCAGCCGTGGCGGCGGAACAGCTCCAGAAAGTCATAGGCCTGCATGATCATGTAGTTAAACTCCAGGAAGGTAAGCCCCTTTTCCATGCGCAGGCGGTAGGCTTCCGCCGTCAGCATCCTGTTAACCGAGAACAGGGGACCGATCTCCCGCAGGAAGGGCAGGTACTTCAGCGGCACCAGCCAGTCTGCGTTGTTGACCATCATGGCCTTCCCGTCCTCAAAACTGATGAACCGGGCGAGCTGGGCCTGGATTTTCTCCGCGTTTTTCGCGATGGTTTCAAGGGAGAGCATCTTCCTCAGCTCTGTTTTGCCGGAGGGGTCGGCAACCTGCACCGTGCCTCCTCCCACCAGCGCAATGGGCTTATGGCCTGCCTGCTGCATGTGGCGCATACCGATCACAGGGATAAAATGACCAAAATGCAGGCTTTCGGCGGTTGGATCAAAGCCAACATAAAAGGTGGTGGGCTCGCGTTCAAGCTGCTTATATAGCTCATCCTCAAAGGTAATCTGCGCGATCAGGCCGCGCTCCTTGAGGGTGTCCAGAATGTGCATGTCGGTCCTCCGTTTCATCAATCGCTTTTGCTGAATGATTATAGGAGTCAAAAGAAGGCGATGTCAAGAAAAACGGGATACAATTCGTTATTTTACGCTTGTTTGCGCTTGCTATGTCTTGATTCGCATGATATTATAAGAGTGCGCTTGCATTACATTGAATGAAAGAAGGGCTTAACGAAAGAAGTGGGAAGTTGCGGAAAGCATGAAGCGAAGCTTTTTGTTTTCGCCAAGTGCAGGACGCGGCTTGTGCCCGTTTTTTATTTTAAAGGGGATTAAATGGCAAAGAAGAAACGCCCGATCACTTGGGCAGAATCAGTGAGCCGGAAACTGGCTGAGGAAATGGGTTTTGAGCATCTTGAAACAGCGTTTGAGAAGGAACCGGCCGGTGTTTACCTGAGGATCTACCTGGACAAGCCGGATGGCATGACGCTGGATGACTGCGAACGCTTCCACAGGGCTGTGCAGCCGCTGGTTGAGGAGATCGACTACGATTTCTTGGAAGTCTGTTCCGCCGGCCTTGACAGGCCGATTAAGAACAGCAGGGATGCGCAAAAAGCATTGGGCCAGGAGATCGAGGTCAGGCTTTTTAAACCGCTGGATGGGCAAAAGGAGTTCACCGGCATCCTGGCTTCTTATGAGGAGAAGGAGCTAACGCTGAAAACGCCGCAGGGCGATAAAGTGTTTCAGAAAAAGGACATCGCCTTGGCACGCAGGACGGTTGATCTGAGCATACTGGATGAGAATGACAACGAGTTGATGGAGGAAGGAAAAGAATGAACGCACCAAAGATGGACCTGATGGAGGCGATTTCGCTCCTGGCGAGGGAAAAGGATATCAGCGAAGAAATCCTGGTTGACACCATTGAGGAAGCTTTGAAAGCTGCCTATCGCCGCAACAACCGCCAGCAGGGCGCGGCTTTTGCGAACTTGGCGGTTCACTTGACCCGCAAGGAAGGCGCGCGGGTTTTTTTGCGCAAGACCGTCGCGGATGTTGTGGAAGAGCCGGAAATGCAGATTTCCCTTGAGGAAGCGCTGAAGATCAGCCCCAATTATCATGTGGGCGACATTGTTGAGATCGATGTAACTCCTGACAATTTCGGGCGTGTCGCGGCCCAGACCGCCAAGCAGATGCTGGTCCAGAAGATCCGCGAATCCGAGCGCGGCAAGATTTATGATGAATACATCGAAAAAGAAAACGAGATTCTGACAGGCATTGTCCAGCGCGTGGAGCCAAAGGCTGCCTACCTGGAGCTTGGCCGCACCGAAGGGATCATGGAAACAAGTGAGTTCATCCCGGGCGAAAGCTACCATGACGGCGAACATATCAAGGTCTACGTATTAAAAGTGCGCAGAAGCGGCAGCAGCGATTTTCAAAGGACCCCCCAGGTCTATGTCAGCCGCATCCACCCCGGATTGGTCAAGCGCCTGTTTGAAATGGAAGTGCCTGAGATCGCGACCGGCGTGGTGCAGATCCGCTCCATCGCGCGCGAAGCGGGCAGCCGGACCAAGATCGCTGTTTACTCCGTGGATCCAATGATTGATCCTGTCGGCGCCTGCGTGGGTCCCCGCGGCTCAAGGGTTGAAAAAGTGGTCAATGAGCTTCGCAACGAGAAGATCGATATCATCAAGTGGTCGCCTGACCCGGCGGAGTTTGTGGCAAACGCGCTCAACCCTGCCCATGTGGTCAGTGTGTTCATCTCCGAAGAAGAAAAGATCTGCCGCGTCATCGTGCCGGACCTGCAGTTGTCCCTTGCGATCGGCAAAGAAGGGCAGAACGCGCGCCTGGCCGCCAAATTGACCGGCTGGAAGATCGACATCAAATCCCAAAGCCAGTTTGATGAGCTGATCGCCCAGCAGGCCTATATGGATCCGGTCGGGATGGATGAGACGATGATGGACGCGGGCTATGACGATCTGCCCTATGAACAGAACCCTTAAGGAAGGATTGCTGAATGCCTAAGAAGATCCCGATGCGTATGTGTGTGGGCTGCCGGGAGATGAAGCCCAAGAAAGAGCTTCTTCGGGTGGTGCGCACGCCGGAGGACGAGATCTTGATCGACTTCACCGGCAAAAGATCGGGGCGCGGCGCCTACGTTTGCCCGGAGGAGAACTGCCTGCAAAAAGCGGTGAAGCAGCGCCAATTGGACCGGGCGCTGGAGCGCACCATTTCAAACGAGGTGATCCAGAACCTGAGCCGGCAGATCGCTTACTCAAGGCCCAAGGAAGAAACACCGCGTGAGTAAGGAACTGCGGGGAATTCTCGGCCTGGCTTTCAGGGCCGGGCAACTGGTCCCGGGAGCTGAGATGAGTTTGAAACTGATCAGGGAAAAGGGCGCGGCTTTGGCGCTGCTTGAACCTGAAGCGAGCGAAAACACACAAAAGAAAGTGCGTGACGCTTGCAATTATTATGGAATTAAGGTTATCCTATTGAGCGCGGGGACACTGGGGCATGCCTGCGGAAGACCCGGAATGGCTGCCGCCGCTGTGAAACCCGGCAATTTTTCCCGGATGATACTCGATGAAACCAAGGAATGATTTTGGAGGACATAGGCTGAATGGCGAAAGTCGGTCTCAAAGACACCATCAAAGAACTCAACAAAAGAACAGGCGCAGTCCTTTCTGAAGCTGAGCGCGTCAAACGCAACGCAGACATCATGCTGCAAATGCTCAGGCAGCAGGAATCTGTTTTTTTGCGCCAGGAAGAAGAGGAACGTCAGAGAATTCGTCATGAACAGCAGCAACAGATCATGCAGTCTCAGACAAAGGCCTGGACGATGCCGGATGAGGACGAGAGGGCGATTTTGGACGCGGCCGAAGCCGCGGCAGCGGCGTCTCAGGAGATGATCCAGGGCGCTTCCGCAGAGGAACCAGCCAGAGAGCCGTTAAAAGAACAGGTTGAAGAACCAATCAAGGCGCCATCGGGTGAAACAGTCAGCGAACCGGTCAAGGCGCAGACAGAGGAACCGGTTAAAGAAATCACGGCAGAGCCAGAAAAAACGGGGGAAACACCTTTAATGACACAATCCGTTGCGAAAGTTGCTGCTTTTGAGAAGTCAGAGGAAGCCCAATCAAAGGCCAAAGAACCCATGGATTCCAGACAAGCTTCTGAGCCGGATACATCGCCTGCTGCTCAGGAGATCAGCTCTGCAAAGAAGACCAAGCCTGAACCTGAAAAGAAAAAAGACCTTGACGCGCCGATTTTGGCTGAAGTTGAAACGCCAATTCCGCGCGTGCGCATTGTTAAGCCCGCGCCAAAACCTGAAGCCGCCAAGCCTGTGAGCGGAAGGTTTTCAACCGGCCAGGCTCCCGTAACGCAGCAATATGGCCGCCCGGCTCCGGGCGCGCAGCAATATGGCCGCCCCGCACCTGGCGCACAGCAATATGGCCGCCCGGCGCCCGGCGCACAGCAGTATGGCCGCCCGGCCCCCGGCGCGCAGCAGTATGGCCGTCCGGCGCCCGGCGCACAGCAGTATGGCCGCCCGGCCCCAGGCGCGCAGCAATATGGCCGTCCGGCTCCGGGCGCGCAGCAGTTTGGCCGTGCCGCCTCTGGCAGCAGACCCGGCGGAGTGGGCAGATCCCAGGGCCGCGCAGCCAGGCCGACGGTTGACGAGTTGCTGATCCCCATTGAAAAGGACAGGGTATCCAACTACGATCCCAACAAGAAAAACTATGTCCGCAAACCGGATCCGGAGCATGTCAGCAAGCAGCGCAAGCAGATTGCGCGCAGCAAGTCCGGAAGCTTTGGCATGGAGGATGAGGTCATCAGGGGCGGAAAACGCAGCCGCACCAAGAAACCATCTGCCCAGCAATTGATGGCGCCAATCAAGATCGAGACCGCGATCATGAACCAGGAGACCATTACGGTTAAAGACCTGACTGAGCGCATCGGCAAACCCGCAGGAGAGATTCTCAAAAAGCTGCTGCTGCTTGGCAACATCGCCACCATCAACAGCGAGCTTGATTATGACACGGCCTCGCTTGTCTGCTCGGAGTTTGATGTTGAACTGATATTGAAACTGGACCGCACCGCGGAAGATCAGATGATTGAAATCGCGGACGAGGTCGATAGCGAGGAAGACTTGGAGCCCCGCCCGCCGGTCATCACCATCATGGGTCACGTTGACCACGGCAAGACCTCCCTTTTGGATTACATCCGCGACGCGCATGTTACAAGGGGAGAAGCCGGCGGCATCACCCAGCACATCGGCGCCTATACAGTGGAACTCAACGGCCAGATCATTACCTTCCTGGATACGCCGGGACACGAAGCTTTTACCGCCATGCGCGCCCGCGGTGCGCAGTCAACGGACATCGCCGTTCTGGTCGTGGCCGCGGATGACGGCGTCATGCCGCAGACAGTGGAGGCCATCAACCACGCCAAAGCTGCCGATGTGCCGATCATTGTCGCCATCAACAAGATGGACAAACCCGAAGCCAACCCGGAGCGCATTAAACAGGATCTGACCAACTACAACATGGTCGCTGAGGACTGGGGCGGCGATACCATCATGGTTCCCGTGTCCGCCAAGACAGGCGAGGGTGTTGACAACCTGCTGGAGATGATCCTGCTGCAGGCAGAAGTGCTTCAGCTCCGCGCCAACCCCAACCGCATGGCGCGCGGTATCATCATCGAAGCGAAGCTGGACAAGTCGCGCGGTTCACTGGCCACAGTGCTTTTGAAAAACGGCACCCTGCGCGTTGGCGATAATGTAATCGCCGGCATGGCAACCGGCCGCGTGCGCGCGCTGCTCAACGACAAGGGGGAAAATGTGCGTGAGGCCGGTCCCTCCATGCCGGTTGAGATCTCCGGTTTTGATTCTGTTCCATCAGCAGGCGATGAAATGATCGTTGTCAATGATGAGAAACTGGTTCGCCAGGTCGCCAAGGAGCGCGAGGACCGCATGAAGGAGCAGCGCATCGCCGCTTCAACCGTCACGCTGGACAACCTCTTCCAGAACATCAAGGAAGGCGAGCAGCTGACCTTAAACATCCTGATCAAAGCCGACGTGCAGGGTTCCGCTGAGGCGGTTCGCCAGTCGCTTGAGAAACTGAGCAACGATCAGGTCAAGATCAGCGTTCTGCACTCCGGTGTCGGCGCCATCTCCAAGGATGACGTCAACCTGGCCGCTACCGCCAACGCCACCATCATCGGCTTTAACATCCGCCCGGACAACAACGCGCGTGAGGTTGCCGCCCGTGAAAACATCGATATCCGCCTTTACCGCGTGATTTACCAGGCGATTGAAGACGTCGAAAAGGCCATGAAGGGCATGCTGGCGCCCGAATTTAAGGAAGTTGTTCTCGGGCACGCCGAAGTCCGCAATGTGTTCAAAATTACCGGTTCCGGCACAATCGCGGGCTGCTATGTCACTGACGGCAAGATGCAGAGAAATCAGCCTGTCCGGCTGCTGCGCGACAACGTGGTTATCTTTGAGGGCAAGCTTTCCTCTCTGCGCCGCTTCAAGGACGACGTGCGCGAGGTGGCAAGCGGCTACGAGTGCGGCATCGGCCTTGAGAACTACAATGATATCAAAGAAAACGACGTTATCGAATGCTTCATGATGGAAGAAATCGAGCGCTAAGGAGTTGACGTGGCACAATATCGGCAAAGCAGGATCGCTGAGGAAATCAAGAAAAATCTGGACAAGATCATCCGGGAGGAGTTGAGGGATCCGCGCCTGAGCGGAACCTTCTCCATCACCCGCGTGGAACCGACCCGCGATTTGCGCAGCGCGAAGATCTATGTCAGCGTCCTTGAAGAAGAAAAACTGGATGATCTTCTGAAGGCTTTAAAAGGCGCGGCCGGCTTGCTCCGGCGTGAACTTGGATACACGCTCACCATCCGCTATACCCCGGAATTGTTTTTCCTGCCGGACACAAGCATTGCCTATGGCATGCACATTGCCAAGGTGATCAAAGAAGTGATGGACAAGGAAGGACAGACGCCGAAAAATGACAACAACCAGCCTGAGTGAAATAACCGGCCTTTTTCAATCCGCATCGCGGATTGTTTTATGTACGCATGTGCAGCCGGATGGGGACGCGCTGGGCTCTCTGCTTGCGGCGGGTATTATGCTGAAATCGCTCAAAAAGGATGTGACCCTGGTCTGTCACGATCCGGTCCCGGACAATCTGAAGATCCTGCCGGGCTGGGAAGCGGTCAGGCTGCCTGAAGAAGCAGAGGGACAGCGCTATGACCTGTTCTGTGTTCTGGACGCGAGCGATCTTGAAAGGATCGGGGGTTGCGGCAGGCTGTTTTCAAAGACAGACAACACTTTGGTGATCGACCACCACGCCTCCAACACGCTCTTTGGCAAATACAATTATGTTGTTTCCGATGTAGCCGCGACCGGCAATTTGGTTTACAGGTTGTATCAGGAGTTGAAAGTCCCGATCAGCAGCGATGCCGCAGCCTGTTTATATTCCGCTTTATCTACCGACACGGGGAACTTCAGCTACGGTCAAATGGATGAGGAGTTTTTTATGCAGATGGCCGGGCTGATCAAAGCAGGGCTGGACATCAACAAGTACGCCAGGGCTTTGCATTTAACGAAGGAATACAACACCCTGAAGTTAAAGTCAAGGGCTCTTGAATCCCTTTCATTGGAATGCGGCGGCAGGCTAAGCTACATGCGGTTAAAACTCGCGGATTTTGCGGAAACCGAGACCCTGCCGGATCAGACAGACGGATTGGTCAACCTGGCGTTGAACATTTCCGGGGTCAAGATGTGCTTTCTTGCGACACAGCTGGATGAAAACACCACCAAGTTCAGCCTGCGCGCGCTTCCCCCTTACGATGTGGCCCAGATCGCAGTGGAGTTTGGCGGGGGCGGCCATGTGCTGGCAGCCGGATGCACAATAAAGCTCCCTGTTTGCGAAGCGGTTCAAGTCATGCTTGAGAGGATGCGACGGGTTGTATGTCAATAAACGCAGTTCTTAATTTTTACAAACCGCCTGGCATGAGTTCAGCCCAGGCGGTTGGTTTCATCAAGGCGATGACAGGCGAAAAGGCGGGCCATGCGGGCACCCTTGATCCGGAGGCAGCCGGAGTATTGCCGATCCTGATTGGGAAAGCGACCAAGATCAGCGATTATCTGATGGACTCCGACAAGCAGTACCTGGCAGAGATCGCTTTTGGCGCGTCCACAGACACCCAGGACGCCCAAGGGCTTGTCGTCAAAACAGGCACAAACTTTCCCGATATTAAGTCCCTTCACAAGGCTGTTTCACTGTTCATGGGTGAAGTGATGCAGCTTCCGCCGCAATACTCGGCACTGAAGGTCCAGGGAAAAACAGCATACCAGCTTGCCAGGGAAGGCAAGACAGCCGATCTTAAGAAGCGCCCAGTGCGTTTTGATGAGATCAGCATTCTTTCAGAAACAGAAAACCACGGATTTTTGATGCGTGTGCGCTGCGGCAAGGGGGCGTATATCAGAACGCTCTGCCATGATCTGGGTGTTTCTCTTCAATGCCCGGCTCACATGCGCTTTCTCCTCAGGGAGGAGAGCGCGGGGCTTAAAATTGAGGACGCTGTAATGCCGGAAGATATCAGGGAATGGTACACTGGTGGCAAAGTAGACTCAAGTCTATTTGTGAAGGTTGAAAACATGCTGAAGTATCTGCCGTTTTTTGAAATTCCGGATGCATTGCGCTTCAAGGCAGTCAACGGCGTACCGCTGCCGGTATATGAGATAACCGATATGCAGCTCGGTAAAGGCGCCAAGGTTTGCCTGACGATCGGCAAAGAACTGTTTGGAATTTATGAGAAGACAGACTCGCATTTTCGTGTTCGTGTGATGCTTGGAACCGGGGAGTCAAAAAAAGCATAAGAAAGCACAAAAATACCAATAAATGTCTGCCGTTCTTGACATGATTGTTTTAGAATTGTACTATAAAAATATCTGAACACAGGGAGGAATTCAATTGGAGCAGTTTGGTTTTGATAACGTCGAATTGAACAAGCCAATTCGTGAAACGACCTATGAGACCTTGAAACACGCCATCATCATGGGCAACATTCCTGCTGGCTCCAGGCTGATCGAGACAGTGTACGCCGAATCGCTGCATATATCCAGAACGCCTTTGCGGGAGGCCTTCCGCAAGCTGGAGCTGGACGGGTTGGTCGAGTACGTGGAACGCAAGGGCGTCATTGTCCGCGCGTTCACGATGGAAGACATTGAGGAAACCTTCACCATCAGAAACGCGCTGATGATGCTTGTGATTCCGTCCATCTTTAAAAATGTTAAACAGGAACATCTGGATGAATTGCGCGATATTTTAAGCGCGATGGATGTCAGTCAAAAGGAAAAGAATGTGGAGGAGTTGTCGCGCTACAACCGCGCCTTCCACAGGACGATCGAGCATATTTCCGACAAAAAGCGCATCCTCCGCGTGATTGACAGCCAGGAGGAATACATCCTTCGCTTTTCTAACATCACCATCGCCAGCATCGTCCGCCGCTCTAACGCGCATGACGAGCACCATGAACTGCTCAAGCTTCTCTCGGAGGGGCGGGAGGCGGAATTTGCTGAACTGATGAAAAAGCATTTAAACGAAAGCATGAATACCTGTCTGGCTGCAGTCTCGCTCAGGCGCAACCAACAGGATGAAAAAAACAAAGAATAAAGCGGAGGGGGTATATGAACGATATTCAGATCGCTCAGGCAGCCACATTAAAGCCCATCACGGAGATCGCGCAAGCTGCAGGTATTCCGGATGAAGCCCTGTCCACCTATGGCCGCTATGTGGCCAAAGTCGATCCTGTCAAACTCCGTGAAATACGTGAAAAAGGGAAATTGATCCTGGTCAGTGCCATCACGCCCACAACTGCAGGTGAAGGTAAAACCACTGTATCTATCAGCCTGGCGGATGGCTTGCGCGCGATCGGGAAAGAATCCATGCTGGCCCTGCGCGAGCCGTCCATGGGCCCTGTTTTTGGCATGAAAGGCGGCGCGACAGGCGGCGGGCACTCACAGGTCCTTCCGATGGAGAGCATCAACCTGCACTTTACCGGCGACTTTCACGCCATCACCTCAGCCAACAACCTGCTCTGCGCGATGGTGGACAACCACATTCAGCAGGGCAACGCGCTGAACATCGACGAGCGTCAGGTGCGTGTGCGCCGCTGCATGGACATGAACGACCGCCAGCTGCGCAACATCGTGGATGGCCTTGGCGGCACAGGAAATGGCATCCCCAGGGAAGATGGCTTTGACATCACTGCGGCAAGCGAGGTAATGGCCACCTTCTGCATGGCGGACGGGTTGTCCGACCTCAAAAAACGCCTTGGAAACATCGTCGTTGCCAGAAGCAGGGACGGCAAAAACATCACCTGTTCACAAATCGGCGCTCAGGGCGCGATGGCAGCCCTGCTGCGGGACGCTTTGATGCCAAACCTGGTTCAGACCCTGGATCATACCCCGGCCCTGATCCATGGCGGGCCATTCGCGAACATCGCGCATGGCTGCAACTCTGTTTCCGCCACCAGGCTGGCCTTAAAATTATCCGATTATGTGGTCACGGAGGCCGGGTTCGGCGCCGATCTTGGCGCGGAGAAATTTATTGACATCAAGTGCCGCAAAACGGGGCTCAAACCGGATGTTGTCGTGCTAGTAGCCACCATTCGCGCGCTCAAGCATCACGGCGGTGTTTTGAAAGCGGACCTGAATACGGAAAACATCCCTGCCCTGCAAAAGGGGCTCAGCAACCTTTTGGCCCACGTGCGCAATGTGCGCGATGTGTGGAAGCTGCCCGTCATGGTGGCCATCAACCATTTCGTGACAGACTCTGAAAACGAAGTCAGGACGCTGACAGACGCGATGAGAGCTGATAATGTGCCCTGCGCGTTTTCCGACGGATGGGCCAAGGGCGGCCAGGGGGCCAAAGAGCTGGCACAGGCTGTGGTTGACCTGATCAATGAGAATGAGGGAAAAACAAGCCTTGAGTTTACTTATCCTGATCAAGCATCCCTGTATGAAAAGATCGAAGCTGTCGCGAAGAAGATCTATCACGCCGGCAGCGTCAATTTTACTGCCCAGGCAAAAAAGATCATCGATCAGTTGACTGAGGATGGCTTTGCGTCCTATCCGGTTTGCATTGCCAAGACCCAGTATTCTTTCAGCGATAACGCCAAACTTCTTGGCGCGCCAAGCGGCTTTGAACTGACCGTCCGGGATGTTCGCCTTTCAGGAGGAGCCGGTTTTGTCGTCGCTTTTGCAGGCGATATCATCGCCATGCCCGGTCTGCCAAAGCAGCCCGCGGCTTTAAACATTGACGTTGATGACGATGGGGTCATCAGCGGCGTATTTTGAGGGTTGAAACATGAACAATAAACAAAAAGCGGTGTTGGATTTGCTAAAAGAGGATTGCAGAACGCCGCTTGAACAAATGGCTGTCATGCTCAACATGGACATTGAAGAAGTCGCGGAGACCATTGATAACCTGGAGCGTGATCGCATCATTCTGCGTTACAGGCCAGTCATCAATTACGACAAGGCCGAGCCCAACATGGTTGAAGCGATGATCGAGGTCAAGGTCACTCCGCAGCGTGATTTTGGCTTTGACGCGATCGCCAAGAGGATCACCAGTTTTGAGGAGGTCCGCAGCCTCTATCTGATGAGCGGTACTTATGACCTGCTGATCCAGGTTTCTGCGCCCAACTTAAAAGAGCTGGCACAGTTTGTGTCCAACCGTTTAAGCCCCCTTGAAACCGTAACCGGGACCAGCACCAGCTTCGTCTTAAAGCGCTACAAGCAGGACGGCATCATTTTTGACCTTCCGGATGGGGACAGGAGGCTGTCAGTTACACCGTGAGCAGCCGTTTTATCAATCCTGCCATCAGCGCGGTCCCGCCAAGCGCCATCAGACGCTTTTTTGACATCGCGGGCACCATGAAGGACGCGATATCTCTGGGCGTGGGGGAGCCGGACTTTATCACGCCTTTTCCGGTCCGAAACAGCGCCATTGACAGCCTTTTGGATGGGGAAACCCAATACACCGCAAACTCAGGACTCATGCCGCTGAGGCAGGAGATCGCCTTATATCAGAAAAATCGCTTCTCTTTGGAATATGACCCTGAAGACGAGGTCCTGGTGACAGTGGGCGCTTCCGAAGCGATCGACATCGCTTTGCGTGCGCTTGTGCGGCCGGGGGATGAGGTTTTGATCCCCGAGCCTTGCTACATCAGCTACCAGGCCTGCACACGCTTTGCGGGCGGCCTCCCTGTTAATGTCCCAACCCGCGCGGAGAATGATTTTGAGCTGCTTGCTTTGGACCTGGAAGCGCGTGTCACCGACAAAAGCAGGGTGCTGATCCTAAGCTATCCCAGCAACCCCACCGGCGCTGTCATGCCAAAGGAACGCCTGAAGGCCGTTGCAGAGGTAGCCATGCGGCATGACCTGTTCGTGATCTGTGACGAAATCTACAGCGAGCTTTGCTATGACGGTTTTTTCCAGCATTCCATCGCCTCCCTGCCCGGAATGCGCGAACGAACGATGGTGGTGAGCGGGTTCTCCAAGGCCTTCGCGATGACAGGCTTCCGCCTGGGTTATCTTTGCGCGCCAAGGGAGATCGTCATGGCCTGCTCCAGGATTCATCAATACACCATCATGTGTGCCAGCCGGCAAAGCCAGGTCGCGGCCTATAACGCGCTCAAGCAGGGCCGGGAAAACGGGTATAGTGATGTAATCAGAATGCGGGACAGCTATGACCGCCGCCGCAGGCTGATGCACAAGGCGTTTCTGGACATGGGGCTTGACTGCTTTGAGCCCAGGGGGGCGTTTTACACCTTCCCTTCGATTAAAAACACGGGGCTGACAAGCGACGAGTTCTGTGAAAGACTGCTCAAAGAACACCACGTGGTCTGTGTCCCGGGCAACGCCTTTGGTCCCAGCGGCGAAGGGCATATCCGCTGCTGTTACGCGACAGCAACAGATAAATTGCTTGAGGCGTTTGAAAAGATCAGCGACTTTATCAAGGGTTTGTAGGTGATAAATTTGTTAAAGAAAATGAAACTGCTGCTTTTGCTGATAGTCCTTCTGTCGTGTTTAGTCACGGCCGCGCAGGCAGATGAAGAGATTTCCATCACGCAATTGGCTCCAAATTTGACCGCGACGCCGGAACCGGTTTCCGAATCGGCAGGCGAGGGGGTTTTAGCGCCCATCGCTACGCCAACGCCCACGCTTTCACCTGAACAGGTGTTTAAGGACGGTTCCTTTAAGATTGTCATCACAGCTGCGGGGGATATGACCATCGGCGGGGATGTCAGGAAGCGCGGGGACTCGATTTTTGTTAAAGAATTAAAAAAACAGGGGAATGACCTGAACTTCCTGACCCGAAACGTCAAGGAAATCTTTGAAAACGACAACATGACCATCGTCAATTTTGAGTCAACTTTGACCACAGCCCCGGTTTATAAAAAGAACAATCAATTCGTTTTCTCAGCGCCGCCTGAGTATGTCAGCATCCTAAAGGATGGCAGCATCGAAGCCGTGGCGCTTGAAAACAACCACGTCATGGACCATGGCGAAGCAGGGTTGAATGAAACCAAAGCCACCCTGGACGCAGCCGGGATCGTGTGGAGCGACGCGAAAAACATGGGCGTTTTTAAGATCCATAATGTGTCCATCGCTATGCTGTCCTACCAGACCTTTGACGGGCGTTATCCAACCCTGTTTGAGCAGGTTCCCAGGGATGTTGCCGCGGCCAAAGCGGAACATGACCTGGTCATCGTCAGCTACCACTGGGGCGCTGAGTTGGACTACAAGCCCAATGACAACCAGATTAAACTGGGCAGGCTGACGATTGATTCAGGAGCGGACCTGGTGCTTGGCCATCACAGCCACAGGATCAACCCGATTGAATGCTACAAGGGCAAATACATCGTGTATTCCCTGGGCAATTTCTCTTTCGCAGGCAACAACAAGCCCAGCGACATGAGCACCTTCCTTTTCCAGATCCGCTATACGGTCAGACCCAATTCCATTGAAACAGACGCCTTCCGCATCATTCCCAGCCGCATTTCTTCCCGTACCGATTACAATGATTTTGCCCTGACGCCTTTTACGGATCAGCGGCTGATCGACAATGTGATCAACATGTTGTTAAGCAACAGCAAAGGCCTGGAATACGCGGTAACGCATTATCCGGTCGACTGGGAGTAACATGCGCGCAAAGATCCTTTTTCTGTCTCAAAACGGTCAATTCCGCGAAGATTCAAGGCTTGCCCAGCAAGCCTTGAGTGAGTTGGCGCTGGCCTTTTCTCACAGTTTTGTGATGCGCGAAATGGAGCTCACAGAGGATCTGACGGCTGTCCAGGTGATGCAGGCAGTGCAGGATCAGGACGCGGTCATTTTATCCGCGGACAGGGACACCCTGAAGGAAGCGGCCTGGAAACTGGGCGTTTATGCCAGGTCAGTTAAAACAAGCCCGGTCATGCTGCCTGAATTAAGCAGGCTGCGGTCTGGTGCAGCGCCTTGCGCGCTGCTAATCAGCCCGGTGGGGGAAAGCGCATCCTCGCTGAACAAGGCTGCCGTCCTGGCTTGCGCGCTTGCCAAAAAAAGCAAAGCTGATCTTTTTTATATTCCTAAAGAGCCCAAAGAAGATTGGCAAAACGAACTTAACAAAGCCGCCATGTACGCCGCGCTGCCCGCTCCTGTATCTGACAACACGGACGGTATGCTGTCCCGTTTGCTCTATGATGACAAGAGGAACCCGGCCATCGTAGCGCCCGGTGACGAGGAGCGGTTTTTAAGAAACCTGTTGATCTATCTTTCAGGAACAGAAAACTTGGTGCATCAGAATCTGTATGCTGAAAACAGGGTCTTTCAGGCGGTAAGCCCGCTTCGGACAGACCGGAAGATCCCGCTGTTTTCTATCTTGTTCGCGACAGTGGATGCTGTGCGTTACGCGCTCAAACTGGAGCGGGAGGCAGACTGCCTGATGACGGTCATCAGCAATGTGCTGTCCTCCGGATGGAGAACAAATGAGTTTCCTGACGCATCTGGCGATAAACTGATCAGTGAGGACGAGGTCCTTGACCTGATCGCCCAGCAAGTGCAATTGGCAGGTGAATTGTACGAAAGACTTGGCTAATTTGTACATATTATGCTATAATTCCTTTGGTTTTAATGTATAATACATAAAAAGAAAAAAACTTGGAGGTGGACAAAATGAAAATACTGATCGTCAACGCGGGTTCCTCATCACTGAAGTATCAATTGATTGATATGGACAATGAGAAAACCCTGGCAAAGGGGCTGGTGGAGCGCATAGGGATCGCCGGCAGCCGCCTGAAGCAAACTGCGGGCGACAAAGAGCATATCGTCGAAATCCCCATGAATGATCATGTGGAAGCCAGCAAGCAGATGCTCAAGGCTTTAACGGATGATCAAAACGGCGTAGTGAAAAACATGGATGACATCGGCGCCGTCGGGCATCGCGTGGTGCATGGGGGAGAGGACTTCACCAAATCAACGCTGATTGATGACAACTGCATCAAGGCGATTGAGGAGAACAGCCCCTTCGCGCCGCTTCATAACCCAGCGAACCTGATGGGGATCAAGGCGACCAGGATGGTCATGCCCAACACGCCCATGGTTGCGGTATTTGACACCTCCTTCCATCAGACCATGCCCAGGAAGGGCTTCCTGTACGGGCTGCCCATGGACTACTATAAGCGTCTGAAGGTGCGCCGCTATGGCTTCCACGGCACCAGCCATCGCTTTGTCAGCCAGCAGGCCGCGAAGCTCCTCAACAAAAAGCCTGAAGAACTAAAAATCATCACCTGCCATCTGGGCAACGGATCCTCCATTTGCGCCGTTGAACACGGCAAAAGCGTCGACACCAGCATGGGCATGACCCCGCTGGAGGGCGTTGTGATGGGAACCAGAAGCGGCAATGTTGATCCTGCCAGCCTTCAGTTTATTATGAAGCAGGAAAATCTGGACATTGACCAGATGCTAGAAATTCTGAACAAAAAGAGCGGTCTGCACGGTCTGAGCGAGGTTTCAAGCGACATGCGCGACATCGAAGCCGCAGCGGCAGATGGAAATATCAACGCCCAGGCAGCGCTTGATGTTCTCTATACCGGTATCAAGAAGTACATCGGCGCATACGCCGCTGTGATGGGCGGGGTTGATGTTGTCGTCTTTACCGCTGGTATTGGCGAAAATTCTCCGAACACCCGAAAAGCGGTCTGCGAGGGGATGGAGTTCCTCGGCATGAAGCTGGACCTTGAAGAGAACAGCAAACGCGGCGGCGCGCGCGTCATCTCAGCTGCAGACAGCAAGGTGAAGATCCTTGTCGTTCCCACTGATGAGGAATTAGTTATCGCTCAGGATACCCTTGAGATCGTATCCAAGTTATCCTGATAAATGTCTCAAACTGCTAAAGAACTGCGCTCTGTGTCCCTGTTTACGGATGGCGCCTGCTCAGGAAATCCCGGTCCCGGGGGATGGGCAGCGATCCTGAAGTACGGACAGCATGTAAAAGAAATGAGCGGCTCCATGCCGCTCACCACAAACAACCGGATGGAGCTGTTCGCGGTCATCAGCGGCCTTGGAGCGCTTAAGGAAAGCTGTAAAGTCACGGTTTTTTCCGATTCTACCTATGTGGTTGACGCTTTTTTGAAAAACTGGCTGGACAAATGGCAGAAAAACGGCTGGAAAACCGCAGACAAAAAGCCTGTGGAGAACCAGGACCTCTGGCGGCTTTTGCTGCTGACGATGCGGAAACACCAGGTTGAGTATGTGAAGGTGCCTGGTCACGCGGACCATGTTGAAAACAACCGCTGTGACGAATTGGCCAAAGCGGCTGTTAAAAGTTTGATGGCGCCGTCTGAAAACGCATCAAACATCGAAGGTCCGGCTGTTTCTGCGCAAGCTGTCAAAACCGATGTAAAATAAACCCAGGAAAGAATCATCGGAAAAACTGATCATCGATAACCGGTTGGAGCACAAATCCAGCCGGTTTCATTTTATACTGAGCGAATAAAAAATGTACCGAATTAGTACTGATGTAAAGCGTTTTGTATCCAAAGCGTCGAGGGGTTATGCCGTACTTTAAGGAAGGAAACCAAGAGTGCATCATTAGTTACATTAAGGTTGACTGACGCACAGCAGGGCGCATAAAATTTGGCGTGACAACGCAATAAAGCTTGGAATCAGCTAACCTTGTAATAGAGCGTGGGGGATAAAGCCCGAAACAACGGCAGACAATCAAGCGCCAGGAGGTTTCAGCAAACTTTTAACTTTTGATCAGTTGCCTAGGCAGATATATCTATTCGCGAAAGGCATCTTTAGCGAATAGATGAGGGTGTTCTTAATTAGAAGAAGTTCTGTTCTGATAAAATGAGTTTAACGCTTTTCCAGCTGGATCGCAAGACTTCTCCGTCTTAATTACAATTTCTATTCTTTAGATCGTACGGATCAAGACTTATAAGAAAATTTTTCTTTGTTTTATGACTTAATCGTTTAGATTCAATTATTGATTTCAAAATAAATTGTTCTGTTTCTGAAACCCAGGATTGAAATACCACTCCGCCTCATTCCGCTTGACTAACGATGATCCTCTAAAATCGATCAGACAGGCAAATACCTGCTTTAAAGAATTAAAATCGCTTTAAATTGATTCTGTGTTCATATTTGATTTTTTAAACTACGAAAGGTTCTAGCAAATAACAATTAACATGGCTTTTAAAATGAGGATTGAACCCTGGCTTAAATCTTTCATCTTCTCTTTTTAAGGATCGCGGCTTCTCTGATTTAATAAAATATGACAGAGCATTGTCTCATGAAAAAAATCAGCGAAAAGATTTAGCGAATAGATAATTTGCTGGTTATTGTTCATCTGCCAATCAAACTAAAGATTCAGCACAAAGATAAAGGTAAGTTGTAATCTTTATATTGGGTCTAAGGATTTTTCATCTACAGGTTCATCAATCTGCGCCACAACCGTTCGTCTTCTGCTTTCATTCCCATATTTGAACATGAATCAATATCTTTTAGAGTTTTAAGTCCTTCAATCGTTTTTTGTTCGCAATAACCTTTCATTTCATCAATTTATTTTGTTTTCAAAGGCTTTATCATATGAATTATTCTCAAATCATCAGTGTTTAATTGCATTAATGAAAATTATCTTCATTTATCTCACTTCTCCCCCATTCTAATCTTGTTATTCGCTATTATTTGATGATTTTTGATCGCAAATCTGCTGTATTGAGTATAAAATTACATTTTAACCATAAAAATGAATGTATTTATACATGTTTGCTATAATTGATACATATTCTTGGTCGTGTGATTTATTCATTCGTTCGGCATTAGCCAACAAAAAGGAAGGCAAGTTTCCCTGCCTCCCTTTGATGTGCGTTTGTAAACTGATTACTCAATCACGCGAGCGACAGCGCCGGAGCCGACGGTGTGGCCGCCTTCGCGGATGGCGAAGCGCAGACCCTGCTCAATCGCGATGGGGGTGATCAGCGTGACTTCCATCTGCACGTTGTCGCCAGGCATCACCATCTCAACGCCTTCGGGCATCTTGATGGAGCCGGTCACGTCCGTGGTGCGGAAGTAGAACTGGGGACGGTAGCCGTTGAAGAACGGGGTGTGGCGGCCGCCTTCGTCCTTGGTCAATACGTACACTTCGCTGTAGAAGTGGGTGTGCGGTTTGATGGAACCGGGCTTCGCCAGAACCTGGCCGCGCTCGATCTCGTTCCGCTGAACGCCGCGCAGCAGCGCGCCGATGTTGTCGCCAGCTTCCGCCTTGTCCAGCAGCTTATGGAACATTTCAACGCCGGTCACGACCACGGAACGCGGCTTCTCCATCAGGCCCACGATCTCAACGGTGTCGGACACCTTCACTTCACCGCGCTCAACACGGCCGGTGGCCACGGTGCCGCGCCCGGTGATGGAGAACACGTCTTCAACGGGCATCAGGAAGGGACGGTCCACCATGCGCTCAGGCGTGGGGATGTAGTTGTCAACAGTCTCCATCAGGTCATAGATGCATTTGCACTCAGGAGCGTTCTTGGGATCAGAACCGTCCTTCTGCATATACTCAAGCGCCTTCAGCGCGCTGCCCTTGGTGATCGGGATATCATCGCCCGGGAAGTCGTAGCTGCTCAGCAGTTCGCGGACTTCCATCTCAACCAGTTCAAGCAGCTCCTCGTCATCCATCAGGTCAACCTTGTTCATGAAAACGACCATGGAGGGCACGCCAACCTGGCGGGCCAGGAGGATGTGCTCGCGGGTCTGCGGCATGGGGCCGTCGGGAGCAGACACCAGCAGGATCGCGCCGTCCATCTGCGCGGCGCCGGTGATCATGTTCTTCACATAGTCGGCGTGCCCGGGGCAGTCAACGTGGGCGTAGTGGCGGCTGTCGGTCTCGTACTCAACGTGAGAGGTGTTGATCGTTATTCCGCGGGCCTTCTCTTCGGGGGCCTTGTCGATCTCGTCATAGCGCATCGCGTTCGCGTGTCCGGCCTGGGCCAGCACCATCGTGATCGCCGCGGTCAGGGTGGTCTTGCCGTGGTCAACGTGGCCGATCGTGCCGATGTTGACGTGCGGCTTGTTGCGCTCAAATTTCTGTTTTGCCATGGTTTCCTCCTAAAAGGTTATTCTTTAAATTAATTGATGCTGTTTATTTGCCCAATGTTTTCTCGGCGATGGACCTTGGCACTTCCTCATAGTGATCAAAGGACATGGTGTACATGCCGCGGCCCTGGGTTTTGCTGCGCAGATCGGTCGCGTAGCCAAACATCTCGCTTAAGGGAACATAGGAATGAATGATCTGGTCTCCCTGACGCGCCTCATAGGTTTCTATCCGGCCGCGCCGTGAGCTGAGGTCGCCGATTACATCGCCCATGTACTGGTCCGGAACGATGACCTCGACCTTCATGACCGGCTCGATCAGGCAGGTGTCCGCCTTTTGCATGGCTTCTTTAAACGCCAGAGATCCGGCAATCTTGAAAGCCATTTCAGAGGAGTCGACCTCGTGGTAGGAACCGTCCAGGACAGCGGCTTTGAAATCGACCACTTCGTACCCGCCGAGAATACCGGCCTGGGACGCCTCGCGGATGCCGGCGTCAATGGGAGAAATGTACTCCTTGGGAATCACGCCGCCCACGATCCTGCTCTCAAAGGAGTAGCCTTCGCCAGGCTGGGTCGGGCTGATCTCAATGACACAGTGGCCGTACTGACCGTGACCGCCGGACTGCTTGACATGGCGGCCTTCGCCGGTGGCGGTCTTCCTGATGGTCTCCTTGTAGGCGACCTGGGGTTTGCCGATGGTCGCTTCCACCCGGAACTCCCGCATCATGCGGTCCACGATAATCTCAAGGTGGAGTTCGCCCATGCCGGCGATGATGGTCTGCCCGGTCTCAGGGTCGGTATAGGTCTTGAAGGTCGGGTCTTCCTCGGCCAGGCGCATCAGCGCGAAAGCAAGCTTCTCCTGCCCGGCTTTGGTTTTGGGCTCGATGGCGACACGGATAACAGGCTCCGGGAACTCAAGCGATTCAAGGATGACCGGCGCTTTTTCATCGCACAGGGTGTCACCGGTGGTGGTCTCCTTCAGTCCGACCGCAGCGCAGATGTCGCCCGCGAATACGCTTTCAACATCCTCGCGATGGTTGGAATGCATCCTTAAAATGCGGCTGAAGCGCTCACGCTTGCCCTTGGTGGAATTGTAGATGTAGGTGTTGGCTGATACCTTTCCCGAGTAAACCCGGAAAAAGGCCAGCTTTCCGACAAAAGGATCGGCTGCGATCTTGAAAGCCAGCGCCGAAAAAGGCTCGTCATCCCTGGGGTGACGCTCTACCATCTCGCCCGTCTTGGGATCTGTGCCTTTGATAGAAGGGATGTCAAGAGGGGAGGGCATGAACTCGCATACTGCGTCAAGCAGCAGCTGAACGCCCTTGTTCCTGTAAGAGGTTCCGCAGAGCACAGGCGTCATTTCACAATGCAGAGTAGATTTTCTGATCGCCTTGTTCAGGTCTTCAGCCGTGATCTCTTCGCCGTTGTAAAACTTCTCCATCAGGGCTTCATCGGTACCAACGACCGCGTCGATCAGCTTTTCACGATATTCCTCAGCAAGGGCAGCCATTTCTTCCGGGATTTCTTCTTCCCGAACATCATTGCCTACGTCATCATAATAGACTTCAGCCTTCATTTTGATCAGGTCGATGATGCCTTTGAAAGTGTCCTCAGTGCCAATGGGCAGCTGCACCGGAATGGCGTTCGCGTTCAGGCGTTCATTCAGCATATCGACGGCGCGGAAAAAATCAGCGCCATTGATGTCCATTTTGTTGATATAGGCCAGACGGGGAACATGATACTTGTTCGCCTGACGCCAAACGGTCTCAGACTGCGGCTCAACGCCGCCTTTTGCGCAGAAAACCGCGACAGCGCCGTCCAGAACACGCAGAGAACGCTCCACCTCAACGGTGAAGTCAACGTGACCGGGGGTGTCGATGATGTTGATGGTATGGCCCTTCCATACTGCGGTGGTCGCGGCAGACGTGATGGTGATGCCGCGTTCTTTTTCCTGGTCCATCCAGTCCATGGTCGCTCCGCCCTCATGGGTCTCACCCATGCGGTGCACACGGCCGGTGTAGTACAGGATGCGCTCGGTTGTCGTCGTCTTGCCCGCATCGATGTGGGCCATGATGCCGATGTTGCGAACTTTGTCCAGGGGGTACTCTCTTAACATGAAAAACTGTCTCCTAACTGTGGGGGGATTTTACCAGCGATAATGGGCAAAGGCCTTGTTGGCTTCTGCCATGCGGTGCATTTCTTCCTTGCGCTTGACCGCATTGCCTGTGTTGTTTGCGGCATCCATCATCTCGCCGGCCAGGCGTTCAGCCATGGTCTTTTCCCCGCGCTTGCGGCTGAAATCAACCAGCCAGCGGAGTGCCAGGGTCTGCCTGCGCTCAGGGCGGATCTCGATGGGGACCTGATAGGTCGCGCCGCCAACGCGGCGGGCTTTGACTTCCAACTGGGGAAGGATGTTGTTCAGCGCTTCCTGGAACACATCGCCGGGATCTTTGCCGGTCTTTTCCTTCACCATGTTGAAAGCGGTGTAGCAGACGTTCTGCGCGACGCCGCGCTTGCCGTCCAGCATAATCTGATTGATGAGTTTTGTGACGGTGACGGTTCCGTAAATGGGATCCGGCAACACTTCACGCTTGGGGATAAATCCACGACGGGGCATAATACTCCTCCTGTTTTTTCAAAATCATTGAGCCGGAGGGCGGAGGCACTTCAGCACAAAATGCCTGCCGTTACCAGCGGTTGCATCCCTGTCCCCCTGAATGCTCTTCCCGCGGTTCCAAGACGGGAAAAGGTGTGAGAACAGCCGCAAACCTGACCGGCGTGGTAAAATTACTTCTTGGGACGCTTGGCGCCGTAAAGAGAACGGCCCTGGTTGCGCTTGGCAACACCGGCTGTATCCAACGCGCCGCGGATGATGTGGTACCTGACGCCGGGCAAATCGCGCACGCGGCCTCCGCGGATCAAAACCACGCTATGCTCCTGCAAGTTGTGGCCGATGCCGGGGATGTAGCATGTGCCTTCGATTTGGTTGGTCAGGCGAATCCTGGCGATTTTGCGCAGGGCAGAGTTGGGCTTCTTGGGTGTGGTCGTCTTAACAGACAAGCAGACACCGCGTTTCTGCGGGCAACCCTGCAGGATGGGCGCGTCAGATTTTTTTACAATCTTTTTGCGACCTTTACGGATCAATTGATTGATCGTAGGCAATGGGGGCACCTCCTGATTTTTGATCGGAGCCTTCTTAGGGTCTCCTCCTATAACATTCCCGCAACCCATGGGAATATATAGTCTGAATGATTTTCAGCGGGTTTTCTCATGAAATCCTGACCCTGCTGAAGATGTTGCCATAACACAGGCAACTATATCATAGTAATCCATTTTATACCGATTTGTCAACGGCTTTTGCGCTGGTTCAGGCGCTGATCTCACAATCCTTACGCATTTTTTACTTTAGCCGTTTCACCAAGCGAATCTGATTGATTGGCTACATTGTTTTTCTTGTTGTACGCATTGTCCTGCAGAAGGTTGATGACCAGACCGATCAAGACAAAGACGCCGCCAAGCGCAATGCGGACAGAGAAGGCACCGTCCAGAAGGTAATCCAGGAAAACGCCTGAAAAGACCTGACCGATGAACATAAACAGGGTGATGTAGAAAGTGGCGATGCGGCCGACCACAAAGGTGCTGATGATGACGACCAGGGCGCCGATCGCGCCGCCCAGGTAGTTGTAAAAGGGCAAGGTGAAGGCAATTTTTTCAGGCAGGCCCATGAAAAAGAGGACGATAACCGCGCCCAAAATGCCGACCATGTAGTTGATCAAAATGGTGGTGCTCAAGCCGGCTTTGCGCGCCAGACGGGCGTTGACCAGGCGGGAAAGGAGAACGGTGCCGCCGGCCAAAAACGACATGATGACAGGAACCAGCGCAAAATCCTCCAGCATGACGGCAGCGCCGATGAGAAGAAAGAGAACCCCCAGCAGTTTTTCTGCCCGGAAGCGGCGCACAGGAACACCCAGAAAGCCGACATGGTCTGACAGGACGCCGGAAAGGCTCTCACCCAGAAGCGCCAGGGCCATCATGGCGGATACGCTGATGTGGCCAAAGGCGGAGATGTTGAAGATGGTGGTGACGATGCCGATGAAGCCGCCCACATACCAGATCAGAGGCAGCTTGGTTTTGACCGGCTTTTCACGCTTGATAACCATATACAGGATAACGGCAAGCAAACCCATCACATGGATGATGACCAGAGAAACCCCCTGGCTGATTTCCTGATTCATCCTGCCGTTTAGGACCAGCATCAAAGCGGTGATCGCGCCTGCCAAAAGGCTTAAGGAATAATACATTCTGCAGCAACCTCTCGGATTTAATCAAGCGGGCAATTTCAACAATCCCGCGCCGGGTTATCATAACACAAGAAGGCGAACCCTGACAGCCAAAAAAGCAAAGCAAGAATTGAAAAACGCTGTTTTCCTGATGTCTGAAAACTACGGGATTACTTTGAAAACCAGGGTTTTATGGCGGCGGATCAAAGGTTTCTTTACGGAAATTTTAAGCTATGGTATAATCTATAAGACTACCTCAAGGAGGATGATTCGGCTGATGCCTGAATATAAATTGGTCATTGAAGGCGGACGGGTGTTGCAAGGGGAAACCTATGTGTCCGGCGGGAAAAACACCTCGCTCGCAGTGGTGCCCGCAGCCCTTTTGGCGGAGAGCCCATGCCTGATTGAAAACCTGCCCGATATTGAGGACATCCGTGTTTTGGTGCAGATCCTGCGCCATTTGGGCGCAAAAGTGGATTGGTTGCCGCAGAAAAACCAGATGAGCATTGATCCAACCCAACTGACAACCAACATCGTCCCTTTCCACCTCAGCCAGAAAATGCGCGCCAGCTATTACCTGATGGGCGCGCTTCTTGGCCGTTATGGCTTTGCCAAGGTGGGTTATCCGGGCGGATGCAACCTGGGCAGCCGGCCGATTGATCAGCATCTGAAAGGCTTCAGAGCCCTGGGCGCAAAGATCCGCGAGGATAAAGGGATGATCGTGCTGGAGGGCAAGCTCAAAGGCGCGAACATCAACTTTGATATGGTAACAGTGGGCGGCACCATCAACGTGATGCTGGCTGCCTGCCGTGCGGAGGGCGACACCATCCTTACCAACTGTGCCAAGGAACCGCACATCGTTGATACCGCAAACTTTTTAAACCGCATCGGCGCGCGCATCCGCGGCGCCGGCACGGACACCATCCGCATTCGCGGAGTCAAAAAGCTGGGCGGGGGCTCCTATACCGTGATTCCGGATCAGATTGAGACCGGCACACTGATGATCGCGGCCGCAGCGACCAGGGGAAACGTCATCCTCAGGGGCTGCATCCCCACCCACATGGAAGCCTTGACAGCAAAACTGCTGGAGATGGGCGTTCTGGTGACCTCGGAAGATGATATCATTTCTGTTCAGCTGCGCCAGGGGCACCGGGCGATCCGGCTGAGCACGCAGGAGTATCCCGGCTTTCCGACCGACCTGCAGCAGCCCATGAGCGCGCTTTTAACCCGCGCGGTCGGCACCAGCGAGGTGATCGAAAACATCTTTGACTCCAGGTTCAAGCACCTGGACGAGATGCGCAAAATGGGGGCCAAATCCGTGATCAATGGCAGGATTGCCTACATCGAAGGCGTGCCCGAGCTTCATGGCGCGCCGCTGGTAGCCCCTGACCTGCGCGGCGGCGCAGCCCTGGTGATCGCGGGATTAATGGCGAACGGCATTACTGAGATCTATAATCCCGAGACCATTGCCCGGGGTTATGAGCACTTGGAAAGCAAGCTGAATGCACTGGGTGGAATTGTTCGCCGGGAAAACATCCAAACCGGCAATACTGTCTATGCAAACAGCTTTTGAGATTCTGGGCGTAGCACAGGACGCGGATGAACAAACCATCCGCGCCGCTTACCACAAATTGGCCAAGACCTGTCATCCGGACATGTTTCAGGACCCGGACGAACAGCAAATGGGCCAGGCGCGGCTGGTGAGCATTAACCTTGCCTACGAAAAAGCGATGAAGGTCGTGTCCAGCAGGCAGACCCCTGCCGCCAGCCTCCCTCTGCCGCAGGCCAAAGCCTGGGCAGAAAAACTATTGGAGCGCAAGCAGTATGAGCTGGCCCTGCTCCAGTTGAGCAAGGCTGAAGAAAAAGACGCGGCATGGTATGCCCTGCAGGCGCAAGTCCTTACAAAGATGAAACAGTACCTGAGTGCACACCAGTCCTGGCGGACCGCGGTCAGGATGGATCCGGACAATCTGGCTTATCGCAGGGAAGCGCTCAGCGCGGAAATGATGCTCAAAAAATCCAATACGCTGGTTTCCAAAGCAGTTTCAGGGCTGAAAACTTTGTTTTCCAAAAAGAAAACGCCATGACCCAAGCAAGAACACCCGCTCTTCCCTACCGTCTGATCAGAAGCAAGCGAAAAACACTGGCTATTCAAGTGCGCCCCGGGCATGAAGTGCTTGTGCGAGCGCCCTTTTTTGTCAGCAAAAGCGAGATCGACAGCTTTGTAAAAAGCCGGGAGGGCTGGATCAAAAAGCATTTGAACAAAACGCCTGAAAAAGCGCCCGAATACACGGCAGAGGAAGAAATGATCCTGAGAAAAAAGGCAGCGGACATTTTGCCCGGGCTGGTTCAAGAATATGCGGATCAGCTTCAGGTCAAGCCGCAGAAAATCAGCATCAACGGCGCAAGAACCCGTTTCGGCTCCTGCAGCGCGAAAGGAAACCTGAACTTTTCCTTCCGGCTGATGGATTATCCCATGAGCTGCATTGAGTATGTGGCGCTGCACGAGGTTGCCCACTTAAAGCACATGAACCATTCCCCTGCCTTTTATCAAACGCTCGCGTCCATCATGCCGGATCACCGGGAGCGCGCGAAACTGCTGAAGAACATGCCACAAAAAACGGAGGTTTAACCATGTACAAGATTGTCGCCAAGACCCGCTTGTTTGGAAACGCGGCGAAGATGGAGATTTTATCCCCCCTTGTAGCCAAAAAAGCGAAGCCGGGGCAATTCATTATCCTGCGCGCGAAGGAGAATTCAGAGCGCATCCCTCTGACCATCCATGATGTGAACCTGGATACAGGCACGGTTTCCATCGTGTATCAGGTCGTGGGGGCCGGCACGATGGAGCTGGACAGCCTTATATCCGGCGACAGCCTGTGTGATTTTGTGGGCCCGCTGGGCATGCCCACCAAAACAGAGGGATTGAAAAAAGTATGCGTTGTGGGCGGCGGCGTTGGATGCGCCATTGCGTATCCCGTGGCCCGCAAACTGCATGAGCAGGGCAGTGAGGTGCATACCATCATCGGCTTCCGGAACAAGGACTTTGTTTTTTTGGAAAGCGAATTTAGCAATGTATCGGGCCTGATCCGCGTGATGACAGACGATGGCAGTTATGGCAGGCATGGCCTGGTGACTGACGCGCTGAAGGAACTGCTGGATGAAGGGCACCGGTATGACGAGGTCATCGCCATCGGGCCTTTGGTGATGATGAAGTTTGTCAGCGCGCTCACCAAAAAGTATGAACAAAAGACGACTGTGTCCATGAATCCAATCATGGTGGACGGCACCGGGATGTGCGGCGGATGCCGGCTGACAGTGAACGGCGAGATCAAGTTTGCCTGCGTGGATGGCCCTGATTTTGACGGGCATCAGGTGGACTTTGACGAGGTCATCAGCCGCAGCCGCATGTATGAGGATTTTGAGAAACGGAAGCGCGAAGAAAGCTGCCGTTTGTTCAAGCAGGAGGTGAAATAAATGGCCCGGAATCTGTCAAATACCAAGGTAGAAATGCCTGTTCAGGACCCTCAGGTGAGAGCAGGCAACTTTCAGGAAGTAGCCCTGGGATATACAGCGGAAATGGCCATGGAGGAAGCGCAGCGCTGCCTCAACTGCCGCCACAAGCCCTGTATGGACGGCTGCCCTGTGCGCATCGACATCCCGGCCTTTATCGCGCACATCGCGGAAGGCGAATTTGAAAAAGCCTTCCTGACGCTCAACCGGGATAGCGCGCTGCCCGCGGTGTGCGGACGCGTTTGTCCGCAGGAAACACAATGTGAGCAAAAATGCGTGCGCGCCCTGAAAGGTGAGAGCGTGGCGATCGGGCGTTTGGAGCGTTTCGCGGCTGACTGGTACCGCAACAGCGCCTGTAAAGTTCCGCCAAAACCCATCCCCAACGGTCACAAGGTGGCCATTGTCGGCGCCGGTCCCGGCGGATTGACCGCCGCGGGCGAACTGGCGCGCCTTGGCTACGCTGTTACGGTGTTTGAAGCCCTGCACTTGCCGGGCGGCGTTTTAACCTATGGCATTCCGGAGTTCCGCCTGCCAAAGGACATTGTGCTGGCAGAGGTCGATGCCCTGAAGCGCCTGGGGGTTGAAATGATGATGAACACCGTCATCGGCAAGACCCTGACCATTGACGAACTGCTTGAAATGGGTTTTGAAGCCGTGTTTATCGCCTCCGGCGCCGGTCTCCCCCGTTTCATGGGCATCCCCGGCGAGACTTTGAAGGGCGTTTACTCCGCCAACGAGTACCTAACCCGCATTAACCTGATGAAAGCCTATGAGAAGGATGCCTCAACCCCCATCATGCGCGGCCGCAATGTGGCGGTTGTGGGCGGGGGCAATGTGGCCATGGACGCCGCCCGCTGCGCCAAGCGCCTGGGCGCTGAGGAAGTATCCATCGTTTATCGGCGCAGCATGAAGGAACTGCCTGCCCGGCAGGAAGAGGTGCATCACGCGCAGGAGGAAGGCATCATCTTCCGGATGCTGACAAATCCTGTTCAGATATTGGGAGACGATAAAAACTGGGTCAAGGGCCTGGAATGCGTCCGCATGACCCTGGGTGAGCCGGACGCCTCCGGACGCCGCCGCCCCATTGAGGAAAAAGGAAGCAACTATGTCCTGGACGCGGATGTGGTCATCATCGCCATCGGGACATCCAGCAATCCCCTGATCCGCATCACAACACCCGGCCTTGAAACAGACCAGTGGGGCGGTATCAAAGTTGAAGGCGAAAGCGGGAAGACCAGCCGGGAAAAAGTGTATGCCGGGGGCGACGTTGTAACCGGCTCCGCCACGGTCATTCTAGCAATGGGCGCTGGCAAGGACGCGGCAAAGGCGATTGATGAGATGATTATGGGTAAAAAAACAGACGCTTCAGATACCTGATGTATTTCCATTAAGCGTTCTTTTCTTAATCAGGCGAAACAAAACATTAAAAAAGACACTTCCTCGTTTTGAGAAGTGTCTTTTTGTTGGAGACCGGCGGCGACCTACTCTCCCGGGCCGTTTCCAGCCAAGTACCATCAGCGCTGAAGGGCTTAACTTCTGTGTTCGGGATGGGTACAGGTGATCCCCTTCGCCATTGCCACC
>JASGUQ010000027.1 GCA_030057655.1 Bacillota bacterium
GCTTTGATGAGCTGGCTCTTTTGCGCCTCCGCGTTGCCTCCTTCACTCAGCGTAGGCTGCGACTACGCCTCGTTCTTTCGGCTTAGCGGAGCCATCAAAATCCCTCAGCCCATCTGTGCATTTATTCGTTCGTTCGGTATTATAAAAATCAAAGGGACTGAAGGAAACTTAAGATACTGCCGCAGTCCCTTTATCAATCTGAAAAAAGGCTAATCTTCCCACCGTTTGGCCAGGTCGTTGATCTGCTTTGCGAATTTCTCTTTCAGCTTGTTGGACAGACCATCACTGCGGTGTACCAGCCTGGTCAGGCGCTCCAGGGCCTGCAGCAGCGCGTTGGTGCGCTTCTGGGCCTTCTTCTGCTTGGCTTTCTTTTTCAGCGCCGGGGCGCGGCTGCCTGCGGCCTCCTGCTGGTCGCTTAACAGGTTCCAGCTGTCGCCTGAGTAGGGCACAAAGGTGTTGTGTCCCATGCTGTCCAACAGCTCCGCGAAGCTGAGCGCCACGGTTTCCTCGCCATGGGTCACCATCACCCTCTTGGGCTTGGGCGAGAAATGATTGATCCAGGCGATCAGCCCGTCGCGGTCCGCGTGCCCGCTGATGGCGTGCAGCGCGCGGATCTGCGCTTTGACCGCGACGGTCTCGTTAAACAGCCGAACCGTCTTGGCCCCGTCATACAGCTGCCTGCCCAGGGTGCCCACGCTCTGGTAACCCACAAACAGGATGGTGGATTCAGGCCGCCACAGGTTGTGCTTTAAGTGGTGCCGGATGCGGCCGGCTTCCGCCATGCCGGAGGCGGAGATGATCACGCAGGGGCGCTTTTCAAAGTTGATCTGCTTGCTTTCTTCCGCTGACAGGCACAGCGTCAGGTCCGGGAAGGTGATGGGGTTGCGCCCCTGCCGCAAAAGGTCCTGCATCTCCGGGTCAAAGAAGGACAGGTCGGTTTCCATGAAGATTTGGGTGGCCTTGATGGCAAGCGGGCTGTCCATGTACACCGGGAAGCCTTCATGCCCTTTGACCAGGCCCCTTTCCTTGATCTCGCGCAGGAAATACAGGATCTCCTGGGAGCGGCCCACCGCGAAGGAGGGGATGACCACGTTGCCGCCCCGGTCAAAGGTGGTCTGCAGGGCGTCTGTCAGGTCCGCGATGTAGTCCGGCCTGTCGCCGTGCAGGCGGTCGCCGTAGGTGGATTCCATCACCACATAATCCGCCTTATCAAGGTACTGCGGATCCCTGATGATGGGTTGGTTCAGGTTGCCGATGTCGCCGGAGAAGACCACGGTTTTGGTGACACCGTCCTCCGTCATTTCAAGCGTGGCGCTGGCGGAGCCCAGCAGGTGGCCCGCGTCTGTAAAGGACAGGACGCAGCCGGGCAGGATTTCGCGCTTTTGCAGATAAGGCAAAGGCTCAAACAGCTTCAGCGCGTTTTCCGCGTCCAACTGGGTATAGATCGGTTCCACCTGCGCTTCCCCGGAGCGCGCGGCCTTGCGGTTTTGCCATTCGGCCTCGCTCTCCTGGATGTGCGCGGAATCCCGCAGCATGATGTCGCACAGCTCCTGCGTCGCCGGGGTGGTGTGAATGGTTCCTTGAAAACCGCGCTTCACCAGGGCGGGGATCATGCCGGAGTGGTCGATGTGCGCGTGGGTCAAGACCACCGCGTCCACCTCGGACGGGTTCACGGGCAGTTCCTGGTTCTCATAGGTATCCGGCCCCTGCTCCATCCCGCAGTCCACCAGCAGGTGTTTATCGTTGATGGTCACCAAATACATGCTGCCGGTTACCTCGCGCGCAGCGCCCAAAAACAGTATCTCCATGTTCTCTCCTATCTCAAAAGCTTAAGCTTTGACGGCCTCCTGCTGTTCCTTGTCATTGTACATTTGGTACAGGTGCCAGTACAGGCCTTTCTTTTGCAGCAATTCCTCATGGCTGCCGGATTCCTCCAGCCCCTTGTCCGTCAGCACCCAGATCACGTCCGCGTTTTTGATGGTGGTCAGCCGGTGCGCGATGGTGAGCGTGGTCCTGCCCTTGGCCAGTTCCTCAAGCGAATTTTGCACCAGCATCTCCGACTCGTTGTCAAGGGCGCTCGTCGCCTCATCCAGCAGCAAAATGGGCGGATCTTTCAGGAACACCCGGGCGATGGACAGGCGCTGCTTCTGGCCGCCGGACAGCTTCACGCCCCGTTCGCCCACATAGGTATGATAACCCTTTGGCAGGGCCATGATAAACTCATGCGCGCCCGCCAGTTTGGCGGCTTCCTCCACCTCTTTTTCCGTGGCGCCCGGCTTTCCGTAAGCGATGTTGTCAAACACCGTGCCGGAGAACAGGTAGACGTCCTGCTGCACCATGCCGATGCTGCCGCGCAGGGACTTCAAGGTCAGTTTTTTCACATCCTGCCCGTCGATCAAGACCCTGCCCTGGGTCACGTCATAAAACCTTGGGATCAGGTTGCACAGCGTGGTCTTGCCGGAGCCCGACGGCCCCACCAGCGCCACGTTCTGCCCGCTTGGAACGTGCAGGTTCACATCGCTTAAGACCTTGCCGCTTTCCGTGTCGTACTGGAAGGAAACATTTTCAAGCGTGATGTCCCCCTTCACGTTTTGAAGCGGCACCGCGTCCTTGCTGTCCTTGATCTCAAGCGGCGCGTCCAGGATTTCAAAGTAGCGCTCGATGCCGGTCATCCCGCGCTGAAACTGCTCCATAAAATCCACCAGGCGCGTCACGGTCGATAACAGCAGGTTGATGTAGAGCAGGTAGGAGGCGAACTCGCCCGCGGTCAACTGCCCCCGCGCCAGGAAAACTGCGCCCAAAACCAGCACCAGCAGGTTCATGATGCCGTTTAGCAGCCTGGTGGTGGAATGAAAGGCGCCCATCACCTTGTACTGCCGCTGCTTTAAGTGCAGGAAGGTCTGGTTGCCCTCCTCAAACTTCTCTCTTTCAACCTCCTCATTGGCAAAGGACTGCACAACGCGCATGCCCAGCAGGCTGTCCTCCGTCTGGGCGTTGATCTCGCCCAACTGGTGGCGGCAGGCGGAAAAGGTCTCCCGCATTTTGCGGTTAAAGATGAAGATGGAGATCAGCATCAGGGGCAGGCACAGGAAGATGATTAAAGTTAGCGTCAGGTTGGTTCCGGCCAGCAGAATGAAGGTGACGACCAGGTTGATAAACGCGATCAAAAATTCCTCAGGGCAGTGGTGTGCGAACTCCGTCACCTCAAACAGGTCGCTGGTGATGCGCGCCATGATCTGGCCGATCTTGGTGCTTGAATAATACGAGAAGGACAGCTGCGACAGGTGCGCGAACAGGCTGCTGCGCATGTCCCGCTCAATGTGCGCGCCCATGATGTGCCCCTGGGACTGCATGTAATACCGGCTGCCCGCTTCCAAAAGCAGCAGCCCCAGGTAAAGCAGGCCCAGTTTCATAACAAGGCCTGCTGTAATGTTTTTAAGCCCCTTGACCGCGAGGTCGGTGATCTCCCTGACCAATTGGGGAAAGATCAGCGCGCAGGCCGTTGTCAGCGCGGCAAAGACCAGGTCCAGCGTCAGCGTGCCCAGATACGGCTTGTAATACGGGATAAACCGCTTCAGCAGACCCTTGTTCCTGGGTTTTTCGGTTTTCATGGATGCTCCTTTGTTCTTAAGGGGTGATCTGCATCAGGCTGAAGCCGCCCGGCAGTTCGTCAGTCAGCGGGGTAATCAGAAAGGCGGCCTCCTCCGTCGTCAGGGAGTACACAGGGCCCTTTTCCGTCTGCGCCACAGCCAGCGGATAGTCCAGCAGCGTCCGTCCACCCGCCAGAAACACAAACTCCTTGCCCAGGATCTTGGGTGCGGCGGAGGCGGGGCGGATGCCGGTCACCAGCGCCTTTTCACCCTGCAGCATGACCTGCCTGGCCGGATAGCCGTGGTAGGAGGTGTCCTCCGCCTTGCCGGACACAAAGCCTTCCGGCAGGGGCAGGGGCGCGCCAAAGGCGTTGGCGATCGCCTGGGGGTCCTGGCTCTGGACCATTTCCATGGGGGAGAGCGGCGTGACCGCCATTTCCACCACAAACTGCTCATCCTGCTTGTCATCCGCCGTGTCCAAAAGCACCGCGAACACATAAAAGGCCGCGATAAACAAAACGGCCAGCACAAAAGAGAAGATCCTGTTCAGCGCTTTCATCAAAAAGCCCTCACTTTAAGAGTGCGCGGATCTCTGGGCCCAGCAGTCTGTCCAGTTCGCGCACCTGCCCGTGCGCGTGCTCAAAAAACGCGCGGTAAAAGGCCTGGGCAAGCACCCTGGCTTCCTCCGCGTTCAGGTACGGGCTTTGAAAAATGTTGCTGATGATGTCCTTGGCTGGATAGGCCAGGTATTTTACCAGGCTGCCCTTGAAGGATATCCCAAACACCCTGGGCACGTGCCTGTTGTCCCCGCTGACAAATATCTGCATGTATTCCCTTGCCAGGTCCTCCAGGTACTCCCTGATAAACTGGGGCTTGTTGTCCGTCAGCTCCAGGCAGCGCAGCAGCCTTTCATCGTCAAACAGCTCCCGTGTCATTCTCTGCTGTTCCTGGGGCAGGTGATCTTCAGGGTGCTCAAAGGCGTGCAGCAGGTAGCACTTGATGACTGAAAAATCAAATTTCGCCGGATTGCGCTCATGCCAGCGCCCGTGAAGCAGCAGTTTGCGCTGCACCTGAAGGTTATCAGGATCAGCCTTTTCGGCCTGAAGCAGGATAGCGTACCTGTCCTTTGGCTCTTCCGCCGCCTCAGCCAGGATCAGCAGCTCCTCAAGGCTCCGCCCCGAGAGGTCTGAAAGCGTTGATTTCTTTTTGAAAAATCCCATGTTTCCTCCGTTTTCCGTATGCTTGTTCAGTTTATCACGCTTGAACGCTCTTGACAATTCCGCGTTCTGGGGCTATGATGAACCCGTGCCAGATTGGCACAGGGGTGCTGGCTTTCGCCGGCTGAGATCGGGCTTCGCCCGGGACCCTTGAACCTGATCCGGATAATGCCGGCGGAGGGAAGTTTTTTTCATTTCAACCGCTTGCGTGATTCCGCAGGCGGTATTTTATTTTTGGAGGCAGGTATGTCAAACGCACGCGCAAACGGTTTTTCCACCCGCAAAATGCTGGAAAGCGCCATCCTCATCGGCATCTCTCTGGTTCTCAACGAGTTTGTCACCTTCAAGGCGCCCTGGGCCTTTGGCGGCAGCGTCACCCTGGGCAGCATCCTGCCCCTGGTTCTGATCTCCTGGCGCTGGGGCACCAGGCAGGGGCTGTTCAGCGCCTTTGTCTTTTCCCTTTTGCAGATGTTCATCGGCTTTAAAAACGTCACCTACGGCCAGAACGTGCTGCAGATGTTCTTCATCGCCTTCCTGGACTACATCCTGGCATACACCGTCGTGGGTTTTGCCGGCATCCTGAAAAACAGGCTCAAAAACCACCTCCTTGCCCTGGGCGGCGGCATCGTCCTGGTCTGTCTTCTGCGCTTCATTTGCCACTTCTTCTCCGGCTGGCTCATCTGGGACGCGCTCTGGCCCAATGCGGAGGGGATGTACGGCGCTGTATACTCCCTGATCTACAATGGCGGCTACATGCTGCCGGAGACCCTCATCTCATTGGTCATCGGCCTGTTGCTCTTCCTTCCCTTGAAGCGCTTCTGGCTGGGGGAGGACCTGGCCTGAGTCCCTCCCTGTCTCGCCTTGATTGCGCGCTTTTGCGGCGCTGTGATATACTTTGCGCATGGACAAACAGCCGCCTGAAGCCATTTCGCCCCATCTGGGGCACAGGGAACGCCTCCGCGCCCGTTTTCAAAGCGGGGGCCTGACCGGTTTCGCCCCGCATGAGGCGCTGGAATTGCTTTTGACCTATGCCATCCCGCGCCAGGACGTCAATCCCCTGGCGCACCGGCTCATCCGGCACTTTGGCGGGCTCAAGGGCGTGCTGGAAGCCACAGAGAAAGAACTTCAGGCCGTGCCCGGCATCGGCGCTTCCTCGGCGGTGTTGATTGCCATGCTGCTGCCGCTGTTTCGCATGTACGAGAAGGAAAGCCTGGATACCAAGGGCGCCGGGATGGACCCGGACACCCTTTTTCGCCATTGCAGGAACCTGTTTCTGGGTGAAAAGGTGGAGCATTTCTATGTCCTTTCCCTGGACGCGAAGGACAGGCTGCTGGACAGCCACAGGATCTCTTCCGGGGATGAGGGGGAGACGGCGGTCTACCCCCGGCTGATCGCCAAAGAACTTCTGCGCACCGGCGCCGTATCCTGCGTCCTGGCGCACAACCATCCATCCGGCACGGCCCAGCCGTCCAGGGCGGACATCGACCTGACAAGGGCATTAAAGGACATCCTTTCGCCCCTGTCCGTCAAACTGAAAGACCACATCATCATCGCCGGGGCGGAGGCCTACAGCTTCAAAGCCCGCGGGCTGATCGAATTCTAATCGGAGGAAATACATGGCTGGAAGAGGCGGCTGCGGCTGCATTGGTTTTATCTTCAAATTGGTTTTCTGGTTGCTGGCGATGGGCGTCGTCGCCTACATCGTGCTGTTTGGCTACCTGCTTTTAAAGGAATACACGCAGGCCCGCCCCGGCAGCTATGAGGCCATCATCGTCCTTGGCGCCCAGGTCGATCCCAACGGCCAGCCCAGCGTGCAGTTGGAATGGCGGCTTGAAAAAGCCCTGGAGATGTACAAAAACGACCCCAAACCCATCATTGTGACCGGCGCGCGCGGGGACAACGAGCCGGCGACCGAGGCTTCCATTATGAAAGCCTGGCTGGTCTGGAAGGGCGTCCCTGAAAACATGATCCAGATGGATGAGACCTCCATGAACACCCGTGAAAACATCAAGAACGCCATGAAGCTCCTGCCCCAGGGCACCATGGACGTCCTGATCGTCACCAGCGACTACCACCTGCCCCGCGCGCTTCAGATCGCGCGCGACCTGGGGCTCAACCCCTCCGGCGCGGCCAGCCCCATCAAGCAGGAATACTGGCTCAAAAACCACGCCAGGGAGACCCTGGCGTGGGGGAAATACATCCTTCAGAAATTCGTCCCGATCCCTTAAATATTGTTCTTCATCTCATGGGCCAGGCAGCGGGTCAGGTAGGGGCGGCGCTCCTCAATATCGCCCAGCGCCCACATCAGTTTGGTCACGGCGGCCTCCGTCGTCATGTCATGCGCCCCGTAGATGCCCATGGTCTGGAACCCCCGGCCGACTTCATAGATGTTGAAGTCGGCTTTTTCATACAGGCACTGGGTGGTCACCAGGGTGATGATGCCCTGTTCCGTGATGTGCTGCAGGCTGTTGATCAGGTTGCGCCGGATGTAGTGCAGCCCGCCCAGGCCAAAGGCCTCCAGCACCAGCCCCCTGTAACCGGCTTTTAAAATGTAATGCAGGATCTCAGGGTCCGTCCCCGGCATCATTTTCAGAAGAAACACCCGGGAGTCCAGCTTCAGCGGCTCTTTGACATGGATGGCTTCACAGGTTGTTTCATCTGGCTGCAGGTGCAGCCCGTCCGCGTCAAACAGGCCAACCGGCGCCAAATTGATGGAGTCAAAGGCGTCAAAGCCCAGGGTCCGCATCTTGACCGCGCGGGTCCCGTAGATCACCTTGTGGTGAAAGCTGATGTACACCCCGGGCCGCTTGGACAGCGCCATCGCGAAGGCCTCCCTCAGGTTGCCCGGCGCGTCCGAATGCGGGTGGGTCAGGGGTAGCTGCGACCCGGTGAAGACCACCGGAATTTTGAGATCGGGCAGCATAAAACTCAGCGCGGAGGCCGTATAAGCCATGGTGTCCGTGCCGTGGGTGATGACGATGCCGTCCGCCTCAGGGATCACCTCGTTCACCGCCTGGGCCAGCTGCTGCCATTCTTCCGGCTGGATGTTGCTGGAGTCCAGCATGAACACGTCCCTGGCCTTGATATCCGCCTGCAGCTTCAAACTGGGCATAAAGTCCAGGATGCCTTTGGCGTCGGTCAGGGGCATCAGGCCGTCTTTGGTTTCCTGGCTGGCGATGGTGCCGCCGGTCGCAAGCAGAACAACACGGGGTAAACTCATTCTTTTTTCTCCTGTATCTTGATCATGTCCAGTATAGCACGCAAAAGCTCTCCCGCATACATTTATGCGGATTAACAAACGCGTTTCAAGGGTATACATACTGTGAACGATTTCATCAGGTCAAAGCCTGTGAAGAAAAAACGGAGGTAATCGTATGGAACTCAAAAAAGGCGTTGTTTTGAAAGATTTTACCCTGGCCGACAACCAGGACGGCCGGTTTAAGCTGTCTGACTTCAGGGGCAAAAAGGTGCTGCTCTCCTGGCACCCCCTGGCCTGGACCAGTGTCTGTACCGACCAGATGCGCGCGCTTGAAGTCAATTACGACAAGTTTGCGGCGCTCAACACTGTGCCCGTGGGCCTGTCGGTTGACGCCGCCCCCAGCAAAAAGGTCTGGGCGCAGGTGCTCTCCATCCAAAAGACCAGGCTGCTGGCGGATTTCTACCCCCATGGCGGCCTGGCCAAGGAACTGGGCATCTTCCTGGAGGAGCTGGGCGCTTCCAAGCGAGCCAACATCCTGGTGGACGAGGAAGGCAAGGTTCAGTGGTTCAAGGTGTATGAGCTGGGCCAGTTGCCCGACCTGAACGAGGTCTTTGAGGAACTGAAGAAATAAATCCTGTCTCCGCCACAATCAACGCAGTCCGTCCCTCCGGGCTGCGTTTTCATTTTCCTTTAAAACACCTGAAATACCGTCAATAAACTTGAACCTCTTCCCATCCTGCATTATCCTTTACTCAACAAAGGAGGGCGGCAGGATGGGAAACGAGCGGATGAAACAAGCAACATCAGTTGGCGGGAGCAGCCGCCTGATGCTCATCGTGTCCGTCCTGGCCTTCGGCACGGTCGGCCTGTTTGTGCGCGGCATCAACCTGCCCGCCCAGGAGATCGCGCTCTACCGCGCGGTCATCGCCCTGCTCGTCCTTGTTGTCATCATGTCCCTGACCGGCCGCTTTGCCATTTTAAAGCAGCACAAGCAGGATGTGCCCAAGTTCCTGATTACAGGCGCGGTGATGGCCTTCAACTGGCTCCTTCTGTTTGAGGCTTACAACCACACCACCATCGCCCTGGCCACCCTCTCTTATTACCTCGCGCCCACCCTGATGATCCTCTTTGGCGTCCTGTTTTTAAAAGAGCGCCTCACCATGTTTCAGGTGCTCTGCTTTGTCCTGTCCACCCTGGGCCTGGTTTTGATGCTGGGCGTGTCAACGGGCAGCGCGGGGGATTTGAAGGGCATCCTTCTGGGGCTTTCCTCCGCCGTCCTGTACGCCACGGTCGTCACCATCAACCGCGGCGCTGCCGGGGTGGACGGCATCGTGCGCACCTTCACCCAGTTTGTGGGCGTGATCCTGGTCATGGTGCCCTTCATCGCGTTTCGCGGCGGCTTTCATTTTTCGGAGCTGTCCGCGCCCGGCCTCCTGTCCCTTTTGACGCTGGGCGTCTTGCACACCGGGCTTTGCTACTGCCTGTACTTTATCTCCATCGTCCGCCTGAAGGCGCAGCAGGTGGCGATCTTAAGCTATCTGGACCCCCTCACAGCCGTCCTGCTGTCCACCCTGCTTTTGGGGGAAAAGATCAGTGCGCTGCAGCTTCTGGGCGGGGCCATGATGCTGATCTTCTCCCTGCTCAATGAGCTGAATCCGCAAAAACCCAAAACGGAATGTCCCTTGGCCCCTGATCGTGTATAATACAGATACATCCTGTTAAGCCGTTTGAAAAAATCTATGAAAAGGTGGCAGGCTGAATATGAATTACGAAGAGATCTCCGCCCGTCTATCCGCGCAGAAGGCCTTCTTTGATACCGGCGTCACGCTGACGCCTGTTTTCCGCGTCAACGCGCTGAAACACCTGCGCAGGGCGATCAAAGCGCAGACGGACACGATCGCCCGGGCGCTGAAAACCGACCTGGGCAAAAGCGCCCCTGAAGCCTATATGTCAGAGATCGGCCTGGTCATGGCCGAGATCAGCCACATGATCAGAAAGCTCAGGGGCTATGCGAAGGACAAGCGCGTCAAAACGCCCCTGGCCCAGTTCCACTCAAAGAGTTATATCAAGTCCTCCCCCTATGGCAGCGTCCTCATCATGAGCCCCTGGAACTACCCCTTCCTGCTCACCATCGGCCCCCTGGTGGACGCGCTGGCGGCGGGGAACACCGCCATCATCAAGCCAAGCGCCTATTCCCCGGCCACCTCCCAGGCCGTTGACGACCTGATCAGATCCAGCTTCAGGGAGGAATATGTCACCGTCATCCAGGGCGGCAGGGAGGAGAACACCCACCTGCTGAAAGCGCCCTTTGACTTCATCTTCTTTACCGGCAGCACGAATGTTGGAAAAACCGTGCTAGAGCACGCTGCTCAGCGCCTCACCCCCTGCGTTTTGGAGTTGGGCGGCAAAAGCCCCTGCATTGTGGATGACACCGCGGACATCAAGTTGGCGGCCCGCCGCATCGTCTTTGGCAAGTTTTTAAACTGCGGGCAGACCTGCGTCGCGCCGGATTACATCCTCTGCTTTTCCTCCGTCAAGGATGAGCTGATCGCGGAGATCAAAAAGCAGGTGGCGCTGCAGTATGGTGAGGATCCTTTGGACAACGCGGACTATGGCAAGATCATCAACAAAAAGCATTTTGAGCGCCTGCTTAATCTGATTGACCTGAACAAACTGGTTCTGGGCGGCCGGTGCGACCCCATCAGCCTGCGCATTGAGCCAACCATTCTGGACGGGGTTACGCCGGAGGACGCCGTCATGCAGGAGGAGGTCTTTGGCCCCATCCTGCCCGTTTTGACGGTCAAAACCCTGGATGAGGCCATTGCCTTTGTCAAAGCCCGCCCCCACCCCCTGGCGCTGTACATCTTTTCCGGGAACAGGCAGAACATCGCCCGCGTCACCGCGCATTGTCAGTTTGGCGGCGGCTGCGTCAACGACGTGGTCATCCACCTGGCTACCACCGAAATGGGCTTTGGCGGCGTGGGGGAGAGCGGCATGGGCGCCTACCACGGCAAGCGCGGCTTTGATACCTTCAGCCACCAGAAAAGCATCCTCGATAAAAAGACCTGGATGGACCTGCCGATGCGCTACCAGCCCTATACAAAGCTCAATGACAAACTGATCCGTTTCTTCCTCCGCTGAGGCAAAAATAAATCAGGAGGTGCCCCTTGTTTTCTGTCAACCACCCGTTTTTGTACCTGCTCTCCGGCCTTGTCGTGGTCTTCATCATTGTCCAGTCCGCCTTTTTCCTGGTAAAGGCGGTCAAACAGGCGAAAAAGCTCGGCATTTCCACGGACACTGTCAAAAAGACCATCCTTTCAAGCAGCCTGTTTTCCGTCGCCCCGGCTGTCAGCATCCTGGTGGGCGTCATCACCCTGTCCAAGTTCATCGGCCTGCCCTTCCCCTGGTACCGCTTGAGCGTGCTGGGCGCTGTCACCTATGAATTGCCCGCTGCCACCCTGGCCGCCAGCGCCATGGGCGTCCCGGTCACGGAGACGGTCACGGACCCCGCCGCCTTCTCCACCATCGCCTGGGTCATGTCCCTGGGCATCCTGTCCGGCCTTATTCTGGTGGTGTTCGGGCTGAAGAAAATTCAGGGCGGCATGGTCAGCCTCGCCGGCAAGGACAAGCGCTGGGGCGAGATTTTGCAGGACGCCCTCTTCCTGGGCATGATCTCCGCCTTTGTAGGCCTTCTCTTTGCCAACGTCCGGCAGGGGCTGTCCGGCTTCATCCCCATTGTGGTCGCCCTGTCGTCCGCCGTCCTGATGGCGGTCTGCGGCCTCTTGATCAAAAAGCTCAAATGGACCTGGCTGGAGCAGTACGCGATGCCGCTTTGCATGCTGGGCGCCATGGCGCTGAGCCTGCCGATCACCGCCCTGATGTCCTAAAGGAGAAAACTCATGAAAGACAAGAAAACCGCGCCCGCCCTTTCCCCTTATGAGAACAGCGTGCACGCCTATGGCCGCGTCTTTGGCGTCATCGCGCTTGTAATCATGCTGCTCATCCCCTTGGCCGTTTCCCTGTATTTTTCCGCCTGGCCGCCTTTAAACGCTCTGCTCAAGGCCCTGCTTGGCGTTTTGCCCATGTACTGGACGGTCGGCATCATCGAGGTCTTCACCTTCGTGCCCATGCTGGGCACAGGCGGCTCCTACCTGGGCTTTGTCACCGGCAACCTCACCAACCTGAAGGTGCCTGCCGCGCTCAACGCCATGCAGGCGGCCAAGGTGCGCCCCGGCACGGAAGAAGGGGACGTCATCTCCACCATCGCCATCGCGTCCAGCTCCATCATCACCACCCTCATCATCGCCCTGGGCGTCTTCCTTCTGGGCTATCTGCAGCCGCTGCTGGAGTCGCCTGTCTTAAAGCCCGCCTTTGACAACATCCTGCCCGCGCTCTTTGGGGCGCTCGGCGTGGTCTTCATCAGCAAAAACCCGAAGATCGCGGCCGCGCCCCTGGTCTTCATGGTGGTCCTGTTCATGCTGGTCCCCAGCCTGTCAAAATCGGTCAGCATCCTGGTACCGGTCGGCGCCCTGATCGCGATCGGCGTCGCGCGTGTCCTGTACAAAAAGGGCCTGCTGGATCAGAAAGCGGGGAAAAACTGATGGTTTTTCTGTGGCTGTTCCTGGTTCTTTTGATCGCTTTTCTGGCTGTGGTGATTACGCGCGCCGCGCGCTTTACGCCAACCGAAAGCGCGGTTGAAGCGGGGGAAGAGATCCCTGTGGATGAGGGCCGCCTTGTTTCCCATCTTCAGGCCATGCTCAGGCTCAAGACCGTCAGCCATCATGACGGGGCCCTCACCGATCCCGCGCCGTTTCAGGCCTTCCGGGACTTGTTAAAGCAGTTCTATCCCCTTGTTTTCTCCCGCTGCGAATATGAACTGGCCGGCAAAAACGGTATCCTGCTGCGCTTGCCCGGCAAAAGCCGTGAGAAGCCCTCCGTCCTCATGGCGCATTATGACGTGGTGCCGGCGTCGGAGGCGCTCTGGGCCCGCCCGCCCTTCTCTGGCGACCTCATAGACGGGGAGGTCTGGGGGCGCGGCGCGATCGACACCAAGTGCACCCTGCTGTCCATCCTGGAAGCGGCGGAGGATCTCTTGTCTCACGGCTTTGTGCCGGAAAACGATGTGTATTTCTCCTTCGGCGGGGATGAGGAGGTCATGGGCCAGGACGCCTCCGCCATTGTGGACCTTCTGGAGAGCCGCGGCGTCCGCCCGGCCTTCGTGCTGGACGAGGGGGGCGCTGTGGTGGACAAGGTCTTCCCCGGCGTTAAAAAAAGCGCCGCCCTCATCGGCATCGCGGAAAAAGGCAGCGCCTTTTTTGACGTGAAGGCCTCCGGCAAAAGCGGCCATGCTTCCGCGCCGCCTGCAAAACAGGCGGTGGCCGTCCTTGCGAAAGCGCTCCTCTCCCTCAGCCGTCATCCCGCGCCCTTCACTCTCACCAAGCCTGCCCTGGACCTGTTTGACACCCTGGGCCGGCACTCCACCTTTATCTATAAAATCATCTTTGCCAACCTCTGGTGCTTCAGGCCGGTTTTGGACCTGATCTGCAAAAAGTCCGGGGGCGAGCTCAACGCCCTGGTCAGAAGCACGGACGCGCTCACCCGCCTCTCCGCCTCAGAAAGCTACAACGTCCTGCCCAATGAGGCCGCCGCCGGGCTCAATGTCCGCCTGATCCCGGGGGACAGCATCAAAAAAACAGAGCAGCGCCTGTCAAAAACCATCAATGACAAAGCGGTCTCCCTGCGCTTTGTCCGGGGCAGCGAGCCCTCCACAGTCTCGCTGACCGATGGAGAGCCCTGGGACAGGCTGAACCAGGCCATCCTTCAGACCTACCCCGGGGTCATCGTCTCCCCCTACCTCATGATCGCGGCCAGCGACAGCCGCCATTTCTGCCGGATCAGCGACCATGTCTACCGCTTCTCCGGCTTCCCCTTGACCGCCGGGCAGCGCAAAATGATCCACAGCCAGGACGAGCGCATCCCCCGCAGCCTGCTGCCGCAGGGCTACCGCTTCTTCTACCGCGTGTTGAAGAAGTGTTGATTGACCGTTGGAAAAGCAAATAATTAGTCTTTTAGGGGGACGCCTCCTTTTCTTTGAAAGAAAAGGAGCAAAAGAACGATATTTATCAAGAACGCAATCTTGAGCACGTGGAACATGATAACAATTCCAAAGTTTTCAGAGGGGTCCGGGGAGCGCTTTTTCAAAAGCGCTCCCCGGCGTTCCCCATACGGATTCCCCTCTTAATCCAAAGCAGAGAGCAGAACTGAAAGATGAAAAATTAGTTTTCCATCCGCTCAGGATAGGTCTCCACCTTCGCTTCGCCGATCCACTGCTCCTTCAGCTTCGTATAAGCCTCGTCCTGGCGGGTGTTGAACAGCTCATCCTTCACCAGGTCATGCACGCTGTCAAGCGCGGTCGCGCCTTCCTGGATCTCTTCCGTGTACTTTAAGATATGATAGCCGTAAGAGGTTCTGACGGGTTGAGAGATGTCGCCGATTTTTTCAAGCGCCATCGCGCCCTTGGTGAAGGCTTCCATGAAGCTGATGGTGGATTCGCAGACTGGGTAGCCCTTTTCCGGCTGGCCGGGGTCGTTGTCGTTTTCCTTGACCAGCGCGTCAAAGTCCGCGCCCTCCGCGATCGCTTGCTGGTACACCGCGTCGGTCTTCTCCTGGATCTTGGCAAAGGCCTCGTCTTCCCTGGCCTTGATCTCATCAATCTTGCTGTTCAAGGCTTCCTTGGCCTTGGCAAGCGCCTGGTACACGGGGGTGTTATGAAGCAGCGCGTCCACCGCCGCCTGATCCAGGGCCTCGGCCTTCATCAGCTCGTCCAGCTTGGCCTTTTCTTCCTCATTCAGCGCGGCGGCCTGAACCTCCACCAGCGCCTTGTCCTTCTCTTCCGCTTCCTCAGCGCCCAGCGCGGTCAGATAGCGGTTCACCTCGCCCTGGGCCGTGGTCACCTCGGCTTCCAGGGGGCCTTTCTCGCTTTCCAGGGTCCTCAGCGCGGTCTGATCCTCCTCCGCAAGCGGGATCAGGATCTGCCTGACATAGCGGTAGCCGGCAGGGGTGTAGTAGACGGGCACCCCGCTTGCCAGGTTTTCGCCGAAGGAACCCAGGTCCTGGGCGTAGGCGTCCTTCTCCGCCTGCACCTTCTTCTCATACTCGGCCTTGATATCGTCCTCGGTGATCTCGATGTCTTTTCCGGCATAGGCGACCAGCTTTTCGTTGGTTTTGTTTTCCCTGGCGTTTTCAAGCATCATTTCCTCGGAAAAACCAAATTCCTGCGCCTGCTGCGCGATCGCCTGATCCAGTTCCTCGCCGGTCAACTCGGAATCGCCAAAATAGTACATCTTGACCTGGTCCAGGATATCCTGGTAGTTGTCCTTGGCGTCCTTGGCCAGTTCAGCCAGCTCTTCCTCCGTGAACTCGTCCAGCTTCAGCTCCTGGGCCTTCTGGCGCAGGACCTTTTCGCTGACCACGCTTTGGATGGTTGAGTCAAGCAGCGCCTTTTTGTCAACGGGCTGGGCCGGGTAGCCGTACTGCTGCATCTGCTGCTGCTGGGACTGGGCCTGCTCATAAGCCCTGTCATAATAGACATTAAACTGTTCCTTGGTAATGGTTTCGTCGTTGACCTTGATGATAATCTGCTTCGCGTCCACCTTGGGGTCCTTGACCACCAGGTTGCAGCCGCTGAGGATCAGGGCAGCGGCGAGCAAAAGCGCGAACAGCGCGGTTTTACGGGAGAAAAGGTTTCGTTTCATCAGACACACTCCATCACATGAATTAAAGTTAACAAACACCGCAATTATACCCGCATCACAAAGAAAGCACAAGCAAGCCGCGTGTCCAAACTGTAAAGAACAGGCTTCTTTTTTTACTTTCTGGGCGTGACGCTGCCGTCCGCCTTCATGATGTGATCCTCCGGCACCGTGCCGCGCGCGCAGGCCGTGGGGTAGACGCTGGCCCGTTTCCCAAAGACGGTGCCCGGGTTCAACACCGCGTTGCAGCCCACCTCCACCTCATCACCCAGCATCGCGCCGACCTTCTTGCGCCCGGTCTCCAGCTTTTCTTCCCCATCCCTGATGACCACGGGCTTCTTGTCGGACTTGATGTTGGAGGTGATGGACCCGGCGCCCATGTGCGCCTTGTAGCCCAGGATGGAGTCGCCCACGTAGTTGTAGTGGGGCACCTGCACCTTGTCAAACAGGATCGCGTTCTTCAGCTCCGTGGAGTTGCCCACCACGCAGCCCTCGCCCACCAGGGCGGAACCCCTGATGAAGGCGCAGTGCCGCACCTCCGTGTCCTTCCCGATGATGCAGGGGCCCGCGATATAGGCGGAAGGGAAGACCTTGGCGGTCTTGTGGATCCACACGTCCTCCTTTGGGTGCTCGTACTCGCTCAAGTCAAGCGAAGCGCCCAGTTTCAGGATGAAATCCGCAATGCCGTCCAGCGCCTCATGCGGGTAGGTCAGCTCCTTCAGCCATTCCCCGGCCTGCGTGTGTTTAAGGTCAAACAAATCAACGATCTTCAGCATCTCAGCGCCCCTCAAGAACCAGGTTGTTGTCCTTCATTACCGCGATGATGTCGTTCACGCTGCGCTCGCAGGCCTCCTTGGTGTTGGCCTCCGCCATCACGCGGATAACGGGCTCGGTGCCCGACTTGCGCACCAGCACGCGCCCCTCATCGCCCAGGCGTTCCGATGCCGCCTGGATCGCTAACTTCACCTGCGGGTTTGAAAGCGCCTGCTCCTTGTCCTTCACGCGCACGTTTTTTAAGATCTGGGGATAGACCACAAAGGGCTCCACGAGTTTGGACAGGGGCTGCTCCCGGGTGATCATGGCCTGCATCACCTTGATCGCGGTCAGCATGCCGTCCCCGGTGTTGGCGTACTTGCTGAAAATGATGTGTCCGGACTGCTCCCCGCCCAGCAGGTAGCCGTTGTCCCGCATGCACTCATACACAAAGCGGTCGCCCACGTTGGTCTGCTTGTACTGGATGCCGATCTCGTCCAGCGCCTTGTACAGGCCGAAATTGGACATGACGGTGGTCACGATGGTGTTGTCCGTCAGGTTGCCGCGCTCCTTCATAAAGCGCCCGTACAGGTACAAGATGCCGTCCCCGTCCACCAGATGGCCGTTCTCATCCACCGCCAGGCAGCGGTCCGCGTCCCCGTCAAAAGCAAAGCCCACGTCCAGTTTGTTCTCTGTCACAAAGTGCTGCAGGCCTTCAATGTGCGTGCTGCCGGCGTTCTGGTTGATGTTGGTGCCGGAGGGCTGGTTGTTGATCACAAAGGTGGAGGCGCCCAGCGCGTCAAAGACAGACTTGGCGATCATCCAGGTGCTGCCGTTGGCGCAGTCCAGGCCCACCTTGTAGCCGTTGAAGGAATTGCGGGAGAGGGAGATCAGGTAGCCGATGTATTTGTTGCGCCCGCTGTAATAGTCCACCGTCTTGCCGATGCGCTCCCTTGTCGCGTAGGGGATGGTGGCAGGGTCGCTGTCCAGGTAGTTCTCCAGTTGACGGATCACCACCTCGTCCATTTTCTCGCCATTGCCGTTGAGCAGTTTGATGCCGTTGTCATAATAGGGGTTGTGGGAGGCGGAGATCATCACCCCGCAGTCAAAATGCTCCGTGCGTGTTATGTAGGACACGCTGGGCGTGGTCGTCACATGCATCAGGTAGGCGTCAGCGCCCGAAGACGTGATGCCGGCGGAGAGGGCATCCTCCAGCATGTAGCTGGACAGCCTGGTATCCTTGCCGATCACGATGCGCGCCTTCTTGTTCTGGCCGAAATAATGGCCCAGGAAGCGCCCGATCCGGAGCGCGTGATCCACCGTAAGCCCGATGTTGGCCTCGCCCCGGAACCCGTCTGTGCCAAAATATTTTCCCATTATTTTTCTCCTTGTCTTCCATGGATTTGATCTGATTATACTTGTTTTTAAGCGCGCTTACAATCGCGTTTACCCTTTACAATCAGGAACGGAATTTAGTATTATAACTGACAGAATTGCAAGGAGGCCCCGGATTGAAACGCAAAGACTGGATCATCATCGGCGGCGTCGCCGCTTTGGCCGCCCTTCTTTTGGTTGCGGGCATTTTTTTTAAACCCAAGCCGGACAACACCACCCTGCCCACCCTGACCTTAACCAAGTTCATCGGGCTTGATCAGAGCCGGGAAGCGCTTGAGGAGGCGGAGAGCTACCTGCGCATCCGGCAGGGGGATCAGTACTATAACCTCATTCCCTTAAACGGCCCGGGGGAGATCGTCATCACCCAGGAGGAACAGGGCTTTGAGAACGTCGTCCGCATCGACCGCAACAGCGTGGTCATGCACAATTCCAACTGCCCCAAGCACGAGTGCATGATGCAGGGGGAGATGACGCTTGACAACATCAATACCCGTGTCTTCTTCCAATGGATTGTCTGCCTGCCGCATCAGGTGGTTTTAGAATTGCTGCCCAGGGAGGAGGCGCTGAACCTGCTCGCAGGTGAAACCCCATGAAAACCAAAAACCTGGCGCTGGCCGGCCTTTTTATCGCCATCATGCTCATTTTGGGCTACATCGAGAAACTGATGAACCTGGGGCTGGGCTTTGGCATCAAGCTGGGGCTTTCAAACAGCGTTCTTCTGCTTTGCCTGTACTGGTTTTCCTTCCCCATGACCCTGGTTTTGATGCTGGCCAAGGTGCTGCTGACCTCCCTGCTCTTTGGCGGGGCAAACCCGACCGCCTTCAGCTTAAGCTTCGCCGGCGGCGCGCTCAGCCTGATCGGCATGGCGCTCATGGTCAACGTGGTCAAGGACGTCAGCCCCATCACCGCAGGCGTGGTGGGCGGCGTGCTGCACAACATCGGCCAGATGGCTGTCGCTGTTCTGGTGTGGAATTATCCCCTGATTTTCTTTCAAATCGCGCTGCTGGTGGTCGTGGGCGGCTTCATGGGCGGCATCACCGGCTCTATCGTGCTCCGCATGAAACACCTTCTGCCCTATGAGCGCAGAAAGCAGCTGGGCTTCATCACAAAACCGGACGCTCCGGGAACCTAATCAGATTCCACCAAAAAACGCCGCGAATGACGGCGTTTTTTCATACGATGCAATGCTTACTTTTTGGGGAACAGCCTGATCATCAACCCGTTGATGGCCTGCGCGTGGCGGGCTTCGTCCTTGGCCATCTCGTGCAGGGCGTCATGCACCGCGTCATACTTCAGTTCCTTGGCCAGGTCGGAAACCGCCTTCTTGTCCGCGCATTCGGCGGCCTCGGCCTGCACGCGCTGCTCCATGTTGACGCGGGTACTTTCGCTCAGCCCCTCGCCCAGCAGCTCCATCAGTTGCCCCGCGTGGCGCACTTCTTCCATCGCCAGGCGCTCAAACAGGGCGGCGGCCTCGGGATACCCTTCCCTGTCCGCGGCCCTGGCCATCGCCATGTACTGGGCAGCCTCGCGGCAGTCGTTTTGCAGCCTTTCCTGCAGCTGCGCGACCACGCGGTTATCGACCAGCCTGGCGGAGCCCAGCGCGTGCCCGTCCTTCAGGCTCAGCCCTGAAGCGATCTTTTCAAACGCTTCCCTGCCCACTTTGCAGACCGGGCAGATCTCCGGCGGCTCGTCCCCTTCATGGATATAGCCGCAAACCTTACAAATCCACTTCATGATGACCTCAATTGATCAGCGTTCTCAGTTTTCCGGGCAAAACAACCTGTTTCAGGGCCTTGCGCCCCGAAGGATCAAAATTTATCGTGTCAACCAGCCTGATCCGCGCTGCTTGATGGTCAGATGAAGTATTTGCGGATGAAGTCCGGCGCGTCCGCGTCGTCCATGCTGACGGACAGGACAAAATTGATGTTGCGCTTCGCGCTCAGGCTTTCCAGGGATTTAAAGAACCACTCGGTATCCTCCGGCTTGGCATGAACCAGTTTCAAAAAAGCGTCGATAAACACCAGGGTCACATCAAAATTCTGTGCCAGCATCCCGCACAGGAAGCCATACAGCATTTCCGGCCCCGCCATGTTGTATTCGCCCGCGTTGACAAAGCGGATCTCATGGCGCAGGTCAAACATGTAGCGGTTGTCATCGTCCACAAAAACGACGTCGCCCTTTTGCTGTTTAATGGACTCGTTGGCCATATCGATAATCCGTTTGGTTTTTCCTGATCCTTTCAAGCCGTGAATAACCTGTATCATGGGACATCCCCCCCTGTTTATTCTTTACATGAATTATACCACATTTTCATGCGGCTATCCAATGATGCGGGCTTTGTTCATGTTTTTTTCATGAGCGCCGCGCGAGGTTTTTCCGGTTTTGCGGGCCGCTGCCTGCTTATCCCCTTGTGATTTCCATGTTTTCCCTGCTCATCTGTTCCCGGGCCAGGGTTTTCAGGTCTGTTTTTCTGACCCGCCGCCTCAGGGGTTCCTTGCTGGCTTTTTCCGTCCTGCAGATGCCCTGGTACTCGCAGTAGCTGCACACAGCCGTGCCGTTTTGCTTGATTACGGGGCTCCTGGTGATGAGCCCGGTAAAAATATCGTTAGCCAGTTCCTTTGTTCTTCTTTTGGCCAGATCCATCAGGCTGTCCAGCTCTTCGCCGGTCAGCAGGTTGCTGCCGCTTCTGACCTCCCCGTCCTTGTTGCGGTATTCCGGCAGGGTGAGGGGCGGTTTCGCTTCGTCCATTTTCCCGATCACATCTTTATCGCTTAACAGCACCCCGTTTAAACGAAGCTCTTTTCTCGCTTCGCTCAGCGCCTTTTTCTCATCCTCCGCCTTGACCAGGGGGTTATGAAGCCGCTGGTAAAAAGCGCCGGCGGGCAGGGCGTTTTTATACGCCTTCAGCGCTGCTGACAGGTAAAGCATCAGCTGCAGCTGCGTGCCCTCCTCCAGTTCGCCCGCGTTGATCTTCACATTCCCGCTTTTGTAGTCGATCACGCGGATAAAGCGCAGGTTTTCATCCAGCACAACGGAGTCCACCCGGTCGATGGTACCCCTCAGCTTCAGGGTCTCGCCGTTTTCCAGTTCGATCTCAATCGCCGGAAGGGGATCTCCGGGGCCAAAGCGCAGTTCCGCCGCGACGGTGTCAAACCCGGATGCCGCATTGCCCTCCGTCAGCGCCCAGGCCATGCGCCTGCACAGGTCCAGGGTGATCCCGGCGTTTCGTTTGGCGCGGGTGGTATCCGCCCAGGGAGCCTCCTCCCAGCCCTCGGTCAGTTCCGAAAGCACCCTGTCCATCGCCTCGTCGCTTTCTACCCGGGTCATCCCTGCCCAATCCGGGCTTCTCATCACTTCCCGGGTGAACCCTTCCATCGCCGCGTGGCAGAAGCTGCCCAGGTCGGTGTTCTTCAGCGCCCACTCCTTGCGCTCAAGGGGCTTAAGCCCATAGTCCACAAAGTGCTTAAAGGGGCAGGCGGCGTAACTTTCCAGCCTGGAAACGGAGCTGAGGCCTGTTTTCAGCAGCGTTTTTGCTGTGTCCTTGTCCAGCGTCTTCTCAGGATCATCGTCGATCAGCGCCGTTTTGATGCCGTTTAAATGGGCCTGCCAGTCCTCAGACGCCTCAAGCCACCGGTAGGCCTCCCACCAGGGCCCTGTCATCTCACCCTTTGAAAGCAGCACCGCGATCTCATCCAGGGCCACCAGGGGCGTAAAGGCCTGCGGCTCCCTGAGGCTCAAGATCGCGCCGCCCTCCTCCCTCAGGCGCGGAAACATTTTTTTGACGCGCGTCAGCTCCATCAGCGGGGTCAGCGGCTTGCCCTGCTCATCAGACAGGGCGTAGCTCAGGTGCACTTCCTTTTTTGCGCCGGCCACCGCCTTAAACAGGTCCAGCCGCCTGATGCCCTCCCGGCTCTCCACCTGCAGGTTCAGGCGGACTTTCATGTTTTCTTCCAGCTGTGCGCGTTCCCTGTCCCGTATCAGCCTGTCCTCATTCACGTTCAAGACGCCGCTGTTGAGGCCCAAAATATAGACGATGTCCGGTTCCCGGATCATCAGCTGCCCCAGGGCCCCGGCCTGAACGCTCTGCCGCAGGGGGGGCAGAGCGGCCAAACTGGTCATGGACAGGCCGGCTTCCAGCCATTCCGCGAACCGCCCCAGGGGCACGCGCTCTTTGCCCAGAAGCTGGTTCATCTGCTCAAAAAAGCCCATCAGCTTGTCCCAGACCTGGCCTGCCCGCTGCGCCTCCTCATGCAGGCTCATTTGGGTGAGGTCTTCGCTCATCGCCAAAACCCTTTCCTGGGCTTTGATGTCTGACAGGAAGTCCATCACCGCCTGGATGGAGGCGGCCGCGTCCCTGGCCTTGCTCAGTTTTTCGCGCATTTTGTCAAGGGGCGTGATGGCCGCTTTTCGGGCTTCCTCGGCTTTCTTGAGCCGTTCTTCCTCCCCCTTTGTAAAAGGCCGGGTCCATTTTTTGCCGCGGATGCCAAACTCCCTGGCATAGTTTTCCAGCTCAAAAGCCTCCTCTTCGCCAATGGGGGAGTAGGGGGATTTGATGTAGTTGAACACGTCGCCCGGCCGCCAGACAGCCGCCTGAATGCATTTCATCGCGTCCGTCAGGCAGCGCACCAGGGGCTGGGCGGTCAAAGGCTCCTTGACGGACACAAAGTGCGGGATGCCGTAAGAAGCGAAGACATCGCTTAAAAGGGCAGCGTAGCCCTCCTGCGCCAGGTAGACCGCGATGCCCTTTGGATCCTGGCCGTTCCTTATTTGCGCGTAGATCTTCTGCGCGGCCCGCCTGATCTCCTCATTCGCGGTCTTGGCCGCGTAAAGGTTCAGCCCGTCCGGCTCCTCATGATAAGTCTCCTGCCTGAGCCGCAAGATCTGTCGCTGCAGGTGATGAAGTGCGGGCGACTGCGTACTTTCCCTTTCCTCCAGTGTTTCAACGCTGTATTTTTGCCCTGCCAGATAAAACTGCTCCGTCAGCTGCGCCAGGCTGTTATTAACAGGGGCAAAAGCATCCCCGTCCTCCGCTTCCCGGCTGTCTGTCTGCAAGGTTAAAATAAAGTTGTCCGCCCTGCCCGCAAGCAGCGAAAACAGCCGGATCAGGGGCGGGGTCAGGAGGTCAAAACCGGTTACCAGGATGTCATGGCCCAAAAACAGCTCGCTGTTTTTTAGGCGCTCCAGCATCTCCTTTTGCCGGTCCTCGCTGTCATACAGCTGCCCTTCCATCGCGTCCTGATAGGCCTGGTAGATATGGGCCAGGTCGGTCAGTTTGGGGTCTGGGCTTTCTTTTTCTTCAGCGTAAGCCAGCAGTTCTTCCGGGCTCAGCCCCGCGCTCTTGAACTCGCTGACGGCTTCAACCAGCTTCTGTGTAAATCCGGGCTTGGTGCGCGCCCGCCCGTAATATTTCAGGTCGTCCTTCAGGTTCCACATGACCCTGGACAGGGTCATGTTCTGCCCCTGCTCGTCAATCACCACCCGTTCATCCTGCCCCGCGCGGTCAAAGACCACCTTGGACAGCCTGGAGGGGGACAGCACCTGCAGGCGGAAGAAACCCTTGACCCCAAGGCTTTTCATGGCGTCCCGCTCTGCCTGCAGGGTCATCTGCTCAGGCACCAGCAGCAGGACAGGTTTGCCGCTGCCATAGGACGATTTCAACTGTTTTTCAAGGGCTTCCCAAAGCCCGCCGGTTCTGCTTTTTAGAATACGTATCATCTGCTTCCCTCCATCAGGATTATACCATAGGTAATACTGAACTCCATCTGCTGATTTCCTTTTTCACTGTCTTTAAGGTACAATCATGGCATCTGACAAAGAGGAGTTGATTTTGTTGAAAAAATTGTTGGCGCTTTTGATCGCCCTGCTGATGGTTCTGCCTGTTTCAGGCTTGTTGGAGGAAACGAGCGGCCCAAAAGGCGATCCTGCCGCGCGCGAAGCCTTTATTGAGGGGATGCTGGCCACTGCCAAGGAGCAGTATGACAAGGCGAACGGCCGCGCGATGCCGGCGGCCTCCTCCGGGGACATCTATGTCTGCAAGAATTTCACCGTGTACATGTTCCGCAAAAACCGGGACAAGTTCCGCATGGCGGAATACCCGGACGTCAAACTGGTCATTCCGGACAACCTGCCCAGGGAAGAGAGCAAGCCCTATGTCTACGGCGCGGCCTGGAAAGACATCCCAGCTTCAGAGGGCAACCCTTTTTATGCCGCGGCCACCTTCCGCTATGACAAGGGAAAGTCTGAAAAAGAAAACCGCGAGCTGGCGCGGGAGTTTTTAAAGCAGGTTCAGCGCGGGGACTACTTCCAGATGGCCGCCAAGTATTATTACGGCGTGGGCGCGCACAGCCTGGTGTTCACCCGGGATTATGACCCGGAGAATGATTCCGTCACCTGGACGGATTCCAACATGAAGGGTAAAAAAATAAACGGCGTCCGCCACGGCTACATCCAGTGGGACGCGGTCAAAAAGATCGACTGGTTTGTGGACGCCTTTTGCCGCAAAAACTATGGCGCCACCATCTACCGCTTGAGGGACGACATCATTTTCAATGCTTCAGAATAATAAACTGTGGCATTATTTGCCCTTCAAGTGAAAAGGAGCCATCCTGCTTTTCCTTGATGGCAGCATCAATTTATGTTATAATAACTAACAAAATAACATACCATTGAAAGGAGAAACAAGTATGACAAAAAGACTGATGTCCCTGTTAGCTCTTATCTTGGCTTTGAGCCTCAGTTTACCTGCTCTTGCCTACACCCCGGGCGAATACGAAGCCAGTGCCAAAGGATATATCGCCGATGTTGTAGTCAAGGTAACGGTGGACGATGAGCGCATCACCAAGGTTGAAGTAATCAAGCATGAAGAGACTGCCGGCATCTCTGACCTGGCCATTGAAAAGCTGCCGGAGGAAATCGTGAAGGAACAGTCCGTAGCTCTGGATGTGGTCTCAGGCGCAACCTCCACCAGCAATGCTATCCTGGCCGCCGCTAAGGCTGCCCTTCTCGATGCTGGCGCAAAAGAGGAAGATATCACCAAGGCACCCGAAAAGACTGGGAATGCCGAGCCCCTGGCTTATGAGGCTGATGTAGTCATTGTTGGTGCAGGCGGAGCGGGTATGACCGCAGCCCTGGAAGCCGTAAAAAGCGGCGCCTCTGTGCTGGTGCTGGAAAAAACCGGCATCTTGGGCGGCAACACCATCGTGGCTGGCAGCGCGCTGAACGGTACCGACACGCCGCGTCAGAAACTGCTCACCATGTCCGATTCCGAAATGAGTAAAATTGAAGAAGCTCTCGCCCTGGAACCAAAGAACGACATCATGAAGGGCTGGCAGGACGAAATCCGGGCAGCCCTGGATGCATACAAGGCAGAAGGCGCGACCTACCTGTTTGACCTGCCCGCTTTGCACGCGTTGCAAACCTATGTGGGCGGCGACTATGTGGCTGACGCCGCAGTGGTAGATGCATTTGCCCGTGGCGCCGAACAATCCGCTGTATACCTTGAGGAATTGGGCACCGTCTGGGTAGAAGAGCTTACTGCTGCTGTTGGTGCCACCTGGCGTCGCAGCCATATGCCCAGCGCCGAGCCTTGGGGACCCAAGGGCGCGTCCTTTGTATTGCCTCAGGCCACCAAAGCTATTGAATTGGGTGCCCAAGTTGTGTATGAGCACAAGGCCGACACGATCATCATGGAAGACGGCCGCGCTGTGGGTGTCTCTGGCCTGACCACTGAAGGCACCCCCTTCACTGCCAAGGCAAGCTCAGGCGTTATTATCGCCACAGGCGGCTTTGGCGCTAATGTGGAAATGCGCATGAAATACAACAAGCACTGGGCCTACTTGGGGCCGGAAGTTCGCACCTCCAACGTAGCCACCGCTACGGGTGATGGAATTGTCATGGCCGAGAAGGCCGGTGCCAACCTGGTGGGCATGGAGTGGATCCAGATGCTCACTCGCGCGGACGAACAGGACTTTTCTGCCTCCATTGACAACCTGGTTTTCATTAACAAGGAAGGCAAGCGCTTTGTGCGTGAGGACGGTCGCCGTGACGAAATCGCTGGTGCCACCCTCTCCCAGACCGATGCCAAGATTATCGAAATTACTGATTCCCACGAGATTGAGCGCTTAGGCGGAAAAACCTATGCTGGCTTTGACATTGAGGAATTGTGCCAGAAAGGCATTTTCGTCAAGGCGGACAGCGTGGAAGAATTGGCCAAAGCCTTCAGCATTGATCCCGCCGTGCTGCAGCAGACCATCGACACCTACAACGCTGCAGTTGAAGCAGGCAAGGATGAGGAGTTTGGCCGTCAGGTCTTTGGTAACAAGTTGGACAAAGCGCCTTACTACGGCTTCTATGCCGGCGCTCAGGTGCACCACACCATGGGCGGTATTCAGATCAACAGCAAGGCTGAAGTTATTGACACAAATGGCCAGGTTATCCCCGGCCTGTACGCAGCGGGTGAGGTCACCGGCGGTATTCACGGTGCCAACCGTTTGGGCGGAAACGCCATCGCGGACATCGTCACCTTTGGCCGCATCGCGGGCCAGAACGCGAGCGCGAAATAACTTCCCTATCTGAAATACAACGAGGCCGCGGCGAGAGCCGCGGCCTCGGACTGTCAAAGAACCCTGTCAAGCAAAAGCGAGACAGGGTTCCTTGTACCGGCCAAGCCGATAGATGGTTACTTTGTCCCGTTTATTTCCCGTGCGTCGGGATCACGGCGAAGACGACCAAATCCTCATTGCCCGTGTTTTTCAGCGAGTGCCACTGTCCGCGCGCGCAATAATGGCATTCGCCTGGGGCTGCGGGCAGGCTGCCTTCCTCGCTGTCCATCGTCCCCTGGCCCTTCAAAATATAGATGGTCTCGCTGTCTTTTTCATGGGTGTGCCGGCCGATGAAGGCGCCCGGGGCCAGGATGATCATCATCAAGCGGTTGTCCGCGTCGGAAAAGGTCTTGACCCGCGCCTCGCCCTGTCCGCCGCGCAGGCCCTGGACCACATTTTCAGGAATCTCGTTAAAATTGATTTTCATATTTGTTTACCTCACAGATCGTCCACCAGCGCCGATGACTTGGCGTAGGCGGTGCTTCGTGCTTCAAAGAAATCGGTTTTGATCATGTTGGCGTTGCTGTACTGGCTCACCCATTTCATCGTGTCCGGCTCCTTGTCATGGCCCTCGTAAATGGGTTCCAGGCCGATGCTGGTCGCGCGCAGGTTGCCCAGATAGCGGATATAGTCTTCCACCATCTGTCCTGTCAGCCCCTGGATGTCTTCCCCGATCACATACCTGCCCCAGGCGATTTCCTGCTCGCAGCCTTCTTTCAGCATGTCGCGGAACAGCTCGCGGATTTCGTCGGTAAACAGCTCCGGCTCTTCCTTTTGCAGCTCGGTCAGGATGTTCCGAAACAGCCACAGGTGGGTGGCCTCATCCCTGTTGATGTAGCGGATCTGCTGGGCGGAGCCGGTCATGCGGTTGTTGCGCGCCAGGTTGTAGAAGAACATGAAGCCGGAGTAGAAGTACACGCCCTCCAAAATATAGTTGCCCATCACCACGCGCAGGAAGTTGCGCATGGTCTTCTCTTCCTGGAAGTCGTTGTAGATGTCGCCGATGAAGGTGTTGCGCCGCAACAGGTGCTCGTCATCCTTCCACTGGAAGAGGATGCTGTCCCGCTCGTTGGGCTCGCAGATGGAGTCCAGCATGTAGGAATAGCTCTGGGAATGGATGGCCTCCTGGTAGGTCTGGATGCACAGGCACAGGTTGACCTCGTTGGCCGTGATGTACTGCCCGATGTTGGGCAGGTTCGCGGTCTGGATGGAATCCAGGAAGATCAGAAAGGACAGGATCTTGTCATAGGCGCGGCGCTCCTGGGGTACCAGAAAAGGGTACTGCTTTTTGTCGGAGGCCAGGTTGATCTCTTCCGGGATCCAGAAGTTGTTCATGGCCTGGCGGTACCAGGGGCTGACCCAGCTGTACTTCATGTTGTTGAAGTCGTTCAGGTTGGTCGGGTTCCCGCCCACCATGCGCCTTGAGATCACGTCGGTGTCGCCCTTCGGGTTAAACAGCGGTTTCTTAACTAATTTTGCCATTTCCTCTCCTTTGTCATGTGATTTTATTGAATCAGGTTGAGCAGCTTTCGCATTCGTCCACTTCCAGGGACTTGGAGCGGATGTAGTACACTGTTTTCACGCCCTCCTGCCAGGCCGCGAGGTAGAGGTTCAGCACCTGGCGGAAGCTGTAGTCATTGGTGATGTACAGGTTCATGCTCTGCGCCTGGTCGATGTGCCGCTGCCGGATGCCGTTTGCGCGCACGGACCAGTGCTGGTCGATCGTGTGGGCGGCCTTGTACAGCCAGTAGGTGCTCATATTCAAATCAGGCGCGGCGCGGGGGATCAGGCCGCTCTTCTTCTCGTCATAATAGAAGCGGTTCATGATGGGGTCGATCCCCGCCGTGGTGCCCGCGATGATGGAGATGGAGGAGGTGGGCGCGACCGCCAGCAGGTAGCCGTTCCTGAGGCCCTTGTCATGCACCGCCTTCTTTAGTTCCGCCCAGCGGGGGGAATCATAGGCGCGTTTGTCAAAATAGCTGCCCGTGTCCCAGTCGGAGCCGGGGAAGTAGGCGTAGGCGCCTTTTTCTTCAGCCAGCTTCATGGAAGCCGTGATGGCGTGGTAGTTGATGTCCTCAAACACGCTGTCCGCCAGCTTCAGGTGCTCCTCGCTCTCCCAGGGGATGCCCTTTAAGGCCAGCAGGTGGTGGTAGCCGCTTACGCCCAGGCCGATGGGGCGGTAGCGGTGGTTGTTGATCTTGGCGTAGGGCACGGGGAAGTAGTTGAGTTCGATCACATTGTCCAGCGCGCGCACCGCGGAAGTGATCAGCCCGCTCAGTTCCTCCTGGTCGTCCACGTTGATCTTGCCCAGGTTTAAACTTGCCAGGTTGCACACCACATAGTCCCCGGGCTTGGTCACCGTGACCACCACGGTCTCCCCGTTCACATCTGTGGTCTGCTGGTCCACAAATTCCACGCCGGACATGTTCTGGGCAATCTCCGTGCACAGGTTGCTGCAGTAGATCATGCCCTTGTGCGGGTTGGGGTTCATGCGGTTGACGTGGTCGCGGTTAAAGATGAAAGGTGTGCCGGTTTCAACAGCGGATTTGATCATCAGGCGCACCAGGTCCTTGATCGGGATCACCCGGCGGGAGATGCTTGCGTCCTCCACCAGCTCCTTGTATTTTTCCGTCCACTCCTCCCCATAGCTGTCTTCCAGCGCCCAGCCCTTGCGGGTCAAGACCTCGTGCGGGTCAAACAGGTGCCAGTCGCCGTTCATGTTGGTCTGCACCTGCTCATAGAAGTAATCGGGGATGCACACCGCGGGGAAGACGTCGTGCGCTTTCATGCGGTCATCGCCGTTGTTGGTGCGCAGCTGCAAAAATTCCGGCAGGTCGCGGTGCCACGCGTCCAAATACACGGCCACAGCGCCCTGGCGCACGCCCAATTGGTCCACGGCCACCGCGGTGTCATTGGCCAGGCGGATCCAGCGGATGACGCCGCCGGCTGCCCCCTCAAAGCCCCTGATCGCTGCGCCCTGGGAGCGCACCTTGCCAAAATACAGCCCCATCCCGCCGCCGTACTTGCTCACATTGGCAAAATTGGAAATGCTGTGGTAAATGCCCTGCAGGTCGTCCGGCACCGTGTCGATAAAGCAGCTGGAAAGCTGGTGAAAAGGCTTTCTGGAGTTGGACAGGGTGGGGGTGGCCATGGTCACCTTGAGGGAGGACAGCATGTCATAAAACCGCTTCACCCAGAAAAGGCGCTTGCTCTTCTCTTCCGGGATCGCCAGAAACAGCGAAATGGACAGGTACATCTCCTGCACGCTTTCAAGCGCCTGATGCTGGCGGTTTTTGATCACATAGCGCTTGGTCAAAAGCTCGATCCCGGAATAGGGCAGAAGGTCGTCCCGCGAGGGGTCCATGAAGGACGCCGCTTCCTCAATCTCCTCCCTGGAGTAGGTCTCAAGCATGCTTTTCGCCAGCAGGTTCTGGGCGTCCAGGTAGGCCAGCTTCTCATAAAAGCTGTTCAGACCCAGCGCCTGCTCGCGCAGGTTCAGGTTGTAGCGGTAAAAACAGTTGAACAGCCTGCCCGCGACAAACTCCCATTTGGCGGCTTCCTTGTCCGTCAGCTCGATCGCCGCGCGGATCAGCACGTCCATCCGCTCCGCAAAATTCTTGTCTTCCTTGTACAGGGACTGGAACTTCCTGAGCAAAACGGACAGCGCGTATTCCTCCTCCGGGAAATCGCGCTCAATGCCGGACAGGACCGGGGCCAGCTGCTCAAAATCGGCAAAATAGGCCAGCAGCTTCTGCCTGTCCTCGCGCTTCTTGCGCCGCACGTCCCGGTAGAGGATGTAGGCCTTGGCCTGGCTGAAGTAGCCCGCCTGCATCAGGGCCTGCTCGGCCATGTCCTGCACCTTTTCAACCGAGAAGACTGCGCCCTTTTCCAGCGCCTCTGACATCAGCGCCTCGACCCTGGAGGTGATCTCGTCCAGCTGGCTGTCGCTGATCTCAGCCTCTGTCGCTAAAAAAGCCTTTTTCAAGGCTGTATAAATCTTGCTTCTGTCATAGCGCTCCGTCTGTCCTGAGCGCTTGATGATTTCATGGGGCAGCTGGCAATCCTTTGGCATCTCTTGTTTTCCCTTCGGCTTACTACATATAGTGGTCGCAAGAACCGTGTCCCACAGTATATAGAGGACTTGTTCCTGTGTCAATTGCTTTTATACCCGGTTATGCTGCCAAATATCGCCGGATCCATGGGCGGGATCATAAAAGATTTTGTCCCTTTCCATTGTTCTTAAAAACAAAAGCCGCCTGCTCCTTTTTAAAGGCTTTGGCCTGGGCCGGTTCGCGCTCGGCGCAGACCAGCAGAAAGGCGGTTTCGCTTTTTACCGCGTCTTCATTAAGGTTCCTTGTATCTTAGAATTTGACAATCACACGGACATTTGCATAAAGAAAGGCCCGCGGTTTCCCGCGGACCTTCTTCTGAGATTAGCTCAGATCATGCTTATTTTACCAGCTCCACATAGTTCCAGATCACGTCGCCGGTGGGCATGATGATCAGGTTCTTCACTTGGGGCTTGAGCATGTAGGGGTTGGTGTAGTAGAACAGCGGGGCAACGCCGCCGGTCGCCATCAGGACCTTTTCAGCGTCAGCGGCCATCTTGGCGCGCTCGTCCGGATTGGTCTCGGCCTTGATGTCCTGCACCAGTTTGTCATAGGCATCCGCCCAGGTCTGGTTGCCTTCAAAGCCCCAGTAAGCGCCGGTGCCGGCATCCTTGGTGACTTCGCTGGCCTTCTCATATTCGCCGATGTCGCGGCCCAGGCGCGGGTAGTTGTTGCCGGAGGCGGAGATGAAGATCTCCAGGAAGTTGACTACGTCGTTGAAGTCGGAGACCCAGCCCATGCGGGCGGCTTCCGCGTTGCCGGCCTTCAGTTTGACCTGCAGCGTGCTCCAGGCTTCGGTGTTGATCGTGGAGGGGATGCCGAAGGTGTTCCAGGTCTCCTGCACATACTGGATGATCAGGGCGTTGGCGCCGGAGTTGTTGAAAGCAAAGTCGATGTTCGGGAAGTCGGTGAACTTCACGTCTCCGCCTTCGATGCTGCCGGTGTAGGCATAGCCCAGATCAATCAGCGTCTTGACAGCCGCAACCTGATCCTTAGTGTAAGCTTCGTTTTCCTCAGAGGGGGTGTTGGTGTCCACATACCATTTGCCATAGCCTTCCGCGGCGCGGACATCAACGTTCTTGCCGTCCGCCAGGCCGCCGGGGTAGAAGCCCTGCGCGGCGGTCTGACCGGCCTGGGTCACATAGTCCACCAGGGTCACGCGGTCGATCATCTGACCAATGGCAATGCGGGCTTGGGCCTGCTCCTGCGGGGTCAGTTGTTTGCCGGCGGGGGATACATCCTTGTACACGTTGAACAGCACATAGTAGGTGCCCTGCAGCACGCCGTACACCAGCTGATCGCCATAGGTCTCGCGCAGGCGCGGGAACTCTTCAGGGCTGATGGAGTTGATGAACTGGGCGGTGTCGTTCTCATAAGCGGTCAGGATGGCCACGTTGTCCTCAGACAGGTAGGCGTTCACGCCGGCCAGCTTCACGTTCTCCGCGTTCCAGTAGTAGGGGTTCTTTTCCCAGGCGATGACATCGTCCACTTTGTAGGCAGTCATCTTGAAGGGGCCCATGCCGATGTAGGTGTCCGGACTGGTGGCCCAGACGCCCTCGTTGTCCACCACGTCAGAACGGGTCGGGTAGAAGGGCGGAAAGGCGCACAGATCCAGGAAGTAGGAAGTCGGGTTGACCAGTTTCACGGTGAAGGTGCGGGCAGCGTCGTCGGCCACGATGTTCATGGGGCCCTTGCCGCCGTTGTAGCCTTCAATCACGTCATACAGGAAGCCGTAGTCGGCGCCCAGCGTGTCAGAACCTGCGCGGTTCCAGGCGGCGACCAGGTCGGATGCCAGGAAATCCTTGCCGTCTGACCACTTCAGGCCTTCACGCAGGGTGAAAACATAGGTCAGTTTGTCCTCAGACACGGTGTAGGACTCGGCCAGCTCGGGGGCCAGCGCGCCCTTGCCATCCACCAGGCTGAAGCCCATCAGACCGGCATGGCCCAATTTCAGGATGTTGGAGCCGCTGGATGCGGAGTTCAGTGCCGGGTCGATGGACAGGGGGGTGCCGCCGCCGTAGAACACGGAGACAACGTCGCCTTCGACAGCGGGCTTCTCAGCAACGGGCTCCTCGGCAGCGGGCTCCTCAGCAACGGGCTCCTCAGCAGCGGGCTCCTCGGCAGTGGGTTCCTCAGCAGCGGGCTCCTCGGTCGCCGGCACTTCAGTGGCGGGCACTTCGGTCGCCGGCACTTCGGTGGCGGGAACTTCGGTCGCCGGTACTTCGGTAGCGGGAACCTCAGTCGCCGGTACTTCGGTGGGGACGGGTTCAGGCGCGGGAGCTGGTTTGGTCAAAAAATAGACCCCCACAGCGGCCGCAACCACCAGCACCACAACCAGCAGGGTGGTCAGGGTTTTCTTGGACATAAATGGTACCTCCTCATTTTGTTTGGCATACTTCACGCTTGCTTTTTGTTTTATCGGAGCAAACGCGCATCCGCCGCATATTATAGCATATTAGTGTGTTAATTCATAGAATGCAAGATTTTTTGTTTGCCGCGCTTAAGCCAGGTGACAGGCAACAAAGTGGCCGGGCTTCCACTCTTTCAGCTCAGGACGCTGGTTTTTGCAGATGTCCTGGGCCAGTTTGCAGCGGGTCCTGAACGGGCAGCCGGAGGGCACATTCAGGGGGCTAGGCACCTCGCCGCCCAGCACGATGCGGTTGGCCTTCCTGGCTTTTTCAGGGTCCGGGATGGGCACGGCGGACAGCAGGGACTGGGTGTAGGGGTGCAGGGGATCGCGGTGCAGTTCAACTGAGGACGCCAGTTCGATCAGGTGCCCCAGGTACATCACCGCGATGCGGTTGCTGATGTGCTTGACCACGCTTAAGTCATGGGCGATGAACAGGTAGGTCAGCCCCAGGCGCTTCTGGAGGTCTTCCAGCATGTTGATGACCTGCGCCTGGATGGACACGTCCAGCGCGCTCACCGGCTCGTCGCACACGATGAACTCGGGCTTGCTGGCAAGCGCGCGGGCGATGCCGATGCGCTGGCGCTGGCCGCCGGAAAACTCATGCGCGTAGCGCGTGGATTGCTCGCTGGACAGCCCCACCAATTCCATCAGGGATTGGATGCGCTCCTCCCGCTCTTTCTTTGTTTTGTACAGCTTGTGAACATCCAGGGGCTCCGCGATGATGTCGCCCACGGTCATGCGCGGGTTCAGGGAGGAATAGGGATCCTGAAACACAATCTGCGCTTTTTTGCGAAAGCGGTTCAGGGAATCCCCCGGCGTGATCTCTTCCCCGCGGTAGAGGACCTGGCCTCCGGTGGGCTTGTACAATTGCAAAAGCGTCCTGCCCACGGTGGTTTTCCCGCAGCCGGACTCGCCCACAAGGCCCAGGGTCTCCCCCTCCATGATGGAAAAGGACACATCGTCCACCGCTTTTAAGGGGACGGTCTTGATGAAGCCGGTGCGTACGGGGAAGTACTGCTTCAGGTTTCTAACTTCTACCAAAGGGGTTTCTTTGTTCACGCTTGTCATAAACCGCTTTCCTCATTGATCCAGATGCGCTTCACGGAGCCGTCCTCGCTGATTTCCGGCTTCCCGTTTTTCACATTCATCCAGCAGGCGGCCAGATGCGGATCGTCGTTGATTTGCACTTCCTCCGCCAATTCAGTCAGGCAGATCTTCATCGCGTTGTCACACCGGGGCGAGAAGGGGCAGCCTTTGGGCAGGTTCAGCATGTCCACCGGCGTTCCCCCAATGGGGCTTAAGGGCTCTTTCTCATCATCGTCAATGCTTGGGATGGACTTTAGCAGCCCCTTGGTGTACTCATGCCGGGGACGGTAGAAAATCTCATCCGCCGTGCCCCGCTCCGCGATGCGTCCCGCGTACATCACGATCACCTCGTCGCACAGGCTGGCGATGACGCCCAGGTCATGGGTGATCATGATGATGGCCATGCCCATTTTCTTTTGCAGGCTGGTCATCAACTCCAGGATCTGTGCCTGGATGGTCACGTCAAGCGCGGTGGTCGGCTCATCCGCGATCAGGATGTCCGGCTCGCAGGCCAGGGCCATGGCGATCATGATGCGCTGGCGCATGCCGCCGGACAGCTCAAAGGTGTACTGCTTCATGCGCTTCTCAGGGTCATTGATGCCCACCAGGCGCAGCATCTCAACCGCGTGCTTGAAAGCCTCCTCCTTGTTGCGGTCCGTGTGCAGGAGGATCGCTTCCATCAGCTGGTTTCCGATGGTAAAGGTCGGGTTCAGGCTGGTCATCGGGTCCTGGAAGATCATGGAGATCTTGTTCCCGCGGATCAGGCGCATCTTTTCATCGCTGATGCCCACCAGTTCCTGACCCTTGAACTTGATGGATCCGGACACGATCTTCCCCGGCGGGGTCAATATCTGCATGATGGAGTAGGCGGTCACCGACTTGCCGGAACCGGATTCGCCCACAATGCCCAGCACCGTACCGGCGTTTAAGTTAAAAGAGGCTTTGTTGACTGCCTTCACCTCGCCTGAGGGCGTAAAAAATGAGGTGCACAGGTCTTTGACCTCAAGGATGGGCACGGCTTCGGCCTGACCTGCCTGTGCTGCTTTGCTTTTATCGATGTTTGACATAAAACTTCTGGTTCTTTCCTTTGTTTTTTCGTTGGGTGACGGCCTCAGGAACGCAATTTGGGGTCAAACGCGTCCCTTAGACCGTTGCCCAGCAGGTTAAAGGACAGCACGATCAGGAAGATGGACAGCGCCGGGAACAGCAGCAAATAGGGATAGCTGACCAGGCCCGTGCGCGCGTCTGAGGCCAGGGAGCCCAGGGACGGCATGGGGATGGACACGCCCATGCCCAGAAAGCTTAAAAAGCTCTCGGTGAAGATCGCGCTTGGGATCTGCATGGCTGCGGTGATGATGATGACGGAGATGGAGTTGGGGATCATGTGCTTGCGGATGATCCTAAAGGGCGAGGAGCCGATGGCCTTGGCAGCCAGGACAAACTCCTGCTCCTTGATGGACAGGATCTGCCCGCGCACCTGGCGCGCCATGCCGCACCAGTACAAAAGGCCAAACACGATGAAGATCGAGATCATTCCGGCTCCCAGCCTCACCACCAGGTCATTCTGGCTCATGCTGACCCGCTCTTTGATGCCCACGGAGAGCAGGATCACGATCAAAACATCCGGCAGGGAGTAGATGATGTCCACAATGCGCATCATGATCAGATCCACCACGCCCCCAAAATAACCGGAGATGGAGCCGTAGATGATGCCGATCACGATCACGATGACCGCCGATAAAAGACCGACCAGCAGAGAAATGCGTGTGCCGTAAATCACGCGGATGGCATAGTCGCGCCCCAGGGCGTCCGTGCCCATGATGTGGGGGAAGACGTTCTGCCCCTTGTCAATGCGGGCCTGCTCCCGGGCGGAGTACTCAAAAGGCCGCAGATACTTCGCGGTCACATCCTGCTTGGTGTAGGAGTAGGGATAATAATTCGGCACGATAAAGGCGATCAGGGCGATCACCACGATCACAAACAGGCAGAGCATCGCGATCTTGTTCCGCCTTAAGCGCCTGAAGGCATCCTTAAAAAAGGACACGGACTCACGCATCATGCGCTGCTGGCTTTTCTCATTCTCATCAGCCGGCGCAAACAGGTTTGGGTCCAGTTGAAAACTGAAAAAATTCTTTTTTGGCTTTTCGCTTTGCATGCTCACTTACCTCAAATTGATCCGCGGGTCGAGTATTTTGTAGATGATGTCGCTGATCAGGTTCATCAGGATGATCAGCGTTCCAAGGAAGATGGTGACCCCCATGATCATCATGTAGTCGGTCCTGAGCATGGAATTGACAAACAGGCGGCCCAGACCCGGGACGGAAAAGATGTTTTCCACCACCATGGACCCGGTCAGGATATAGGCCATCATGGGCCCGGCATAGGTCACGACCGGGGAAAGCGCGTTTTTGAGCGCGTGCTTGAAGATGATCTTGCCTTTTTTAACGCCCTTGGCCCTGGCAGTCCTGATATAGTCCTGTCCCAAAACGTCCAGCATGCTGGAGCGCTGCAGGCGGGTGATATAGGCCATGGGGTAAAGGCTCAAGGAGAAGGTGGGCAGGATGGTGCCGCCCGGCATGCTGCCCAGGGTGGGCAGCCACTTTAAGTAAAGCCCAAAAATCAGCAGGAGCAGGGTGGCAATGACAAAGGAAGGCATGGACACCAGGGCCGTTGTCGTCACCTGGATCACCTTGTCCAGCCACTCCCCGCGCCTGATCGCGGCCAGGGAGCCCATGAACACGCCCATGACGATGGCCAGGATGGCAGCGGTCAGCCCGATGCCCGCAGAATAGGAAAACCCGCCCTGGATCAATTCGGCCACAGTGCTGCCCACCCAGCCGGTTGACAGGCCGAAGTCAAATTGCGCGATGTTTTTTAAATAATTCACAAACTGAACCGTCACCGGCTTGTCAAAGCCGTACTTGGCTTCCAGCGCCGCGATGGTCTTGTCGTTTTTGGCCTTCTCGGAGCTGAAAGGGCTGGCCGGGATGGCATGCATGGTAAAAAAGGTGATGGCGATGACCAAAAAGATCGTCAGGAACGCCATTCCGACCCTTTTAGCCAAATACACCGCGAACCGTGAACTCATTCGTAACCCTGCTTTCAAAATTTTGCTTATTATACAAAACGCGGTTGTTTTGTCAAACAATGTGCGTTCTGGAAAGGTCAAGCACCTGACGCTGAAGCCTTCCAATTATAATTCAATTGCCCCAAAGTGTACAGATGCAATTCCAAGCGTCAAAAAGTGCCGTCATCCAGCGGTTTTTGCTTTTTGATGAACTGTATTTTAGCTTTTTTCTATGCATAAAATTACTTTGAGCAGCAAGGGGCTGATCCGGATGGATCGCTTTGCAGAACAGATCACTCCGGTGGTATAATCTCTGCGTAAGTTTGATGAAGGAGTGATGACCATGTATTTAGACCCCACCTACCTGTTGCTGATCCCGGGCTTGCTGCTTGCCTTCTATGCCCAGTGGAAGGTGAAGAGCGCTTACGCGAAATACAGCAAGGTCCCTTTAAGTTCGCGCGTATCGGGCGCTGAGGCGGCTGAGCGCATCCTGCGGCAAAACGGCAATGATGCCGTTCAGATCGCGCAGGTGGCCGGCCAGTTAACCGACAATTACAACCCCAGGACCGAGGTTTTAAGCCTTTCAGAGGGTGTTTACAATTCCGCTTCCGTGGCTGCGGTCGGCATCGCCGCGCATGAGGCCGGGCACGCCATGCAGAAGAAGGACAATTATGGCCCGCTCAATTTAAGGAGCATCGTGGTGCCCACGGTTTCCATCGGCTCACGGCTGTCCATGCCCATTTTCATCCTGGGCCTCATCGTGTCCTGGCAGCCTCTGTTGTATGCCGGCATCGCGATGTTCGCGCTGACGGTGGTCTTTTCTCTCATCACCCTGCCGGTGGAATTCAACGCGTCCAAGCGCGCCGTCGCCATGCTCCAGTCCTCCGGCATCATAACGACCCGGGAGGAGGAAAAAGGCGTCCGCGCCGTGCTCAGCGCGGCGGCCCTTACCTATGTGGCTGCGGCCGTTTCCGCCATTTTGCAGCTGATTCGCTTAATCCTGCTCTCCCGTTCCTCAAGCCGCCGCCGCTGAGGGCATCATCGTTTTTTTGCCATCGGTTTTTCCGGTGGCTTTTTTCTTTGCGAGGCTTGTTTCCCGTTGCCGCTTGGCGCGGATTTTGTTATGATTGCTTCGCAAAACATATGAGCAGGGAGGGAATTGGCTTTGAGTCATCTGCTGAAGCGCCTGTTCTCCGTGGACCATCTGGTCAGGGAGGACAGGCGTTTGGGTGAGGTTCCTGAAACAAAACAGGCCTATCAGGATGTCATGCGGATCGCCTTCCCCGCCATCGCGGAAATGGTGCTGATGAGCCTGATCGCCAGCGCCGACACCATCATGGTGGGGCAATTGGGGAAAAACGCTCTGTCCGCGGTCTCTCTGCCCGCCCAGCCGCGCATGATCTTCCTGGCCATTTTCTTTGCCCTCAATGTGGGCGTCACCGCCATTGTCGCCCGCCGCAAGGGGGAGAACAGGCGGGATGAGGCCAACTCCACCCTCAGGAACGCCCTGGTTTTAGGCTTTGGTCTGTCCCTTGTCATGACCGTCCTCGCGGTCTTGCTGGCGGAGCCCCTGATGCGCCTGGCAGGCGGGCATGAGCGCACGCCGGATGACGCGCTGGTTTTAAAGGGCGCGGTCGATTACTTTATTATTATGTCCCTGGCGCTCCCCATCAACGCTGTCAGCATGTGCATCAACGCCGCGCTGCGCGGCGTGGGGGACACCAAGATCCCCATGAAGGTCAACATCACCTCAAACCTTGTCAACGTGTTCTTCAATTACCTGCTTATTTTCGGCCATCTTGGTTTCCCTCAACTGGGAATCAGGGGCGCCGCCATCGCCAGCGTTATCGGCATGGCAGCGGGCATGGTTTTGTCCATCATGGCAGTTGTGCACAACTCCAGCAGTTACCTTCGCATTTCTGTGAAGGATAACTGGCGCATCATGCCCCACATCATGTCCTCCATCATCAAGGTGGGCGGCAACGCGGTGGTGGAGCAGGCCAGCATGCGCTTCGGGTTTTTCATGTATTCCCGCATCATGTATTCCCTGGGTGTCACGCTGTTTGCCGCGCACAACATCGCCATGCAGTTTCTGGGCCTCACCTTTAATTTCGCGGATGGTCTTTCTGTTGCCGCCACCTCCCTGGTGGGGCAAAACCTGGGCAAGGGCAGAAAGGATCTGAGCCTGCTTTACGGCAAGGTCACCCAGCGCGTTGCCCTGGTCATGAGCCTGGCGCTGGGCCTGTTCACCTTCCTGTTCCGTTACCCTGTGGGCAGGCTGTTCATCAACCCCGGCACGCCGGACGCGGCCAATGTCATCCGCTTTGCCGCGGAGGCCCTGATCGTCGTGGCGCTGATGCAGCCGCTTCAGATGTCTTCCATCGTGCTCTCAGGCGCCCTGCGCGGGGCGGGGGACAACCTGTATGTGGCGGGCGTCATGCTGGTCTGCGTGTCCATGATCCGTCCGCTCATGGCCTGGCTGGCGGTTGATGTGTTCCACTTTGGGCTGGCGCTCACCTGGCTTGTCAGCCTGTCCGAGATCGGCATCCGCCTCATTTTCTTCTACCGCCGCTTTGAGTCGGGCGCCTGGGCGGCCAAGAAAGTCTGACATCATTCTGGAGGTGTTTTACGGCTGAGAAGAAACTGACCGTCAAACAACTGAACACCCAAAATAGGGAGGTATCGGAGGATGAAACCCTCCGATGGTAATCTGCGAAAACCTCATGTGCGGTGCCGTTCTTCCCAACTCAAAGAAGTGTCCGCGGACACTTCTTTGACAAGCAAAAACAGCCGTCATCGCGACGGCCGTTTGATTATGATTATCTCGGGGGTTACAGGTATTTGCTTTCCGCTTCCGCGATGGCCTTTTCGCAGGCGTCGGCCACCTTGTAATCCTCAGGCACGAGCGGCGCCAGGGGCGCCCTCACGCTGCCGCAGGAAATGCCCTTGCGCCTCAAAAGCTCCTTGATCATCGCGTACATGCTGCCCTTGCAGCTGACCAGAAGGTAGATGATGCGGCAGATCTCATTTTGCAGCTCCGCGGCTTTTTGTACCTGGCCTTCCAGGGTCAGGTCAAACAGCCTGGTATACAGCCTGGGCATCGCGGCGTAGGTGCCGCCGATTCCGCCGGTCGCGCCCATCAAAAGCCCGCCGGCCAACTGCTCATCCGGGCCGTTGAAAATGGTCAGCCTGTCGGGCGCCTTGTCCTTGAACATCTGGATGTCCTGCACCGGCATGGAGGAGTTTTTCACCCCGATCACGCGCGGGTTCTTCAGCATCTCATCCAGCAGGCTTAATGTCAGGCTCACGCCCGCCAGCTGCGGGATGTTGTAGATGATGAAGTCGGTGTTGGGGGCGGCGGAAGAAATGTCGTTCCAATACTTCGCAATAGCGTGTTCGGGCAGGCGGAAATAAATGGGCGGGATGGCGGCGATCGCGTCAACCTTCAATTGCTCCGCGTGTTTCGCCAATTCCATGGAATCCCTGGTGTTGTTGCAGGCCACATGGGCGATGATGGTCATCTTGCCGCCCACCGCTTCCATCACGTTTTCCAGGATCTCCTTGCGTTCCTCAACGCTCAGGTAAATGCACTCGCCTGAGGAACCGTTTACATACAGCCCCTTCACGCCCTGGGCGAGCAGGTGGCGCGCCAGCGCCTGGGTACGGCTTTTGGAGATGTTGCCCACATCATCGTAGCAGGCGTAGAAAGCCGGGATAACACCTTGGTACTTCTGTTTGTTGTAATCCAATTTCTGACCTTTTTCTAGCCTGCTTCAGTCCTTGATGCATTTCCGGAAACGCTGTTTGCGGAATGCAGCCCCAAGCAGGCTGTGATTTATTGATGATTTAATATAAGGCTGATCATCCTACAATGTCAATGGTTTTACTTATTTTTCTTTAAATATAAGGGGAACTTGAAACAACCGCCGTATTTGTGATTAAAATAATACACAAAAGCTCCATGAACGGTCATTGACATTTAGCTTGAAAATCCTTATATTTTGAGTCAAAAAAAGGGGGAATCAAAATGACTAAAAAATCAGGCGAGAAGCTTTACTTGCGTGTTTTCCGTCAGGTCAGGGCATATATACTTCAAAACAACCTGCAGCCGGGCGATCTGCTCCCAACGGAGCAGGCCTTGGTGGAGATGCTGGGCGTCAGCCGCAACGTGTTAAGGGAAGCCATCAAATCCATGGAGCTTCTGGGCATGGTCTCCGCCCAGCCGGGTCGCGGCACCATCTTAAAAGCCTTCAACCTGGATTTTGTCTTCCAGAATGTGCTGTTCGCGGCAGCAGGGGAAGAGGATTACGCGATCTCCGAGATGCTGGATATCCGCAAGCGCCTGGAGCTGGGCTACATGCGCCAGGCTTTCAACAGCCTTGACAAAGACGATATTGTCCGCATCCGCAGCATCATGGGCGAGATCCATGAGGCATTCGATGAGGGCCATCTTTTTCATGACAGGGACAAGGCTTTTCACATGGCCATTTTCTCCAAGGTTCCCAACAAGACCCTCCTTTCGGTGCTGGAAGCCATCTGGGATGTGGATGAAAACTTCAAAACCGAGGAAAAAGCCAAATACCTGGACGAGGACACTGTCCTCAAGCATGAGAACATCATACGCGCGTTAGAAAACGGCAACGAGGAAGCCTTTGAGGCGGCCATGATGGCGCATTTCGCATCCGGCAAATACAGGTCGAACTCCGCAAATTTTGCGGAATACTGATCAAAGGAGCAGGATCATGAATTTTCAGGAAACACACGACTGGATCAAAGCCGAACTGGACAGGTGCGTCCGCTTCTGGCTGGACAATGGCATCGACCATGAGTACGGCGGCGTTTATACCTGCCTGGACCGCAAGGGAGAGGTTTTCTCCACTGACAAAAGCGTCTGGATGCAGGGGCGCTGTGCCTGGACCTTCTCAAAGCTGTGCAACCAGTACGGCGAGAAGCCGGAGTGGCGCAAGGCCGCTGAAAGCTGCCTTGATTTCATGGAGAAATACTGCATCAACCGCGAAATGGGCAACCGCATGTATTTCACCGTCACCAAAGACGGCAAGCCCCTGCGCCAGCGCCGCTACAATTTCTCTGAAGGCTTTTACGCCATGGCCAACGCGGAATACTACATTTTAACCGGCAAGGAAGAACATTTAAAGCGCGCCCGGGAAGCCTATGATCTCATCTGGAACCTGAACCGGGGCCTGATCGGCGATCCGACCGGCCTGGGGCCCAAAACCATTCCGCAGACCCGCTCCGGCCGCGCCCTGGCCGATCCCATGATCTATTTGAACCTCACCGCGGTCATGCGCAAGGCCGATCCTCAGAAAGCAGCCCTCTATAATGAAAGGGCTGCGCAGTGCGTCCATGACATCTTCACCTACCACCGCAAAAAGGACATGGAGTGCACCCTTGAGTCCGTCGGGCCAAACGGCGAATTCCAGTCCGAGTTTACCGCCGGCCGCGTGCTCAACCCGGGCCACGTGATTGAGTGCGCCTGGTTCCTGATGGAAGAGGCGAACAGGACGGGGGACAAGGCCCTGCATGAGGAGACCCAGGAGATGTTCCTGGATGCCATCAACGCGGGCTGGGACAAGGAATACGGCGGTCTTTTGTATTTCATCGACTGCCTTGGAAAGCCGCCCGAGGCCTATGAGCACGACATGAAGCTCTGGTGGCCGCATAATGAGATCGTCATCGCCGCCCTCATGGCCTACCATGATACCGGGAAGGAAGTGTTCCTGGATTGGTTCAACAAAACCATTGATTACTGCAAGATCCATTTCTCGGACCCTGAGTACGGCGAGTGGTACGGATACTTAAGGCGGGATGGCCTGCCCACCCAGCCGCCCTGCAAAGGCAGCACCTTCAAGGGCCCCTTCCATCTGCCGCGCATGCTTTTGATGGCGGATGACCTGATGGACAAAATCAAAGCAAAAAAGGCGAACTAAACCAGGACTCATGGACATCAAATATTATTTCATCTTTAACCCGCAGGCAGGCTCGCGCAGCGCCCTGCCTGCTTTGCAGTCCCAGCTTGAAAAGATCGCGCCTGTCCCTTATACGGTGCTCGTCACCGGCGGCCGGGGCGACGCGACCTGCTTGGTAAAAGAGGTTTGCGAAAAAGAAGAGGGCCATCTGCGTTTTTATGCCTGCGGCGGGGACGGCACCCTGGGCGAGGTCGCTTCCGGCCTGGCCGGCAACCCCAAAGCCGCGGCGGGCTTCTGGCCCTGCGGCAGCGGCAATGATTACGCGCGCATCTACGGCGGTCAAAAACGCTTTCAAAACATCGCCAATCAGATCAGCGCGCCCACGGTTTTGGTGGATTTGATCTCTGTCAATAAACATCATGCCATCAATGTGGTCAATCTGGGCCTGGAGGCGATGGCCGCGGCCACCATGCTCAAGTTCCGGCACAATCCGCTTTTTGGCGGAAAGAGGGCCTACCTTCCGGGCGCTCTGTCCGCCGTCATCTCAGGGATGAAAACATCCTGCCGGGTTGTTGTGGATGATGAACTGTTATATGAAGGCGATCTTCTGACAGCCTCCTTCGCTTCCGGACAATTCATCGGCGGCGGTTTTCACTGCGCGCCCCGGGCGGTCAACGATGACGGCCTGATGGATGTCAGCCTCATTTTGCCTTTCACCAGAGGAGAGCTTCTGCGGCTGCTGCCCGTGTATAAAAAAGGGGCGCATCTGGATCACCCCGCCCTTGAGGGAAAACTGCTTTACCGCCAGGGAAAACATGCTGTCATCTCCGCGAAGGAGGAGATCATCCTTTGCCTGGATGGCGAAATTGTGAAGGGGCGGCGCTTTGACCTGCGCGTGCAGCACCGGTCTGTTCGGTTCATCCTGCCGCCTGAAAACTGAACTTTTGCTGTGACGGTTCGTGCTGTGTTTCCGTCACATCCGCGCGAAAACGGCTTTTCATCAGTGTTAAGCCAGGAAAACAAGCCGGCTTTGTATGTAAATTTATCCTGTTTCCTGTCTGAAGCTGTGCCGGAGCAGGGAAAACGCTCATTTCTTATAGCAATATCGCAACATGTAATTTGTTCAAAATCCTTGACAATTTGCACTGAAAGTGGCTATACTGTGAACGTTAATATAGGAGGAACCCCTATATCACAGACAAATAAAAAGACCTGGAGGTAGACATGGCAAAAAAAATGTTCACCATTGACGGCAACGGTGCCGTCAGTCACATCGCCTATGCTTTTTCTGACGTCGCGGCAATTTTCCCCATCACCCCGTCCAGCAACATGGCGGAGTATGTAGACGAATGGTCAGCAAAGGGACGCAAGAACCTGTTTGGCCAGACAGTTAACGTTTCTGAGATGCAAAGTGAAGGCGGCGCGGCTGGCGCGGTTCACGGCTCTCTGGCAGCCGGCGCGATGACCACCACCTACACTGCCTCCCAGGGTTTGCTTCTGATGATCCCCAACATGTACAAGATCGCGGGCGAACTGCTGCCCACCGTCTTCCATGTGTCGGCCCGCACCCTGGCCACCCACGCGCTGTCCATCTTTGGCGACCATTCCGACGTCATGGCCTGCCGCCAGACCGGTTTCGCGATGCTGGCCAGCGGCTCTGTTGAGGAAGCCCAGGACATGGCGCTGGTTGCCCATCTGGCGACGCTCAAGTCCTCTGTTCCTTTCCTGCACTTCTTTGACGGCTTCCGCACCAGCCATGAGTTCCAGAAGATCGAGGAGATCGCCTATGAGGACATCGCCAAGATCGTTCCCTGGGACAAGATCGATGCGTTCCGCGCCCGCGCCCTGAACCCTGAAAGGCCCCATCAGAGCGGCACCGCGCAGAACCCCGACGTTTTCTTCCAGAACCGTGAGGCGGCCAACCCCTATTATCTGGCTGTTCCCGGCATCGTGGAAGAGTGCATGAAGCAGGTCGGGGAGCTCACCGGCCGCTCCTACAAGCTGTTTGACTATGTGGGCGATCCCGAGGCCGAGGACGTGATCGTCATCATGGGTTCCGGCGCTGAAGCCGCCCATGAGACTGTCACCGCGCTCAACAAACAGGGCAAGAAATACGGCGTGCTCAAGGTTCGTCTCTACCGTCCCTTCGCGGCGGATGTCTTCCTGAAAGCCTTGCCCCAGTCCGTCAAGCGCCTGTCCGTCATGGACCGCACCAAGGAGCCCGGCGCCCTGGGCGACCCGCTCTACACCGATATCTGCACCGCGCTCATTGAAGCCGGCAGGGCGGACATCAAGGTTCTGGGCGGCCGCTACGGCCTCTCCTCCAAGGAGTTCACCCCCACCATGGTCAAGGCCATCCTGGACAACTCCGAATCGGACAACCCCAAGAACCACTTCACCGTGGGCATTGTGGACGATGTCACCAACTCCTCCCTGCCCCTGGGCGAGCAGTTCAACGCCGCGCCTGAGAGCACCGTGGCCTGCAAATTCTACGGCCTGGGCTCTGACGGCACCGTCGGCGCCAACAAGAACTCCATCAAGATCATCGGCGACCACACCGACCTGAACGTTCAGGCCTACTTCGCCTATGACTCCAAGAAATCCGGCGGCCTGACCGTCAGCCACCTGCGCTTTGGCAAGGAGCCCATCCAGAGCACCTACCAGATCGACGACGCCAACTTCATCGCCTGCCACAACCCCGCCTATGTCACCCAGTATGACATGGTGGGAAGCCTCAAGCGCGGCGGCAGCTTCCTGCTCAACTGCCCCTGGGAAGGCAAGGAGCTGGAAGATCATCTGCCCGCGAAGATGAAGCGCGATCTGGCCAAGCGCGGAGCCAAATTCTATGTGATCGACGCCATCGACCTGGCCCAGAAGAACGGCATGGGTTCCCGCATCAACACCATCATGCAGGCGGCCTTCTTCAAGCTCGCCAACATCATCCCCTACGATCAGGCTGAGAAGTACATGAAGGACTACGCCCAGGCCACCTACGGCAAGCGCGGCGAGAAGGTCGTCAAGGCCAACTGGGCCGTGATCGACGCCGCCAGCGCTGAGCTGAAGGAAGTCAAGGTGCCCGCGGAATGGGCCGACGCCACCACCGGCGCTGAGCCCGTCCATGTGGAAGCCACCGAATACTTCAACAAGGTTGCCAGGCCCATCCTCCAGCAGGACGGCCACAACCTGCCTGTTTCCGCCTTTGATCCCGCCGGCGCTGTGCCCACCGCCACCACCCAGTATGAGAAGCGCGGCATCGCGGTCAACGTGCCCGAGTGGCAGCCTGAGCACTGCATCCAGTGCAACCATTGCTCCCTGGTCTGCCCCCATGCGGCCATCCGTCCCTTCCTGGTTGAATCCGGCGCCGAGCGTCCTGAAGGCTTTGTCACCAAGCCCGCCACGGGCAAGGAATACGCGGGCAACGATTTCCGCATCCAGGTCAGCGTGCTTGACTGCACCGGCTGCGGCAACTGCTATGACGTCTGCCCGGCCAAGACGAAGGCCCTTGAGATGAAGCCGCTGAGCAGCCAGCTCCACGAGGAAAAGAACTGGGAGTTTGCGATGAAGCTGCCGGATGACCGCATCCAGCACAACAAGAACACCGTCCGCGGCAGCCAGTTCCTCAGACCGCTGTTTGAGTTCTCCGGCGCCTGCGCCGGCTGCGGCGAGACCCCCTACATCAAGCTGATCACCCAGCTCTTTGGCGACAGGATGATCATCGCCAACGCCACCGGCTGCACCTCCATCTACGGCGGTTCCAGCCCCACTGTTCCCTACGCCGTCAACTCCAAGGGCCATGGCCCCGCCTGGGCGAACTCCCTGTTTGAGGACAACGCTGAGTTCGGCTTCGGCATCAACCTGGCCTACAACCAGCGCCGCGCCAAACTGGCCGACGTGATCGAAGAGCTGATTGGCACCGATTGGGCTCTGCCTGCCATCAAGGAAGCCGGCGACGAATGGCTCAAGGGCATGCACAATGCCGACGCCTCCCGCGCGGCCGGCGAGAAACTGCTTGCCGCCTGCAAGGACGGCATCGAGCAGGGCTGTGATTGCGCCGCCTGCAACCTTGCCAAACAGGTCGTCAAGGACGCTGAACTGCTCACCAAGAAGTCCATCTGGATCTTCGGCGGCGACGGCTGGGCCTATGACATCGGCTACGGCGGACTGGACCATGTCCTGGCGCAGAACCAGGATGTCAACGTCCTGGTTGTGGATACCGAAGTATATTCCAACACCGGCGGCCAGGCATCCAAGTCCACCCCCACCGGCTCTGTCGCCAAGTTCGCGGCCGCCGGCAAGCGCACCAAGAAGAAGAACCTGGGCGTGATGGCCATGAGCTACGGCTATGTCTATGTCGCCCATGTCTCCATGTCCGCCAACTACAACCAGGTGCTGAAGGCCATCAACGAGGCGGAAGCCTACAACGGCCCCTCCCTCATCATCGCCTACAGCCCCTGCATCAACCATGGCATCAACATGTCCTTCTCTCAGGCCAAGACCCGCAATGCTGTGGCCTCCGGTTACTGGAACCTGTTCCGCTATAACCCCGAATTGGCCGAGCAGGGCAAGAACCCGCTGACCATCGACAGCAAGGATCCCACCGAGAGCTACCAGGACTTCATCAAGAGCGAGGTGCGCTACTCCTCCCTGCTCAAGGCCTTCCCCGATGTGGCTGACGACCTGTTCAAGCAGTCCGAGGAAGACGCCGCGCTGCGCCTTGAAAACCTCAAGAAGATGGCTTCCGCGGAATAAGTCCATTCAACCAACCCTAAACTGCCTGGGGCTGAAGCAAAACGCTTCAGCCCCATTTTCATACAAGGTCTGCAAAGCAGCGAAAAAACCGCCCCGGCTTTCACCGGAGCGGGCAATTTTTTGAATAATACTGAACGAATGAGTAAACGCGCCGATGGGCTGAGAGATTTTGATGGCTCCGCTAAGCCGAAAGAACGAGGCGTAGCCGCAGTCCTACGCTGAGTGAGTTCGGCAATGCGGAGGCGCAAAAGATCCAGCCCATCAAAGCGTTTATGATTGAGTTCAGTAAAAGTTTTTTCAGCGGATCACGGCTTTACCGCCCATGTAGGGCTGCAGCGCCTTGGGGATCAGCACGCTGCCGTCCTCTTGCAGGTTATTTTCAAGGAAGGCGATCAGCATCCTGGGGGGCGCCACCACGGTGTTGTTCAGGGTGTGCGGCAGGAAGCGCCTGCCGTCCTTGTCCCTGGCCCTGATCTGCAGGCGCCTGGCCTGCGCGTCGCCCAGGTTGGAGCAGCTGCCCACCTCAAAGTATTTCTGCTGGCGGGGCGACCAGGCCTCCACGTCGCAGGAGATGACCTTCAAATCCGCCAGGTCGCCTGTGCAGCAGGCCAGGGTACGAACCGGAATATCCAGCGTTCTGAAAAAGTCCACCGCATTTTGCCAGAGCTTTTTATACCAGTCCATGCTGTCCTCAGGCTTGCAGACCACCACCATTTCCTGCTTCTCAAACTGGTGGATGCGGTACACGCCGCGCTCCTCAATGCCGTGCGCGCCCACTTCCTTGCGGAAGCAGGGGGAGTAGGAGGTCAAAACCTGGGGCAGTTGATCCTCGTTTAAGATGGTGTCGATGAACTTGCCGATCATGGAGTGTTCGCTGGTGCCGATGAGGTAAAGGTCCTCTCCCTCGATCTTGTACATCATGCTTTCCATTTCGGCGAAACTCATCACGCCGGTCACAACTTCAGAACGGATCATGTAGGGCGGGATCACATAGGTAAACCCGCGGTCGATCATGAAATCCCGCGCGTAGGACAGGATGGCGGAGTGCAGCCTCGCCACATCGCCCATCAGGTAATAAAACCCGGTACCGCTGGTCTTCCTGGAGCTGTCCAGGTCAATGCCGTTCAAACTCTCCATGATGTCCACATGGTAGGGAACCTCATAAGGCGGCACCACGGGCTCGCCAAAGCGCTCCATCTCCACGTTCTCCTGGTCGTTGCGGCCAATGGGCACGGAAGGGTCCACCATCTGCGGGATCTGCATCATCAGCTCTTTGATCTGTGCCGCGTACTCGTTTTCTTTGACCTCAAGGGCTGCCAGCTCATCCTGCATGTCCTTGACCTGCTGCTTGATGACCTCGGCTTCCTCTTTCTGGCCTTTTTGCATCAGCCCGCCGATCTGTTTGGACAGGCTGTTGCGCTGGGCGCGCAGGGTGTCCGCGCGCAGGATGGCTTCGCGGTTTAATTTGTCCAGCTCCGCCACCTGGTCCACCAGGGGCAGCTTCTGCTCCTGGAATTTGCGCCGGATGTTCGCTTTGACCGCTTCCGGATTCTCCCTGATTAAGGCAATGTCGATCATGTTTTCTCCTCCTCTTCCTAAAAAGAAAAGCCCCGTTCCAACAAAGGGACGGAAGGCTCCGTGGTACCACCCAATTTGCCGGTTGCCCGGCCGCTTGTCCGCGCTGTAGGGGGCGCACCCCGGCTGCTCCTCGCAGCCCGCTCCCGGGCGGAAGGCTGTCTGCCGCTGCCGCCTTACACCTCTTGGCGGCTCTCTGAAAGCGCTTAAGACAACAGTTTCCCGTTCATCGCGATGGGTTTATTATACACAAGGACAGAGTTGTTGACAAGCGTTCCAAATGCCGCTCGCTTATCAATTAGAACTCTGCATTTTCATAAACTCTCCAACTGATACGGATAGAGGTGTAACCTAAGACGGCAAGGGTGGCAATCAGAAAAACAGGTAGATTCCAGCCATGGATCAGCGTGGTCAACTGCGTGAAAAAACGGTTCAAAGCGGGGCTAAAATTTCCTTTCCCCAAGGTTTGGGGTAATAATATGATGGCCATGTAAATCAGCATGCTAGCCCAGGTACCATAGCGCGCGTCGAGGTAGGATAATGGCATGAGGAGGGCGTGATAAAGAATGCCGACGAGAGCCATTAAGAGGCATAAAATCAGGATTGAAAGCGGTAGTCTAAGCCCTATGGTGGTAAGAAAAAGTGCGATTAGGCACAGGTAGGTCGAAAACACCATGGCGCTCAGCCAAACATAGCAGTATTTGCCCGTCACCACCTGTCTGCGCGTTAGCGGTAAAGAGTTGAGCAAAAGGTTGTCAACTCGGCTAGCTGCTGCGTAGCGGCTCTGATTAAAGACCAAGTGCATATACATCAGGTAGGAAAGCAGAATCATCGTCAGGATGGAATCTGGTTTCGTCAGATACAGGGGGATTAATGCCAGGCCGATGACTAGCCCGGCTAATTGCACCCACCTTGTGGTCAATAATTCCTTGCGAACCAAATTAAACATATTTCCTCCTTAAAATCGCGGTGGGAAGATCAGGCCCAGGATCAGGAAAAGCCCCCAACAGGAAAAACCCACGATTACTGCGCCTAATTCGCTGATAAAAGGCATGAAAATTGTGCCTTCATCCGCACTAAGAATTAGCATGTTTATCACTGCAATTACTATTATAATGCTCAAGACGCGCGTAATCTCTGGTCGCAGCCATAAGCTCGCTAGGCTTAAAATGCCCATCATACAAAGGACGATACCAAAGGTCTTGGGCAGGAGTGATTGCATATAATTTTCAGGTCCTGTTATCTTCATAAATATAAAAGAAAGAAGAACAGCAATCAGCGATGCCGTAGCCTGAAACAGGAACATTCCTGTCACGTGGTCGCGTACTTTGATCGGGAATTGACCCAAACCCGCTCTGATACTGTTTCTGTCAAGCCTTGACAGGAACAGTCCAATAACGATGTAAAACAGGATAACCGCTGGGAAAATCGAGCCTTCAAACCCTGGAATAATCCGAAAGAAAAATGGCGCCAAAAAGGTTACAGAAATCCCGCGTAGATCCATCGTGACAGCCTTCAACTCTTTGAACAATACTTTAATCCCCATGGCGCTGCTCCTTTGTGTGGAAAAACATGATGTCTTCCAGACTGGGTTTTTCAATGACCAGGTTCTCGCCCTGGATGGGGTGGTCGGACAAGCCTTCAAATCCGAGGCCGGTTACGGACATGCCCACTAATTCTTTTTTCAGCGCCTCGCTCAAATCGTCTTTTCCGCCTTTTACCAGCGTGTAACGCTCATATAAACGATCCTTTTCTTCTGAGAGTACGATTCTGCCTTCATTGATGAAGGTGATGTAGTCAGCTATACGGTCCAGGTCGGAAGTGATGTGTGTTGAAAAGAGGATGCTGTTCTCTTCCCTTTGGATTACATCCATTAAAATGTCAAGCAGTTCCCGCCGAAATACTGGATCAAGCCCGGCAGTGGGTTCATCCATGATCAACAATTCCGCTCCATGGCTTAGCGCCAGGGAGAGCGCATACTTTGTGCGCATTCCCTTAGACAGTGTTTTGATTTTTTGAGTGCTATTGAGGTTAAACCGCTTGATGTAGTCCTCGTAAAGAGATTGATTCCATTTTTTGTAAAACGGGCTGATCAAGCTGGTCATCTGTTTAAGGTTCAGTTGCTCATAATACACTGGTTCGTCATACACAAAACCAATGCGCTGCTTGATTTCACGCTCAAACTTTACATGGTCCTGGCCAAAAACTTCAATGAAGCCAGCGTCTTTGCGCATCAGGTTCATGATCATCTTAAGAGTAGTGGTTTTCCCAGATCCGTTTGGCCCGATAAAGCCCATAATGTAGCCCCTGGGAAGGCTAAAGGATACATCATGAAGTGCAAAACTTTTGAAGTTTTTAGCCAACCCTTTGATTTCCAGAATGTTATTCATCTTATTCCTCCCAAAGAATTCTGAGCATCTTTTCCAGATCCTCATATTTAAAACCCATTATCCTGGCCTCGATTAAAGCCTCAGATAGTTTGTTCTCAATGTTTTTCAATCTTTTCTCCCGCATCATTGCGTTGTCCTGGGCGGCTACAAAAGAACCTTTTCCTTGAATGGAATCCACATAGCGTTCTGCTTCCAGTTCGTCATATGCCCTTTTTGTGGTAATGACTGAGATCCGTAAATCCCGGGCTAGCGACCGGATGGAGGGCAGCGGGTCGCCTGGGTTTAATTCACCCTTAATGATGGCGTCTTTGATCTGCTCTGTTATCTGCTCCCAGATGGTTAGTTTGCTGTCATTGGACAACACAATTTTCATCATCCTCACTCCAGTGTTCATATAATCCATATACAGTATACTCATTAAACTAGGGTTGTCAATACACCCTGGAATTAATTTTATTTCAGATTGAAACAGACATAGCAGCGTCTTTTTTCGACACTGTGTTCAGACGATCATCCAACTATATATAGGAGAGAACAAGCAGAGGAAAAGAAGCGCTTCTTGCATTAATACTATACTTATAGTATAGTCCTGCTAAGAATATACGCGCGTCCCTTGACGCGAAAGGATATGCCATGACCAGTTCTGTCAAGATCCCCGAGCTGCTTCAGTTGTCCTGGCCGGGAGCCGGGCCTTTCTTTGGCTGCGACCAGGATTGGTTTCCTCGCTTCTGGCAGCGCAAGGCAGGCTGCGGCTCCTGCACGGGCGCCAACATCCTCCATTATTTCTCCGGGCGCAAAAAGCTGTCTTTGCCGCATGACGTGGTGGACCAGGAAAGCTTTGTCCGTCTGATGGAGTATTGCTGGCAGTACCTGACCCCAAGTTTCAGGGGGCTCAACTCGCCTTTTTTGATGCAAAAAGGCCTGGATGAGATGATGGAACACCTGGGCTGCCCGGGGAAAAGCCTGGTGCTGGCGGTGCCGGATGATCCGGCCCTGCGCCCAAGCCTCAAAACAGCCGAACAATTCATCAGAGCCGGCGTGCAGTCCGATTCGCCAGTCGCTTTTTTAAACCTGCACAACGGCGGGCAGGAGCAGTTGGAAAACTGGCATTGGGTGACGGTGGTTGGCATCAAGGGGGATGAAAACCGCGCCAAACTGGATATCTATGACAACGGCATCCGCCTGGCCGTTGATCTTGGCGATTGGCTTGTTTCCGCTGAGCGCGGCGGCGGCTTCGTCTATGTCAGCCAGGCTTGACGCATATAAATAATACTGAACTCAATCATAAACGCTTTGATGGGCCGGATCTTTTGCGCCTCCGCGTTGCCTCTTTCACTCAGCGTAGGCTGCGACTACGCCTCGTTCCTTCGGCTTAGCGGAGCCATCAAAATCTCTCAGCCCATCTGTGCGTTTACTCATTCGTTCAGTATAAAAACAAACATAAGTCAAAAAGACCATCTGAGACGGTCTTTTTGAAAGGTTAATTATTATTCCTCATCCTTGTACACATTCAGCTGCGCCAGGGTGTTCTCCTTGGCGTCCTTGATGGGCATGATGGGGTTTTTGATCTCGCCCAGGGTCACCTTGGGCATGGCCGCGCCGGGCTTTGCCCAGTTCACCGCGTTGATGATCACCTTCTGGACGTTCTCATTAAAGAAGGTGGGGAAGGCCTCATGGCCGGGCCTGAAATAGAAGATCTTGCCCAGGCCCCTGGTGTAGGTAAGGCCGGAGCGGAAGACCTCGCCGCCCTCAAACCAGGACACAAAGACCACTTCATCCGGCCTTGGGATGATGAAGGTCTCGCCATACATCTCCTCATGCTCCAGGATAAAGTGATCGGGCAAGCCCTGGACGATCGGGTGGGCGGGATTCATCACCCAGAGGATCTCCTTCTCGCCCACTTCACGCCAGCGCAGCAGTTCGCTGTCAGAGCCGGTCAGCTTTCTGAAAATCTTGCTCGCGTGGCCGGAGTGCAGCACCACCAGGCCCATGCCCTGCATGACGCGGCGGTAGACCCGCTCCACGATCTCATCCTGAACGTCATTGTGCGCCATGTGGCCCCACCAGACCAGTACGTCGGTGTTGTCCAGGCGCTCCTGGGTCAAGCCATGCTCTTCTTCCGCCAGTGTGGCCGTGCTCACTTCCATTCCGGCGTCCTTCAAAAAGCCCGCGACGCAGCCGTGGATGCCCTCAGGGTAGATGTCCCTGATCTCCTGGAAGCGGGTTTCGTGCAGGTTCTCATTCCATACGGTCACTCTCAGTTTGCTCATCTTCAGTCTCCTTTTATTCTGTCATTTACAATTATCATACCCGATTTATCGCGCAAGGGGTACTCCTGAAATAAAAAAAGCGGAGCGCCTTACGCACTCCGCAGCGATGTTGAATGAGATTACAGGATGGCCAGCAGGACAAAGTTCAGGACGAACAGCAGCGTTGACACCCACAGGATGGGGTGGATTTCCTTGGCCTTGCCGGTGAACACCTTGACGATGCAGTAGAAGAAGAAGCCAAACGCGATGCCATAGGAGATGGAGTAGCAAAGCGCCATGAACACGCCGGCGAAGAAGGCGGGAATGGCCTCGTTCAGGTCGGTCCATTCGATCTCCTTAAAGGAAGCCAGCATCATGATACCAACCATCACCAGCGCGGGCGCGGTGGCTGCAGAGGGGATGGCGGACACAAAGGAGGCCAGGAAGGCGGACAGGATAAACAGGATGGCAACGACCACGCTGGTCAGGCCCGTGCGGCCGCCCGCGCCGATGCCGGCGGCGGATTCGACGTAGGTGGTTGTGTTGCTGGTGCCAAACACCGCGCCGATGGAAGTGGCGATGGCGTCTGCGAACAGGGCCTTGTCCATCTTGGAGTTAAATCCGGTGGAGTTCTCCATGGCCTTTTCGTCTTCCTCAGAGAAGATGCCGCTGCGGCGGCCGGTGCCGATGAAGGTGCCGATGGTGTCAAAGGTGTCAGAAAGGGAGAAGGCGAAGATGGTCATCAAGACCAGGGGCAGTTTGGACAGGTCGTTAAACAGACTGGGAAGGCCAGCGCCGGTAAAGATAACGCCAACGGTCTGGGGCAGCTGGCTGGCGGCCTCGGAGAAACTGACAGCAGATTCGCCCATCTTGGTCACGCCAAAGGGGATGCCGATGATGGCAGTAGCGATGATGGAGATCAGGATCGCGCCCTTCACCTTCATCACAGACAGGATGGTGATCAGCGCCAGGCCAATGAGGAAGACCCAGAGCACAGGGGTGTTGAGGTCGGGGATGGCGGGCACGCCGGCGGCGAAGTTGATCAAACCGCTGTTAAGGAACCCGATGTACGCGATGAAGATGCCGATGCCGCCGGAGATGGCGTTCTGCAGGGCCTTGGGGATGGCTTTGATGATGTGCTTGCGCACCCTCGTTACGGTGATCACGATGTTGATGACCCCGCAGAGGAAAACCATGGACAGCGCCTGCTGCCAGGTAAAGCCAAGGCCAAAGCACACGGTATAGACAAAGAAGGCGTTCAGGCCCATGCCGGGGGCCTGGGCGTAGGGCACGTTGGCGAACAGGCCCATCACCAGGGTGCCGATCACGGCCGCGATGATGGTGGCCAGGAAGACCGCGCCCCAGGGCATGCCGGACTGGCTCAGAAGGCTGGGGTTGACCGCGATGATGTAAGCCATGGTGAAGAAAGTTGTGACGCCAGCCATGACTTCTGTGGATACCTTGGTACCATTTTCCTTGAGTTTAAAAAAACGCTCCATAGTTCCTCTCCTGTTCCGGGCATGCCCGGTCATTACCGATGCAATATAGCACACCTTTCTCAAATTGTCACCCATTTTTCCGAACAATTTTTACTTAATAGCATTTAATGTTCGATTTTATGCCTTTATGTTTTTAAGTCTGCCCTTCAATGCTATAAAATGTTATAATACGCTCATATTTGGGAGGAAGCGATGTCAGAACAGGCAAAAGAAAAAAAAGAAGGCGCGTTAAGGGCGAAAGACATGCCCGGTTTCGTCAATTTTAACCAGCTCTTTTCTTATTTATATTGTATGCTGGCGTCCACGGCTGTCCTAAGCCGCCCTGTTTTGGGCGGGGCTTTGTACATCATCGGCCAGGTCATCATCCTGTTCTCAAAACTGATCTTGCCGGGCGATTTTAAGCGCTTGCCAAAGGCGATGCGCGTGACCGGCATTGTTCTGGGCGCGGTCTGCGGTTTTCTGGCTTTCGTCATTTTGTTTGTTTACCCCCTGGCTGTTGACCTGCCCCAGCTTTGGCTGGTGTTCGCGCTGGCTTTTCTGGTGATGGGGATGAATGAGCTGGCTTCCAGGATGAACCGCTCCCTGTACAAAAAGGGCGTCAGCCGGGAGCGCAGGCTTTTGCGCGTGGCAGAAATGATGGTCCTGCTGACCGGGATCATGGCCATCATTCTGTTTTTCAGCCAGAGCAAGGAGACGGCCTGGTACCTGCTGGGCGGGTTTGCTCTCTGCTGTGTTTTCCGCTTCCATACATTAAGAAAAGAGGATCCGAGGGAACTAAAGGGCGATGATGCGGTCTGGTCCCTGCTCAAGGAGGACCATAAGCTGACCCAGGTCAACGCCTACAAGGTGTTCCGCATGGTCATGATGATCGTGATCACCGCGCTTCAAATCACCATGATCATCATGTTCACCTTTATCGGCACCACGGCGGACAGCCTGTTTTCCAGCCTTCTGATCTCCCTGGTCTGCGCGATCCTGGCGCGCTGGGTCACAGTGGGGCTGCTGAGCCACACCATCCTCTTTAAAAAGCTGGAGCCGGGCACCACGCTGATCATCGGCCTTGTCCTGTGGCTTTTAAGCCTGGTTTCTTTCAGCGTTCATACCATCAGCGGCGCTTTGGGCTTCAGCTACGCGGCGCTAGCCCTGTGCACTGTCGGGGTCACAATGGCCGGCACCGCGGTTGAAACGCTTGAAAAAGACATGCGGGACGTGGTGCATTTCGCCCTGGGCGTCCCCCAGGACAACGCGCTTTTGCGCACCCACATCGCGCTGTCGGAATACGCCGCCTTGATCGGCGGGATGATCGCCCTGGTCGGCCTGGCCCTCATCACCCTCCTGTCTGAGACCCGGGGCACCTATGATCAGCTGACCTTGACCTTCCAGCCGCTTTTGCTGTTGCCTGCCCTGGCGCTGGTCGCGGTCGCCATCCCGGTGGCTTTCCGCGTGCCGATTGACCGGAGGATCGTTGAAAAAACGCGCACCTTTTTAAGGCTGAAAGAAACGGGGGAGATCAACATCCCCCTTCAAAAGCAATTGGAAGACATGGTGGTGAAGGTCCACCGCAGGCGCTATGGCATCAAGCTCATCATCATCATCCTTCGCCCCTTCTTTTATTCCCGGGTGATCGGCGCTGACAAGGTCAGCCTGCCTCAGGACACCAGCGTCATCTTCACCTGCAACCACGGGGAGCTATGGGGGCCCATCGTCACCAACCTGTTCATCCCCTTTTCCTTCCGCCCCTGGGTCATTGACGAGATCGCGGTGCCTGAAAGCTCCTCCACCTACCTGTACAAAAACACCATCAAGCGTCAGAAATGGATCCCTGAAAAATTAAAATGGCCCGTTACCCGCCTGGTCAGCGTTGTGCTGCAGTGGATCATGCGCTCCCTGGACAGCATTCCGGTCTACCGCGACAATCCCCGCGCCCTGGTCAACACCTTCCGTGAGACCGCTGCCGCCATGGAGGCGGGGGACAACATCCTGATCTTCCCGGAAAACCCCAACGACGCGGGCCAGGCGCAGGCAGGCTACCTCCGGGAGGGTGTGGGCGAGTTCTTCAATGGGTTTGCCATGACCGCGCAGATCTATTACCAGCGCACCGGGAAGCGCGCCCTGTTTTATCCCATTTTCGCGGACAAGGCCAAGCACACCCTGACCTTTGGCGAACCCACGCAGTATGATCCTGACAACAAGGGGGATGAGAAGCAGCGGATTGCCGATCACCTCCGCAATGAGATGCTGAGGATGGCCGGGCTTCCTTATCAGGAGAAGAGGACATGACAGCGGTTTTCTATCTCCTCATCTATTTGGCCGCGGGTTTAATGATCACCCGCTGCCTTCTGCCCGGCAAGGCTTTGGTCGTCCGCGTTTACCTGGGGCTGTCCCTGGGCTTTTTCCTGTTGATGTGGCTGCCGGCGCTCCTGGCCTTCTTCCTGCCTTTTGATGTCCCGGGCCACCTTTTGGCGCTCCTTTTGCTTGCTGTCTTATGCGCGCTGGCCTTTGTGTTCCGGGAAAAGGTAACCCCCCTCGCGTTTTCGCATGAGGACAGAAAAACCCTGCGCCTGCTTGCGTTCACTGCCCTGCCCATGACGCTTCTTGGGGTGTATCTTCAGTTAAGCCATGTGTTAAAACCCGTGGACGGCGCCTTGTACACCGGGCAATCCACCTATGGCGACCTGCCGCTTCACTTGGCCATCATCACCTCCCTCCCCCAGAAGGTCTTCCCCGCGGATTACAGCATCATGCCGGGGCTGCGCCTGGGCTACCCCTTCCTTGCGGATTCCCTGTCCTCCACCTTTCTGGTCTTGGGCATGGATTTAAGAAGCGCCGTCGTGCTGCCGGGCAGCCTGATGATGGGCCTTGTTTTTACAGGTGTCATGCTGCTGGCGCTGCGGGTGCTTAAAAGCCGGCGCTCGGCCGTTCTGGCCTTCCTGCTGGTGTTCTTCAACGGGGGCCTGGGCTTCTTATACGCCTTTGACATGATGGGCCTGCCGCTTGGCAGCACGGGACATATGCAGCTGCAGCAGGGGCAATGGCTGGACAGGCTGAACAACATCCTCCAGGGCTGGTACCAGACCCCGGCCAACCACGCGGAGTTTGCCCGCTACAACCTGCGCTGGTCCAACCTGGTCGCGGACATGCTTTTGCCGCAGCGCACCTTCCTGGCCGGATGGGTGATCCTGATCCCCTGCCTGTACCTGCTTTTGGACATGCTCAGGTCAAAAGCCTGGCCCCTGAGGCAGACCCTGCTTTTGGGCGTCCTGGCGGGCGGTCTGCCGCTGATCCACACGCATTCTTTTCTGGCCCTGGGCTTGTCAAGCGCCGGGTTTCTGGCTTACAGCCTGCTTAAAAAACAGCCGGTCAAACATTTGCTGTTGTATGGCGTTCTTGCGGTCATCCTGGCGCTGCCGCAGTTGATCGTATTCACCTTCTCCCAGTCTTCGGGCGAAGGCTTCCTGCGTTTTCAGTTCAACTGGGTCAACAACCCCGGCGGCCGGGGCTTGCAGGACGGCTACCTCTGGTTTTACCTGAAAAACATCGGCCTTCCCTTCCTGCTTTTGATATTCGCCCTGTTTGAAAAAAGGGAGGAATACAGGCAGATCTTTGCCGGGGCCTTTGTCATCTTTGTAATATCCGAGTTCATCATCTTCCAGCCCAATGAGTACGACAACAACAAGCTTTTCTATGTCTGGTGGCTTTTGTGCAGCCTGGTCGTCGCGGACTATGTCTTCATCCTGTATGACCGCTTGAAGGGCCTTTCCGCCCGCCCCCTGATCGCGGCCTTCACGGCGCTTGTCATGTTTTTAACGGGTACGCTTGCGATCGCGCGCGAAACCATCGGCTCTTTCCCCATGTTTTCCGCTGAGGACGCGGCGGTGGCCCGGTTTGTCCGGGAAGAAACGCCCCGGGACAGCCGTTTTATCACCGGGACCCAGCACACCAACCCGGTCTCCTCCCTCGCGGGGCGGGAGATCGTGGTGGGGCCGGACCTGTGGTTGTACTACCACGGCCTGGACACCAGGGCGCGCCAGATCGACCTGATGGCCTTTTATCAGGACCCGCGGCAAAACAGGGGCATTCCGCAAAAATACGGCGCGGATTACATCCTTTTAGGCCCCTCTGAACGCAGCATGGGCGCTGATCAGCAGGCCCTGGAAGAGCTGTACGACCTGGTTTATCAGGAGGACGGCTACCTGGTTTTTCAGGTTCCGCAAGGCTGAGATGACGGATCATTTTTTGCGCTATTCCCTGCGCTGGGCCTGCCCGATCAAGCTGGTTTACCTTCTTGAGGGGCAGATGAAAACGGGCAACGTCACCGTGACCGCCCTATTTGAAGACAGCCTGGAGTTTGTGACCGCCCGCAGCAAAAAGAAATCGATCCGCTTGCCCTTGTCCTCCGTTTTGGCCGCGGGCTACGCCCGGGGGGATGACGGGGACACCACAAAAAGAGAAAGGCCGCAAGATCATCAGGAGAAAAATGAAGAATAAACTGGCAGAGCTGCGGGCTAAAAACCCGCGTTTATACGAGATCATTGCCTATGTGTTTTTTGGCGCGCTGACCACCCTGGTTAACTGGCTGTTTTATCTGAGCCTCACCGCCGCCCTTGGCCTTCACGCGCGGGAAAAAGGTAGCGCCGCCTACACCCTGATTGCCAACACCTCCCAGGTCATTTCGTGGATCCTGTCGGTGCTTTTCGCGTTTTTCACCAACAGGCGCTTTGTGTTTGAAAGCGACGCGAAAAAAGGCGGCTTGTTAAGAGAACTGTGGCAGTTTGTGTCCTCAAGGGCGCTGGGCTACGCGCTGTTTGACCTGCTGCTGTTCAACGTCTTTTTAACGTTTATGTCAGACCGCCCGGCCAAACTCATCATGAATGTCTTTGTCATCATCTTCAACTACCTGGTCAGCCGCTTTGTGGTGTTTAGAAAGCGGGACAAGGATTCTCCCGAATCAAGCCGGTCTAATTCAACTCCCAGCTGAAGAAATCCAGGTCCTCCTCCGGAACCTTGATTACTCTCCCGTCCTCCATCGTCACGGAGGATATCGCGGCATAGATGCGCGCGACGCCAGGGCCGTAGGACTTCATGGACACCTTGCCGGGGTTGATCAGTTCCCCGGGTTTCACAAGGGTCTTAAAACTGTAATAGCTGATCTCCTTGCCGGTGTCCGCAAACTTCAGCACCCTGTAATCCCAGTCGGTCGCGTAATAAGCCAGGGTAAAGCCGGTCACCGCCTTCTCCTCGCTTTTGTTGATGATGTCCGGATCCAGGTAAGGCTGATCAGTTGTGCCCACATAGGCCTCCTCCCCAACGAAAAGAGGAATGTCCGGGGTCTCGTTCGCTGTTTCCTTTTCCACAAACCCTTCCGCCGTGTTTTTGGGCGGGATCGTCACGGACAGGGGATCGGTGCTGACCTGCTCGTTTGAGGCGTTCAGGTAAACGATCTTGTAATAATAACTGCGGCCGGAAAACACTTTTTCATCCAGGTAATGCTGATGATTTGTTCGCTCAACAAAAAAGTAATGGCCGTCTTCCGTGTTTGAACGGTATACATCATAGCTTTCCGCCGCTTCAAGGCCGGCCCAGTTTAAGTAGACGCTTCCTTTGACCGAACTGATGGAAAAGGGTTTGCCGATTCCCTTGCCGCCCTCCCTTTCGCTCGCTCCCCCGGCGTCCTCCACCACCTCAGCCGTTGTTTCCGCCACCAGCGCGCCGTCGTGGTAGACTGCGGCCCGCCAGGTTCCCAATTCAAACCCGTCCTCATACTCCAGCATGCTTGACAATGCGTCCTTCAGGCTGGCCTTGCGCAGATAGGAGTTGCGCTGGGTGCCAAAGTCATACAGGTGTTCCTGCGTATAAACCTTGCCCGAAGGCAAATAAACCACATACTGGCAGGCGCCCTTGCCGGGTTCCTGCGACGCTTCCAGTTTCAGGCGGTAGACAAAGTTCAACTCCATGTCTGCCAAGGCCTGGTACAATTGCCCGGTCGTAATTTGGGCCAATCCCGGCTTTAAAGGCATGCCGATCCGGTGATTTTTCTCAATGAAGTAAAATCCCTTGTCCAAAAGCAGCGCGCCCCTTTTGTCATAGGGGAGGGGGTCATGAAGCTTCAGCCGCTCTGAGTTTTTCGTGGCGTCCAGGCCAGCCAAGCTGTCTGAAATGCAGAAGAGGTACTCCTGACCCGGCACCAGATTTTCAATCACAGCGGTGGTTCCGTCCGTTTCCTCATAAGAGTAATAGGGGTTTGCTTCGATCTCATAACCGATGAACCATTTTTCCGGCTTTTCATCGCTTTGCCAGGTCACTTCCGCTTTGTCCGGCGCGATCTGCCTGACGCTGATGTTTTGAACGTTGAACGAATTCTTTTCCCTTGTTTCCTCGCTTCCCTTTTCCGCGGTTTTCTCTTGTGACGCGCCCAGGGCGCTCAAGGCGGTCGGCTCCCTGCCTTTCGCGCTCTCATATAATTGGATGGCCTCCGCAATATCGATTGCGAAGTTCATGTTTTGGGAGGAGCCAAACAGGCTGGAGGAGGTGATGCCGATCACCTCGCCCTGATCGTTGAACAAGGCGCCGCCTGAGGAACCGTGGGAGATGGGCGCGGTGAAGTGGATGAGGCGCACACCGTCCTCTGTGGAAAAGGAACTGATGTCGCCCTTGCTGACTGTGTTTTTGTAGCCTTCCGGGCTGCCGATGGCCACCACAGGCTGCCCCCTGAGCAATTGGCTGCCGGAAAACAGGGGAAGGGGCGTCAGCGTGGTTGAGCCCTTGAACTTGAGGATGGCCAGGTCCTTTTCCTGATCGGCGGCGATGACCTGATCCAGGAAAAAACTTTCCCCGTCATCGCTCTCGGCCAGCACCAGGTCGCCGCCTTCGATCACATGGTAATTGGTGATCAGCGTCTGATTGTCAAAGGCGACAAAGCCGCTGCCTGTCGTATCATGGTCATTGCCCCCGGCGGAGTAGACCAGGAGCATCAGCACGCTCTTGGCTGCCTGGTCAATGCCCTCATAATCATTCTGGAATGAGCAGGACGCGAAGCCGCCCTGGAATGACAAAAGAACTGCCAGGATCAAAAAAACAGAGATCAGCCGTTTCATAAGGCCCGCCTTTCGACATGAGTCAATTCAGGTAAAGGATTTTGCGCTGTTTTTATCATACCAAATACCGGCTCTGCGCTTCAAGCGAAAGAAGGCCGTGCGGCGTCCGCAAAAATGCGGTGATTTTTACAGAAGTTGGACGGTTTTCTGTTTTGACAAATAAGCGTACAGATGTTATCTTATCCTTGTCAGGAACCGATCCTCTTTGACTGTATGGAGGTGAAATATGAACAGCAGACGCGGCTTGTCTGTCCTGTTGGCGCTTTGCCTGGTGCTTGGCGGCGCTGTCTTGCTTCACGCGCATGAGGCGCACGCGACGCCTCATGTGCATGTCTACGGCCCGTGGCAAACCATCCTGGAGCCAACCTGCACCAGCGCGGGCCAAAGGGTCAAGGTCTGTATCGCCGGGGATGACGCCATTTATGAATCCATCCCGGCGCTTGGGCACGCTTTTGGCGCCTGGGGCCCCGGTGAACCGGCCACCTGTTTTGCGCCCGGCTATACCAAGCGCACCTGTTCCCGCTGCGGCGCGATTGAAACCAATCCCATCCCCAAATTGAGCCATGTCTTTGGTCCCTGGGGCCCCGGCGAACCGGCCACCTGCTTTTCACCCGGCTACACCAAGCGCACCTGCACGCTTTGCGGCACGGTCGAGACCAACCCCATCCCCAAACTGAACCATGTCTTTGGCCCCTGGGGGCCGGGCATCGCGCCGGACTGCTATAATTCCGGGACCACGGTGCGCCAGTGCAGCCTGTGCGGCACCAAGGAAACCAACTACGTGCCGGCGCTTGGCCACAGTTTTGGGGCTTGGGGTCCGGGGCTCGCGCCCACCTGCACAAACCCCGGCTATCAGATCCGCACCTGTTCCCGCTGCGGCATTCAGGAAACCAAACACATCAATCCCCTTGGGCACACCTGGGGCCCTTATCTTCCTTTTGATGCGCCCACCTGCACGCGCTGGGGGAGCGAGGTGTCCACCTGCGGCGTCTGCGGCGAGATCCGCTCCCGCGGCATCCCTGAATTAGGCCATCTTTGGGGGCCTTATATCCAGACCAAGGCGCCTGACTGCACCAACAAGGGCGCGGAGACCCGCACCTGCGCCCGCTGCGGCGACACGCAGACGCGCTCCATCCCGGCCAAAGGACACAAGTCTGACGAAAACTGGGTCATCGTCCGCGCTCCCGACATGTCAAAGCCGGGGCTCAAGATCACAACCTGCCTGGTCTGCGGAAAGTACGCCAAGACCCAAAATTTCGCGCCCAGGGGTTACCGCTATGAGGTCAAGACCCAGGCTTTCGGCATCCCTGCCGACCAGGTCAACCCCACCCTCAGGGGCAGGAGTGAGCGGTTCATCTACCTGGACCTGAAAACAGACTCCACCCTGGTGATCCCGCTTGTAACCCAGGACAACTACAAGATCGGCGAAGCAACGATCATGGTCACCTCCGGCGGCGTTACTGTTTCGCTCTCCAAGGATTCCAGCCCCACCCTGCTGCGCTACCGCACCTGGCATATGTTCTCTGATCCAAAGGACATCCGTCCCCAGGACCTGAAGGCGGCCTCCCTTCCCTTTGACCAGATCGTTTTTGGAAACGGGGACAGCGCCCTGATCCACATCACCACCACCAGCAACTACTACCAGGGCAATGAGAACAAACCTTTCTCCGCCCAGTCCCCCTCCACCCTGGGGCAGTTCACCTGGGCCGAGGTCGTTGCGGACATGATATCCGCCATCCGCGACTGATAAGATATTGAACATAAACAAGATGCCCTCCGTTTCAGGGGCATCTTGTTCATTTTTGGTTGGCTTGTTTTCTTATTTTGTGCCGAACAGCCGGTCGCCCGCGTCGCCCAGGCCGGGCACGATGTAGGCGTTGGGGTTGAGCACCTCGTCAAAGGCCGCGCAGTAGATTTTGACATCCGGGAACTCTTTGGAGATGCGCTCCACGCCGTAGCGCGCGGCCACCAGGCAGACCAGGCGCAGGTCCTTGCAGCCCTTGGCGTACAGGATTTTCAGCGCCGCCGCGATGGAGCCGCCGGTCGCGAACATCGGGTCCAAAACGATCACCGTGCTGTCCGCAACATCCGTTGGCAGTTTGCAGTAGTACTCAACAGGCTCGTGGGTGTCGTGGTCGCGGTACAGCCCGATGTGGCCCACGCGGGCGTTTGGCAGGAGCTGCTGAATGCCGTGCACCATGCCGATGCCGGCGCGGAGGATGGGGACCAGGGACACCTTGCGGTCAGAGAGCACCTTGGTCACGGTTTTTGCCATGGGGGTCTCGATCTCTTTTTCGACCAGCTCAAAATCCTTGGTGATCTCATACACCATCAGCATGGAGATCTCGTCCACCAGGTCGCGGAAGTCCTTCATGGAGGTGTTCTTGTCGCGAAGCAGGGATACCTTGTGCTGGATCAGCGGGTGCTTGAAGATAAAAACATTGTCGCTCATGCTGTCCTCCAATTACGGTTTGTTATTTTCAAGGTTTTATGCTAAACCAATTTATCCGACATGTAAAGACTTTTTTCTTTGGGAGACATGAACCCCTTTGTAAGCGGCATGGCAAATCCAGCCTTTTCCCCCTTTAAAAGGGGTTGTTTTCCGGTCTGAAACCCCTTGATTTCTTGACAAAAATGCGTTGTGCATCTATGATTAAGTCGCTTTACAATGAGGAGGAAACGCTGTGTCGCTTACAATGGATAAACTGGTTGCCCTGTGCAAGGTGCGCGGTTATATTTTTTCCGGTTCCGAGATTTATGGCGGTCTTGCCAACACCTGGGATTACGGCCCCCTGGGGGTGGAGTTCAAAAACAACGTCAAGCGCGCCTGGTGGAAGAAGTTCGTCCAGGAAAGCGAGTATAACGTGGGCCTGGACAGCGCCATTTTGATGAACCGCGCCGTCTGGGTCGCGTCCGGCCACGTCGGCAACTTTAACGACCCCCTGATGGACTGCAAGGCCTGCAAAACGCGCTTCCGCGCAGATCAATTGATCGAGGACGCAGCCAAACAAAAGGGCGAGAGCGTCCAGGCCGACGGCTGGAGCAATGAGCAGATGGAAGCCTACATCAAGGAGCACAACCTGGTCTGCCCCGCCTGCGGCAAGGCCGATTTTACCGGCATCCGCAAGTTCAACATGATGTTCAAGACCCACCAGGGCGTGACGGAGGACTCCGCGGCCGAAATCTATTTGCGGCCTGAGACCGCCCAGGGCATCTTTGTCAACTTTAAAAACATCGTCCGCTCAACCAGGCGCAAAATGCCCATGGGCGTCGCGCAGATCGGCAAGTCCTTCCGCAACGAGATCACCCCCGGCAACTTCATCTTCAGAACGCGCGAGTTTGAGCAGATGGAGCTGGAGTTCTTCTGCAAGCCCGGCACGGATCTTGAGTGGTTTGAGTATTGGCGCACGTTCTGCAAGGACTGGCTTTTGTCCCTGGGCATGAAGGAAGAAAACCTCCGCCTGCGGGATCACAAGCCGGAGGAATTGTCCCACTACTCCAAAGCCACGACCGACTTTGAGTTCCTCTTCCCCTTTGGCTGGGGAGAGCTTTGGGGCATCGCGGACCGCACTGATTTTGACTTGAAGCAGCACCAGGAGCACAGCGGGGAAAACATGGAGTACATCGACCCCGTGACCAATGAGCGCTACCTGCCCTATGTGGTGGAGCCCTCCCTGGGCGCTGACCGCATGGCCCTGGCCTTCCTGTGCAACGCCTATGAGGAAGAAGAGTTGCCGGACGGCGACACCCGCGTGGTGCTCCATCTGCATCCGGCGCTCGCGCCTTACAAGGTGGCGGTCCTGCCGCTTCAAAAGAACAAACTGGGCGACAAAGCCCGTGAAGTCCACCGTGAGCTGTCCAAATACTTCATGGCGGATTATGACGAGTCCGGCTCCATCGGCAAACGTTACCGCAGGTCTGACGAAGCCGGAACGCCCTACTGCGTTACGGTGGACTTTGACACCCTGGAAGACAACACCGTCACCGTGCGGGACCGGGATTCCATGGCTCAGGAGCGCGTCTCACTTGACGACCTCAGGCGCTACCTGGAAGAAAAGATCCATTTTTAAGCCCGGTCCATTCAGGAAAGGAGGCTGTTCATGACCCAGCCCTACCAGCCCCAGCAGCCAAGAAACCGCAGAGCTGACAGACATAAAACAAAGCCCGAAAAACAGGAGGAAACAGCATCCTCCTATCGCGCCGGTTTTCCAAAGGAGGACGCTGCCCCCGCTCCCTTGCCGCTTGACGGCTATGACGCCGCGCGTCCTGTTCAGAACCGTCCCGTTCCGCCCCGGGTGTATGAGGAATCCGCTTATCAGGCGCCCCGCTATGATGCCGGACAGGCCTCCTCAAAGCCAGACGATCACGAATACTTTGATGACGAGTACCTGCCGCCCCGCCGCTGGCCTTTTGTTCTGCTGGGTGTAATCCTGCTGCTGGTCCTGTCGATCGCGCTGTCCTATTTTCTGATCCCCAAGGATGCCGGCGGCTTCCTGGGCACGGTCAAGTCCCTGTCAACAAGCATTGTGGACGGGGGATTGGGCCTGGTCGGCCTCAAAAAGTCCGATCCGCCCCGGCTCATCAAGTTTGACACCCCGGAATCCAATGTGCAGACGGGTGTGAAAACCATCTTCACCTTTACAACCGACAAAGCCATTGACGGCATCCGCATCCTGGACGAGGTGGGCAGCGAGGTCAAGGGCGTTGCCGAGGTCGTGGACGCCCCCAACAACACCACCTGGACCTTCACCGCCATCCTGGACAAACCGATGACGGCCGTACTGTCCGCCGGCATCCTGGTGGACAAGACCTGGTACCAGACGGACAAGACGGTTTCCCTGACCGTCGCCGCGCCAAGCGCGACGCCGGAGCTTATCATCCCCACCCCTGCTCCTGCGCCGACGCAGACCCTTCCTCCGCAGACGGAACTGCCTCCTGAAGGTGATCAGTCGGGCTTTGTGGTGCCTGATATCCCCCTCATCACTCCTACACCCGCGCAGCTGTCAGACATTCTGCCGGTCTTCACCCCCAATCCTGAGGAGGGCAGCGCTTCGGCAGAGCAGGCAGATGAAGATTCGGCCGCTTGGGAAGAAATGGCGGAAGGTCTTCCAATGGAAGATCTCCCCATGGAAGAACTTTCTGCGGAAGAGCCCTTCTTAGAAGAACCTCCCATTGAATCGCAGGCGGAAGACAGCGAGAATTACGAAACGCTGCCGGTGGAAGAACTGGGCGAAACCGGGCCCGCTGAAACAGCGGACCTGCCGGACCCGACGCCCGAACCCGCGCCCACAGCAAGCCCGATGCCGGAGCTTGTCGTTACAGCTGCCGAAAAACAGCAGCCTTCCAAATTCAACCAGACTGAGGGCGCTTACCTGGGCAGCAAGAAGCAGTCGGGTTATCAGCGCCTCATCCCCATCAACGCGCAGGGCGGCGATCTGTACACCTTCTATCCCGCCGGTGTCCTCACCTTCCGCTTTGACGGCATGCGTCAAAACGCCGCCTTCGGAACGGCGGACATGCCCCTGGATCAGATGAGCATCCAGTGGCAGACCGACCTGGGCAGCGTCAGAACCTCCGGAGAAACCCTCTATGGTGTGGGCTGGACAGGCCAGCCGGCGATTGTCAAATGGTCCCTGGAAGTGCGCTCCGGCATGAACATCGACGAGGCCAAGAAGGATGTCAAGGCGCTCAAGGAAGTCATCTTCGCGGGCCTTGACGGCAAGGTTTATTTCCTGGACTGGGCAGACGGCGTGCAGACGCGCTCGCCCATTGACATCGGCTACCCCCTCAAGAGCTCGGTCTCCGTGGACGCCATCGGCCGCCCCCTCATCGCCTTTGGCCAGGCGGTGTCCAAGATGCCCAACAAGACAGGGGACATCGGCTACTATATCTACAGCCTGACCGACCAGTCCAAGGCCCTGTTCATCAACGGCCGCAAAACCAAGAACCAGGTGCAGTACGCGACCAACGGCGCGTTTGACGGCACCGGATTGTTTGAGCGCAATTCCGATTCCTTCATCGTGGCAGGCGAGAACGGCCTTCTGTACACGGTCAAGATGAACACTGTTTACGACTTCAACAATCCCGGGACCATCACGGTGGATCCTGAGATCATCTATCTGCGCGGCAAGGCCAAGCAGGATAACCCTTCAGTCAGCGTGGAAAGCTCCGTCGCCATGTACGGCCCCTACGCCTTCTATGGCGACAAGCAGGGGTATATCCGCGCGGTGGACACCACCAAGATGGAAACCCTCTGGATGTTTGACGCGGGCGACAACACCGACGCCACCCCGGCCCTTGACCTGAATGAGGACTCGAGCCTGTCCCTGTACACCGGCACCACCGTGTTCACCCGCACCAGGAAGGACGGCAACGCGGTCCTGCGCAGCCTCAACGCATTAACCGGCGAAGAGAACTGGGCGGTCAAGGTGAAGGCCAAGTTCAACAACGAGGAACTGGGCGGCGTCAAGGCCAGCCCGCTGGTCGGGCAAAATCAGATTTCAAACCTTGTCATCTTCACCGTCAACCTGACGGATGAAGGCGGCGCCATCATGGCGCTCAACAAGCAGACAGGCGAACAGGTCTGGAAGGTGCCGCTGCCAAACGGGGCCATTTCTTCCCCGGTCGCGGTCTACCGCCCGGACGGCACCGCCCGCGTGGTGCAGGCCGATCTTGACGGCCGCCTCTACCTGATCGACGGTTTGTCCGGCCAGGTCTTAAACACCCTGGATCTGGGCGGCAGGGTGGAGGGCTCGCCCGCTGTGTACAACGACATCCTGGTCATCGGCACCGCTTCCCGCGACAACCACAAAATGTACGGCATCCGCTTAGAATAATTTAAAGGGAGAGATCAGCCATGGACACACGGTACCTCTTGGCCTTGGACCAAGGAACCACCTCCTCCCGGGCAATCATCTTTTCCAAGGAAGGCCGCCTGGTAGCACAGGCGGCCTTTGAGTTTGCCCAGCACTACCCAAGGCCCGGGTGGGTGGAGCATGAACCGGAGGACATCTTGTCCACCACCGTCCGCGCGATGAATGAGGCGCTTAAAAAGGCCGGCCTTCATTTTTCTGACATCGCGGCCATCGGCATCACCAACCAGCGGGAGACCACCCTGATCTGGGACAGAAAAAGCGGCAAACCGGTCTACCGCGCCATTGTCTGGCAGTGCCGCAGAACAGCCGGGATCATCGAACAGGTCAAGGCGGAGGGATTGCAAGAGGCCATCCGCGAAAAAACCGGTTTAGTGCCGGACGCCTATTTTTCCGCGTCCAAGATCACCTGGATCCTGGATGAGACCGGGCTTCGGGACAGGGCAGAAAAAGGGGAACTGTGCTTTGGCACGGTGGACAGCTTTTTAGCCTGGCACCTGGTCAAGGGACACCCCCATGTCACGGACGCAACCAACGCCGCGCGCACCATGCTTTTCAACCTCAAGACCCAGGACTGGGATGAGGATCTGCTCCGCATCTTCAGGGTGCCAAAGGCCATTTTGCCGCAGGTGCTTGATACTGCCCAAGTGGTGGGAAATCTGGCTGGAGAATACGCGGGCGGCGCAAAAGTGCCGGTCTCAGCACTGGCCGGCGATCAGCACGCCGCGCTTTTTGGCCAGGGCTGCCTCAGCCCGGGCGAGGTAAAGAACACCTACGGCACCGGCTGCTTCATGCTCATGAACACGGGGGACAAGATCGTCAGGGACGAAAAGGGGCTTCTGGCCACCATGGCCTGGCGGCTTTCAGGACAACCCCATTACGCACTGGAGGGCAGCGTATTTGTGGCCGGGGCCGCTATCCAGTGGCTGCGGGACGAGTTGGGCATTTTGCAGTCCGCCGCCCAGTCAGAGGAGATCGCCGGCAAGGTGGCGGACACCAAGGGCGTCTACTTCGTTCCCGCCTTTACCGGCCTTGGCGCGCCTTACTGGGACATGTATGCCAGGGGAACGCTCCTGGGTCTAAGCCGGGGCGCCGGCGCCGCCCACATCACCCGCGCTGTGCTGGAGGCCATCGCTTTTCAGTCCAACGACCTGCTCACCCTCATGGCGGACAGCCTGGGCCAACTGCCCAAGACCCTCAAGGTAGACGGCGGCGCCACGCAAAACAACCTGCTCATGCAGATGCAGGCGGATATCTCAGGGGTTTCTGTCCTGCGCCCCAAAGTGCGCGAAACCACCGCCCTGGGCGCGGCGCTTCTGGCCGGCCTTGGCGCAGGCTTGTTCAAAAACCCGAAGGAAGCGGCGGGCCAGTGGCAGCTGGAAGCCCGGTTTGAGCCTTCGCTTGATGCGGAAAAACGCCAGGAGGCGCTCCTGGGCTGGAAAAACGCGGTCTCAAGCACCTTGTTTGACGCCGCGCACCGGAAGAAGTCAGAAAAATAGGCTGTCAGGGTTTTTGACCCGGTTTCTCCGCCTGTGGTTTGCTTGTGAGCCGCAGCCGGGGTATGTTATAATCGCCTTTGATTCTAACGAAGGAGCAAGCGATGTTTTTAGCGGATGGCTGGCGGGATTTTGAGGTGCTGGATACCGGCGACGGGATGAAACTGGAGCGCTGGGGGAATTACCTTTTGGCCAGGCCCGACCCGCAGGTTATCTGGCCAAAGAAACGGCCTGAAAGCTGGGCCATGGCGGACGCGGTGTATATGCGCAGCTCCCAGGGCGGCGGCAGCTGGAACTTCAGGCGGCCATTGCCCGAGAAGTGGGAGATCACCTACCGGGATCTGCGCTTTTACACCAGGCCCACTGGCTTTAAGCATACCGGGCTTTTTCCGGAGCAGGCCGCCAATTGGGACTGGATGGCAGGCCTTGTCAAAAAGCGCCCGGACGCCCGGATCCTCAACCTCTTTGCCTACACCGGCGGGGCGACCGTGGCGCTCCTGAAGGCCGGCGCGCAGGTGACCCATGTGGACGCGGCAAAGGGGATGGTGCTCTGGGCCAAGGACAACCGCCAATTGTCCGGCATCCGGGAAGACAGGGGCCGCTTCATCATCGAGGACGCCAAGGCCTTTGTGCAGCGCGAGCTGCGCCGGAAAAACACCTATGAGGGCATCCTGATGGATCCGCCAAGCTATGGCAGGGGGCCTTCGGGCGAGGTCTGGAAGCTGGAAGACGAGCTGTTTGACCTGGTCTCCTCCTGCGCCGGGCTTTTGTCCGAAAACCCGCTCTTTTTTCTGATCAACGGCTACACAACGGGCTTTCAGCCCTCTGTTTTGCACAACATTCTCTTGCAGGCGGTTGCCCCGCTGCACGAGGGAAGCATTCATTCTCAAGAACTCTGCCTGCCTGTGACCTCCGGCGGTTTTCTGCCCGCCGGCACAAGCGGAAGATGGCAGGCAAAAGGAGCCGGGCTGTGAACGACATCGACCATCTGATCCTTCATGAGGACAATCACCTTTTGGTGGCCCTAAAGCCGCCCAGGATGCTGACCCAGGGCGACAGCACGGGGGACAGCGACCTTTTGAGCCTTTTGAAGGAATACATCCGCGTCAAGTATGAAAAACCGGGCGAGGCCTATCTGGGCCTGGTTCACCGCATGGACCGCCCGGTGGGCGGGCTGCTGGTTTTCGCCAAAACAAGCAAGGCCGCTGCCCGGCTGTCCGATCAGATCAGGGAAAACACCCTAAAAAGGGAGTATGTCGCGGTCTGCGAAGGCAAAACGCCGCCAACCTTTCAACTGACCGATTATCTGGTCAAGGACGAAACAACCAACACCGTGCGCGTGCTGCCCTCCTACTTGAAGCGCCGCGGCAAGGAGGCCATCCTTTTTGGCCAGACCGTCGCGGGGGATGAGGCGTCCAGCCTGGTCGCCATCCGGCTGCAGACCGGCCGCGCCCATCAGATCAGAGCGCAGATGGCGCACTTTGGCCACCCCCTTTTGGGCGACGCGCGCTATAATCCGGAGGGCAAAAAGGGCCTGATCGCGCTGTGGGGCATGCGCCTGTCCTTGAACCACCCCATCACCGGGAAGGCCATGGTCTTTGTCTGCCCGCCCGGGAAAATGCCCGGAGACCGCCCCCATAGCCTGTTTTTTGACGACTACCGGCGTGATTTGGACGCGCTTGAGCGCCTCTGGCCAGACATCGCGCCAAACCAGTAAAATCACGCTGTTTTGCCAAAAGGAGAGAACTTGCATCATCCGGTTACCTATGAACTGATCCATGTTTGTGCCCAGTCCGGCGCCCGCGCCGGCATTTTGCATACCCCTCACGGCGACGTCAAGACGCCGGTGTACATGCCTGTTGGCACCCAGGCGGTCGTCAAAGCCATGACCAGCCGCGAGATGAAGGACTTGGGCGCTGAGATCCTTTTGTCCAACACCTATCACTTAAACCTTCGCCCCGGCAGCAAGTTGATTGAGAAGGCGGGCGGCCTGCACCGCTTCATGGCCTGGGACAGGCCCATTCTGACGGATTCCGGCGGTTTTCAGGTCTTTTCCCTGGCGGATCTCAACAAAATCACCGAGGAGGGCGTGTCCTTCCGCAACCACCTGGACGGCAGCAAGCTGATGATGACCCCGGAATCCTCCATGCAGATCCAGCAGAAACTGGGCGCTGACATCGCCATGGCCTTTGATGTGTGCACGCCCTATCCAAGCACCCATGAGCAGTCCAAAAAGGACATGGAGACCACCCACCGCTGGGCTTTGCGCTGCAAGGCAGCGCACAAAAGGGAGGATCAGGCCCTTTTTGGCATCGTTCAGGGCGCTTTTTATGAGGACCTGCGCGTTGAATCGGCAAAGACGCTGGCGGAAATGGATTTCCCGGGTTACGGCATCGGCGGGCTGTCTGTTGGAGAGCCCAAAGAAAACATGTATCAGATGCTGGATGCCCTGATTCCGCACCTGCCCGAAAACAAGCCCCGTTATTTAATGGGCGTTGGAACGCCGGACTGTCTGCTGGAAGGCGTGCTGCGCGGGATCGATATGTTTGACTGCGTGCTGGCTACCCGCATCGCCAGAAACGGCACCGTCTTAACGCGCGAGGGCCGCCTGGTGGTCAGAAACGCCAGGTACAAGGAGGATTTCACGCCGATTGAGGAAGGGTGCGACTGCGAAGCCTGCCGTCATTATACCAGGGCCTACATCCGCCACCTCATCAACACGGGGGAGATCACCGGCGGGCGGCTGTGCAGCATTCACAACCTGCGCCATTTGATCCGGCTCATGGAAGGCGCCAGGCAGGCGATCCTGGAGGACAGGTTCCTGGATTACATCAAAGATTTCTATGCCCATTTTGATATGAGCGGGGCTTTCAACAGGGGGGAGGAGCATTGAGCGAACTGCCGCACATCCGGGTGCAGGATCTGTCCTACCGTTACGATCCGGAGGCAACTCCGGCGCTTTTAAATGTCAATTTAGACATCCCGCGGGGCCAGTTTGTTGCGGTGCTGGGGCATAACGGCTCCGGCAAATCCACCCTGGCCAAGCTGCTCAACGGCCTGTTCCAGCCAACCTCCGGCAGCGTTCTGGTCAGCGGCATGGACACCAACGATGATGACAAGATCTGGGACATCCGCCGCACCGCCGGGATGGTCTTTCAAAATCCGGACAACCAGTTGGTGGCCACCCAGGTGTATGACGACGTCGCCTTTGGCCTTGAAAACATCGGCGTCCCAACGGAAGAGATGCCTTCGCGGATCGAGGAGGCGCTCAAATTAACCGGCATGAGCGAGTTGAAGGACCGCGCGCCCCACCTGCTTTCCGGCGGTCAGAAACAGCGTGTCGCCATCGCGGGCATCCTGGCCATGCAGCCTGAAGCCCTGATCCTGGACGAGGCCACCGCGATGCTGGACCCCCAGGGAAGAAAAGAAGTGCTGCAGACCGTGCTGCGCTTAAACCGCGAGCATGGCATCACCGTGGTGTGGATCACCCACTTTATGGAGGAGGCCGCTGCCGCGGAGCGCGTCCTGGTCATGGATCATGGAGCGGTCGTGATGGACGGCGCGCCAAAGGAGATTTTTTCCCAGGTGGACAAACTGCGCTCCTTGAAGCTGGATGTGCCGCCGATGACCGGGCTTGCGCACCTGATGATCAAAAAGGGGATCAAGATCGACCCCCATGTGCTCACAGTGGATGACTTGGTAAGGGAGGTGAAGCGCCTGTGCCCATCGTGCTTGAAGGATTAAGCCATTCGTACAAATCCGGCCCGCAGACCACTGTGGCGCTTCAAAACATCGACCTCACCATCAACGACGGCGAGCTGCTGGCCTTGATCGGCCACACCGGCTCCGGTAAATCCACCCTGGCCCAGCATTTGAACGGGCTTTTAACGCCCACTTCCGGCCGCGTGCTGCTGAACGGTCAGGACATCAATGAAAAATCCGCCCAGCGCAGGCAGCTGCGCTTCAGGATCGGCCTGGTCTTCCAGTATCCGGAGCACCAGCTGTTTGAGGAAACGGTGTTCAAGGACATCGCTTTTGGACCCAAAAATATGGGCCTCTCCGCTGAAGAGGTTGAGGTCAGGGTGCGCGACGCCATGGCGCGCGTGGGGCTTGCGTATGAGGAGATGAAGGATCGCTCGCCTTTTGAGCTGTCAGGCGGCCAGATGCGCAGGGTTGCGCTGGCGGGCGTGCTCGCCATGCAGCCAAGCTTTTTGATATTGGATGAGCCCACCGCGGGCCTGGACCCCTCCGCAAGGGATTATTTGTTAAACGACATCAAACAGCTCAATGACGAGGGGACCACGGTGGTGCTGATATCCCACGCCATGGACGACGTGGCTAGGCTGGCCACGCGCGTCGCCGTGCTGGAAAAAGGCCGCCTGGTGATGGAAGGCGCGCCTGAAGAGATCTTCACCCAACAGGACAAGTTATCAAGCATGGGGCTTGACATCCCGGAGAGCTACAAGCTTCAAAAGCGTCTGTCAGACCTCGGGCTTGATTTGCCGCCGGTCAGCAGCCTCAACGACCTTGCCGATGAACTGACAAAGCGGCTTTTAGGAGGTGACGGCGATGATGCGTGACATCACCCTGGGCCAGTATTACCCGGTGGACAGCCCGGTTCACCGCCTTGACCCGCGCACCAAGATCATCATCACCTTCCTCTACATCATCGCGGTCTTCCTGGTTCAGGATTTCTGGCTGTACATCCCGGTGGCGCTGTATCTTCTCTTCGCGGCTTATTTGTCCAAACTGCCTTTTTCCATGCTGCTGCGCAGCTTAAGGCCCATGCGCGTGCTGCTTGTCATCACCTTTGTTTTAAACCTCTTCTTTGGCGGCGGCAGTGAGAAGCTGCTGGAGGTTTTTGGCATCGTCATCTGGAAGGAAGGGCTTTATACCGCGCTCACCTTTACCTTCAGGCTGATTTTCCTGGTGACCGGCAGCAGCATCCTGACCCTGTCAACCGCGCCGGTCACCCTGACAGACGGGCTTGAGCGCCTGGCTTCACCGCTTAAAGCGGTCAAGTTCCCGGCGCATGAGATGGCCATGATGATGACCATCGCGCTGCGCTTCATCCCCAC
>JASGUQ010000028.1 GCA_030057655.1 Bacillota bacterium
ATGGCTGTTTAAGACAGATATTTTGATGATTCTACGATAAATTCATACATTTTTTTGCAAAATCCCCTTGATTATTCGGGGGGGTATGATATGCTAAAGGAAATTTGACGTTTTTAGAGGTGCCCTATAGTCAAAACAAGCATATATAGCTTTATTGTTTTTAATAAACATAACAAAAACAATGAGCCGTTATAGAAAATTAAAGCTTTCTATAACAAATTGTTTGACGTTAAGGCAAAATCAGGCTCTTCTTATTTCAAACCAGATGAATAAGCAAGGCACTTGGAAAGCAAATGTACATATGGCGAAATATAAGTTTATGTTTTGAGTCTTAGACGAGCAATAACTATATCCGCTCCTTTACTCGAGGATTCAAGCCCATTGTTTCTCTAAGCACATTACTTGCAAACTCACCCACCCCCCGGCCCTCCCTCCCTGTACTGCCTGGGTGTGATGCCCTGGTGCTGTTTGAACACCCTGGTAAAGGCGCTTTGAGAGGAGAACTGGAAATACCCCGCGATCTGCGCGATGGGGTAGGCGCTGTAACGCAAGAAACGGCAGGCCTCCTGCACCCTGCGGCGCTGGATGTAGCGGCTGATGCCCTCGCCCGTCTCCTGCTTGAAGCGGGCGCTTAGATAATCCGGATGGACGTAGACCTGGCGGGCGATGTCGCTGACGCGCAGTTTGTCCGAGAGGTGGTCGTCGATGTAGCGCATGGCTCCGCGCACGATGCTGGATACTTGGCTGTCGCGCAGCGCGGCCACCTGCGCGCTGAAGCGGATCACCATGTCCTCCTCCAGGGCGTTCAGGGCCTTGGCGTCATGCCTGTCCTCAATCGTGCGGATAAACTCATCCGCCAGGGTAAAGGCCGCGTCCGCCGTGACGCCGCCCGCGATGGCCGCCCGGCTGCACAGGGCGCAACTGCCAATCAGCGAGTTTTTGAGCGACCGAAGGGGATCATCCGCCACGCGGGCGCGCTCCAGGCTGTTGATCTCGTCCAGCGCGCGAAGCGCGCGGGTGCGGTCGCCCCGCGTGATGGCGCCGGACAGCTCCTGTTCCAAAAAAAACGGCGGATGGATGAACATCTGGGACATGTTTTCCCGGAGTTTCAGGTCTTTCGCCGGGTTTTTCGCGGGTTCTGTTTCTTCCGGCAGCAATAATGCCATCGTTTGGGCGATGGCCTTCCTTTGCTCGGCGCTCAGCGCCGGGGTTTGACAGGACGGGGCATAGCCATCCTCCGCCTTTTTACAGGGGCCAAGCATGATAACGGCATTGGCGCTTGCGCGCAGGGCCAGAAAGCGCCGGCCCTGGCTGTCCGTCAATTCTTCTGCGCGCCCTGAAATCAGCTTGCTGAACTGATTGGCCGCTTCAGCGCAGGTTGTCTCCGCGCCCTCCCCCTCAGGCAGATTGAGGCAGCAGTTCCCCTCCCGCCAAAGCGAAGCGGGCAGGCGCAAGGCGTTGTGCAGCAGCCGCAGGGCTGTCGCCAGGCTGTCCCCGGTCATTTGATCACCCCTGAACAGAATAATATCATAAATGTCGGTATTTTGATATAAATTAGTCATTATATGACGGTATAATAAATACAACATCCATGCGCGGGTTATTTGTTGAACTGCGCGGGTATATTAAAAGAGAACGGTTCAACCGTCAATACGTGCCACAGCGCTTCGGCGCTTAAGCATAACCCAACATATTTTAAGGAGGCAACAACATGCGTAAACTCATTTCCCTGGCCCTGGTCGCGGTGCTCGCGCTGAGCCTGCTGGCGATGCCGGCGTCCGCCGCTGACAAGGTCGAATTCTCCGTCTTCCAGCTGAAGGTAGAGATTGACCCGATGATCCAGGCCTTTGGCAAGCTGTACAACGAAAAGCACCCCGAGGTCAACGTGACAGTCGAGACCCTGGGCGGCGGCGCGGACTACGGCGGCGCGCTCAAGGCCAAACTGTCTGCCGACCAGATGCCCACCATCTTCATGATCGAAGGTCAGGGCGGCTATGACCTGTGGAAGGATTACATTGCCGACATGTCCGACGCCGACTGGGTGAAGGACACCGACCTGGCTTTCTATGATCCCGACGGCAAGGCTGTGGGCTTCCCCATCGCCATGGAAGGCTTCGGCCTGGGCTACAATGCCGAGATCCTGCAGAAGGCCGGCATTGATCCCGCCACGCTGACCACCTTCTCCGCCACCAAGGCAGCGATTGAAAAGCTCGCCGGCATGAAGGAAGAGCTGGGCCTGGACGCCGTGGTTTCTGTCGGCACCTCCGTGGCCGGCGGCCTGTGGTGGGTCACCAGCCAGCACGTGTTCAACGCTTTCTACGCTGGCTATCAGGACTACAACGACTCCTCCGTGTACGATGCCCTGCGCCGCGGCGAAGTGGATCAGGAGCGCCTGACCGCGTTTGCCAACTACCTGAAGCTCCTGTACGACAACGCCGACCCCAACGTGCTGGAGAACGGCAACTATGACGCCCAGGTGGCCGCCTTCGCTTCCGGCAAGGCCGCGTTCATCACCCAGGGCAACTGGGTCGATCCCAACCTGGCCCAGCTTGGCGCCACCTTCCCCATGGGCTACATCTCCCACAACTTCCTGGAAGAGGAATCCAATGGCCTGTACATGGCCGCCCCCTCCTGGTTCGTTGTGAACAAGCAGGCGACCCCCGAGCAGCAGAAGGCTGCCATCGACTTCCTCAACTACATGGCCCTGTCTGAGGACGGCGCCAACTACATGGTGACGGAAGCCGGCATGGTGCCCGCGTTCAAGTCCGTCAAGCAGCAGCCCGCAGGCCCCTTCTCCAAGGCATTGGTGGAAGCCAGCGCCCGCGGCGGCAACTTCAACTGGTACTTCGGCCAGAACCCGGATGGCTTCAACCAGGGCACCCTGGGCCCCATCTTTGAGCTGCTGGCCACC
>JASGUQ010000029.1 GCA_030057655.1 Bacillota bacterium
TCCGGGTTTCCAAACGCCGGAGAACTTATCAAACGTATCATCTAACCCATACTGAGAGCGGTGCGCTTCATCAGCAAGGAAGATAATATTTGAACGCTCATTAAGTGGGCCGTCGTATTCATCGAATTTCTGAATGGTCGTAAAGTATATGCCGCCAGCCTTTACCTGCAGAAGTTCTCGGAGGTGTTTTCGGCTTTCAGCCTGAATGGGTGTTTGCCGCAATAGCAGTTTCGAGCATGCACTGAAAGTACCAAATAGTTGATCATCCAAATCATTTCGGTCAGTTAGCACTACTATGGTCGGATTGTTAAAATCTGGATCTGTCACAACGATTCCGCTATAGAATGCCATGGATAAACTTTTCCCAGAACCTTGTGTGTGCCAAACAACACCGGCCCGTTTTGACCCATGTGCTAGCGCATTTCGTGTGCTTTCGACAGCTTTCTTCACACAAAAATACTGATGATAGGCGGCAAGGATTTTGACCGTTTTCCCATCAATATCCTGAAAAACAATGTAATGCCGGATGATGTCGAGCAAGCGTTCTTTCGGAAACATACCGTTCAAGGCAATCGTGAAAAAGTCAGTAGCGTTTTCCTGTGGTCGCTCGCCGTCCTCGGATTTCCAGGCCATATAGCGGGTGAAATCAGCGGTTATGGTACCGACCCGGGTGCTGATTCCGTCGCTAATAACATTAAAGGCGTTATACCAGAACAGGGACGGAATTGCATGCTGGTAATTTCTCACCTGGTTATAAGCGTTCAGAATAGATGTATCGGCGTTGGCCATGTTCTTCAGCTCAAACAGAACCATTGGTATTCCGTTGATGAAGATCAGAACATCAGGACGTCTGTTTTCATGTTCGATTACGGTAAACTGATTCACGACCTTGAAGTCGTTAGCTTCCGGGTGGCTAAAATCAACCAGTTTTACCGTGAAAGTGCGATTCTCGCCATCCTTCTGGTAGGGAACCGGAACACCCTCAATCAGATATCTATGAAAAGCGGCGTTCAATTCCACCAAGCTGAGAAAGCCGAGGTTTTTGATCGTTCTGTATGCTTCGGTAATGAGCTCATGCGTGATACCAGGATTGATATTCAACATAGAGGAATAGAAACATTCTTTCAGAATGACCTCATGATAGTCATCGATGCCTGCATTATTTTTGCGGTCAACATCTGGGCCATACAGATATTCATAGCCTTTTGTCTGGAGCTCAGAAATGATGGCGTGTTCAAGAGTGCTTTCATCAACAGCCATGCAGCTCACCCTTTCTCTGTAAATGCGTTAATTGTCTACAGTTTCAGCTTTCCGCTTGAGAATTCTAAGAACAAATTTTTTGCCTGTAATGAAAGGTTTTCGTTGATTTGATTGTGAATTTTGATTCCCTTTCTGATTGACATAAGTATTGACACTAGCTTTTTCTGCTCATCAATGGATGGCAGTTCTATTTCAATTTGCTGAAAAGTGGTAGTAGGTCGTGCAAGAGAAGGAACTCCTACCTGCGAAGCATTAGATAACAATTTATGTTGTCCTGCGGGCGTATGAAAGTAGTAAACAAAATAACATGGATCTACTAATTCATTGCAGCTGATCCTAAACTGGCTTTGAGAAATCACATATCTATCATATAATGAATCATCGGGAATGTAAGTTATTTGACCAAGCGTTCCTCTGTGAGTGATGACAATATCGCCGCGATGCGCATTTGCCTTGTTTAATGAATCAGCCTTCTCTTCAGTAACATAATTAAAGCTTGTTTCCACCAGAAAAATGTCGGTAAGATTGCTGCCGTTCAGCACAGGTACGCCACTGCTAACGAAGCATTCTCTTTTTATGTTAGATCCAAAAGGCCCCATTGCGATATCACATAATACATCGCGAACCTTATATTTCTTGAACTCCATTTTTGATCACCTCCAGTTTTGACTTGATTTCTGTTTCGAGTATATGAGCTTCTTCATATAGCTTATATAATTCCTGTGAGAGCTTCTTCATTTTCACATCAAAAGGCTCCGAATCTGGTTCTTCCTCTTTAGCTTCAATATACTTACTCGGGGTAAGAATATAGTCCTGTAGTTCGATCTCTTTGTATGTCGCTGATTTGCAAAAACCTTTGATGTCAACATAATCCTCTTCATTTTTCCACTTGTGATATGTTTCAGCAATATAATAAATATCCTCATCAGACAGCTCTTTCACACGTCTATCTACCATATGACCTAGCTTCTTGGCATCAATAAACAGTATTTTTCCCGTAGAAGATCCTCTATTACCTTTCCTCAATATCCAAAGAGACGCTGGTATTGGAGTTGAATAAAAAAGTTGTCCGGGCAATGAAACAATACATTCGACAACATCGCCCAGTACCATTTTTTTTCTTATTTCATCTTCATTTGCTGTTGCACTACTCAATGAACCGTTTGCTAAAACCGTTCCTGCCACTCCACCGGAAGGATTTAAGTGGTGAACCATGTGTTCAAGCCAGGCAAAATTGGCATTACTAGCAGGAGGAATACCATATTTCCATCGGATATCATCCAGTAATCGTTCTCCGCCCCAGTCAGATACATTGAAAGGAGGATTTGCCAGAATATAATTAGCCTTCAAAGTTTTATGCAGATCATCATGGAATGTATCGGCATTATGAGGGCCAAGATTTGCTTCAAGACCACGAATAGCAAGATTCATTTTTGCCAGTTTCCAAGTAGTAGGATTACTTTCTTGTCCAAATATTGAAAGCCCGCGAATGTTTCCTTGGTGCTCCTTCACAAATCGCGCCGACTGGCAAAACATTCCACCCGACCCACAACAGGGGTCATAGATCTGACCGCTGAAAGGCTCGATCATTTCAACTAATGTGCGCACAACACAGGATGGCGTATAAAACTCGCCGCCCAATTTCCCTTCGGCAGATGCGAACTTTCCGAGGAAGTATTCGTAAACACGACCAAGCACATCCTTCTCCTGAGCAGCAGATGACCCCACTTCGATATTACTGAACATTGTAACCAGCTCACCCAAACGAACTTTATCTAGTTCAGGACGAGCATAATTCTTTGTTAAAACACCTTTTAACGAATCATTTTCCTTCTCAATTGCGTCCATAGCGGCATCAATAACTTCGCCAATATCCGGATTGGTAGCATGCGCCGTCAACACTTCCCAGCGAGCCTCCTTTGGCACCCAGAAGATGTTGTCGGCCAGATATTCGTCCCGATCCTCTTCATCTCCATACCCTTCGGCTTTCAGCTGTTCATATTTTTCAGTGAAGGAATCAGAGACATACTTTAGAAAGATAAGTCCCAGTACAACATGCTTATATTCTGCAGCATCCATGTTGGTGCGCATCTTATCAGCAGCATCCCAAAGCTCCTGCTCAAACCCTACGGTCGTGGTTCCTGTCGCCATGATCGTTCCTCCCTTAGGTCATTGCATTGTGCCGCAAAGCGGTACAGCTCATTATAAACGAGGACTGGCGATTTTTCAAGAATTTTCAATATTATTTCACGCTTGTGAAATGATGAAATGAGATCAGTTTATAAGACAGCAGAAAAAAATGCACCGCAATCGTTTGAAGCGGTGCTATAGCATTAGCCGGTTTTCTCATATAGATGATGTTTACTGCTGGCCGAAGAAAACATTTGTATCTGAAACAGTAAAGGTTGCCATGCATCCATCCGCAAACACATAATATCCATCTTTTAATTCAATGTTTGCCGCTTTAGTTTCATGTTTTTGTCCATATCCATACATTGATACAACGCCTTTTCCATGTCCGAAGCGTTTAGATTCCGCATACACAGAGAAACCATAGTTACCATTTTTACCGTCCACGTGAGCATCAATATCATATGTACCGGCAGGAATATCTTTGCCAACAACCCATATTCCCGCATCAATGGTGAAAGCTGGGATGCTTTCACCTTCAAGCTTTTTAACGATAGCAGAGAAAAGCGATTGAAGTTCTCCGGCACTATATTCAGAAAGGGAGATTTTACAATTATGAGGATTTGCCCCTTCAAAGGTAGGACACGGAGATCCAGAAAGGAAAGTGACCCCATTATACTTCACTTCAATTGTATCCCCATCTTCGACAAACAGATGATGATAATAACCAGACTCTGTCTCTCCCTTTATTTGGATTGAGTCATTGTTAAATTCCTTCAAAGCAATTGTACAGTGAACATTATCTCTTTCGTTCTGCGGAATAATTGAATAAAGGCCACTATTCAAATGCTTGCCAACGGTCCAAGTTCCGACAGGGACATCAAAACTATCAATGGCCAATTTTTCTCGTAGCGCTTCATCAACAGCTGCTGCAGCATCCACAAGTTCCTGTACTGATAAGGAATCGATAAAGGCATATTCAGATCGATTCTCTTCTAAGGAGGCAGTTTCTGCATTAGCTTCCCGTAGATTGATTTCTTCTTGAGCAGCATCAATTAGCGCTTGTAGCTCCTCAATCGTCATAGATTTGAGGTCAATAGTGTCCGCACTTGCAAAAGTTGAGATGAAGAGAAAAGTAACAAGCAGCAGACCAATTATCAATCTTTTCATGAAAGCATCCTCCCGTTTAAGTCTTTGTTTTTATCTCTGCCTGAAGGCCAAGCAAGCCTACTGGTTTTGCTAATATGGTAACTTCAGTTGCTTTGTCTGCGAGTATTTGTACAGAATATTCCTGAGACTTGGCTGCAAGGCCTCTTCTGAACTGTAAAATATGTGATCCTGGAGATACAGAAAGCCTTACTTCCGAATCTGTGTCAAGATCCTCCCGCCTTCTCCCATCTAAAACAATAACCACCTTATCTTCACCCCATGGGCGTTTTTTCTCTCGGTGAATTATCAGGTTGTGGGGTATGGTCGGAACCGCAGCTGCTTTTACTACCGCTGAGGGAGTGCTTGACAATTCATCCAGAAGTTCCTTTTTCTCTTTTTCGTACATCTCTTCTGTCAGAATACCAGCATCAAAAAGATCTTTGATCTTCTTCAGATCATCATAAACAGCACTTTTATCACGAGACGAGGCAAGTGGCGCTACCGGTGCGGCAGCAACCTGAGGAGCCTCATTAGTGTTTGTGTATTTAAGAAGCTTATCGATCTCGGCCTTTCGAAGATAACCATCGGCAGCGATTTCTTTGTGTTCTGTAGAACCATCATCGTAATGGATCAGAAAGTTATAGACAGGAAAGTTGTAAGTTGCCAGCACTTTTGTTTCAAAGCCAGTTGTCACGCCCAGCAGATCAACTCTCACGATCTTCTTCGGCTCAAACAAAGCCATGCTATCAGCTCCTCTCTAGTCTGGAACAATAATTATTTCTGTGTTCCAGGCGTTTTTCCCTGCAAAATGTGTACCCCTAGCAGCGACAATCTCGTGTACCCTTCGTGTACCCTTGCAGCCACCGAAACCTTTATTTTCAACGTTCACAGGTCGTGTACCCCTGCTCGTGTACGGTACACGACGAAGGGTACACGAAAAATCCGTGTACCCCTGCGTGTACCCCTCCGTGTACCCCGGGCTGGGGAAAGGTACACGTCCGAAAAGTCCGATTTTCAAAGGCTTCCGGCATCGTGTACCATTAGTTTGCGGTTTGAAGAACCTACCACACCGGGAGAACGAATGGGTCAGCGATTTGACCAGGCCGCTTTGGGATTAGGGAGGACTGCATGATCTGGCAGCGTGCGGATTGTTTTCGGGAGATCAACGATTCTCAGCAGGACGGCGGCCTGCTGATCTGCGGTGATGCCGGAAACACCGACCTGAGCGCGTTTTACGGCAAGGTTCAGACCGTCTACCTGGATCCGCCCGGCGTCAGCGGGGCAACCAAGACCCTGAAGCAGCGCGTGGGCGAAGCGGGCTGGGCTTCAAGCCGCCAGTCCGTCCTTTTGCCGGTCTATCAGGATTATTCCGGTCCCGCTGACCCTGATTATTTGGAATACCTGCGCCGCATGCTCGTCCTGGCCCATGATCTTTTAACGCCTGAAGGCTCCGTCTTTGTGCACCTGGAGGTCGATGCCCTGGCCAGGGGCAGGCTGTTGATGGATGAGGTCTTTGGCGCTTCCAATTTCCGCAACCAATTGATCTGGAGCTACCAGACAGGCGGGCGCAGCAAGCGATTTTTCAGCCGCAAGCATGACGCCATCCTGTTTTACGCCAAAAGCGAGGCGCATTATTTTGACATCACCCGGGTGCCTGTCGCCCGCAAGGAAACCAGCAGCAACCATTTAAAGCGCCATGTGGATGAGAAGGGGCGTTCTTACCGCAGCATCATCTCAGGCGGGAAGAAATACATCTACTATGATGACGAGCCGGTCTACCCGGACGACGTGTGGAGCGACGTCAGCCAAATGCAGCAAAAGGATCCCCAGCGCACCGGCTATCCCACGCAAAAGCCCCAGTCGCTTCTGGACAGGATCATTCTGTCCACGACAAGGCCGGGGGACCTGGTCGCGGATCTGACCTGCGGCTCAGGCACAACGCTTCAAAGCGCGGCAGTCAACGGTCGCCGCTTCCTGGGGGTGGACAAAAGCGCCCTTTCCTTCGCGGTCAGCCGCAAGCGGCTTTCGCCCTACCGCCTGGTCTGCCAGGCTCCCTTTGATGCGGTGGACGCCCTGGTTGATGCTTCCTGCATCCCGGGCATCGGCTTTTACACGGTCATCCTCAACGCCTACACCACTGCGCCCGAGGATTATGACAAGGTCCACAAGACGCCCAAAAACCTGGACCTGTCCGGTCTTGAAACGGTGGATCAGTGGTACGCGGGGCTGATCAACAAGGGCGAGTTCGTGGCCTATGCCTCCTCCCTTCGCGCCAAGCAGACCCCGGCGCTTGAACGATCCCTGGAGGTGCCCCTGCTGAGGGGCACGGTCGCCATCCTGATCATCGACGTGCTGGGGCGCCGCTCCCTGTGGACCTCCGCCCCTCAGATTTGAGAAAAACATGTATTAGAAGCCTGTTTTCGGGCAGGAAAAGGCTAAAAAGTGGGGATGCCTGCCCCAAAACCGGAAATTTTTAAGAAAATGTGGCATTTGTTACCAATGTGTGATATAGTATTGAAAATTGAACGCGCAACTATGACAATCCTGCGTTTGATTTCAGTATTTCACTCAAGTGAGGAGAGTTCCGATGGCTTCTGTTGAGGATATCGGCATTGACCTGGGTTCGTCCAACGTGATCATCGCGGAGCGCGGCAAAGGGGTCATTACCAATGAGCCCGCTGTGCTGGCGGTGAACCATGAAACACGCAACATCATCTCCATCGGCCTTGAGGCCTATCAGATGATCGGACGGGAACCGGTCGGCATCACGGTGGTCAGGCCCCTGCAAAAGGGCACCATCCAGGACTTTGACATGCTGTCCATCATGCTCAACTATTTTGTCATGCGCGCGGTCGGCAAGCACCTGTTCAACCGTCCCCGCGCCATCATGAGCGTATCGGCCACGTCCAATGAGATCGAAAAGCGCCAGCTGATTTTGGGCATGCTGGAAGCGGGCGCCAGACGCACCCAGATCATAGAGCGCCCCCTGGCGGCTGCCCTGGGCGCCGGCATGCTCATCAACGAGGTTAACGGCCGCATGGTGGTGGACATCGGCGGGGCGACCACGGACATCGCCGTTATTTCCTCCGGCGAGATCATGGCGCGCAGCATTTTAAGCACCGCCGGCGACGCCTTTACAGAGGCCCTGATCCGCTACATCCGCTTAAAGCACAACCTGCTGATCGGCTGGCGGACGGCGGAGGACTTAAAAAGCGCCATCGGCACCGCGGACATTCAGGAACAAAACGCCTTAAGCCTTCCGGCGGCCGGCCGCAACCTGGTCTCCGGCCTCCCCCGCCAGGCGGACATCACCAGCGCCGAGTGCGCGGAAGCCGCGGAGGAACCGCTGCACGCCCTGATTGAAGGCCTGCACAGCGTGATTGAGCACATCCCGGCGGAACTGGCCAACGACATCTTTGACGACGGCATCCTTTTGACCGGCGGCGGCGCAAGGATGCGCGGCCTGAGGGAGGTCATTGAGCGGGAGATGCAGATTCCTGTTTTTGTGGCGGAGCATCCCCAGGAATGCATCGCGCTTGGCTGCGCCCGCGTGCTGGAGCGCCCGGCTGATTACGCGCGGATACTGGGCGATACCAGAAGGAACCGCTGATCCGGAAAAATACGACCAAGATACCAGCCCCCGCCGTCAGGCGGGGGCTGATTGCGTATTTAGATACCCTGTTAAACAGAACGCTGACGGGCAAATTCTTTTTTTGTTCAATTCCCGTTTTTACTTCAAGGAAAACAAATAAAAGTTTGACCAAAAACAGCTCAGCGGTTATGATAAGAAGTAGGCGCTTTTATACGCTGAAGGTCTTTGGTTGTTTTCAGCCACTTGGATCTTTGGGTCTGGTGTTTGATGCGAAAAAGATCGGGCGGGAAAGAAGTCTATATTTTAAATATGTGTGTCCGGGGCAGGCGGATCTGAGCCCTTGATACCAAGAAAAGGAGAGGAAGAACAGATGGCAACCCCTTGGTGGATGGTGGTGCTCCTTGGAATGGGCATCGTCTTTTTGGGTCTGAGCCTGATGGTGCTGTTGTGCAACTTGCTGCGGATCGTTTTTGCCGGCGTCAAGGACAGCAAACCCGAAACACAGCCTGCCGCAGTTGCGCAGCAGCCGGCCGCAGCGCAGCCTGCTGTCGCGGACAGGAAAAAGCTTCTGGCGATCGCGTCGGCGGTCATTGCTGAAGCGGAAGGTGTCAATGCCCCCGGTTTTAAAATCGTATCTTTTGAGAGGAGATAAAAGGTTATGAAAAAGTACAAGGTTATCGTGGACGGAACAGCATACGAAGTGGGCGTCGAGCTGCTCAGCGAAGTGCCCGCAGCGGCGCAAAGCCCCGCTCCCGCAGCCCCCGCTGCTCCCGCTCCTGCGCAAAGCGCTGCTCCCGCGGCAGGCGAGAAGGTCACAAGCCCCATGCCGGGCAACATTCTCTCTGTCAACGTGCAGCCCGGCAGCGCGGTCAAAAAGGGCCAGATTCTAATGGTTTTGGAAGCAATGAAAATGGAGAACGAGATCATCTGCCCGCGGGATGGCGTGGTGGCCTCGGTTCATGTGCAGGCCGGCGTCTCTGTGGATACCGACGCGCTGCTGTGCGTGCTCCAGTAAGGAGACGCCATGCATACTATTATAGAATTCCTGAAGCAGACGGGTTTTTATCTGCTGGCCGGGGATTTCCGTTATTTGATCATGATCCTGATCGCCTGTGTGCTGTTCTACCTGGCCATTGTACGCAAGTTTGAGCCGCTGCTGCTCCTGCCCATCGCCACGGGCATGCTGCTGAGCAACCTGCCGGGCGCAAACATCTACCATGGGGAGTTTTTCTCCGGCGGCGTGATTGACTGGCGCGCCCTGTCCGCAGGCGGCGGATTGCTGGACTACCTGTACCTGGGCGTCAAACTGGGCATCTACCCCTGCCTGATCTTTGTGGGCGTTGGCGCGATGACCGACTTTGGCCCGCTGCTTGCCAACCCCAAGAGCCTGCTGCTGGGCGCGGCCGCGCAACTGGGCATCTTTTTGACCTACACTGGCGCGGTGCTCTTTTTGGGCTTCACAGGGCCGCAGAGCGGCTCCATCGGCATCATCGGCGGCGCGGACGGCCCCACGGCCATCTTTGTTGCCAGCAAGCTGGCTCCTGAGCTGCTTGGCCCCATCGCGGTTGCCGCTTATTCCTACATGGCGCTGGTTCCGGTGATCCAGCCGCCCATCATGCGCGCGCTGACCACCAAGGAAGAGCGCGAGATCATCATGAAGCCCCTGCGCACGGTTTCCCGTACGGAGAAGATCGTTTTCCCCATTATGGTCATCGTGTTCGTGGCCTTCCTGGTGCCCTCCGCAGCGCCGCTCGTCGGCAGCCTGATGCTGGGCAACCTGCTCAAGGAGAGCGGCGTCACAGAACGGCTGAGCAAGACCGCGCAGAATGAGCTGATGAACATCGTCACCATCTTCCTGGGTCTCTCAGTGGGAGCCACTGCGACCGCGGAAGCCTTCCTTTCCTGGTCCACCATTAAGATCATGCTTCTGGGCGTCTTCGCCTTTGGTCTGGGTACCGCCGGCGGCGTGCTTTTGGCCAAGTTCATGAACCTTTTCCTTAAGGAAAAGATCAACCCCCTGATCGGCTCAGCCGGGGTGTCCGCCGTGCCCATGGCCGCGCGCGTCTCCCAGGTTGAGGGACAAAAGGCGCGGCCCGGCAACTACCTGCTCATGCACGCCATGGGCCCCAACGTAGCCGGTGTCATCGGCTCAGCCATCGCGGCCGGTGTTCTCATCGCGCTGTTTGGTTAATAAGGAGTAAAGATGGAACCGAAGAAACTGCAAATTACCGATACCATCCTGCGCGACGCGCACCAGTCCCTGGCTGCCACGCGCATGCGCACGGATGAGATGCTGCCGGCGGCGGAACTGCTGGACAGCATGGGCTACTGGTCCCTGGAAGTCTGGGGCGGTGCGACCTTTGACACCTGCCTGCGCTTCCTGAAAGAGGACCCATGGGAGCGCCTGCGCGCCCTGAAAAAGGCCATGCCCAACACCAAACTCCAGATGCTTCTGCGCGGGCAGAACCTGCTGGGCTACAAGCACTATGCCGATGACGTGGTGGATGAGTTTGTCCGCCTGTCCATCAAAAACGGCATTGACGTTGTGCGTATTTTTGACGCGCTCAACGACCTGCGCAACATCGAGGCTTCCATGCGCGCCGTTAAAAAGTACGGCGGCCTGGTCGAAGCCTGCATCAGCTACACCCTAAGCCCCGTGCACGATGAGAAGTACTTTGTCGACCTGTCCAGGCAATTGGAAAAGGAAGGCGCAGACACCATCTGCATCAAGGACATGGCGGGCCTCCTGCTTCCTGAAGCGGCCAGCAGCCTGGTGCGCGCGCTGAAAAAGCACATCAAGGTGCCCATCCACCTGCACACCCACAACACCGCGGGCATCGGGACGGAGACCTACCTGGCCGCGACCCGCGCGGGTGTGGACATCGTGGACTGCGCTCTCTCCCCCCTGGGCAGCGGCACCGCACAGCCCGCGACCGAGTCGGTCGTGGCCGCCCTTCAGGGAACGCCCTGGGATACCGGGCTTGACTTGAAGAAGTTGACCGCCGCCGCCAACCACTTTAAGACCGTGGCTGACCGCCTGGAAAAGGACGGCTTCTTTGTGCCCGGCCAGGTGCTGCGGACGGACGTGAACGCCCTGATCTATCAGGTGCCCGGCGGCATGCTCAGCAACCTGTATAGCCAGATGCGGGATGCCCGCGCCCTGGACAAGTATGATCAGGTGCTCCAGGAAGTACCGCGCGTGCGCGAGGACTTTGGCTATCCGCCGCTGGTGACCCCCACCAGCCAGATCGTGGGCACCCAGGCCGTGTTCAACGTGCTCCAGGGCCGCTACAAGAGCTTCACCAAGGAGTCCAAGGGGCTTCTGCGCGGCGATTACGGCCGTCTGCCCGGCCCCATCAACCCGGATGTGCAGCGTCAGGCGCTGGGGGACGAGGAGCTTATCACCGTGCGCCCTGCCGATCTGATCGCGCCGGAGATGGACAAGCTGCGCGAGGACACGCGCGAGTTTGCCAGGAGCGAAGAGGACGTGCTCAGCTACGCCCTTTTCCCGCAGATCGCGGAAAAGTTCCTGCGTGAGCGCAACAACCCCCAGCCTGAGCCGGTTCCTGCTCCCGCTGCGCCCATGAATGAGGGCCCCCGCGTCCTCTATGTGCAGGACAGCGCCCGGTAACAGCATAAAAGCCATACTTTCCAGATTTTCAACAAAAGGCCGCAAACGCGCGGCCTTTTGACGTCAATCAGCCAGCGGGTTTTGGGCCGGTAATCGCGCTTGCTGCGAAGGCAAACGTCAAAACCCCCAAAAATCATCATGAATATGTGATTTTATTTGCATTTGAGCGCAGAGTGGATTAAAATAATTTTTGTGTGATTTTTAACTGAGGATGGTTTTTTATACGACATGAGGAGGACGTATGCGCGTAGGTTTTGACCATGAACTCTACACCCGCACCCAATCCGAAAAGATTTTGGAGCGCATCAGGCAATTTGGCGGCAAGCTCTACCTGGAACTGGGCGGCAAGTTGTTTGACGACAACCACGCCGCCCGGGTGCTGCCCGGTTTTTTGCCGGACAGCAAGATCAGCATGCTCAGAAGCCTGTCTGATCAGACGGAGATCGTGGTCGCCATCAGCGCGGACGACATCGCGCAGAACAAGTCCAGGGGCGATCTGGGCATCACCTATGACCAGGACGTCTTAAGGCTGATCGACGCCTTCCGCGCGGTGGACATGCTGGTGGAGAGCGTGGTCATCACCCAGTGGAAAGCCCAGCCCCAGGCCGTGTCCTTCAGAAAGCGCCTGCGCAGCCAGGGCATCCGCGTATACATCCATTACCCCATTGCCGGCTACCCCACCGACATCGCCCTGGTGGTGTCCGACAAGGGCTACGGCAAAAATGAGTACATTGAGACCAGCCGGCCGCTGGTGCTGGTGACAGCGCCGGGGCCTGGCAGCGGCAAGATGGCGGTCTGCATGAGCCAGCTCTACCAGGATCACCAGCGGGGCATCAAGGCCGGCTTTGCCAAGTTTGAGACCTTCCCCATCTGGAACCTGCCCTTGAAGCACCCGGTCAACATTGCCTATGAGGCGGCCACGGTGGACCTGGGCGACGTCAACATGATCGACCCCTTCCATATGGAGGCTTATGGCGAACTGGCGGTCAACTACAACCGCGACATCGAGATGTTTCCCATCCTGTCCGCCATTTTCCAGCGCATTTGGGGCGATATGCCCTACAAGTCCCCGACGGACATGGGCGTCAACATGGTGGGCAACTGCATCATAGACAACGACCTGGTGGAGCATTCCGCCAAACAGGAGGTCATCCGGCGCCTGTACACCACCCTTTGCGACCAGCGCAGGGGGGACGCGAGCGAGGAGGAGGTCAACAAGCTCCGCCTTTTGATGCAGCAGCTGAACCTTTCTGATGAGGACCGCCCGGTGATCGCCGCTGCCAGAAAGCGCGCGGACGCGACTGGAAATCCCGCTGCGGCCATTGAATTGCCCTCCGGCGCCATCATCACCGGCAAGACCTCCAGCCTGCTTGGCGCGTCCTCCGCGCTTTTGCTCAACGCGCTCAAGATGCTGGCTGGCATCCCCAAGAATGAGGAGCTGATCCCGCCGGAGGTCATCGGGCCCATCCAGAGCCTGAAGCTTGACTACCTGGGCAACAACAACCCCAGGCTGCACACCGACGAGGTGCTGGTGGCCCTGTCCATCACCGCGGCAAGCAGCAAGAAGGCCGCCCTGGCGATGTCCCAATTGCCCCTGCTCAAGGGCTGCGAGGTGCACACCTCTGTCATCCTTTCAGCCGTGGATGAAAACATCTTCCGCCGCCTGGGCGTCAACCTGACCTGCGACCCGCACTACCAGAGCAGGAAACTGTATCACAGGGGGCGGTAAACACGGACAAACGCCAAAACCGCATGAGAATTAAAAAGCAGCCCAAAGGGGTTGCTTTTTTCATGCCTGTTTATAAATGCTTCGCTTAATACAGGTTGATCTTCCTGCTCTCCAGCACCTTCACCATCGGCACGCCAAGCAGGTAGCACACCAGCGCCTGGCCCGCGCCCACCGTGAGGAAGGAGATGTACAGCGGCAGGCCGTACACAAAGTGCAGCATCAGGCCGATGACCGCCGCGTTCATCACAACGGGCATCAGCGCCGCGAGCCAGATGTTCTTCCTGAACTGGCGGGTCAGGATGGCGGCCACAAGGGTGGCGAGGGAGCCAAACACAACGTCCTGCCAGGGTTGGCCCGCGATCAGGTTGGACAGCAGGCAGCCCACAAACAGCCCGGGCACGCTGGAAACGGACAGGACCGGCAGCAGGGTCAGGGCTTCCGAGATGCGGAACTGGATCTGCCCAAAGCTGATGGGCGCGAACAGCATTGTCAGCGCGACATACAGCGCCGCGATGATGCCGCCCGCAGCCAGGGCCTGAATGCTCATTTTTTCTTTCATGCCAACAACCTCAAAAATAAAGTTCTAATACTGAACGAACGAGTAAATGCACAGAGGGGTGCGGGGGTTTTGTTTCAAGAAAATCCCCGCCGGTACCCTTCTTAAATACCAAAAGCCATCGGTTACTTCAGGTTCCAGTTCCTCGGATTTTATTCCCCGCTGGTGCGGTGG
>JASGUQ010000030.1 GCA_030057655.1 Bacillota bacterium
TCGCTCAAAGGCCTGCCTTTGAGCGGTAAGGAGCCGTACCGGAGCGTTAAGCCCGGGAGGACGAAGTCCGCACCGGGATGAGAGCGCAGGTTACGGTGACGCGGCAACGCGGAGGCGCAAAAGATCCGGCACATCAAAGCATTTATGATGGAGTTCAGTATTAAAGAACATCTTTCTCCGCCCCGCTGGGGATTTGATCCAGGTAGTCCTGCTCGATCTCATGGATGAGGGCGACGCGGGCAGCGTGGCGGCCGCCCTCAAAGGAGGCGTCCAGAAACTGGCTGACGATCATCCGGGCAAGGCCGGGACCCACCACCCTGGCGCCCAAGGCCAGCATGTTGGCATCGTTGTGCTGCCTTGCGAGGACGGCGGAATAAGTCTCCGAGCAGACCACGCAGCGGATGCCCGGCACCTTGTTGGCGGAAATGGAAATGCCCACTCCGGTGCCGCAGAAAACAAGGCCGTATTCGCACTCGCCCGAGGCCACCGCCTCCGCCGCTTTGCGCCCGTAGACCGGGTAATCCGCGCGCTCGTTCTGATGGACGCCAAAATCCTTGTACGCAAGCCCGCGCTCCTCTAAAAGCGCGATAATCTCTTCCTTCAGCGGAAAGCCCGCGTGGTCACAACCCAATGCGATCATGTTTTTCTCCAATCATTTTGTTGCATGGATTATAGCCCGATTTTGACCGTTTTTTCAAGGTCTTTGACCGTCAAAGGGGCAAAACAGCGCAAGCCGGCACCAGCAAAGTGTAAAATCTTCATAAAATAACAGCGAATACAAAATGCGGGTCAGCAGGCTGTGTTATACTTTTTTGGGGCATATTTGCCTTAAAGGAGACTGTATGAAGCTGGAAGTACAAAACATCAAAAAAAGTTTTGGCGAGAGAGAGATCCTGCACGGGATTTCATTTGCCGTGGAATCCGGCCGCGCGATGGGCTTTTTGGGCCGCAACGGCGCGGGCAAGTCCACCACCATCCGCTGCCTGATGGACGTGTTCCGCCAGGACAGCGGCCAGTTCCTGCTGGATGACAAGGTGTTTGAGCCGCGGAAAATGCGCATCGGCTACCTGCCTGAGGAGCGCGGGATGTACCAGAAAAATGCGGTTATCAGCCAGCTGGTCTATTTCGCGATGCTCAAGGGCGCCAGCAAAGAGGAGGCTACCAAAAGCGCGGACTACTGGGTGGATCGCTTCAGCCTGAACGACTACCGCAACAAGAAGCTGGAAACCCTGTCCAAGGGCAACCAGCAAAAGATCCAGATCGCGCAGGCTTTTTTAAACGAGCCGGACATCCTGATCCTGGACGAGCCTTTCTCCGGCCTTGACCCGGTAAACTCCCAGGTGTTCAAGGACATCATCGCCGAATTTGTGAAGCAGGGCAAACTGGTCATCTTCTCCTCCCACCAGATGAGCTATGTGGAGGAAGTGTGCGACGACGTAACCCTGATCCATGACGGAAACATCGTGCTAAGCGGCGACCTGGACCAGATCAAGCAGGAAGAGGGCCGGGGCAAGCTGTACCTGTCCATGCCGGACATGGATCAAAATGAATTAAGCAATCAAATCAAAAAAGCCTTCCCCGCCCTTGCTGTCATCCCGTGGGAAGATGGCCTGGTGTTGGATACCAAGGGTGAGGACCTGCAGGGCGGCCTGCTGAACTGGCTGGCTGATATGAACCGGCCGATCCAGCAGTTTGGCGCCTTTGAGCCCAGCCTGACGGACATTTTCATTGAAAAAGTGGGTGAAAAAGAATGAGAGATTTTAAGACCGTATTCGCCTTTGAATTTAAAACGCAGATGGCCAAGCGCACCGCCATTGTGACCACCCTGGTCATCATGATAATCGTGCTGCTTGTGACCAGCCTGCCCCGCATCATCAGCCTGTTTTCAGGCGGCGGGGATGATCAGGGCCTGCCGCAGAGCGCGATCTCAGGCGCGGGCTACGTCAAAAGCGAGGGCGAGGCCCAGGCCTTGCTTGAAACGATCCTGGGCAAAGACGCCCCCAGCTATCCCGACCGTGAAGCCCTGGTGAAAGCGCTGAATGACAAGGAAGTCGAAGTAGGCTTTGTGGTAAACCCTGAGGACCTGTCCTATGAGGCGCTGTACCAGGACAAATCCATGGAAGACAGGCGCGACATGCAGTTTGGCGAGATCCTGACCAGCCACAAGCGTGAGAAACTGATGGTGGAAAAAGGCCTGAGCGCGGCTGACTACCAGGATATTCAGAGCGCGAACGCGGAAGGCACCACCACCATCCTGGGACAAAACAGCATGAGCAACTACATGATCACCTTTTTGCTGATGCTGCTGGTGTACATGATCGTGCTGATCTACGGCTCCAGCGTGTCCTCCATCATCGCGCGGGAAAAGGACAGCCGCACGATGGAAATCCTGATCACCTCCACCCGCCCGACCCAGCTGATCATCGGCAAGGTGATGGCGGCGGGCCTGGCAGCCGTGATCCAGTTTGGCTTTATCATCCTCGCGGGGGTGGTGGGCTTCCAGCTTAACAAGAGTACCTACCCGCCGGAGATCCTGATGATGGTTTCAGGCTCCATCACCACTCCTTACCTGTTGACCTACCTGTTCTTCACCATCACAGGCTTCATTCTCTACCTCTTCCTGTACGCGGCGCTGGGCTCCACGGTGTCCAAGATGGAAGACCTGCCAAGCGCGACATCGCTGGTTCAGTTCCTGTTTATCGCGGGCTATATTCTGGCCAGCTTCACTGCCAACATCCCCAACAGCGCGATTGCGGTGGCGGGCAGCATCATTCCCTTCACCTCGGTGATGGTGATGCCGCTGCGCGTGGGCGTATCCACCGTGCCCACGGCTGAACTGATCATCGCGGGCGTTTTGATGATCGCCTTTGTGGTTTTCTTCGCCTACCTGAGCATCAAAATCTACCGCTGGGGTTCCCTCAACTACGGCAACAAGACCAAACTGTCCCGCATCATCAAGGAAGCCCTGAAGCACAAATAAACAGGGATAAAGAACTGATCGGAATATGGCCTTTTCCCTAAGGGAAAAGCCGAGGTTAACCGGTCAGCTGCAGTAAACGATCTGATTTCAACCAAAAACCCCGAAACTGTCTTGGCAGTTCCGGGGTTTTTGCGGTTTTAGTTTATCCGCGCATGGTACGGGCCAGGAAAGCCTGGGTGCGCGGGTTTTTGGGCGCGGTAAACAGGGTCTTGGGGTCGTCGTCCTCCACGATCCTGCCCACGTCCATGAACACCACGCGGTCGGCTGCGTCTCTGGCGAAGGCCATCTCATGGGTGACGATGAGCATGGTGAGGCCGCCGTCCTTGAGCGTGCGGATGACGGACAGCACCTCGTCCACCATTTCAGGGTCCAGGGCGCTTGTGGGCTCGTCAAACAGCAGGATCTCCGGGTCCATGCAAAGCGCGCGGGCAATGGCGACGCGCTGCTTCTGGCCGCCGGACAGCTGGGAAGGCCGGGCGTCCCGGTAGGGCAGCATACCCACCTTTTCCAGGTAGAACATGGCCTTCTTCGTGCTCTCATCCTCGCTGCGCTTTAAGACCTTGCGCTGGCCGATGATGCAGTTTTGAAGCGCAGTGAGGTTGTTGAACAGGTTGAACTGCTGGAAGACCATGCCGATCTTCGCGTGCAGCAAGCTTGGGGGCAGGTCCAGGATGTCCTTGTCATGAAAGAGGATCTGCCCTTCATCCGGCATCTCCAAAAGGTTGATGCAGCGCAGGAAGGTGGACTTGCCGGAGCCGGAAGGCCCGATCACGCAGACCGCCTGGCCGGCCTGAACCTGCATGTCAATGCCCCAGAGCACCTGGTTCGCGCCAAAGCGCTTGACCAGATTTTTAACTTCAAGGATCGGCTTCATCACTGCGCCTCCTTTTTGTACTCGATCTCCGCCTTCGGGTCGGTCTGGGAGCCGTAGACGGTGTAGCTGGAGGAACCGGACAGCTTGTTCTCCAGCAGCCTCAGCAGCCTGGTGAAGGTGAAGGTCAGCACAAAGTAAATGACAGCGGTGATGAAAAAGACCTCAAAATAGCGGTAATAGGTGCCCGCGGCGGATTTGGACATGAAGAAGACTTCGGTCACGGAGATGACGTTTAAGACGCTGGAATCCTTGATGTTGACCACAAATTCGTTGGCGACAGAGGGCAGGATGTTGCGGATGGCCTGGGGCAGGATGACCCCGGTCATCATCTGCCAGTGGGTCATGCCCACCGCGATGGCCGCCTCCGTCTGCCCCTTGTCAATGCTCAGGATGCCGCCCCTGACGATCTCCGCCATGTAGGCGCCTGTGTTGACGGACACCACCACAAAGGCCGCCGCCATTGCCGGGATATTGATCCCCAGGTACTGGGAAGCGCCATAGTACACCACCATGGCCTGCACGATCATCGGCGTGCCCCTGAAAATCTCAATATACGCGGTTAAAAAGCCTTTGAGCGCGGCAAGGCTCCAGCGCTTCAAACGCCCTGCCCCGCGCCGCAGGTTGATTGTGCGCGCGATGGCGACCAGAAGACCCAAGGCAAAGCCCACCGCCGTGCCAACCAGGGCGATGAGCAGGGTGTTGATCGCGCCGGTCAGGAAGAGCGGCCAGTATTTCTGGGCTAAGAAGGTCACCCAGCCAAAAAAAGTCGTAGGCAAATTGTCTCCGATCAGGAGGAAATTCCCTCCATAAATGATTGAGAAGTCCCGGGGTTTTCCCCCGGGACAAGACGGCGCTTACTCGCTCAGCGGCTGGCGCGCCATGGCTTCTTCCATCAGGGTGAGGCGCTGCTCCTCCGTGATCTCAGCCAGGATGGCGTTGATCTTTTCGCGCAGTTCGCTGCCCTTTTGCAGGCCGACAGCGATGGTGGTGTCGCTGGCCAGGGTCTCAAAGCCCTGCCCGTCCTCAAAGGCGGCGAAGGTAAACTCGGGGTTTGAGATGATGGCGGACTGGGCGCCGGGGCGCTCGGACACATAGCCGTCAATGCGGCCTGAAGCCAGGGCCACGATCATGGCGGTGAAGGTCTCAAGCGCGGTCTGCTTGTTGACGCCGGGGATTTGTTCGATGACGCTGTAATGAAAGGTGTTGAGCTGGCCGGTGATCTTGGCGCCCTCAAAGTCCTTCAGGCTTGTGGCATTGGCATAGGGGCCGTCCTTTTTGACCACGATGACCAGGTCCGACTCGTAATAAGGATCGGAGAAGTCGATGGTGATCATGCGCTCTTCCGTGGGGCTCATGCCGGCGATGATGGCGTCGATCTTGCCGCTGGTGAGGCCGACAGGCAGGCCGTCCCACTCGGTCTTGACGATCTCAAGCTCCATGCCCAGTTTTTCCGCGACGATGCGGGCAATCTGCACGTCATAGCCGTCCGCGTATCCGCCTTCCTTGATGGGAACCGCGTAGTCTGAGGCTTCTGTCTGTGTCCAGTTAAAGGGCGCGTAATTGCACTCCATGCCCACGCGCAGGGTCTCTGCGCCGGCGGATAAGCCAAGGAACATCATCAGGACCAGGACAAGGGATAATAATCTTTTCATTGCTGTTTCCTCCAAAAATAATAATCAGGCAGTCCGAGCGCTGAGCCCTCGCTGCCTGAACACGGCATCAGAACCGATAGCGCTCCACAGCGTCCGCTGTGACAGTCACCGGCATCTTGTCCCGGCAACCAACGAAGGAAGCCCTGAACTTCGCTCCGTTTCGGTGGGAAGCCCTTTTGCCGGGGATCATCACCGTCAGGCGGCTTCCCCCGGGTACTCTTGCTCCCCACACCTCTATCCAAAGAGATATGAACTTAGTTGGAGAATAGCAGACACAGGAGAATTGTCAAGGCATCAGCGCGCGATCAGGACAAGAAAAACCAGAGGAATACAAAGGCAAGCGCCCGTTTTTTTGAGCTATGATTGAAATTAAGCGCCCTGTGTGGCAGGATAATGAAAGACTTTGATACCGGGAGGAACGGCAATGAAACTGGGCATGCTGGTGGCGGTTGAGATCGGCGCAGTCATCAAAAGCGGGTTCAAACTGATCAGGGAAGAGAAGATCGGGAAGTTTGCCGTATACATCTTTGAGATCCACGGGCAGACCACCTTTGTGATCCATTCAGGCGCGGGCCAGACATTCGCGGCCGCGGCGACGGAGATCCTGATCTCCGTATACAAGGTTGACCTCATCATCAACTTCGGCATCGTAGGCTCCCTTAGGGAAGACGTGTCCCTGGGCAACACCTGCGTGGTGGAGAAGATCGTGGACTATATGTTTGACACCTCCGAGATAGATGGCGGTGAACCCGGGCGGCATCAGCGCTACCCCGGCATCTACCTGCCGGCTGATGAAAGCCTGATTCAAAAAGCGCTGGCCATTGTGCCGGAACTGAGGCGCGTCACCTGCGCGTCCGGGAATAAGTTCGTGGGAACAGCGGATGAAAAGCGCTGGCTTCACCAGACCTTCAACTGCGACATCGTGGAAATGGAGGCAGCTGCCATTCAATTGATCTGTGACATGCACGACATCCCCTGCCTGTTCATCAAGGGGATCTCAGACACCCTGCATGGAGGCGCAGAGGAGTTTACCAGGATGTTTGAGGCGGCGTCTGATGACTGCTTTCGGATCGTGTCGGAGATCATGAGGACGATGTGAGGGGCAGGAGCCGGGGTAGCGGGGAACACTTTGGGGACCTCGTCCCCAAACCCCTGCCCGGGGAGTTCCTCCCCGGACCCCAATATTCATAAAAAATAGCAGAAAACTAAAGATAAACACCGGAATCGCAATGACCCCGGTGATATTGATTAGGTAATCTCCTGTTTTAGCTTCACCCTCCGCATTTTGGGCGCGGTCAGGGCATGGCTGTCCAAAACCAGTTTTTTGATGATGTCTGGTGGAACATCGGAATCAAGAAAGACTGAGATCCAGTGTTCCTTGTTCATGTGGTATCCCGGTCTGATTCCCTGAAAGCTCGCGCGCATAAGGGCGCCCTGTGCCGGCTCGCACTTGAGGTTGGCGAAGTCCGCTCCGTCCTTTTGCATGAGGATGGCGAACCAACGCCTGTTTTTCTCATGCCTGGCCACGGTGGTCAGGGCGTCCATCGGAAAGGGGCAGTCCAACACCGCGCCTTCAAGCCCTTCGCAATAATCCAGGAAAGCCTTCCTTGTCATTCATGCAAGAGAAGAGAGGATCAGTTCCACTCAAGCGTCAGGTCGGCGTCCGTCCCTGTGTAGCCAACGCCGCCCACATTCTTGATGTCATCGCGGTTCTCGCGAAGCCAGTCGTCAACCTTCCATTTCAGGTTGTAGAAATTATCATCGCCTGTGTAGTACAGCTTCATTTCGGTGGCCTTGGTGTCCAGAATGTTTTGGAGCGCCGCTGCCAGTTCCGCATCATCCTTAAAGAAGGTGTAGCCTTCCACATCCTTGTATTCCGCGGTGATGTCAACGCTGAAGGGATAATAGGTGTAGGAATAATTGCTGATGAACAGGCGGCGGGCATTTTTGTCCAGCCACTTGCGGATAAAAATACCGCAGTCAAAATAATTATCATCCCCGACATAGGCCATCTTAATGGAGGCGGGCTTGGATTTCACCATCTCCTCCACCTTTTGGGTGAACTCCGCCTCGTCAACGAAGGTGTCATAGCCCTCCATGTCCTTGTAGGTAACGCTCATGTTGCCTGAGAACTTGGAGCCACCCCACTGGTAGGTGTCCACAAAGAACTTGCGGTTGTTCGACTTCATCCAGCGCTCAATGAGGTAGCTGACATCAAAATACTTGTCATCGCCGTGGTAGGTATAGTTGATTTTGGGCTCTTTGTTGGTGAGTTCCTCGCTTAACAGGGCATAAAGCTCCTCCTCGCTGGAGAAGGGCTTGGCGCCGTTCTTTAAGAGGTAGTTGTGCTTCAGGGTCTCTGCCTTGGGCGGGATGTTGACGTTGCCGTAAGTCCAGTCATGGTCGCGGCTCATGAGCGCGTCGTTCATGCCGAAGTAGTCATAGCCTTCCTTGCCGCTGACCGCATCCGTGCCACCGGCTGGATCATTCCAGGTTGCGTCCACATAGGTCCACTCCCCGTCGATCTTGACCAGGTCCCAGGCGTGAAGCTCGCCGCGGCTGTAGCCGGTCGCGTAAACGCTGTCGATGCCGTACTCATGCAGAAGCATGTGATAGGCCAAGGCATAGCTTTCGCATACGCCGGTTCCCTGCAGAAGAACGCCTTCGGGGGTGTGGATGGTCATGGGCTCGTCATAATAGGCGTTGTGGGTGAGCCAGTCATGCAGCCAGAGGGCGGCGTCATACTCCGTCTCAAAATTTTGGGCTTTGGCTTCTTCCACAATGGAAAGCACCTTGCCGGGCAGCTTGGTAACGTCCTTGCGGTCCTCCGGCTCATAGGCATAGAAGACCTCGCTGTTGATTTTCTTGGAGCGGTGCTCCTTGTCATAAATCCAGACCTCGAGGTAGTACTGGCCCAGTTTTTTGGGGGTGAACTCAAAGACGTTCTTTTTGGATTTCTTCTGCTTAGTCACATACTCAAACTCTTTTTTGGCCGCACGGTCCTCGGAGCGGAAAAGAGTAAACTCAAAGGTCAGCCCCTTGGTGTCGGGAACCACGGCGGTAATCTTGACCTTTTCGCCGCGGATCAAGAAGGAGGCGTCTGCATCCAGGTAGGCGTATTCCAGCTCTTTCGCGTTGGCCTCAGCCATCGTCAAATTTGGAATCAGCAGAAAAATGCTGACCATCACCAGGAGTGCGGACAAGGTTCTGCGTCCATTTAATCTCATCAGTTTTCACCACTTTCTAAAGTATGCTTCCAAAATTTTGGAAGACCGGTTAATCCTAACAAAGCAAGGTAATCAGGTCAAGTTGTTCAGGATGAAATGATTGTAAAACAAACGCTCCCCATGGGCTGAAATAACTGTCATGGGTTTGGAACTGCATCTATAAATACGAAAGCCCTCCGGATCCCCGCATTGCGCAAAATCGCGGAGGGCTTCAGCGAATGAACAGCAGGGTTTAGTCCGGGCTGTAAGTCCAGCCCTCATCGTTGTGATAGACCATGAGCCTGCTCATCCCGCCGTCAACCAGCAGGGTTTGTCCGGTGATGAAGGAGGCTTTTTCTGACGCTAAAAAGAGCGCGGCGTTCACGATGTCTTCAGGCGCGCCCACACGGCCCGCGGGATGCTGAGCCTTGTCCGCGCCTTCAAAAACAGATTCCGTGGTGTTAATCCACCCCGGGGCGATGGCATTGACGCGCACGCGCCCGGACAGGCTGACGGCCATCGCGTGGGTCAGCGCCGTGATGCCGCCCTTGGCGGCGGAATAACTTTCCGTCCCCTTTTGCGACTGGAAGGCGCGGGAGGAGGAGAGGTTGATCACCGACGCGCCGGGCGAAAAGACCGGCAGCAGCAGTTTGGTCAGGTAATAAGGGGCGGCCACGCCAATTTTCTGCGCACGCACAAAATCCTCATACCCGCAGTCAGGGAGGCCGCCAAAGGAGCGCATGGCGTTGTTGATGAGGCAATCTACACCGGAAAAAGCACTTTTGATCTGCTCCGCGAAATCTTCAAGAACAGCGGGCTCAGCGATGTCCCCCTGCGTGAACAGATCCAGTTCAATGGGGCAGGGGTTTTGGTCGATGCCCGCGACCTTCGCGCCTTGATCCTGAAAAGCGCGGGCCAAGGCCAAGCCGATGCCCTGGGACACGCCGGTGATGACGGCTGTCTTGTTATGAAACGCCATTTCCACCTCGATCATGGCACCTTGCCCTCTTTGAAGGCGTTGGTATAGCCGATGCCCATGACCTCGTTCTGGGTGCGCGCGTTGTTGTGCACGCCGGAATTGTCCAGCTGGTTTAATTGCTTGCCCATGAAAACCATGCTGCTGGTCCAGCCGCCGTCCAGGTTGAAGGCGACCTGGCAATCCAGCGTTTTCATGTATTCCGCCGTCTGGGTGACGCTGGCGCCCTTGCTGCCGGTGATGCGGCCCTCGATGATAACTGCGACATAATGCCCGGGTGAGATCATGCCGATGGCCGCGCGCGGCTGGGGGGTGTTGCCCAGGCGCTCATGGAAGGTGTTGAGCTCCCCGTCGCGGATCAAAACCGGGCCAAAGGACAGGACGTCGTGCGCGCCGTCCGCCAGCAGCTCGGCGCTGGTGATCTCCGTCGCCAAAAAAACCTTCATATCGCCGTTTTTGTACAGCGCCAGCAGGTCCAGGGGCGGGTAAGCGGAGCGGCTGTCGGAAGCCGGCATATCAAACACCACCTCGCCCGCCCTGATCTCAATCCCGATGGAATAACCCGGACGCCTCGCGTTGCGGGCGACCCGGTAGATGTAATAATCTCCGTCCATGGAGAAGACCAGGTTGTTATCCCGGGCAATATCGGCCGGCTTGCCCTTGTACAGCTCGCGGTTGACAGACAATTGGCCCGGGGTGTGCGGCACCATGTGAAAGCCCTCGGCGCCGGGGGCGACATAGATGTTGGCCAGGAGGATGTTGGACTTTAGTTCATCGCTTCTGATCTTCTCAATCACAATGCGCAAGTCCTGGGACGCGTAGCGCCAGTCGCCGTTTTCAGCGTCAATAAAGATGTACTCGCTCTCGCCATCCGGCAGGAAGCCTTCCGGCGTCAGAGAGGGGAAGCCTTCTGTTTGCAAAGCGCCAAACGCGCGTTTGATGGTATCGGGGGCAGCCGTGGGGCTGGGGGCCGGTGTTGGCGTCGCCGCCGCAAAACTACCGGAAACCGCAAGAGCAAAGGGCGCTTTCCGGCTGCCTTCGCCTGAAATGACATCAAAGCTCGCCAGATCGATCATAATGGCGGGGCGGATGCCGATGGTGCGCACAGTGGCGCGGGAATAGCCCATGGAGCCTTTCTCCATGACACGGCGCTGGGAATCCTTGCTGCTTTGGGAGGCGTCCGAGATCCAGAAGCTCACCTCGCCGCTCCTGTAAGCCTCAGCGCCCTTTGAGAGCGCATAGGGCGTGCCGGTTGTGACCCTGTCCCCATCCCTTAAAAAACCATAATCCTCATTGCGCAGGTCCTTGGCGGAAGGCAGGCTGACCCGAAGGCCATTTTCCTGAGGAAGGAGCGTCTGCGCCTCTTTCTCCGTGAAAGCAGCGCTGATAAAATCGGAATTCAGCCACTGCGCAAGCGTGGAATTCTCAAAACCTTGATACTTCCCGGTCTCCTGAGCGGGTTTGGCGTCCAGGACATACTCGCTCAGCAGATAAAGCCTGCCATTTTCATTGCTCAAAACGCGCCATAGTACGGGCGCTTTATCGCCGTCCTCCGCCTGGGGATAGGATCCGAAACTGACAAAACCGCCTGTTTCAGGCGCTGTCTGCGCGAAAGCCGGCACAGCCATCAACAGGATCAGAACCATCAACAGATATTTTAAAAGCCTTCTCATCTACATCTCTTCCTTTCAGGCGCGGCAAGCGAATCTGCCATAAAAGCCAAAGAAAATATACAGGCAAGGGCCGGTAAAGTCAATCAAACAAAGGGATAAGATGATTAGCCCCGGGCATCCTCCATTCTTGCGGCCTGTCCCGCAAGGGTGACCATCTCCTCCATCAGCTGCTTGAGCCGCTGATCGGCTTCCCGCAAGCGATCCAGCTCCGCGAGAACAGCTTTGTTTTCCTGGTCATTTCCTGCGCTGCCTTCCTTCAATGCCTGTTGCGCCTGTTTCATGGCCGCCGTTGTCCGCCCTGCGGTGCTTCGGTATTCTCCCAGGGCTTCCTGATAATCATTGATGTTCAGCGCCAGGGCCAGCTGGCTTCGCCACAAAGGCAGCGCCAAATCCATGATTTGCCTGAGTTTCTTGATGACCTGCCCCAGGTTGTGCTGGGTGAGGCGGATCTGCAGTGCCAGCTGCAGGCTGATGGTTTTTGACTGGCGAAGCTGGTTTAAACGGCCGGAGAACAAGTCGTCAAAGGCTTCATTCTCTTTTTTCTTTGCGTCCGTTTGTCTGAAATCTTTCAGGGCCTGTTCGCCTGCCAGGATCTTTTTTGCCAGCGCGTGATGGTTTTCCCGGTTGGCGTCATACAGGGTGTCCAGAAGGCTTTTTTCTTTTTGCAGCGCCAGGCCCGCCAGGTCGATCTGATCAGCCAGGCGATCCATTAAATATGAAATCTCAGTATAGTCCCGGCGAAGGGCGGCGTACTGCCGCTTTGCTGGCGAGAAAAGGGAACGGAAAAAGCCCTTGGGCGGGCTGAGCGACGCGATATCCAGGGAAGAGATCTGTTCCTGTAAGGCATGGATCTTGGATACGGCGTCTTCAAGCGTGCTCTCAAAGGCTCTTTTCAGCAGGTTGTCCGACAGTTCCCCCAGCTCACGCTGTTCCTTCGCACCATAGCCGGTCGCGGTGAGGGGGTCCTTTAAGTCAATGTCCCGGGTCAGGGACAGAAGTTCTGAATCCGTCAGGGCCGGGACATCAAAATCCGCCGCGATCCCGGCGGGGTCAAAGGCTGCGGCATCGCTCATTGTTCCAGGGAGTGGATGAGTTTTTCCATCACCTGGGAATCCGGCATCTGGATGATCTGTGAGATCACAGGCGCCACCCCCGGCACGCCAAGCTTGCTCGTGTCCACGTTGGCGGCGTTGATGCCGGTGCGGAAACCATGCTTCTCCCAGGCCAGGGTCTGGATCTCAGGCATGAGGAGGGCTTGAAGCCCGGTCTTGCCCTTGTCCGACAAGGCGATGTATACATGGCTGGACCACACGGTGGGCACGGGATAGAGCAGCACGATGTCATCCTTGACCTGCTCATAATCCTTGGGGTTGGTGTGGGCAAATTCCAGCAGCTGGCTTTCATAGCCCGCCACCAGGGGCCTTGCCCCCACGCCGGTTTTCAGAAACTGGCTGAAAATATCGGCGGAGCTGGTCTCCATATAGCCCAGGCGCTTAATCAGGGCCTTCAGCCGGGGGATGACCGCGTCAGCGCGGTCCAGGGTGACCACGTTGCCGTCATTGATCATGTTTGCCAGAAGACCCGCGAACATGTTGCCGGAATTGGATTTGGTGGGGTTGGTGGTGGACACCAATACGGAGCCGTACAGGGGCAGACCCAGGTTTTCCCAGCGCTCGCCGTTCTCCAGCACCGGCAAAAAGGCCTTCATGTCCAGGAAATGCACCCCGTCTTTCTCTGTGACATATCCGGCTTTGATCAGGGCGTCCGCCACGATCTGCCGGGTGTACAGGACGATGGGGGTGTTAAAGACGATCTCGCTCTGGGGCGGTTTGCCGTAAGTTTTCTCATACAAGTCCAGCGCCGTCTGGCTGGAAGGCCAGAGATAATCCCGGCCCGTGTGATCCAGGCGGATCATGTCCAGAGAACCGGACTTCTGATAATGAAGGGTCAGCTTCATCTTGTTCAGCAGGATCTTTTTGACCTCCGGGTCGTCCACCAGGCCGATTTTTTCCCCGCCGATGTAGCCTGTTATGTCAACCTGCTGCGCCTGCCTGCCCTGGAACCAGGAGTAAACCCCGGCAACCGCGATCACCAGCACCAACAGCAGCAATCCCCAATGTTTCGCTTTCATAGCCCGCCCTCCATATGCAGCGTTTTCTCCAGCAGATCGATGTCCGCTTCCACGTCCATCACTTCATTCTGCATCAGTTTGTTGAACTGCGCCATAAAAGCGTCATATAAAATATCCAGCGCCCGGGCTGTTTCAGGCGTCAGACGCTGCACCTGCGGGCTGTCCGGGTTTGAAGAAACAAGGTTCATGTACTTGGTCAGGATGTTGGCGCCAGTGTCCAGATAGAAGCTGAAGAACCGCCTGGCGGAAGAAATCTTCTGGGGGTTGTTGCCCAGATAGGTCAGGATGCGGTTGCCCAGTTCGTGCAGTTTCTTTGCCTTCATGTCGATCTGCCCGTCCATGGTGATTTCTGAGGCCTTGTAGATGACCTGCATGTCCTCATGAGCGTCGGACATGATCTGCAAAAGTTCCTGGCCGCCCTTTAAGTTGTCCACCCGTGTTTTGCCGATGCGCTTGACAGGCTTGGTCAACAGGAAGACAGCCCCGTATATCAAAAGCGCGATCAGGGCGCTGACCGGAAGAGGCCAGGTAAATCTGAAATATGTCAGCGCGAAGGCCAAGAGTCCTGCGATAAAAGCCAAAAAGGCGCGTGTGCTTTCTTTCATCGTTTCGTTCCCTTCATCAGTTGTAGCCCTTGGCTTTTTTGAAAGCGTCGATCAGGTTTTTATCCCCGTCAAAAACCCGGGCGTGGGTCCATTCCGCCAGAGTGTGTAAAGTTTCAAGGTCCGCGCTGCCAAAGGAGATGCAGAACACCGGAATGTCCTTGCCGCGGCTTAGGTAGGAACTCCTGAAATCCTCCAGCCCCATGCTGCCGTTGGCCTGGCCGTCCGTCATGAGGATGACAGCCGGGGTGTAGGCCTCAAGATCATAGCCTGACATGACCTCAAGCGCCTTGTCCAGCGCCTCAAACATGGCGGTACCGCCAAACGGCTCCTCCCTTTCTATCACGGGATAAAGCCTTTCGATGTTGGTGTTTCCCTTCTCAGTGCTGATGCTGATCACATCGCTGCTGAACAGGATCACGATGTTTTCTTCCTGCTGGGAGGCTTGCAGCAGGTTTTTGGCTGCGCGCTGCTGCAAGAGGATCTCCCCCATGGCGTCCTTCAGTTTCCGGCTGGGATCCCCGGACATGGAGCCGGAGAAATCCAGCACATAGGCCGTCAGGGAGGGCTTGCGGAACTGGGTCTGATACAGGCTCAGGGCTTCCCAGAGCACCTCGCTGTCCGGCATGCGGATGGGCGAGAGGATGCTTTGCGTGTCCGCGCCCCATTCCTTGCGCCAGACATCCTGGTTCTGGGGCAGAACGCCTGAAAAGCCCGTGCGCCTGCCGTAGCGCTGGATTTCTGTCTGAACGCTCTCTGACATAAGAAAATCCCGGAGCTTCAGGAAGGCTTCTTCCTTCTTTTTGTCGCCCTGGTCCACATAGCCCAGGGGCGCGTCGGAAATGGACAGGCCGTCATAGGGATACACCAGGTACAGCGGCTCGCGTCCCTGCTTGATGAGCTCCTCATTGGTGCTGAGGATCAGGCTTTCATAGTTGACCATGGCGTCAAAATCCCCCTGGAAAAACAGGGTCTTCAGCCATTCGCTGCTGCCGGAGGAGCGGTCCACGCCCTTGAGCAAGGCCTGGATGTCCGCCCTGAGCCCTTCTTCCTGAAGGCTCTGGGAGGTGATGATCTCAGGATTGCCAAGCAAGGCGTATAAAAAGCCGATGTAGGCGGAGCAGCCCGAATTGGACTGGGTGGCGCTGGTCATGCAGAAGGACAGCTTGCCGTTTTGAATCTGGCTTAATATGTCCCGCACGGACACCTTTTTGCCCACAAAGCCGAGTTCTTTTGCAAGCGATTCCTTAATACCGAACACAACCGGCGTGATGGAGACGGATTCCGTGTACTTGACCCGGTGCTTGGTGTCCCCAAGGGAGATCCACATGCTGCTGGCCGGCCAGACAGCGTCATAGGGAACATGATCCTGGCCCAAGATCCTGGAGATCTCCACAGAACCCTGGTACTGCATTTTGAGCGCGATGCGGTTTTCCTTGGCAAAACGCGCAAGCAGCGGCTCCAGCTCCTTGTTTTCAGAGCCGGATATGATGTTCAGCGTCACCGGATAGGACGCTTCCCCCAAAGTGGGTTTGCCGGTTCCCGGGTCCGGCTGCTCCTTTGTGCAGGCGCTGAGCAAGAGCGTCATGGCCAGCAGCGCAGCCAGGGCCGCCAATACCTTTTTCACAGAACGAGCATTTGTAAAATTCATGTTTTCCTCCAGTCGGTTCGTGGGGCCATAATCCCCCTTGTATTTTAAACCAAAGCCGCCCGCCCTCTTTCAGAGGGTTGTAAAATATAGGTCACGGATGTGTAAAATCTGATTGCACGGAAATAAGACAGGCATAAACAAGCCAAGGGCATGAAAAAATCTCCGGCAAAACTTGGCAAAATGTGCCGCACGGAAACTAAATTGACAAAAAAATCAGCTTCTTCGCTTTCTCGACGAGCTGGCCTGTGTCATTGAGGCGTTCGTATTGGTTGCCAAAGAGCTGATGCACGGTTTCGTGCGGCTCATCGGTGCCGCCAATGAGGGCGGCAATTTTAACGCCGGGTTGGCGCAACGCGTCAAGGCCCTGGGCGGCGTCCTCCAGCCCCTGCTTGCCGCCGTAAGGCTGGGAAAAGCCCCATGATGCCTTAAGCGGCCTTAAGTCATTGGGCGCCGCGTCAGTTAAAACAAGGATCAAGTGATCGTGGTATGGCCGCGCCGGCAAAAGAGCCTGCATGGCGCGGTAGGCCAAACCGTCGCGGTTCCACCCCAGGGCATGGTAGCTGAAAAGCCTGTTGAGGTCGAGCGGCTCAAAAAAGTCCTTTAAAATCGTCAGGATCGTGTATTGCTGCAAGGTGCAGTACGCCGCAATTCTGACCGGTATCGTGCAGCGCTCCAGGCTCTCCGCCAGGATGTAGGTCTGGATCGCGATGTCCTCCACCTGGCCAAGGCGCGAGGCGGAGGCGTCAAGCAGGAGGTCCACGCTGCGCTCGGCAGCCGGCACCTCGGTATGGCGGTTGAAAATTTTATCTTGCCCCGGGATCCTGGACCTGTAGGCAAGGCGTCCGTCAAGATTGCCATAGCGGCTGGGGCTGTGCCCGGGCGCCAGGTCTGTTGAAAGCATCAGCTGCAGGTAAGCAGAAAGGCGCTGCGTGCTTTGCCGGTAAAAAGCCTGGCGCATGCGATAGGCCTGAAAGGTGCGCTTTTTTTGCGTGACAGCGAGCTTCAAAAACAAGTCGCCGCTGTTCTTTTCTTCCGGATAATCCGAGCGCTGCCGGCAGATCCAAAGGCGGGAGCCCCTGTGCTGGTCGCGCGCGTATTTGTCTTCCAGCGCCAACTGCTCCCTTTCATCAAAAAGCGAGGGGCCAAATTCATAGGCAAGCCTTGCTCTTAAGCGCTCCTCTTCCCGTTTTGCGAAGGAAAACCACGGCGTCCTGAGGCCCTCCTCCGCGATCCGGCCCAATAAAAGCCCTGGTTTTTGAAGGCTGGTTGTGATGTTGGCCCGCTTGATAAAGGGCCGATTGATCCTTTGCCAGAAGTCCTGGAAGCGTTTTTCAAGCGCTGAGGGCTGGCGCTGTCCGGTTGGCATATGGAAGTGTGTTTCATAAAGCCGCAGCAGAGCATCACGAAATTCATTAAAATCAGGGGTCTTCTCAAAATGAAACGCCTCGAAAAAAACGCGCGTCTTCGCCGACATGTTCGCCTGCGGCAAACCCAGGGCTTCAAGCGAATGCGCGCGCTTCAGCTCAAACAAAAACCAGTTGCGCAGGGCGAAGTCCCGCCGCCTGAGGTCCAGTTCCGGCTTTAAAAAGGACCTCGCGTTCTCTTGCCGGAGCACCTTTAAAGCCGGGCGCTCCTGCGCTTCTATGGGGTAGATGGCGCGCTCAATCGCAAGCCAGGTCAACTGATCCAGGAAGGGCAAGCGGTGGCTGTCCTTCCAGATGGAGAACAAATGATTTAAGTTCTCCCGTCCAAAGCGGTAATAAGCGCAGCCGACGATCAGATTCATGTAGAAATCAGGCTGCCCGCTGAGGTCATGGCTGACAAAACCGGGCGTAAAATCATAGGCATGGGCGCCTGCCCAGATCAGGTTGTCCACCCTTCTGTTATCGGCAAAGGCAAAAGACTCACCCACGGCATTTACCTCTTGCGCGCGGAAGAAAAACGGGCGCGGATGAGGTCGTTGACCAGCTCGCGCTCATACGGGTCAAAGCACTTGTTGACAAGGCCCAGGTTCAGCGCGTCCGCCCGGTTCATGCCAAGCTCCATCATGTCAAAAGCGTCCAGCAAGCCGCGGAAATCAAGCGCGGAAGAGGAGATCTCGCCGCTTTCGACTTTCTTGCGGATGTCTTCAAAAAGCAGGGCGTAAGGGATGAGCTCACTCTGCGTGCGGCTTGGGAATTGCCGCTGCAAAAGGGTCATGGCGCGCTTCTGATCCAGCGGCGGCATCGCAATGACCGCAAAGCGCGAGAGCAGCGCCTCGTTTAAAGGGCGAGTACCCAGGTAGTCCTGGTTCATCGTCGCGATAAACCGCGTGGCAGGGTGCAGGCTGATGCGCTCATAGCCGGGCACGTCCACCACCCTGCGGAAGTCAAGCACGGCATGGAGAACGGCGACCGCCTCGTTTTTTGCCATGTTGATCTCATCCAGCACACCAAACCCGCCGTGAACGGCGCATTGATAGATGGGGCCGGGGCGGAACATCACGCTGCCCTCACGCAGCGTGTCTGATCCCATGAGCGTCATGGCGTCAATGTTCACATGAAAAGAAATGTCCCAGATCGGGCGGTTGAAAAGATAAGCAAGGTTCTGGGCAAGGACGTTTTTCCCCGTGGCCTTGTCCCCCACCAGGAGCAGGTTTTTGCCGGCAAGAAGGGCAAGGACCGAGGTCTCCCAGAGGTCCTGGCCCAAAAAAGCAAAGCAGGGCGGGGTCAGGCGCTTTTTGACCGCTTCTTCAAGCGGGTAGTCCGCCTGAAAGTCGGCAAGCATTTTTTGCGTGCGCTCTGTGAGTGTTTCAAAAGGGAAATCCGTTTTCATCCTGCTGCTTGCCTTTCTTCATCCGGGGGTTTGTTGATAAATAATTATAAACTGAAAATTCCAAAAAACGCTCATGCCAATTGAAAGGAAGAAAGCTTCTTTTTACAGACATTCGCGTTTTCTATATACTACAAACGAAACATCTATGCAATCAATGTTTTGCATAACTTGTGCGCGTTTTATACTGACGCAAGGCTTTATCGCAACCATAGCGGCAGTGAATGGCAAAGCCGGCACGATGATGCAATGAAATTTGGATCAGAATCAAGCCGACAGCGTGCGTTTCATATCCCTTTCTGACTTGATTTGATGCGCGCGTTTTCCAGAAGGAATTTCTCCGGATGGTAGCGTTCCTTGCCCACAGTGCCCTTGCCATGCTCTATGGCGGCCTGAGGGCAGCGGTGCAAACAGCGCAGGCAAAGGGCGCACTGCGGTTTGTCCCACCGGGGGTAACCGTTGATGAGGTGGATGGCCTGGCTTGGGCAATCCCTCTCGCATTTTCCGCATCCGACACACTTGTTAGTCGCGTAAAAACGCCGGGTTTGGCGGGCTCTGTCATACATGCCCTGGTAAATGGGCAGGGCCTTTGCCAGAAAAGAAGAGGTAGGGGCGCCACGTTTTTGCCGGATATCCTCCGCAATCTCAGGAAGCCTGTTCAGGGCCGCCTGAACGGCCTTTTCTGCTACTTCTTTGCGCTGCACCCGATGCAGGGGGATGTAGTTGGTCGTCATAATCAAAGCGTGAACATACACTTCCTGAAACCCCAGGCCGCGCAGCTGCCTTGTGATGAAGGAAGCCCCCGCCCCCAAAGCCCCTCCGCAGGTCATGACCACATGCAGTTCCTTCCGGTTCAGCTCCTGATGCTTTTTCAGGAAGGACAAAACCAGGCTGGGCAGGGCCCAGAAGTAAAGGGGCGCGACCAGAATGAGCGTTTCACCGTCTTGCATTTTGGGCGGCGCGCCCTGTTCCAGGTTGTGGATCTGATCTTTTGTCAGTCCGGCAAGCTTTTCCGCGACCAGCCTGCTGTTTCCGGTTCCGCTGAAGTACAGGATCATCCTCGCACCTCCTCCAAATTGAGTCCGGGACCATTATATCAGCGTACAGGAATGCTTGTGTTCGCTTGATGTAAAATCTTATACTGATGTAAAGCGTTATTGCATCCAAAGCGGCGAGAGGGTATGCCGTCCTGCAAGGAAGGAAATTGAAGGCGTAGCCTTAGCTACGTTGAGGTTGACTGACACAGCAGGGTGGCATAAGATCCGGCGCAACGATACGATAACAATTGGAATCAGTATCAGTTCACCGCTTGCTCAATGTCCAGGATAAACTGATCCAGAGCGGCTTCCACCTCTTGCCCATGCCCCTGCATCAGATGCCCGCCAGTTTCAAACAGCAGCAATTGGCAGGTATGAAAGCGGGGCGCCGCCTTTTCCATGGCAGACACGTCAATCAGCTTGTCATCCTTAGCGCCGATAATCAGCACAGGGCAGGCAATCTCTTCAATGTTGACATCATTTCGTTAAGATTTTACAAATCCAGCCCCTTTTCTTGCACCAAAATGCCTTGACGGGCAGGGCAAGTATCTTTATCCTAACAACAAAGGTAACTTCTTACCTAAAATAAGCCGGAGGTTGAAAATGCGCGTCAAACATTTGGTTATCGGGCTTGTCATTCTGGTGCTGCTCGCTGGATTCGTGCTTTTCTTCATGATGGGGCAGAAAATCAACGAGCTGGAAAAGCAGGACTTCGCTCAGGTTGACATCGCCGGTTTGCCGGACGGCAGCTATCAGGGCAAGGCAGCTGCATTGCTGGTGACAGCGCAGGTTGAAGTTGTTGTTCAGGAGGGGCGCATCCGTCAAGTCAAGCTGCTGGAACACCGCCACGGGCCCGGTTACGGCGCTGAAAAGATTTTAGACAGCATTGTGGAGGCAAACAGCCCGGATGTGGACTGCGTCACCGGCGCGACCGCCTCCAGCACGGTTGTGAAGTCAGCGGTGCTGGACGCGCTCAAAAGCGGATTGACGCCATGAATAAAAAACCCGCGTCCACAAATATCGCCTCGCCTTCCCCCGATCTGAGCCACATCGAGGATCGCTACTATCTGTTTGGCATGCTGGCCGCTTTTGCCAACCGCATGCAAACCGTGGGCGACACAGTGTTTGAAGAGGTAACCTGGAAACAATGGTTTGCCCTGCTGGGGGCCAATGTTTTGCAGCCTGATCCCTCCGTTTCCCAGGTAGCCGGCTTTATCGGCACCTCCCATCAAAACATGAAGCAGCTATTGCTGCGCTTGCAGACCGCCGGATTGGTATCCCTTGTAAAAGATAAAAGCGATCTGCGCCGGACTTTAATCAGGCTTACCCCGGAAGCCGGAGCCTTTGAAAATAAATACCGTGAAAAAAGCGGCCTGTTCATGGACGCCCTGTTTGAAGGGATCTCCGCTGAGGCCCTGGCCGCAGCGCGGCAGGTGATCCGTCAGCTGGACGAAAACCTGAGGGCGATTGAAAATGACACCAATCTGCGGGAGAGCAAGGCATGATCGTGATTGTTTCAGACGACAGCAGGGAAAGGCTGGGCCTTGCGCTAAAAGAAGCAGTCACCCGGGCAGGGGCGCAGGCCGTTTATTTCGCCGCCAACACTTTAAGTATCAAGCCCTGCGCGGCCTGCGGCAGCTGCAGCGGGAAAACCTATGGCCGCTGCGTGATCCCGGATGACATGCAGCAGGTTTTGCCCAGGATCGCAGGGTGCCAAACGCTTGTGCTGGTGTCCCCCATCGTGTTTGGCGGGGTCAGCAGCCACATCAAAAAGGTGATGGACCGCATGGCCGCTGTCGGCGATCCGCGCTACCATGTGAGCGATGGGGAGCTGGTGAAAGGCATGACCGGGCAGGGCATGGGCTATTGCATGCTTGGCATCGGGGATGATCTAAGCGAAGCGGAGCAGGCTGCCTTCCTGTACCTGCACGCGGAAAACCGCAAGATCATGAGCGCCAGGGGGCGAGCTTTCATCCTTGAAAGCAGGCCGGAGGAAGCGCTGATCAACAAGATCGCGCAGGAGATTACCCATGAGAAAATCTGACATCCTCCTCCTTTGTGCCAGCCCCCGGCGCATGGGCACCAGCGCCATGCTGCTCAAGCGCATCCAGGCTGCCGCCGGCGGTGAAATCATCTATCTTCCCCAGAAGGGCAGCCTTCATGAAACGGTGCTGGCCATGCAACAGGCGGCAGTCATCGTGATCTCCGGGCCTTGCTACATCAACACCTGCCCGGCCAGGCTGATTGAATTGCTGGAAGAAGCGTCCCTTTCCGGCGGGTTTTCAGGGCAGAAATTATATGGCGTCATCAACGGCGGCATGCCCTATGTTCACACGCACCGGCATGGCCTGACCTGCCTGCAGCTGTTCGCGGAAAAGAACAAGCTTGCCTGGCAGGGCGGCTTTGCGCTCGGGGGCGGCGCGATGCTGGACGGCAAGCCGCTTGAAAAGCACATGAGCCGCAAGAAAATCGTCCCGGCATTTGACCAGTTTATTCAGCACATCAAGGAGGGCAGCCCTTCGCCAGACAGCCTGTATGAGCAGGCGCAAACCCCGCCCGGCAGGATCATGACCCGGGTGTTCGCGAAGCTCTTGACCTTGATGGTGGTAAAACGCATCCAGAAATTCGGGCATGACCCGGAAGCGCCCAATTGGTACCTGCGCGGGCAGGAATAGGGTTTTCGCATTGTTATTTGATCAATTTTACAAAAATATAAGCAAGCGTTATTTGTCCATCATGGCGAAATCATCGTTCAATCTTTGCTCTTCCAGGGGAAATGGCCGTCCAGCCACCCTTCTTTCTGCCAGAACAGGTAATCGCTGGTGACAGGCTGGCCTTTCTTTTGCAGCATCTTGTGGATACCCTGATGACCAAAGGCCATGCCGCGATACAGCAGCTTTGTCATCAGCCCCGGAGAAGCGTCATGCTGCCTTCCAATCATTTTGCGGAGGGTTTCACCAATCTGCCGGTTCAGCTTTGTTTTCACCTTTTGTTCTACCAGGTCGTAATCCGTCATGCCCAGGCGCGCTTTGACGCTGTACACGCACCGTACACCCCAGAAACGCAGGCTGTGCTTTAAAGGAAGCAGGGTGCTTTTGAAGCCCGCGCCTACGGATTGGTTGATGACCAGGGCTTGCTTGCCGATCATCCTGGGGCTGGGCTTGTGCACGATCCACCGGCTGCCGAAGTGATCCAGCAAAGCTTTCAACTGCCCTGGAATGCTGAACACATAGGTAGGGGTGATGAACACCAGCAAATCGGCGTCCTCCATCGCCTGCCAGATGGGCAGCGTGGCCTTCAGGTGCGGGCAGGCGCTCATATCCTTAAAAAAACAGGCTTTACAGCCCAGGCAATAAGAAGGGCCGTCTTTGGGAAGAATGAACTGGTTGATCTGCGCCCCGGGGATTAAGCTGTGCGCCTGCTCCAAAAACGCTTCCCGGATACGGTCCGTGCAGCCCGGATTGGATACGGCCACGATCAGGCAGATGTTCATTAAAACCTCCTTCATGAATCAGCGCTGCGTATGCTTGCAGCGCTGTTTGTTTACGATTTTTCCGGCAAAGCGTCTTTTGTTTTCAAGGCTTGTTTCCCGCGAAAGTAAAGATAGCTCCACGCGCAGACCGCCGCCAGCGCCCAAAAGCCCCCGTTGCCAAAGATGCGCTGCAAGGGATTTCCCGCGCCGGACAGCAAAGGCGGCAGAAAATGCCTGAAATTGAACGCCAGCATCGCAAAGCCCGTTATTCCTGCCAGGGCCAAGCAAGCGTAGTATGCCCCGTGCGCTTTTTGAGAGATCTTCCCTTCCAGATGTTCCGGAAGGATCACCATCAACAGGTTAAACAGGATATGATAGGCCGTACACAGCAGCAGGCTGCCGCTCGCGGCATACACCCAAGCCCACAAAAAGCCGGTGTAACACATGCCGACGGGCACCGCAATCCGGCCGGTTTGCAGGTGGATCAAAGAAAACACCAGGGCGGACAGCCAGAGAAAGAGCCCTATCTGGCTATCGCCCAGCAGGTCGCCCAGCAGCTTTCTGCTCGTCAGTTCCTCCAGAAAAGGCACGATGATCGTCAACAGAAGGACGTTTATAATTCCCTTGTTGTCCTCATTCTGTCGCTTCAGTGTTTGGGGGCTGACCAGGCCCAATTTGATTTCAAGGGTGGAAATAATCCCCATCAGCGCAAAGGCAAAGAACTGCGCCAGAAACACCACAACATAATCCGCCGCCAAAAAGCCCTTTGAGGAAACCTGGGATGCCGGCAGATCCTTGATGAACAGCAGCAGAATCCCCAGGCTGGGCAGGTACAGCAGCGCCGTGCTCAGCAGCTGGCTGTATTCTTTTGACAGCTTGTTTTTGGCATAAAGCGGGGAAACGACAAAGCGGTTGCACAGCCAGTAAAAGCTGAACATCGCGCTGAGACCAAGGGCGTACCGGGTGAGGGGATCCTGCCACATAAGCGCTCCTTTCAGGTTGAGGATGACCCGGGGGTCTCATCCCCGTTTGACTGGCCGCCTGCCTTCCCCTGCCGCTTTTTCAGCGCCGCGCTGAGCAGAAACTCGATCTGCCCGTTGAGGGAGCGGAACTCATCCTGCGCCCAGGCGGACAGCTGCTCGTACAGTTTTTCCGAGATGCGCAAGGGGATCTGTTTTTTGCCGCCGGACATCTCAATACAGGCTGCCGCTGTTGACCACCGGCTGGGCGTCCTTGTTGCCGCACAAGACCACCAGCAGGTTTGACACCATGGCCGCCTTGCGCTCCTCATCCAGGGTGACCACCTGGTTTTCACTCAGCTTCTCAAGGGCCATCTCCACCATGCCAACGGCCCCGTCCACGATCATCTTCCGCGCGTCCACGATGGCTGAGGCCTGCTGGCGCTGCAGCATCACCGCCGCGATTTCAGGCGCGTAGGCCAGGTAGGTGATCCGCGCTTCCAAAATCTCGATCCCGGCCTCGTTCACCTTGCCCTGGATCTCTTCCTTGATGCGCCGGGCGACCACTTCGCTGGACCCGCGCAGGCTGCCCTCATCCGGCTCGCCGTCCCCGGTGGTGTCCACATTGGGCGCCACGTCATAGGGATAGATGCGCACGATGTTCCTCAGCGCGCTGTCGCACTGCAGGGACAGGTATTCCTTGTAATTGTCCACGTTGAAGACCGCTTTGGCCGTGTCCACCACCCGCCAGATGACCGCGATACCGATCTCCACGGGGTTGCCCAGGCAGTCGTTGACCTTCTGCTTGGCGTTGTTCAGCGTCATGACCTTGAGGGAAACCCGCTTGCCCAGGGCCTCCACATCCACCTTGGCGCCCTCATTTGTGATGGTGATGCCCTGCTTGCTGTCCTGCACGTCGCTGCTTTGCCCCAGTTTGGTCTTGGCGGCGGGATTCACAGCCACGGAGAAGGGATGGACAAAGTAGAATCCCGGCTCCTTCAGGGTGCCGGTGTAATGGCCAAACAGGGTCAAAACCAGCGCCTCATTGGGCTTTAAGATCTTTAAGCCCAGGAAGGGGATGAAGCCGACAATGAGCCAAAGGATGCCGATCACCAGGGGCAGGGCGCCGATGCCGCGCTCCCGCTCCAGCAGGATGCCGCCCAGCACCAGAAAAGCGATGGCCACCAGGTAGAGCGCCATGGACGCAAGCAGAACCGGCATACCCGGCCTGGCCTTCAGTTGTTGTTCTTTCATGGGAGAAACCTCCTTTTCTTTCCTAATTTACTTATATCATTCTGATATCAATTCGCTATCAATTTTCTGTAAAATCATGGTGAAAAAATATGAATCATTCTTGGCGCACGCAAGCCCCGCAGCATTTGAAAAAGAAGCTGAGATTTGAGATGATTGACCTGAAAATCTTCCCATCCCGATGGCGTTTGCGGAATGCAAAAAGAAAGGAGAGCCCGGATGAATGAAACCTTGAAAGCCCTTTATGAGCGCAAGTCTGTGAGGATGTATGAGGACAGGCCCATCAGGGAGGAGGACATCCGCCATATTTTAAGCGCCGCGCTGGCCGCGCCAAGCGCGGGGAACCAGCAGCTGTACACCATCCTCCGCATCACCGACCAAAGCGTCAAGGACAGGCTGGCCGTCACCTGCGACAACCAGCCCTTTATCAAAAAAGCGCCCCTGGTGCTTATCTTCTGCGCCGATCAGCAAAAATGGATGGACGCCTATCGCCTGGGCGGCTGCGATCCGAGGGCCCCCGGGCCGGGCGACCTGATGCTGGCCGTGGCGGACGCCTGCATCGCCGCGCAAAACGCGGTAGTGGCCGCGCAGAGCCTGGGCATCGGCTCCTGCTATATCGGGGACATCATGGAAAACTGCGAGCAGCACCGGGAACTGCTGAACCTGCCCGACCTGGTCTTCCCGGCCGCGATGCTGGTGTTCGGCTACCCCACAGCCCAGCAAATGGCGCGGGTCAAGCCCGCGCGGCCCAGCCTTCATCACCTGGTGCATGAGAACGCCTACAGACGGATGGACGGGGAAGAACTAAAAAGCATGCTGGCCAAGGGGGATGAAGCTTTTCAGTTTGAGCCCTGGATCAGGGCCTTCTGCGAGAGGAAGTTCAACTCCGCTTTCTCCAGGGAAATGAGCCGCTCGGTTGCAAAATATCTGGAAGTTTATCAAAAGGGGAAGGATGGCTGAAATAAACAGGGGAAGGATGGCTGAAATAAACAAATACTCTTTCTTTTTTCAGGAGGTCGGGTATAATAGGCCGCAACACCCGATTGTATGGAGGTTTTTATGAAAAACTTGCTCCTTGGATACGCCGGCAACAGCGGAATAGCGCAGATGACAAAGGAACAGGCAAGGATGCTCACCCATGTAAACCTGGCTTTCGGGCACGTGGTTGACGGCCTTTTGTCTGTTGAAGGGCTGACAGCGCTTCATGACCTTAATAAACTGCGCGAATGGAACCCGGACATCAAGATCGTGCTGTCTGTCGGCGGATGGACTTCGGGCGGCTTCTCCGAAATGGCCATGACAGAGGAAGGCAGGCAGGCTTTTGTTGATTCCGCCATGAAAGTCCTGGATCAGTACCATCTGGACGGGATCGACATCGACTGGGAATACCCCTGCTCCTCCGCCGCCGGGATCGCCTCCTCCCCCAAAGACCGGGAGAACTTCACATTTTTGATGCAGGCTTTGAGGAAGGCCGCGGGGAAGCGCATCGTGTCCATCGCTGCCGGGGCCGGGGCCTATTTTGTGCGGGATACGGAAATGGACCTGGTTGCCGAAGCCTGCGATTATGTTCAGCTCATGACCTATGACATGCGCAGCGGGTTTGACCACCAGGCGGGTCACCACGCGGCGCTGGACGCTTCCCTTGGAGATGAGACCGGGATGACGGTCAGGCGCACTGTTGAACTGTTCAAAAACGCGGGCGTTCCCAAGGAGAAGATCGTCATCGGCGCGGCTTTTTATTCCAGGCGCTGGACGGGCGTCCCCAACGTCAGCAAAGGGCTTCTGCAGCAGGCTGAGAGCGTTGGCAACTATGGCCCCGGATACGCTGAATTAACCCGCGATTATATTGGCAAAAACGGCTGGGAAACGATCTGGGACGAGGCGGCCAAAGCGCCTTACCTGTGGAATGGCAGCGAATTCATCAGCTACGATGACCCTGAATCGCTGAAATACAAATGCGAATACCTGAAAGAGGAGGGGCTTCTGGGCATCATGTACTGGGAACACAGCACGGACGACACGGGAACCCTGCTGAACGCTCTGTATAATACCTTGAAATAATATGAAATACTTTTTCTTAACCTAGGTTCCTCCAAACAAACGAAAATCCGAACCTGCCCAAATGGGGCAACCGGTTCGGATTTTTTGATTGGGTGAAGTTAAGGAAAAATCAAATCTCTGTAAAAAGCCTCAGAACATGCTGTTTGGGAGACAGGCTTCCCCCGTCGTCATGTGATGCAGGTACAAGGAAGACGGGGATCAGCGCCAATGCTATTTCTCCAACTTCCCCGAATACCCGCCGATGCCGCCTACATTGTTGCAATTGACATAGCCCATGCGCCTTAGCATGTTGGTCGCCATGGCGCTGCGCGCGCCGGAAAGGCAGTAGAGGTAAAGCTGCGCGTTTTTGTCCGGCAGCAGGCCCGCAGCCGCCTGGAGGTTGTCAAGCGGCAGGTTGAGGGCGCCGGGCACATGGCCTCCCCGGTATTCCTCGGGGCTGCGCACATCCACCAGGCAGACTGAGGGGTTCTCACCGCATTCCTTCACGGCGTCCGCCATGGATTTCCGGTTCTTGCCGCCAAAAAAGTTAAACATCGTTTCGTACACTCCTTCGTTGATTTCCGGAGTGGATTATACACAGGTTCAAACATCTTAAGACCAAACACTTGTGATATACTTTGAAAAACCAGGTTTGTATGAACGAAACCGGAACAAATGCAAGTTCGTATACCAATATCGGCTGGCTGGTTTTTATTCTCATCTGCAGGAGGCTTTTATGCCATACGATCAGCTTCCCATCAATTACGGGCATTCCGTCAAATTGCAGCTGGTGTCCAACAACCAGGGCTATGGCTTAGAGCCGGATGCGGAGGAAGAAATCGAGCAGCGGCTGACCATTCTGTCCAATGGTCAGGTCTGGCTGAGCAGGTACCGCTATGGGGAGGGAGATCCGCTTCATTTTCAGGGCATCGAGTGGCTCAGGATAGACCCCTTAGCTGCCAAAGAGATCCTGTCCATGGCGGATGAATGCTTCATTGTAAACCAAACGCGCATCATAGCAGATGATGCAGGCAGCTGGGATCTGGTTTTGACAGACGAACAGGGAAGAATAGCCGAAATATCCGGGTCGCTGGTCAGTGCCCCGGATTTTTACGATTGTGAGGCCCGCCTTTCCAGGCAGATTCGCAGCGCGCTGAACCGATGGGATTTGTTCGTTTTTGACGGGGAAGCCCAGTCTGACAGGCTTCTCAGCCTGATGATTGATTATTGTAAAACAGGGATCATCGCTGATACGGATCAGGAGAATGTTTTAAAAAACGGCAAAAAACACCATGAACACATCAAAATTGACCGATCAAGAAGCCTTTTAACCTACACCAAGGATTCGGACGGCCCAAACCCGATCACCATGAGCTGCCATCTGGAAGAATATCTGGCCTGCTATCTTCTGGACGGCCTGGACAAAGCTTTTTTTGACGATCTGCCCGAGGTCCCCGACACCCCCTGGATCAATCCGAAATATACTTTTTCTTTTCAGGTTATCGCTGAATTTGAAAAAAGCGGACAAACGGTGTTGTCCGGGGATTATCACATAGACAAACTGCCCAAAGCCTGGGCTTGGCTCATGAAACGGATAACGAATTTTTTGCGGGTCAGCATATATGGAGACATCCTGAATCCTAATATTTTTGAAAGGCACAAGCGCAGAAAAGATGACCTGATGTTTTTGAGCGTTTGTTTTGAAACAGACGGGCAGGAATATACCTATCTGTGCGATGATGAGAGCGTGGAAATCGGGGATACGGTGCTGGCTCCGGTCGGAAACGGTTCAAAAACCGCTTGGGTGGAGGTCGTGGACATCCTGTGGCTGCCGGAAAGCAAAGCGCCTTATCCCATGAGCAGGATCAAAAAAGCAATCGGCAAAGAACCCGCGCCCGAACTGAAAGACAGCCCAAAAGTCGATGAAAAACCCGCTTTAATGGATCAATCGTTTCTGATTTTCGAACCATTAAGCGGAATTGAGCCGGAGGACGTCCGGCTGAAGGTTGGGGAAAATCCCGATGCCGATACGCTGGCTGCCGCCCTGGCGCAGACAAGAAACAAAACGCACTGGCTGTCTGAAAAGTTCAAGGAATTGCCGGAAAACGAGCAAACATCCTTTCTTCGCAGGCAGATCTCCGATTGGGCCCTTCTTGAAAGCGAGCTGAACAGCCAGGCTTTCAGCGCATCCCTTCAGGAGAGCAGAATAAAGGGTGTTCCGATAGATACCGCACGCATGCTGTCCCATCAGGTCGCGGACCTGCTGATTGCAGGCAAGGGTTATGTCAAAACCGGGGGCTGGTGGGAATACAGCAGGGCGGACAAGCCTGAAATCAATTTTTATAACAAGGATGGCTGGCATATCATCAGAAATCAGTCCGACATTGACTTTTTGTTCCGCACCTTCTTTTTCAGGGACAGCTGCATCAAAGAAATGCGCTATGATTCCGGCACCTTCATCAACCGCAATTACGGCGGTGAGAACAGCAACAAAAAGCGTGAATTGCGCATGATCCTTCAATCCTCAAAAAGCGCCCCCTGGGCCATTGAAATGGTTTTCGGCGATCTGGATCAGATGTACCTGAATCCCGTACCACCCGATTACTCCGCAACACTCCGCTCCGCATTGATGACTTTTGAAAGCGATCAGATCGTCTGGTTTGACCGTCATGCTTACCTGGAGAACTATCAGGAAATGTACGTCAGATCAAACATCTCCTGGATCAGGGCAGGCAGCGTAAAATGGCGGGAAAGGGAAGAATACGCGGGCAGGGAAGCCGTGTACATCAACCGGACATAAGCCGGTGGCATCCCCCTTCAGGCATCACTAACATATTTGTTCGTTGAAGCGATTGGATATGAATGATAGACTTAATATGCAAACAATTAACATTGCGATAAAGAAAGGAGAAAACCATGGAAAACACAAACAATCTTACCACCAACCGCATGCCCCTGATCGGGGACATGGCGCCTGCTTTTACCGCTGTCACCACCCAGGGAACCATCAACTTCCCGGAGGACTACAAGGGAAAGTGGGTCATCCTCTTCTCCCATCCGGCGGACTTTACCCCGGTCTGCACCACCGAGTTCATGACCTTCGCCGCCATGGCCGATGAGTTCAAGGCCATGAACACCGAATTGGTCGGCCTGTCGGTGGACTCTCTCTACGCCCACATTGCCTGGCTGCGCAAGATCCAGGAGCTGGAATGGAAGGGCATGAAGAATGTGGAGGTCAAGTTCCCCCTGATTGAAGACATCCGCATGGAAGTCTCCAACAAGTACGGCATGATCCAGCCGGGCCAGTCCAACACCCAGGCGGTGCGCGCGGTGTTTGTCATCGATCCTGAAGGCAAGATCCGCACCATCCTCTACTACCCGATCAGCACCGGCCGCAACTTTGACGAGATCAAGCGCATCATCCAGGCGCTGCAGAAGGCCGACAAGGACCAGGTGGCCACCCCTGCTGACTGGCGCCCGGGCCAGGACGTTATCGTCCCCACCGCGGGATCCTGCGGCGTTGCCAAGGAGCGGATGGAAAGCCAGGACGAAGACCTGTACTGCCTGGATTGGTTCATGTGCTTTAAGCGCGAGAATAAGTAATTTCCCCCATTCAATAAAAGGAAGGGTCCGGTCACGGGCTCTTCTTTTTTGATGATACATGGAAAATAAGGACCTCCTTCATTTTTCATAAATAAAAATTGTTATTGACATATGTCATTTATGTGTTATACTAAAGCTGGTAAATGACATTTGTCACTTTCAAAACGATCGACGGCAGTTTAGCCGGGACAGAAAAAGGAGGATCAAAATGCCCAGATTTGACGCAACAGGACCCAGAGGAGAAGGCAGGATGACAGGACGCGGGATGGGCCCCTGCAGGGATGTCCGCGCCGAAGACCAGCAAAACGTGACAGTGCCCGCAGATCAGAACACCCTTAGAGCAAACGCGGAGATGTTCCGCGGAATGGGCCGGGGCTTCAGAGGAATGTGCCCGCGCGGCTTCAGGCAAGGCTGGGGCGCACGGAACACAGGCATGGGCCGCGGCTTTGGACGGGGACAGGGAAGAATGGCCGGAAGGCGGAACTTGGACTAACTACCATAACATGATACACTGATGCTCGCAGCCTGCTTGTCAAAACACGACAGGCAGGCTGCGGCCGGGTTTTTGAGAACAAACAGAACAGGAGAAGGATACAATGCCAAGGCCAATGAAGGGGCGGCGCGTTTGCTGCCTTCCAAGAAACAACCGCTTTGGCCCTTTGGGTCAGGGGCGCGGCAGGGCCGAGGGGGAGATCATGACGGTGGATGAGTATGAAGCCATCCGCCTGATCGATTACATGAACTTCACCCAGGAGGAATGCGCGCAGCAGATGAAGGTGGCCCGCACCACCGTTCAGGGCATCTACGACCAGGCGCGCAAAAAGCTTGCCCGCTGCCTGGTGGACGGCAAGCCCCTGACCATCACTGGCGGCGCCTATCTTTTATATGGCGGGAAAGAAGAAGGCGGAAACCTGAGCCGGGGCGCCTGCTCCCGCCACAGACGCGGTCAAAGGGCCTTCAGCGGAACAGGAACCTGCCTTCAGGAAGAAACGCCCGCTTCTGACGCGGATCAGGAAAAAGACCGGAATTTTTGAATAAACACATTTTATAACCCAAGCCACGCTGTCCCTGTTTGAAAATGAGGTGTATAATGCGGCTGGAACCGCGGCGCGGGCTGTTCCCCCACCGCGAACATCAAAAAGGAGCAAGCATCCATGAGCGAACACTGCGACAACGACTGCTCAAGCTGCGGGCAAAATTGCAGCGACAGAAAAGAACCCCAGGACCTGAAAGCGAAACTGAACAAGGAAAGCCGGGTCAAGCGCGTGATCGGCGTGGTCAGCGGCAAGGGCGGCGTGGGCAAATCCCTGGTCACCAGCCTTTTGGCCATTGAAGCAAACCGGGCAGGCCTTAGAACCGCCATATTGGACGCGGACGTCACAGGCCCGTCCATCCCCAAGGCGTTTGGCATCAAGGAAAAAGCCATGAGCGACGGGCAGCACATCCTGCCCCGCGTCAGCCGGGACGGCATCCAAATCATGTCCGTCAACCTGCTTTTGGAGAATGATTCTGATCCGGTGCTCTGGCGCGGGCCCATCCTGGCCGGAACGGTGAAACAGTTTTACAGCGACGTGCTGTGGCTGGACGTTGACGTGATGTTCATTGACATGCCCCCGGGCACCAGCGACGTGCCGCTGACAGTGTTCCAGTCGCTGCCGGTGGACGGCATCATCGTGGTCACCTCCCCCCAGGAACTGGTGGGCATGATCGTCGGCAAGGCGGTCAAGATGGCGCAGATGATGGACATCCCGATCCTGGGTCTGGTTGAGAACATGTCCTACTTTGTCTGCCCCGACAACGGCAAGCAATACAATGTCTTCGGCAAGAGCAAGACCATGGAGATTGTCCGGGAGTACGGCCTGCCGCTGTTGGGCCAGATTCCGATCGACCCCGCCGTTTCAGACGCCTTTGACCAGGGCCAGGCGGAGAACCTGAGGGGCAGGTGGCTCAAGCCCGCGGTTGACCTGATCAGGGAACTGGTTGAAAAGAAGGATTGATTTTAGGACTGCGGTCAGAAACTTATCTGGAAAGAGGCTGGAGCAGATGAAAACCTGCTCCGGCTCTTTTTTGTGATTGAATTTGGTTTTTTAAGGTTGCCTGTGTGCAGTCAAGTATTCCTGCTGCCTATGTTCCCAATACAATCCCGGCTTTTGACGCTCTGATATCTAACCAAGTGTAACCATCTTTTTGCAAATGTATTTGCGAAATTATACATCAACTTATCATCTCTGCCCAAGCTTCGTAAATCATCACCATGGCCAGGGTATCCAACTCACAGTATTTTTTGAGAGCGGTGTTGATTTGCTCCCGCTCATAATCACCCATTTCTTCAAACTGCATCCGGGCATAGGCGGCCAGGGCCGCGCCGCCATCTCGAATTTCGTTGTCCTGGCTAATCAGTTCATTTTCCTGCGTGGACAAATCAAGAAACATGGGTGGCAGCAACTTGTATGGATCCATCACATGGCCGCTTGCGTCCTGCTTTACCCAGACCCAGTTTCGGTAGTTCAAGCTGGGGATGCCTGATGGGGCACCGTAGATGGGCTTGCTGTATTTGTTTTGTAAAAACGCCGAGCTGCCCAACACCGCAGGCAGCACCTGCTTGATGGAGTTGCTCCCATTGGTGGCCGGGTGATAGTAGTAGCGCTTGACCATCTCCAGCATGTCTGCCATGTTGCGTGGGCCCTCCCATTGGACAGGGCTGGAACCGGAGGATTTGGTGATGCTTTGGATGAAAACGCACAGCTCATCCCTGTCGTCCGGTGGAGCAGTATCATCCAGCAGTTGCTGATAGATGATGTTAAGGAAGGTGTTTTCGTGATCAGCATAGCGGAAGATGGAACCCTGATCCCTCTCCAGCTGCCGTTTCAGTTCCCGGATAAACGCGTAATTGGGGAAGACACCAGGAAGCGTATTTAGATACTCCCCGGCATGGCGCACAGTACCATCCTGTTCAATTATATGGTGAGAAAATTGGAAGGCAATGCCCTCGTAAGGTCGGCGGCCCTTGTTGAAGGGAATTGCGGCCATTGAGGTTTCAAAGTCGATGAAGTGCAGGGGGAAGCGCCAGGCGCTCATCTCTGCTCTCAAACCGTCTTTGTCTATCCAGGGGGAAGTGTCCCGGGCTTGCACCTTTTTGACCTGGAGCCATTGTCTTTCGCCAGGAGACAGCCCGGGCCTCTTATCCGGTTTTATTGGGATGTCCTCAGGCAGCACATCCGTCAGTTTCACGCGCCCCTGTGCCATCAGGGCATCTTTTCTTCGATAGTTCCAGATGTCAAGCACGGTTGGTTCTTCAAAATCCGCGTTGGTCCAACATAGCTGCTCTGTCCAGCACTCCCGGAAACCGCATTTCACCCCCTGCAGCAGCTCTTGCTCGGTTGCGCGGAACTCGCATCCCCTGCACACGCTACCAATGGAGCTATGAATTTTTTCATCCCGCGTGACACACCTGGCCAGCTTGTTCACATACCCGTCAAATGACAGCGTCTCATCCGCCAGCTTCAGGCCGATGCGGTAGATCTGCTCACAGGCCTCATCCGCTGGCTCCTTAACCAGTATAGAGGGGGTCAGGTGTCTGGGCTCAAGCTTTGGCGACACCACCACCCGCACCTGTTCCCTTTCATCCCTCCTGATGCGGAACATCTGGTTCAGGCCGTTCTCTGGACAAAGGGCCGACTTATCCGCTAGCACCAGATACGCCCTGATCTCCATATCCGGCATAGCCTGACGAAGCACATGCTTCTGAAAGGCCACATCATACAGATAGTTTTTCCAGCCCGATGACAGGCTGCTGTTTTTGTTAAAAAAACTGTCCTTTTCAGGGGTGAAGGATTTAGCCTTCACCTCGAACAGCTCAAGGAGGTTTCCTTTTTTAACCAGGATATCTGTGCGTACCAGCAGGGAACCATGGGAGAAGGCCGCCTCAAAGATGACCGCCTCATCACGCTGCATCAGCAGATTTGTTTGGCGTAAGGCTTCCATCGTGTTACTTGTGTCCACTTCCTCGCCTTCGGGATAATAGCACTTGGCCAAGGCTCCGATCTGAAAGCCTCCCTCCGCGAGGGAGGCCAGGAAGGAGTCCTCCAGGCTACGGTTGGCATAGGCCGCCTTTCCCGCGTAGAACAACTTGGCGGGACAGGACAGGGCCAGCTGAAAGAGGGATTTTGTTAGATAAGCGGACATAGTGAAATCTCCTGTATGTTGGTTTTATTTGCTCAATAAGTTCTTAGTATAAATGACTCTTAGTTGGTCGGTCAGTCCACTTGGTTACGTCAATGCAGGCGAAAATAACAAGCAAGATTACAATAAATCTCTTGCTAAACATTTTATAATATATTCAACAAAAAATGATTTTTATTCTGATGCTTGTTCCTTCCGATTAATGGCTCTGTTTAATCTGCTAGGTACAACTATTTGCAATTTCTGCGTACTTTTGAAAAACAGAAGATTTTAATCTTTTTACTATTTTATCTATTGATTCCTTGGCTTTTTCTTCACTTGTAAAATCTACTTTTATCTGTTCTTCATAGATCGTTGTTTGTCTTTTTTTGTCAAGTTCAAATTTGTTTTTAGTCTCTTCACTTGCTCTTTCCAAATGGGCACACAAATATACCGAATCATTTTTGGTGAGTTCCAATATACAATTTTTATCACTTTTTTCCCAAAGAAGTTCATAATGGAAATCAAGAGTTCTCCATGCATCATTTTCAACAATTAGCCAGTATTTATAACTAAGATCTCCTGAACTGAATTTACAGTGGTTGTCTTTTAGATAATTATTTAACCAACCTTTTGTTTTTCTAACGAATTCATCATAATCTCTCTTGACTTGATTAAGCATTTCTCGATTGTCATAGTATATTTTTATTCCTTCTGTTGCATTTGGAAACCCAGTTTCATTGTTTTTCATTAGTTTTTCCTCCACATATAATAAGAATTCATAAAAGAAAAAGTTTTTTCGATGATTCCTACAATGGTCATACTCAATAGAACGAAGCTCATTGCACAAGTCAGAATAAGTGATTAATTGAAAACCTTCGCAAATTGGTTCGCTCTGATTTACCTCTGGTTTTAAATAGATTCCCAAGGAAGATTTGCCCTTATGCTGATCTAAATCTAAAAGTTTTTGCATCCCATCCCAATAAAACTTTGTTTGCTCGCCTGACTCGCCAGAATACAATTTGTTTTCAATTCCAATAACTAAATCAGGTGTAGTAATCAATAAATCAATTCGTTTTCCATTAGATTTAAAAACATATTCTTTTTCTATTTCAATTCCTTCCTTACCAGATGCTTGTATTCTATTAGCACAACGAAGCAAAGCATTTAAAGGTTCTACACCAAATCCATTTACCTGCGGATCCAGCAAGTAAGCTAGCCAATAAGTAACGAAATTTTCCTGATCTTGTTGGCCAAATATTTCTGGTAATGTGATGGTTGGATCCTTATCAACCTCCTTATAAAGTTTCTTTAATTTCTGAATAATATCTGTAATATTCTTGTCTGATTTTGTAATACTTTCTCCCATCTTATACTCCTTTACATTTCCTGCGTTTGCTTGCTGAACTCATTCTACTATAAATATAGCAGAAATGGACGATTTAACCAGCGGTTCCTTTAAATAATTTATAGTCCCGACCAGGAATGTAGTTTTTCGCACCGCTTCAATTGTAAAAAGATCCCGGCGTGGAAGAAGGTTAGTTTTGTAATCGTTTGATGGGCAGGGTCATCGGCAAACTTGTTTTATCCAGGGCACCCATCAAGCATTGCGAGGAGACCCTGATGCTGGACAGATAAGTTCAGCATGCGATCCCGGAAAAAACGCCGGCCCGGCCGGCAGCAAGGAGCATGTATGCGTACCTACTACAAAACCAGGCGGACCCGTTTCTTCCCGCGCCTTGTCGCGATCCTTGCCGCCCTTTTCCTTTTGCCGCTAACGCCTTATCCTGTTTTTGCCGAACAAAAAGAGGTGTCCAACCTGTTTGGCAGCGAGCTGATGGATGTCCAGGACAACATCCTGTCCTCCGCCATTCTGGGGGATACCATCTATGTCCTGACCGTGAACAGCCTGTACAGCTGGGCGCCCGGCCAGGAAAAGGCGCAAAAACGAGCGAGTTTTGATCCTTCGCTCAGGATGTTCCGCGCAGTCGGGGAGGAGGCGGACGCGAAAAACGCTGCCCCGGTGCTGGATGTAATCCTCTCTGACGGGGAAAACCTGCTGGGTCTGGACGGCAGCCTGCAGACCCTGTACACCCTCAATTTCAATGGCGAAGCCCTGGAGTACAAGGAGCTTTTGAAACTGGACCTAGAGGAGTTTGTTATGGGTGAGGCGCCCTACCGCATCTTTCAGAGCCCGGAATGGGCGCAGGTGGTTGACGGCCTTTTGTACATCAAAAGATACAGCTGGGAAAACCCCTCCCATGACCTGTTCACCTTTGACCTGAAGACCGGGCAGAAAACCGCGCTTGATTTAAAATACGCATCCGCCTTCACCCCCTACAAGGACGGCAAATTTGTCGTGGTTCAGTTTGATCACAACAACAGCTATAACCCGCAGACCGGCGAACCCATCCCGCCCAAGCTGGCGATTTACAACCCGCAGGACAAGAGCCTGGAAACGCTTGACACCGTGCTGAAAGTGCCGCCAATGGGCGGCGGCATCCCGCACATCTACTACGACAAGGGAGAGGACGCGCTGTTCACCTACACGGATTCGGACATTTACCGCTATGACGGCGACCTGAAGGAAGCGAAACTGATCGGCTACCTGCCCATGTACAACAATTTCTTTGGCGGGGGCGACGTCATGCCCCTGCCGGACGGACGGCTGGCCTTCTGCTTTTCCCAGAACATCTTCCTGAGGGAAAAAACCGAAAAAGACCTGGACAGCTATTCCGTTCTCAGGATGGCAGGCACCCTGGATGACGGGCAGGTCCTGACCCGCATCCTGATGGAGATGGACAAGGTGGTCATCCGCAGCGTGGACAGCCTGCAGTACAACCAAATCTCCGAGGAGCAACTGGCCGCCATGTTCCTCACCCGCAACGTGCCGGTTGACATCATGGTGATCAACAGCAACAGCTTTGACATTGAGAAACTGATTGAAAAGGGTTATCTAGCCGACCTGTCCTCAAGCGCCAAGATCATGGACTGCACAAAGTCCCTGGCGCCCAATTTGAGCAGATCCTTCTATGACGGCGAAAAAGCCTATGTGATGCCGGTGTCCCTGATGGCCTTCCCCATCAGCGCCTACCTGAAGCCGCTTGATCAGATCGGCGAAGTCCTCCCCACAACCCTTCAGGAATACGCGGATTTGGCCCTGCGCTGGGTGGAGGAACTGGGCGAGAAAAACCCTGAGTTCATCTTCGCCGGCGACTCCGGCAACCTCAAGCGCACCCTGATCAGCCAGATCATCGAGCGCTACTCCGTGAACCTGCTGGGCGCCGGGGAGGAGCTGACCTTTGACACGCCGGTTTTCAGGGAACTGATGCAAAAGGTGCTCAGCGCCGACTTTGGCGATTACGGGCGCGAGATCGACTGGGAATCTCCGGAAGAGATGGCGATGATGGAAGAGATGTGGCAAAAAAAGCCCCTGTTTGACAGCGGCATGGGCTTTGATCCGCAGTATTCCGTGATGGCGAACCGTTCCAGCGAAGAAGAAGGACGCTATCAGACGCTTTTGCTCTCCCTTGAAAAAGGCAAACCGGCCTATTTGGAAGCCAGCGTGAACCTGCTGGCCGTGATGGAGCCCAGTGAGAACAAAGAGGTCGCTATCCAGTTCCTGGAGCACTTTTTGGACAAGATGGATCCCCTGATCCGCTCCTCGCTGGACTTTTCCATGACAGCGCCCATTCCCAACCCCAACTATGAAGCAGAGCTGAAAAACAGCGAAAACAACCTGAAGCGCTATCAGGAGCAGGTTGAGAAGGCCCAGGGCGCGGAAAAAAGCAACCTGGAGGAATCCCTCAAATACATGCAGACCTACCATGAGAACCTCAAAAAGCACGGGCAGTACCGCGCGACGGAGGCAGACCTCAGGGAAATGCACGAGATCATCTCCCATTTCTTCCTCTTCTCCGGCCTTGGCAACGCCCAGCGCAAAACATACTGGGACGAATATGACCTGGTGGATCAGATGATAAACGGCGTTGTCAGCCTGGATCAGTTTGTGAAACAGATGGACGACAAGCTGCGCCTTGTGAGGATGGAATACCAGTAACACCCTTGCGTGTCAAAGAAGTGTCTGCGGGCACTTCTTTGATTTAGGAGGAACACACATGAGGCTTTCGCAGATTACCACCTTTGGGTTTCACCCTCCGATACCTCCCTGAATATTGTTTTTGATAACCCGGGCTGCCGCAAACGCGGCGGCTTTTTTATACCGAACGAATGAATAAATGCACAGATGGGCTGAGGGATTTTGATGGCTCCGCTAAGCCGAAAGAACGAGGCGTAGTCGCAGCCTACGCTGAGTGAAGGAGGCAACGCGGAGGCGCAAAAGAGCCAGCTCATCAAAGC
>JASGUQ010000031.1 GCA_030057655.1 Bacillota bacterium
GTTTCAGGACCGCGCGGCTCCATCATACATGGCCGGGATTGCCCGGCAAGAGCAGTAAATTTGGAGGTGTTTCCAACACATGGCACGTATTGCGGGCGTTGATTTGCCCAGAGACAAGCGCGTGGAAGCCGGCCTGACCTACATCTTCGGCATCGGCCTGACCACCAGCAAAAAGATCCTCGCTGAGACCGAGATCAACCCGGACACCCGTGTCCGCGACTTGAGTGAGAACGACATCAGCAAGCTGCGCGAGTACATTGAACATCATGTCAAGGTGGAAGGTGACCTGCGCCGCGAAATCAGCCTGGACATCAAGCGCCTGGTGGAGATCGGTTCCTACCGCGGGATCCGCCACCGCCGCAGCCTGCCTGTGCGCGGACAGAACACCAAGCAGAACGCGCGCACGCGCAAAGGCCCCAAGCGCCAGGTGACCGGCAAGAAGAAGGCTGGCAAGTAAGGGCATCATTTGAAGCCCGCATCGGGCATGGAGGAGTAGAATGGCAAGACCCAATCTCAAGAAGGTATCGCGCAGGCGCCGCGAGAAAAAGCTCGTTGAGCGCGGCGTGGTGCACATCCAATCTTCATTCAACAACACCATCGTGACCATCACGGACACCCAGGGCAACGCGCTTTCCTGGGCTTCCGCCGGCGGGATGGGCTTCCGCGGCAACAAGAAATCCACCCCCTTTGCCGCGCAGATGGCAGCGGAGACCGCTGCCCGGGCCGCGACCGAGTTCGGCCTGCGCACTGTGGATGTGCTGGTCAAGGGCCCGGGTTCCGGGCGTGAGGCCGCCATCCGTTCCCTGCAGACGGCAGGCCTGGAGGTCACCATGATCAAGGACGTGACCCCCATTCCCCACAATGGCTGCCGCCCGCCTAAGCGCAGAAGAGTGTAAAAAGGAGAAACCCACATGGCAAGAAATACCGGCTCTGTATGCCGTATGTGCCGTCGTGAGGGCACCAAGCTGTTTTTGAAAGGCGAGAAGTGCTTCTCACAGAAATGCGCCCTGGCAAAGCGCCCCACACCGCCCGGCCAGCACGGCCAGGCCCGTCAGCGTAAAATGAGCGAGTATGGCACCCAGCTGCGTGAAAAGCAGAAGGCCCGCCGCGCTTATGGCATGCTGGAGACCCAGTTTCACCGCACTTATTTGAACGCGCTGAAAATGAAAGGCGTTTCCGGCGAAAACCTCCTGCAGCTTTTGGAGCGCAGGCTGGACAACGTGGTTTACCGCGCAGGCCTTGCCGCTTCCCGTGCGCAGGCCAGGCAGCTTGTCAACCACGGTCATTTCCTGGTCAACGGCAGCAAGGTGGACATCCCTTCCTACATCACCAAGCAGGGCGATGTGATCACCGTCGGCGCTTCCAGCCGCGACATCGAGCTGTTCAAGGCCGCCCGTGAAGGCAGCGCCCGCATTTTGCCCAAGTGGCTCAACGTCAATTTTGACGAGCTGAAGGCCACCGTGGACAGCCTGCCCGAGCGCAGCGATGTGGACTTTGCCCTCCAGGAGAACTTGATCATTGAGTACTACTCACGTTAACCTGTTCCGGACCGACTGCATGATATTGAACAGGAGGGTATGCCCGTGATCACTGAATCCGTCAGCCCGCGCATTGAGCGCGTAGAGCATAAAGAGAACGAGTTTTACGGCCGCTTTGTGGTCGAACCCCTTGAGCGCGGCTTTGGCCACACGCTGGGCAATGCCTTGCGCCGCTGCCTATTGAGCAGCCTGCCGGGCGCCGCTGTCACCAGCGTGCAGATCGACGGCGTGCTGCATGAGTTTTCAACCATCCCCGGCGTCAAGGAAGACGTCACGGAGATTATTTTAAACCTCAAGGATCTGTCCGTCAGGCTGCTGTCTGACCAGCCCAAGCAGGTCGAGATCATCGCGGAAGGCCCCGGTGTCGTCACCGCCGCCGACATCCGCGTTGACAGCGAGATTGAGGTGGTCAACCCCGATCTTCACATCGCGACCCTGTCTGACGGCGCGAAGCTGCACATGACCCTCAATGTCGAACACGGCTTTGGCTATGTGTCAGTAGAGCGCAGCAAGCCTGCCGCGCTTCCCGTTATCGGCATGATCCCCATTGATGCCATCTACACCCCGATGCGCAAGGTCAATTATTCGGTCGAGGACACCCGCGTGGGCCAGATCACCGACTATGACAAGCTCATCCTGGAGGTCTGGACCAATGGTTCCGTCACTCCGGAAGAAGCCATCGGCATGGCGTCCAAGATCCTCGTCAAGCAGCTGGGTATTTTCACCCACCTGACCGATCAGCCGGTTGCAACCCACGAGGAAGAAACGGAGACCGCCCTCAACGGCAAGACCGCTGAGATGACCATTGACGAACTGGATCTGTCCGTCCGTGCCTTCAACTGCCTGAAGCGCGCCGGCATCAACACCGTGGCCGAACTGGTCGCCAAGAGCCAGGAGGACATGATGAAGGTCCGCAATCTGGGCAAAAAAAGCCTGGAAGAAGTAGAGCAGAAGCTGGGCCTGATCGGTCTGGCCCTGCGCACCACCGAAGAATAAGCATTTTGGCCAAGTGGCCCAAGGAGGAAACCGAACATGGCACAGCAACGCAAGCTTGGCCTGACTTCCGACAAGCGTAAGGCATTGATCCGCAACCAGGTGACCAGTCTTTTATGGCATGGCCGCATTGAGACCAGCCTGGCGCGCGCGAAGGAAGTCCGCCGCATGGCCGAGAAACTGGTCACCCTCGCCGTGCGCGAGCATGATCAGACCGTCAACGCCAGCAAAGAATACCACAACGAAAAGGGTCAGATCGTCAAGATCGACGTCGTCAACGACGCCGCGAGCAAACTGCACGCCCGCAGGCTCATGATGGCCTACCTGTATGATGTCAAAGAGCTGCGCAAGGAAGACGAGTCCCGCACCGAGTACCGCGAGCGCACCAAGGACATCAAGCATCCTGTGGTGGAGAAGCTTTTCCGCGAATACGGCCCCAAGTACCGCAAGCGCAACGAAGAAAAGAACGCTGCCGGCGGCTACACCCGCATTTACAAACTGGGGCCCCGACGCGGCGACGCCTCAGAGCGCGTGCTCATCGAGATGGTGTAAGCACCAGTCAATCAGCACCAAAAGGCCTTCGGGCCTTTTTTGTATGTTTTGATACTTATTACCAATCTGTATATTTGTTTAAAAAAGCCTTATATCATAATGAATCGCCTTGTTTTCAGCCTCCGGATTAATTCTGAAATTGCTCTGTCTGGGTGAAATGCGTCCCATCAAATTTCAATAATTGCGAAGAATTGCGCATTATCTCGCATGATTGGGTTTGTTCTTTATCATTTTCGATGTTAAAATCAGGCCATTGAGGCTCTGCCTTGGAAAGCCAAATCTTCGCAATTTCGGTGTTTCCGCGTTTGTTCCGCTTGGATATGTCTATCATACCGGGCTCATGCCCGGATAAAAAAAGGAGGATTCCTATGATGAAACGGTTGCTCAGTATTCTGCTCAGTCTGTGCCTTGTGGCAGGCGTCCTGCTGTTTACGCAGGCGGAAACGCTCACAGGCTCCAGCACCAGCAAGATCGGCGGTGAGGGCGCGATCGTGGTCGAAGTCACACTGGATGAGGCCGGCGCGATCAAGAACATCGCTGTTGTTGAAAACAAGGACACCCCCGGCATCTCCGACCCCGCGGTAGAAACCATTCCGGCTGCCATTGTAGAGCACCAGTCTTTGCTGGTGGACGCGGTGACCGGCGTCACCTACACCTCTGAAGCCATCGTGCTGGCTGTCCGCGATGCCCTTACCAAGAAGGGGATTGACGCCAGCAAGTTTGAAGTCGAGGTCAATAAAGAGGTCGAAAAGGGCGAGGACGTTGAGAAGACGGTGGACGTGGTCGTTATCGGGGCCGGCGGCGCCGGCATGACGGCGGCGGTCCAGGCGCACATCAATGGCGCGACCGTGCTGATCCTTGAAAAAATGCCCAAGGTTGGCGGAAACACCATCCTTTCCGGCGGCGCGCTCAACGCGGTGGATGACCGCAGCGAAATGGCCATCAAGACGAATGACTCCGCGGAATGGCACTATCAGCAGACCATCGCCGGCGGAGACTACCAGGGCATTCCCAGCCTGGTTCATATCATGACCAGCCGCGCCTGGGAAGCCGTTGAATGGGTCAAGGCCCTGGGCATGGAATTCATTGAAGGCGAGACCTTCACCGTCGCGGGCGGCCTGTGGCCGCGCGCCCACAAGCCTGTTACCCCGGTCGGCACCGGCTTCTTCAACACCTACAATGCCTACATCGACAGCCATGAGGGCATCGAGCTGATGCTCAACACCAAGGCGGAAGAACTCATCGTGGATGATTTTGGCCGCGTGGTCGGCGTGCGTGCGACCGGCGCGACCGGTGAGACCGTGACCGCCATGGCCAACAAGGGCGTTGTCATGGCCGCGGGCGGCTTTGGCGCCAGCGTGGAACTGCGCCAGGCCTTCAACACCACCTGGAGCACCCTGGACGCAAGCATTCCCACCACCAACCATCCCGGCGCGACGGGTGATGGCATCAAGATGCTGATGAAAGTCGGCGCTGACCTGATCCAGATGGGCAACATCCAGTTGCTGCCCCTGGGCGACCCCAACAACGGCTCCCTCTCCGGCAACGTCTCCCGCAGGGTTGAGATGGTGGTCTATGTCAACAAAAACGGCGAGCGCTTTGTTAACGAAGGCGGCCGCCGCGACGAGATGACCCGCGCCCTGTTCGCGCAGCCAGACAACTATATGTGGATTGTGACCGACGCCCATGCCTTCCCCACAGGCGATGTGCAGAACAACTTCAACGAGTCCGTTGACCAGCTGGTGGCGGACGGCCGCGCCGTGAAGGGCGAGACCCTGGAGGAACTGGCGGAAAAAATGCAGGTTCCCTATGAGAACCTGAAGGCGGCGCTGGAAAACTACAACGCCCATTGCGCCACAAAGGACAAGGACGAATTTGGCCGCACCCTTTATGGCGATCCCATTGACCGGGCGCCCTTCTACGCTAGCCCGCGCGTACCCACCGTCCACCACACCATGGGCGGCGCGCGCATCAATGAGTATGCCCAGGTGCTCAACGAGAACCAGCAAGTGATCCCCGGCCTCTATGCCGCGGGCGAAATCACCGGCGGCATCCATGGCGCCAACCGCCTGGGCGGCAACGCGCTGACTGACCTGCTTGTCTTTGGCCGCATCGCGGGCGAAAGCGCGGCCATGGGGCGTTAAACCCTGGTTTAGAACAATATACTTTGCTAACGGTGAGGCCGCCCAAGGCGGCCTCATCATTTTATGGTTGTGTCTGATGTTTCTTTTTTAACTAGAACTTCGTTCTTGATGGTTTTCCCTTGTGAGTTTGTTGGATGCCTGATAGAAAGAAGAGACCCCGCTCACGCAGGGCCTCTTCATCGTTAAGTTGTGCTTATTCGGCAGCCACTTCTGCAGCCGCGTTCTTGCCTGCTTCGCGTCCGAAGACGTGGATGTCAAGCAGGGCATTTCCGCCCAGGCGGTTGGACCCGTGGATGCCGCCTGTGACCTCGCCCGCCGCGTAAAGGCCGGGGATGATGTTGCCGTCTTTATCCAGGACGTGGCACTCCAGGTCGATCTCAAGACCGCCCATGGTGTGGTGGACTGTGGGCATCCTGGGGGAGGCGTAGAAGGGGGCGGTGTCAATGGGATCGCCAAAGAGGCCGCGGCCAAAGTCCTCATCCTTCCCTGCCGCGACATAGGCGTTGAACTGGTCATGGGTGGCTTTCAGAACCGCCGGATCCAGGCCGATCTGTTCAGCCAGTTCTTCAATGGTGTCCGCGCGGAAGATGCGTCCTTTTGCCACCAGGTCGTCCACATTGTCGCCCCAGAGGTTGATGCCGTCTGTGCCTTCAATGTTGGTGTCGGTGATGACATAGCTCATGGAATCGGTCTGCTTCAGCAGCGCCTGGGTCATGGTGTCGCGCCTGCCGTCTTCCGCCATGAAGCGGAGGCCTTCTTTGTTGACCTGGTAGTAGTATTCAACGCCGATGCCGCCCATCCAGGCGTTCAGCGCGCCTGTTTCCGGATCGCCCAGGGGCAGGCACTGGATGTACTCCATGCCGATCAGGTTGGCGCCCGCGGCCTGGCCCAGGAAGATGCCGTCGCCGGTTGCGGCAGGCGTGTTGGTCGTGCCCAGTTTTTCGTTCAAGCTGGGGTCATACTGCTGGCGCATCTCTTTGTTGGCCGCGAAACCGCCGGTCGCGATGACAACAGCCTTCTTGGCGTTCAGGGTAACCGGGGTTCCGTCAGTCATCTCAGCTTTGACGCCGACAACACGGCCGTTTTCAACGATGAGTTCATTGCCCTTGCAGTCCAGGATGATCTTAACGCCAAGGGCTTCCGCTTTTTCCTTGCCGGCTTTGATATAGTCGCCGCCAGCAGCGCCTGCCGGGACGTGGGTGCGGGGCCAGAGGCCGCCCGGAACGGTGGAGATGTCATCTTTCCAGACAACGCCATTTTCCGCCATCCATTCGGTGGTTACAAGCGCTTCGCCTGTCAGCTTCTGGATCAGGTCAAACTTGGCCATGTAGTCCCCACCTGAGTAGGTCTGCAGGGTGTGCAGGGCCACAGAGTCAAACAAGGAGGCCTTGTCGCCCGCTTCATAAGCCGCAAGGTCAGCCTTCAACTGATCCATAACCGCCTGGTGCTCAGGGGACTTGGCTTCAACCTCAGTCAGCGCGTAAACAGAAGCCATCGCGGCTTCAGACGCCGGCGGAAGGGCTGCCTGGCGCGCGGGGTCGGCCGCATTGTAGGGCCCGCCTGCGCGGACGGTGTTGCCGCCCAGGGCCCCTGTTTTTTCGATCAGGATAACGCTGGCCCCGTTCTGGGCTGCGGAAACGGCCGCGGACAAGCCTGCGCCGCCTCCGCCGATCACGATCACGTCCGCGGTTTCTTCAACGGCATCCTTCGGGCCTGCGTCCGCGACCGCGGTCTTCCAGGCTTCCACATCGCCGCCTGCCGCTGTGATCGCTTCCTCAACAGCCTTCTTGATGGCGTCGGAGGTGACGGTCGCCCCTGTGATGCTGTCGATCGCCAGGGACTGGGCTTCAACAATCTTATCAGGAAGTTGTTCAATGGCATTGGATCCAATGTTGGGTGTTTCGTTGTTGTCGCCAACAACGATGCTTTCCAGCTTGTCGTTTGTGAAGGTGGCGGTCACCTTCATCTCTCCGCCAAAGCCCTGGACCGTTACGTCATAGGAGCCCGCCGTATAGCCTGCGGCGCTTCCCCCTAAAACGGCGATCATCAGGGCGATGACCAGAAACAGTGCGTTCAACCTTTTGTTCATAGCATTTCCTCCTTTTATTGATGCCTCACTTTAATTGCCCATTAAAGTGTTTGACAACTGTGGATACCCTTTATGTTTTAATCAAACTGAACCTGAATTTCATATGCATCATATCATGGTTTTGACGACACCGCAATCATTTGCTGACTGGGTAATTCAGCTCAACCAATGCCGGCCAAACCATTAGCAAACCAAAAACACGAACATTAAAAGCCAAAGAATATAAATAGTTCGTAAAATCTATTGACATGGACCTGCTGTTTTTCTATCATGGAATCGTGCTGATTGGCACGGCGGCAGGTCCGGAATGCCTGCCTTCTTTGATTTTAATGCTGAACGAACGAGTAAATCCACTTGGAGGCAGTGATGAAGAAAGTAGCCATTTTAATGGGTTCCGCCAGCGACAGCCCCGTCGCGGACAAGGCGGTGCAGGTTTTGGAGCAGTATCAGGTTCCCTATACCGTCACCGTGTGCTCCGCGCACCGCACGCCAGAAAAGGCTGCGGAATTCGCGAAAACCGCGCGGGAGAAGGGCTATGGCGCCCTGATCTGCCTGGCGGGCCTGGCGGCCCATCTGGCCGGCGCCATCGCCGCCAACACCACCCTGCCCGTGGTCGGCGTTCCAGTAGCTTCCGGCGGCCTGGGCGGGCTTGACGCCCTCCTCTCCACCGTGCAGATGCCCTCCGGCATCCCGGTCGCGACCGTCGCGGTCGGCGGCGCCGCCAACGCGGCCCTTTTGTGCATTCAGATGCTGGCCATCACGGATGATGGCCTGGCAAAGCGCCTGCAACAGGGCCGGGAGGAGATGGAGCTTGCCGCCCTCAAGGCCGATGAAACCCTTCAAAACAGCTATCCCAACCAATCCAGATAAGAAAAGAGGCAAATGTATGGAGCGCGTGTATCAGGGCAAGACCAAGGATGTTTACAAATTGGATTCTGACCGCTGCCTGCTCAAATTCAAGGATGACGTCACCGGGACAGACGGCGTGTTCGATCCCGGCGCCAACACAGTCGGCCTCAGCATCGCCGGCGTTGGCAAAGCCAACCTGAAGATGAGCGTTTATTATTTTGAGCTGCTACAAAAAGCGGGCATCAAGACCCATTTTCTATCCGCCGATCTTTCAGAAGGCACCATGGAGGTGCTCCATGCTACTCCCTTTGGCAAGGGCCTTGAGGTCATCTGCCGCAAGCGCGCGGTCGGCAGCTTCATCCGGCGCTACGGTGCTTACATCCAATCCGGCGCGAAACTGGACGACTATGTTGAAATGACCCTGAAGGACGACGAGAGGAACGATCCCCTCATCACCAAGGAGGGCCTGATCGCCCTCAACATTTTAAGCGCCGAGCAGTATGACAGCATCGCAAAAAGCACGCGCGAGATCACCAACCTGATCGCCGAGGACATGGAAAAGCGCGGGCTTGAGCTGTACGACATCAAGCTGGAGTTCGGCCTTCACAAGGGTGAAGTCATCCTGATTGACGAGATCTCCTCCGGAAACATGCGCGTCATGGAGGGAACCACCAATGTGGAGGCCCTGGACCTGACCCGCCGCGTCATCAAGGAGGCGTGAACATGCCCGGAATCCATGAGGAGTGCGGCGTTTTAGGCATCTACCGCAAGGATCTGGGCCCGGTCGCCGAGGCCTGCTACCTGGGGCTTTGCGCGCTGCAGCACAGGGGACAGGAAAGCTGCGGCATCGCGGTCAATGAGGATGGCCTTTTCCGGGTCCATCAGGACGCCGGCCTGGTCAGCGAGGTCATGAACCACAGGGTGCTTGACGCCCTTGGCAAAGGCAACATCGCGGTGGGCCATGTGCGTTACGGCACCGATCAGACCCGCGGCCGCGCGGACATGCAGCCCACTGTGATCGAGCACAGGAAGGGCCGCCTGGCGCTGGCCAACAACGGCAGCCTGACCAACTACATGGCGCTCCGGGAGGATTTTGAGTCAAAAGGCTTCCTCTTTCACACCACCGGCGACGCTGAGATCATCTCCTGCGTAATCACGCGGGAACGCCTGACCAGCCCCTCCATTGAGCAAGCTGTGCTCAAAGCCATGAATTACCTTCAGGGCAGCTTCACCTTTGTCCTGATGTCTCCCCGCAAGCTCATTGCCGTGCGCGGGCCCAGCGGTTTCCGCCCTCTGTGCTATGGCCGGGCGGATGACGGCAGCTTCGTGGTCGCCAGCGAGTCCTGCGCCCTGACCACCCTTGGCATCACGGAGATCATCGACATCAAGCCGGGGGAAATGGTCATGTTTGACGAAAAGGGCGTGCATCACAACACCAGCCAGATGGGCAAGAAAAAGCCCAGCATCTGTGTGTTTGAGTACATCTATTTCGCCCGCCCCGATTCCGTTCTGGACGGCGTTTCCGTGCACGCTGCGCGCGCCGCGGCCGGGGAATACCTCGCCAAAGAGCACCCGGTGGAGGCCGACATCGTGATCGGCGTGCCCGACAGCGGCATTGACGGCGCCATCGGCTATGCCCGCGCCGCCCGCATCAATTACGGTATGGGCTTTGTCAAGAACAAGTACATTGGGCGCACCTTCATCAACCCCGGCGAGTGGCGCAAGGCCTCCGTCCACATCAAGCTAAGCCCGGTATCCGCCGTGGTCAAGGACAAGCGCGTTGTTCTGGTGGATGACTCCATCGTCCGCGGCACCACTTCCGAACTCATTGTCGGCATGCTCAAAAAAGCCGGGGCCAAGGAAGTCCACCTGCGCATCACCGCGCCGCCTTTTATGAACCCCTGCTACTACGGCACCGACATCAAGTCAAAAGACAGCCTCATCGCCTGTCGGATGAGCCAGGAGGAGATCAGAAAGAAAATCGGCGCTGACAGCCTGGGCTTTTTAAGCCTGGAGGCGGTCCGCAAAATCGCGGCGCCCATCCCGGAATCCCATTTCTGTTCAGCCTGTTTTGACGGCAAATACCCCACCGACATTCCTGACACCATGGAACGCGACCGCTACAGCAAGCGCCTGGTCAGGGTAGGAGAAAATGTATGAAAAGCAATTCGGACAGTTACTCAAAAGCGGGCGTTGACATCAACGCCGGTTACAGGGCTGTGGAACTGATGAAGGACAGCGTGAAGCGCACCCGCATCCCCGGCGTTCTCTCCGCCATCGGCGGCTTTGGCGGCCTTTTCGCGCCGGACCTCACTGGCATGGAAAAGCCCGTACTGGTTAGCGGGACGGACGGCGTGGGCACCAAGCTGAAATTAGCCTTTTTGATGGACAAGCATGACACCGTGGGCATTGACTGCGTGGCCATGTGCGTCAACGACATCATCTGCGCGGGCGCGAAGCCCCTGTTTTTTCTGGATTACATCGCGCTTGGCAAAAACGTGCCGGAGAAGGTGGCGGCGATCGTTGCGGGTGTGGCGGAGGGCTGCGTCCAGGCGGGCTGCGCCTTAATCGGCGGCGAGACCGCCGAGATGCCCGGTTTTTATCCGGTGGATGAGTATGACCTGGCCGGCTTCTCGGTCGGCATCGTGGACGAAAAAAACATCATCCGCTCCGACAGCACCATTCCCGGCGATGTGCTCATCGGCCTGCCCTCCTCCGGTCTGCACTCAAACGGCTTTTCCCTTGCCAGAAAAGCGCTGGATGTGGAACGCGCGGACCTGATGACCAAACGGGACGAGCTTTCCGGCCTGTCCTTGGGCGAGGCGCTTTTGATGCCGACCCGCATCTATGTAAAGCCGGTTTTAAAGCTGATGGAGACAGTCAGGGTCAAGGGCATCTCCCACATCACCGGCGGCGGCTTCTTTGAGAACATCCCGCGCAGCCTGCCGGAGAACTGCGCCGCACGGATCGACAAAAGCGCCTGGGCTGTGCCGCCCGTCTTTGATTTGATCGCGAAAGCCGCCCAGGTGCCTGAGATGGAGATGTTCTCCACCTTCAACATGGGCGTGGGCTTGTGTGTCACGGTCAGCCGGGAGGATGCGGACAAAGCCCTGGCCGTCTTAAAGGCGGCCGGCGAAGCGCCCTTTGTGCTGGGCGAGGTTCAAAAAGGCGCGCAGGAGGTCCTGTTTTCATGAAAGCCCCGGTTCCTGTGGCCGTTCTGGTTTCAGGTGGCGGCACCAACCTTCAGGCGCTGCTTGACGCGGGCGCGCGCGGGGAGATCAGGCATGGAAAGATCGCCCTGGTCTTAAGCGACAGGAAGGGGGCCTATGCCCTTGAACGCGCGAAGAAGGCCAATATCCCCGCCCTGGCCTTTGACAGAAAGGAACTGGGCCTTGAGGCGGTGGAAGCCGCTTTTAAAAGCGCGCTTGAGGAGCACGGGATCAAAATCATCGTGCTGGCGGGCTTTCTGTCCATCCTCTCATCGGACTTCATCAGGCAATATGAAGGCCGTATCTTAAACGTCCATCCCTCCCTGATCCCCGCCTTCTGCGGGCCGGGCTTCTACGGCTTAAAGGTGCATGAGGCGGCGCTTTCGCGCGGGGTGAAGCTCACCGGCGCGACGGTCCACCTGGTCAATGAGGAAGCGGACGGCGGCCCCATCTTACAGCAAAAGGCGGTTAAGGTTTTGCCCTCTGACACGCCCCAGACCCTGCAAAAGCGCGTGATGGAAGAGGCCGAATGGGTCATTTTGCCCCAGTGTGTGGAAGAACTCTGCATGAACTACTATGAAGGAAAGGAACTGCGATGAAAGCCTGCGAACTTACCAGCCTGCTCCTTAAAAACCCCTATCCCGGACGCGGGATTATGATGGGCCTCACCCCGGACGCGGGCAGCGCCCTTGTCGCCTATTTCATTATGGGCCGGTCTGAGAACAGCCAGAACCGTGTCTTTGTTTCAGATGGCGCGGCCCTTAACATCAAAGCCCATGACCTGTCTAAGATCAAGGACCCCAGCCTGATTTTTTACCATCCCCAATTGGAGCATGAAAACAGCCTGATCCTGACAAACGGCGATCAGACGGACACCATCTATGAGGGCCTCAAACAGGGCAGCAGCGCGGAAGACGCCCTGTTTACCCGCTGCCATGAGCCGGACGCGCCGCATTTTACCCCGCGCATCTCAGGCGTTCTGGACATGGTTTCAGGGGACTTCATGCTGGCCCTGCTGCGCGCGTCTGATGAAAAGGGCGAGTCCTGCGACCGCCTGTTTTATCATTATCCTGCCCGCCCGGGCTTTGGCCGCTTCATCCACACCTACGAAGGCGACGCCTCCCCGCTCCCTTCTTTTACAGGGGAGCCGCGCGCCGTCACGGTGCCCCAGGATTCTGAGGCTTTCGCGAAGGACATCTGGAACAGCCTCAACCCGGATTTCAAGGTCGCGCTGTTTGTGCGTGAGATCAGTTTAAGCGACCGCACTTCCAAAGTATTTGTGTACAACCGCCACCAAGGAGGACAATCCGATGCGTGAACTGCCGCTGAAGTATGGCTGCAACCCCAACCAGAAGCCGGCCAGGATCTATTTACAGGAGGGCGAACTGCCCCTGAAGGTGGAAAACGGCATGCCCGGCTACATCAATTTCATGGACGCGCTCAACGCCTGGCAACTGGTCAAAGCCCTGGATGAGGCCACCGGCCTGCCTGCCGCCGCTTCCTTCAAGCATGTCAGCCCCGCGGGCGCGGCGGTCGGCCTGCCGATGTCCTCAAAGCTCAAGCGCGCCTATTTCGCGGAGGATCTGGAGGGCCTTGACGATTCCCCCCTCGCCTGCGCCTATGTGCGCGCCAGGGGCGCTGACAGGCTGTGCTCCTTTGGGGATTTTATCGCCCTTTCCCGCCCCTGCGACCTGACAACGGCGTGGGTTATCGCGCGCGAGGTCTCAGACGGCATCATCGCGCCGGGCTATGATGAGGACGCCCTTCATGTGCTCAAGCAAAAGCGCAAGGGCGGCTACGCCGTCATCTCCATAGCCCCTGAATACAAGCCCCAAAGCATCGAGACCAGGCAGATCTTCGGCATCACCCTGGAGCAGGGTTACAACGACACACCCATCACCAGGGATCTCTTAAAAAATCTTGTTACAAAAAATACCAAGCTGACGCAGCAGGCTGAAACCGACCTGCTGATCGCCCTCATCACCCTCAAATACACCCAGTCCAACTCCGTCTGCTACGCGAAGGATGGCCAGGCCATCGGCGTGGGCGCGGGCCAGCAGTCCAGGGTGCACTGCGTGCGTTTGGCGGGGGACAAGGCGGATCTGTGGTGGCTCAGGCAGCATGAAAAAACGCTGAACCTGCCCTTTGTTCCCAATCTGCCCCGCCCTGTCCGGGATAACGCGGTGGACACCTTTCTGTCTCCCCGCGCCCAAAAAGCCTTTGGGGACGGAAAGTGGGAAGGCACCTTCACCCGGGAGCCTGATTACCTCACTTTGGCTGAGCACGAGGCCTGGCTGTCCGAATTAAAGGGCGTTTCCCTGGCTTCCGACGCCTTCTTTCCCTTTGAGGACAGCATTGAAAGGGCGGTGGAATCAGGCGTTTCCTATGTCGCCCAGCCGGGCGGCTCCGTTCGGGACAGCGAGGTCATCGCCTGCTGCGACCGGTATAACATGCTCATGGCCTTCACCGGCCTGCGCCTCTTCCATCATTAAGGGGGTCTCATGAACATTCTGGTCATCGGTTCCGGCGGGCGGGAGCACGCGCTGGTCAAAAGGATCGCGCAAAGCCCGCTTGCAAAAAAGATCTATGCCCTGCCCGGCAACCCCGGCATGAGGGAGGCTGCGGCGGTGCCCGGCAACCCCATGGATAATGCGGACACGGTCAAAAAAGCGATCGAGCTTGGGATCGATTTTGCCGTGGTCGCGCCGGATGATCCCCTGGCCAACGGGCTGGTGGACGCGCTGGAGGAAGGCGGCATCCCCTGCTTTGGCCCAAGCCGGCAGGCGGCGCAGCTGGAATCTTCCAAAGTCTTTGCCAAGGAACTGATGCAAAAATATCAGATCCCGACCGCGAGGTTCAGGGCCTTTACTCAGGTCGCCCCCGCGCTTGCGTATCTGAATGATCATCCCCTGCCCGCTGTCATCAAGGCGGACGGCCTGGCCAAGGGCAAGGGCGTCATCATCGCGGAAAGCCTTCAGGAGGCGGAGGACGCAGTCAAAGCGATGCTGCAGGACAAGGCCTTTGGCGAGAGCGGCAGCCGGATCATCATAGAGGAGTTTTTGCAGGGGCCTGAGGTCTCCGTCCTCACCCTGACCGACGGGGAGAATCTTGTGCCCCTGCCCTCCGCCATGGACCATAAAAGAGCAGGGGAGAATGATACGGGCCTTAACACCGGCGGCATGGGCGTCATCGCGCCCACCCCCTTTTATACCGAAGAAGTGGCAAAAGAAGCCATGGACGCCATCTTCCTGCCCACCTTAAAAGCCATGAAGGCGGAGGGGCGTGTCTTCCGCGGCTGCATCTTCTTTGGTCTCATGATTACGGATAAAGGCCCCCGGGTGTTGGAGTACAACGCCCGCTTCGGCGATCCGGAGACCCAGGCTGTCCTTGAACTGGTTGAGGGCGATCTGCTGGCGGCCATGCTGGCCTGCAGGAAGGGCGCTTTGAAGGCTGACACGCTGAAAAGCACCGGCAAACACGCCTGCTGCGTGGTGCTGGCCTCCAAGGGCTATCCCGGCCAGTTTGAGACCGGCTTTCCAATCACGGTTGCGGAAGAGGTCGCCCCCTTTGTGCATTACGCCGGCGTCAAACAGACGGATCAGGGGCTTGTCACCTCGGGCGGCCGCGTGATGAGCGTGACCTGCACCGGAGACACCCTAAAAGAAGCCAGGGACAAGGCTTATGAAGGCGTGAAGGGCGTACACTTCACCGGCAAATATTTCAGGCGTGACATCGGCGCGTCAGCGCTTTAAGCGGAAAGGATACATCATGGTACAGCGGATCTATGTCGAGAAAAAACCGGACCTGGCCCTGGAAGCCCGGGCGCTTCTCTCAGAGCTCAAAGCCTATGTGGGTTTAGATAATTTGACCGGCCTGCGCCTTGTCAACCGCTATGACGCGGAGGGGCTGTCCCAAAATGACTTTGAGGCCATGGTCAAGACCGTTTTTTCAGAGCCCCAGACCGACCTGGTCTTTTGCGACCTGCCCAAGCGTGAGAATGAGCGGGTGCTGGCCCTGGAATACCTGCCCGGGCAGTTTGACCAGCGCGCGGATTCCGCGGCCCAGTGCGTGCAGCTGCGCACCCAGGGCGAGCGTCCCCTGGTCAGATCCGCCAGGATCTACCTGCTGGAAGGCGATCTGACGCAGGAGGACATGGACAAGGTGCGCCGCCACCTGATCAACCCCGTGGAGTCCAGGGAGGCCACACTAGAAAAGCCGGACAGCCTGAAAAGTGATTATCCAAAGCCCCTGCCGCCCCATGTGATGACCGGCTTTAATCAGATGGACGAGGAGGCGCTCCAGGCGCTCCAGGCGGAGCATTCCCTCGCGATGGATCTGGACGACCTTAAGGTCTGCCAGCGCTATTTCGCTTCCGAGGGCAGGGACCCGGTCTTTACCGAGATCAAGGTGATTGACACCTACTGGTCCGACCACTGCCGTCACACCACCTTTTTAACCGAGATTACCGATGTGGTCTGTGAAGACCCCGTCATCAAAAAAACGCTGGACGATTATTTTGCGGCGCGGGAAAAGATCAATCACAAAAAGCCCTTTACCTTGATGGACGTGGGCACCTTTGCCGCCCGCGCGCTCAAAAAGGACGGGAAACTGCCTGAATATGAGCAGACGGAGGAAAATAACGCCTGCACGCTGAAAATCAAGGTGGACACCAAACAGGGGGAGGAGGATTGGCTGCTCTTCTTTAAAAACGAGACCCACAACCACCCCACCGAGATCGAGCCCTTTGGCGGCGCGGCCACCTGCATCGGCGGCGCGATCCGCGACCCCCTGTCCGCCAGAAGCTATGTCTACGCGGGCATGCGCGTGACCGGCGCGGGCGACCCCACCACCCCGATTGAGGACACCTTAAAGGGCAAACTGCCCCAGCGCCGCATCTGCCAGACCGCGGCTGCCGGCTTTGCCAGCTACGGCAACCAGATCGGCCTGGCAACCGGCTGCGTGCATGAGATCTATCACGAGGGCTATGTCGCCAAGCGCATGGAGGCCGGCGCTGTCTTGGGCGCGGCCAAGTTAAGCCATGTCCGGCGCGAGCGCCCTGCGGCGGGGGATGTCATCCTGCTTTTGGGCGGGCGTACCGGGCGGGACGGCATTGGCGGGGCGACGGGTTCCTCCATGGCGCACAACCTGGACTCTGTTGATGAGTGCGCAGCCCAGGTCCAGAAGGGCAACGCGCCGGAGGAGCGCAAACTGCAGCGCCTGTTCAGAAAACCTGAAGCCTCAAAACTCATCAAACGCTGCAATGATTTTGGCGCGGGCGGCGTTTCTGTCGCCATCGGCGAACTGACGCGCGGCCTTCAAATTGACCTGGACAAGGTCAAGGTCAAGTACGAGGGCCTGGACGCGACGGAGCTGGCCATCTCCGAGTCCCAGGAGCGCATGGCCGTTGTCGTTGAAGAAAAGGATGTTGCGGAGTTCAGCCGCCTGGCTTCTGAGGAAAACCTGGAGTGCACCCCGGTGGCCGTGGTCACTTCGGATGAGCGCCTGGTCATGACCTGGCAGGGGCACACGGTGGTTGACATCGCGCGTGATTTCCTGGATGAGAACGGCGCCCGGAAATACATCAAGATTAAGATCGAAGAGCCGCGCTACACCCCGTTTAAGACGGTCAAGGACTTTGCTTCCGGCTTGCTCAATCAGGCAAATGACCTCAACCTGGCCTCCCAGGAGGGGCTGATCGAGCGCTTTGACAGCACCATCGGCGCTGCCAGCGTCCTTTTGCCCCTGGGCGGGAAAAACCAGAAGACCAGGCCCGCGGCCATGGTGCACGCCCTGCCCGTGCCCGGCGGCACGGACACCTGCTCCTTCATGTCCTTTGGCTACAACCCCCACATCAGCGAGAAAAGCCCCTATCACGGCGCCTATCTGGCCGTTGTGGAATCCGTCGCCGCCCTGGTGGCGGCCGGTTCGCCTGTCAAAGGCATCTACCTCAGCTTCCAGGAGTTCTTCCCCAAGCCGGGCAGCGACGCGAAGCGCTGGGGCCTGCCCCTGGCCGCCGTTCTGGGCGCTTACCGCGCCCAGATGGAGTTGGGCTATGCGGCCATCGGCGGCAAGGATTCCATGTCCGGCACCTTTGAGCACCTGGACGTCCCGCCCACCCTCATCTCCTTCGCGGTCAATGTCGGCAAGAAAAACAAGGTCTTTTCACCGGAATTCAAGCAGGCAGGAAGCCCCGTTGCATGGCTGAAGCCGGAAGTCGGAGAAGACGGCCTGCCCAATGCCGAATCCTTTAAAACTGTGCTTCAGGTCGCTGAGACCCTGCTGAAGGAAGGCAAGGCGCTCTCCTGCCTGAACCCCGCCCGCGGCGGCGCGGCCCGCGCGCTTGTCCACATGGCGCAGGGCAATGGGATCGGCGCAGATATCTCAACCAGTGTACCGCTTGATGATCTGTTCTCGGATTCTTACGGCTCCCTCATTCTGGAGCTGAAGGAAGACCTGGATGTCGGCATCCGCTTGGGCGTCACGGTTTCAGAGCCTGTTTTGACCTATGGACAGGAGAAATTGTCCCTTGCCGCGCTCAATGAACAGGGCGAAGCGCTGATGGATGTCTACCCCATGACCCTTAAAAACGGCAGGACGGACGCCGCCCCCCTTATGACCAGTAAAGCGACACCGACCAAGGGCAAACTGTCTGTCGCGAAGCCCAGGGTGCTGATCCCGGCCTTCCCCGGCACCAACTGCGAGGAGGACACCGCCGTTGCCTTTGAAAGGGCAGGGGCCAGGCCGCATGTCTTTGTGATCCGCAACCAGACGGCCAGCGATGTCGCGGAGTCTGTCGCCGCCTTTGCCGAATTGATTAAAAATTCCCAGATCCTCTTTTTGCCCGGCGGCTTCTCCGGCGGGGATGAGCCGGACGGCTCCGGCAAGTTCATCACCGCCTTCCTGGGCGCCAGACCGGTCGGGAACGCGCTGCAGGAGCTTTTGAACAAGCGCTATGGCCTGGTGGGCGGCATCTGCAACGGCTTCCAGGCGCTGGTCAAGTCCGGCCTTCTGCCAAGCGGGCAATTGACCCCACCGGATGGGAACAGCCCCACCCTGACCGCCAACGAAATCGGCCGCCACCAGTCCCGCCTGGTGCGCGTGCGCGTCGCCTCCCGCCTCTCGCCCTGGTTTGCCCGCTACGAGGCGGGGGAGACCTACACCGTGCCCATCTCCCATGGCGAGGGCCGCTTCCTGTGCACGCAGGAGCAGTTTGATGCCTGGGCGGCTGCCGGCCAGATCGCCGCGCAGTACGCGGACATGGCTGGCAAACCCTCCATGGACGTCCGCTATAACCCCAGCGGCTCCGCCTTTGCCATTGAGGCGCTCACCTCGCCCGACGGCAGGGTCATGGGGCGCATGGGCCATTCCGAGCGCATGCTCAAGGGCCTCTACCAAAACGTGCCCAATTCCGGGCATGACCCGCTGTTTGAGTCGGCGGTGGATTTCTTTAAGTAAACCATTGTTAAAAGCACGCCAAACCCGGCGTGTTTTTTTGCGCGCTTTTTTGCCGCAGGCGAAAGCAGTCGTTAAAATTATTGATGACTGCATCAAAACCCATCCTTCACGACTCTATATCATGTATCCGGATACAAACTACCAAGGAGGTAACCGTGCCCTCTGATACCCCCAAAGACCGTTTTCTTCAGGCGGTGGAAGAAAGGAAGCACGCCATGTACCGCGTGGCGCTGATGATGCTCAGGCATCCCGCGGACGCTGAGGACGCCGTGTCTGACGCTGTGGAAGCAACCTGGCGCCGCATCAGCGCCATCCGCGACCTGGATGCCCTGCCCGCGTATTTGATGCGCAGCGCGATCAACGCCTGCCATGCCGTCCTTCGAAAGCGCAGGCGGGAAACCGCCATGGAAGCTTTGGAGCAGTACCTGCCCGCGGTTTTAGACGAAACCCCTGTATGGATGTACCTGGGCAATTTGAAGGAACGCTACCAACTGCCCCTGATGCTGCGCTACAGCGAGAACATGACGGACCAGGAGATCGCGAAGATCCTGAAAATCCCAAGGGGAACGGTGTCATCCCTCCTGTCCAGAGGATTAAAACTGCTTCGAAAACAAATAGAAATGGAGGAAAAGGGCCGTGGATGAGAAGAAATTAAAGCAACTGATCTTTACCCAGCGGCCCGTACCCGGCCAGGACTTTGACCTGCGCATATCGCAGCAGGCGCAGCGTTTGGCCGGGGAAACACAAGTCATGAAAAAGAAAATTTCCGTTTTGGCCATCGTGGTGGCCGTGCTCCTGTCCCTGGCGCTGTTTGGCGCCGTGGCGGAACTGCTGGGACTGAATCTGTTTGAACTCTTTGGCAAACACGACCAGCGCCTGGCGGAACTGGCGCCCAAGGCCATCCTGAATGAGGTTTCGCCTATTACGATTGAAAGCCCGGAGCTGGGCACGACCACGGCGGGCATCAACAGCGCCTATTATGATGGCCAGTCACTGGTGGTAGCCTATGCCATCAAAAACGGCAGGTACATGGAGGAGTTTACGCCCGATAAGGAACAGCTTGCCGGCATGGAAAAGGACAACAACCCGCTGATGATGGCCGTCTCCGACCCTGAAAATGAGGGCATTCTCCTGAAATGGAATGAGGCGGCCGCGGCCGGGAAACCGTTTGGTTACATGCAGGTCAGCATTACCCCCTCGGATCATACGCGGACCCGGGACGGGACGGATTTGTCGCCGGACAGCTCCGCCCACCAGTCCGGCCCTGACGGCATGGAGTTTACGATCAACGATTATGAAAGCCCGCTGCCGGAGGAAGCGCAGAACCTGGACGCGCTGAACATCGAGATCGGCCTGTTCAAACTGATCCAGTACCGCTACTTTGACGGCCAGCAAAGCTACACCGGCTTTGAAAGCCAGAAACTGGAGCCCATGCGCGCCACCGTCTGGCGCACGGATGCCGACATCCGGCGCTTCCAGGGGCAGGGAACCTTTGCGGGCGTGCCATTGAAAGCCTCTGTCACAGCCTCCGCCACCTCCGCGCAGGTGACCCTGAAAGCCATTGGCGCGATCTTCCCGGCGCTGCCGGAGGACGCCTGGTATTCTGTCTGCCTCAGGGACGGGAATCAAACGGAGCTGCGCCCCCTGGACGGGACCAGCGGCGGCACAGACCTTATTGTCTTTAACTTCCACGGCACCGGGCAGGCGCCTGATCAATTGGAATTGCAGCTGAGGATAGACGCTGAGTCTGATGTAAAATTGGAGCAGTTGAACACGGAGCCGGTGTTCATCACCTTGGTTCAGGAATAGGAAATATACAACTCTGTTAAAAAGAAGGCTTGGCTAATTCGGGCCTTCTTTCCTTTTCTTCTTTTCCCGGCCCTCCCGTGGTACAATCCATCTATCATAACAGGAGGAATCTTGCTTCATGGCGGAGGACAGGCGGCTGAACAAGTTCATCTCAGACAGCGGTTTTTGCTCCCGCCGGGAGGCGGACAAATTGATTGCCGCGGGCCGCGTCAGCGTCAACGGGCACACTGCCAGCGTCGGGGAGCGGGTGCCGCCCGGGGCGCGCGTGCAGGTGGACGGCAAGCCCATCCAGGCTGAAACGGAAAAGGTCTATCTTGCCGTGTACAAACCGGTGGGCATCGTTTGCACCGCCGACACCCGGGAGCCCTACAACATCGTTGATTACATCAATCACAAAGAGCGCATCTATCCCATCGGCCGCCTGGACAAGGACAGCGAGGGCCTGATTCTGATGACCTCAGATGGCGACATCGTCAACCGGATCCTGCGCGCGGAAGGCCGGCATGAAAAGGAATATGAGGTTCGGGTCAACAAGCCCTTGACCCCGGAATTTTTAAGCCGGATGCGCTCAGGCGTTCCTGTGCTGGGGCAAAAAACGCTTCCTGCCCAGGTCACACAGACAGGGCCTGATGCCTTTAAAATCGTGCTCGTCCAGGGCTTGAACCGCCAGATTCGCAGGATGTGCGAGCACCTGGGTTACACCGTCACCCACCTTCGCCGCATCCGCGTGATGAACATCACCCTGGGCCGCATGCAGCCCGGCCACTGGCGCCCCCTGAGCCGGGATGAACTGGACATCCTGATGGGAATTTTAAACGAATCAAAGTAAAAAATACGGCTTATCATTTTATGGCACAGCGGTACCCTTCTTCGGATGCTGTTGTGGTCAGTCCGCCTTCTTTTCCGCGACCAGGCAGTAGCGGTGGATCCTTCCTGCCACATGGCCATTTTCCCGCACCTGCCGCTCAGCCACAAGCAGCCTGTCAAAGCATTTTTCCACCGAAAAGCCGGGAAATTCCCATTCAATGATCTTCGCGAACCAGACCAGGGCGCCCGTATCATAAAATTTGATGGGTCGAAAGGCCTCCATCGCCTGAACAACCCGTAACCCGGCGGATTCAAGGTCTGATTTTGCTTTGTCCAGGCGCTGGTCTGGATAGGGCAGGGGCGTGCCCGGCAAAAGCAGGTCCGTCAGCTCCCGGTCATTGAAAGCGCCCACCTGCTGGGTGATGAATGCGCCGCCCTCCCTCAGCGTTCTTTTGATTTCATCAACGTTGTAGCTGCCATGGCGGTTGACGACCAGGTCAAAGCGCCCATCAGGATAGGGCAGTTTGTCCTCGCCGTCCGCCGCCTTAAAGTCGATGCCCAGGGGCAGCAGCGTGTTTTCGCAGACCTTGATGTTTGGCGGATAACCCTCCGTCGCGGCCGTGCGGTGATAAGGGTGATTCAGGGACAGCAGAAACTCGCCGCCCCCTGTCTCCATGTCCAGCAGGTCGGTTTCTTTGTTCAGGCGTTCAAGCACCAGCGCCCTGTAATCCCAGGGCAGGTCGTCCTCCTCTTTATAACGGCCGGACAGGTATGAGAAATCCCAGCCGATGATGCGCGCGTTTTCTTCTTCCTTCAGCCATTGCTGTTTCAATTGCTCAGGGTTCATCTTTTCCTCCGGAACAAGCAGGGGTATTTCCGATATTTTACCACCTTGATGCCGATTAACATATCCGTTCAAAAATTTTTGCTGAACAATTCCATTTATCCGTTATAATCATGGTTGAAAACTGATTTCAAACGCCTTTGAAAGGAAACGGGCAAGTATGACATCGTTTCATCGCGGTTTATTTCAACATCTGATCACACGCCTTTTTGTTTTCCTCATCGTTTTCTTTCTCTTGCCTGCCCCTGTAATGGGGGAGGAGCCTGTGCCGACAGGCAGCTTAAAAACAGGTCAGGAGATCCTGCCCATCATCTATAACCTGCCAATCAGCAACCGTGCCGTCGGGGTCAAACAGACCCGTGTGCTGGACGCTGCCTTTTCTCTTTTGGAAGAGGGCAATGTCTTTCTGAAAAAATATCAGGAACTTACCGGGTCAGACATAAAAGCGGCCTACCCCCTGGGCCTTCCCTATTTCTTTGGCGGAAGAGATGAGGCCCTCCTGTATAAGATCATGGAAGCCTGGCAGAACAGCGGCCACTTCAAAAAAGGCCGCAGCTATGTTTATGGCTATGACTGCATCGGTTTTACCCGCCATGTCTATCAAAAAGCCGGCCTAAACCATCCCGCCACCATCCCTGATATGTTCACCCTGCCTGAGTATGAAGTATCCAGGATAGATGTGATGTCCCATCCCTACCCTGAGTGGCGGAACCTCCTCAACGTGGGGGAACTGCTGATTTTAAAAGGCAAGGTCTACCACCACGTCATGATTTTTATCGGCACGCTCAGCGACTACGGCTTCACGCGGGAAGAACTGGGCGAGACCCTGTTTCGCTACCGGGATTTTCCGCTGTTCATCCATTGCGCGGACAACCCCTGGGCCATCACCCGGAACCGGAAGCACATCGAAAGCCTGAAGCGCACCCTGCCCATCTATGACACGGACGGCGGCGTCCATGTGGCCCTTGTGGGCGTGCCCCCTGTTCAGGCGCCTTATACCGTGCAGGTGGGCAATGTAAAGGTTCACGCTTTTGAACTGACGGGCGCCTACCTGCCCCTTTATGATTTGAGTGAAAAATCAAGCGTTCTGGGCTGGCGCCTGCCCGATTCGCCCGCCGCGCTCCTTCCTGTGCCCGAGCCCGCCCCTTTACCGCAGGAAAATGAGGATGCTTATGTGGAGCTGCGCGAGGGCGTGAAACACCCCCTGGTCAAAAAGGTCAAGCAGCGCCTTTATGACCTGGGCTACTACCGCAACAACGTGGTCAATGACCTGTACACCGCCGACACCGCGAACTTTATCCGCCTGGTTCAGCGCACCAATCTGTTGAAGGAGACCGGGGTCGCCACGGCGGAGTTTCTGGAGTTTTTCTTTTCTGACAGCGTCACACCTTTCCATGCCACAGGGCCGTAAATACCTGAGTTATTTTTCAGGGTTTGTAAAATGCTGTTAAAATTCACAGGCTGTTCATTGACCGCTTCTTCCAAACCCGTTATGGTGTTCTTGTGCATGTTATATTTTTCATGTCTGACCGACTTTTCAAGGAGGATATTTGATGAAAACATTCCGTACCCTGATCGCCTGTCTGCTTTGCTTTGCCCTGCTGCTCTCAGGCGCGGCCCTGCCCGTGATGGCGTCTGACGCGCCCTCCCTGATGATGGAGCAAACAGGCTTTACCCTGCTTGAGACCGGGCGCTTCGGCCTGGTCAACGCGGAGACCGGCCTTTATCAGCATGAGAAGACCGGCGCCCTGGTCCTTTACATGGCCAATGAGGACACCAACCGCGCCTTTAACATCTCCTTCCAGACGCCGGTCCTGGACGATACCGGCATCCCCCATGTGTTTGAGCATGCCACCCTGGGCGGTTCACAGAAATACCCCTCCAAGGAGCTGTTCTTCAACCTCATCAACCAGACCTATAACACCTTTTTAAACGCGATGACCACCAGCGTCATCACCGCCTACCCGGCCGCCTCCCTGTCTGAGAAGCAGCTGCTGAAGTACCTGGATTACTACACCGACAGCGTCCTGTACCCCTGTGTGATGCAGGAGGAGAGCATCTTCCTGGAGGAAGCCTGGCGCTACGCCATGGCCGACAAGGACGCGCCGCTCACCCTGGCCGGCACCGTTTACACCGAGATGGAAGGCGCTTACAGCATTGACATGGCCGCCATGTTCAACTTCTACAAGAGCATCTTCCCCGGCAGCCACAAGGGCAATTCCTATGGCGGCAATCCTTTGCACATTCCGGAGCTCACCTGGCAGTCCCTGAAGGACTACCATGACGCCTATTATCATCCCTCCAACTCGCTCACCATCTTCTACGGCAAGTTTGAGGATGTCAGCCCCTTCTTCGCGCTGATTGACAGCGCTTTCTCCGATTTTGAAAAAAGGGAGTTTATCTTTCCGGACGAGGCTTATGCGCCCATCACCCAGCCTGTCACCGCCAGCTATGATTTCGCGGTGGAAAAGGGCAGCAATACGGACAAGGGCGCGATCGTTTACCTGGGCTATGTCTTAAATGACATCACGCGGGAAGACATGGAGGCCTTTGATCTTCTCACCACCCTGATCAACAGCGATTCCTCCGCCTTCCAGCAGGCCATGAAAACCCGCCTGCCCTCCGCCACTGCCTCCTCCAGCATCGATACCGCAAAGCCCGAGCCTGCCCTGATCTTCCAGGCCAGCGGCTTAAACGCTGAGGACGCCAAGGAGTTTGAAAGCATCGTCAAGGAATCCCTGGCCCAGATTCAAAAGGACGGCCTGGACATCAAGGCGGTGGAAGCCGTCGCAGCCGCCACGCGCCTGGCCCTTCTGCTCTCCGGCGAGATTCAGAACGCCGGCGTCAACATCGCCGTCAACACCGCCTACTACTGGGGCGCGACAGGCGATACCATGGCCTTTTCGCGTTTCGTTGACAACACCGAGAACTACATGAAGTTCGCGGAGGACGGCACCTACCAGCGCCTGATTGAGCAATACCTGCTTTCCAACAACAGGACGGCCCTGGTCGTCACCGCGCCCAAACCCGGCCTCAAGGAGGAGCAGGCGGAGGCGCTGGCCAGCAAACTTTCAGAAAAACGCGCCCAGATGACAGATGAAGAGATTTCCGATCTGGTCGAGCAGACCGCTGCCTTTGGCGCCCAGGCTCAGGGGGACGCCAGTCAGTATGTTAAGCAGCTTCAGGCTGTGGATGTGGAGAGCCTGCCGGTTGAGCGGCGCATCTATGACATTCAGGATGATCTGGGCGAGGACAATGTTCGCCGTGTCCACGCCAGCGCGGATGTCTCCGGCGTCGGGCACGCGCTGCTTCTTTTGGACGCAGGTTCCATCCCGCAGGAAAACCTGCACTGGTTCAAACTCTACACGGACCTGCTTGGCAAATTGGACACCAAACAGCACACCCAGGCGGAGCTGTCCTCCCTCTTAACCCGCTATTTCTTCCAGCAGGAGCTCAGGCCCAGCGTGATCAGAGGCGAAGAGAACTACACGCCCTATTTAAGGGCCAGCTTCATCGCGATGGACGAGGATTTTGCCCCGGCCTATGACCTGCTGTACGAGCTGCTTTTTGAAACCAAGCTGGACGACGCCAAAAAGATCGCGGACGTCCTGTCCCAGACCCGGGAAAGCCTGAAACAGACCATCACCAATGCCGTCTATCAGGTGCAGATTTACCGCGCCTTTGGCGCCAGCGAGCCGGCGTTCAGCTTCTTCAATTACCTGAACTTCCTGGATTACTACGCCTTCCTTCAGGATGCCCAGGCCCTTTTGGAAAGCGCTCCCGATCAGGCAATGGAGAAATTGTCCGGGATCCAGGAATTCCTGCGCAACAAGCCCGGCGCGGTTTCCGGCTTTGTCGGCAATGACAGCAGCGCCGTGATCCACCGCGAGGCCGCGGACAGTTTCTTAAACCGCCTGAACGCGCAGACCCGTGAACCCATCGTCTATGACCTCCCCAAAATCGCGCACAGCGAAGCCATCGTGGTGGATACCGGGGTCGCCAACAACCTCGTCTACGCGCCCAACAAGGACCTGGGCCTTGAAAAACCCTCAGGCGAACTGGACGCCGTCACCCGCCTGGTCTCGGACTCCTTCCTGTATCCCATGCTGCGCGATAAGTACGGCGTGTACGGCGTGCAGCACGGCGCTTCGGAGGACGGCGTTTTCATCCTGTCCTTCCGGGACCCCAATGTCAAGGAAACCTTTGACGTCTATGCCCAACTGCCGAAGCTTCTAAAGGAGATGAGCCTGGACCAGGAAGCCCTCAACGGTTTCATCCTCTCCGCTTTCAGCGACTATGCCCTCTCCTCCGGCGAGCTGGCCGGCGGCATGACCGCGATGATCGACACCCTGGAAGGGAAAAAGCAGGAGCGCAAGCTGGAATGGATGGCGCAGCTGAAGGACCTCACCCCGGACAAGGTGCAATCCTATGCGGACATGTATGAAAAGCTCAATGAAAAAGGCTATATCTCCACTTCCTCCGGCGCAGGCAAGGCCGAGGAAAACAAGGACCGCTATGAGGTCATTTTAAACCCCTTTTCCGTGAAGGAAACGGTGATTGAAGGCTTCAGCGACCTCTTGGAAGACAACCCCTTCTATGAGGCGGTCATGTTCTCCCTCAAGCAGAAGTGGCAGTCCCCCCTTGAGGACGGCCGTTTTGGCACGGATGAGGCGGCCACCATGGGCGAGTTCCTCAGCGCCTTCTTTGGAATGGCCGGCATGCCGCTCCCTGCGGACCAGGCCCTTGCCGCCCTGGCCCCCCTTGGCATCCTCAGCGCGGACACCGCGCTTGACTCCGCCCTGACCCGGGAAGGCATCGCCAAACTGCTGTTTGACATGCTCAGCGCTTTCAGCGGGGAGCCGGTCAAGGCGAATCCGGACTTTATCAAGGACCTTGCCGATCAGGAGGACATCGCCCCTGAAAGCCGCGACGCCGTTGCCTTCCTGATGGAAAGCGGCCTGCTTCTTGCGGATGGGGACAAACGCATAACACCCAAGGAAAACCTGACCCGTGCTGAACTGGCGTTTATCTTAAAAGGCTTGAGCGAAATGGAGTAAGCTTTCCCGAAATAAAAGAGGGTTGCGACAATCTCTTGCCGCAGCCCTTTTTGATATGTCGGTATTAAACCTTGACGATCCACCCCATGGGGTCTTCCAGCCTTCCGTACTGGATGCCGGTCAGGGTGTCATACAATTTCTGGGAGATCGGGCCGATGCCGCCGTCCCCGACCTGGTAGTCTTTACCCTTGAAGGCGAAGGACTTCACCGGGCTGATGACGGCCGCGGTGCCGGAGCCGAAGGATTCGGTGATCTTGCCGGATTTGATGTCGTCCAGCACCTGGTTGACGTCCATCCGCTCCTCCGCCACCTCATAGCCAAAATGTTTCGCCAGTTTCAGCACGCTGTCCCTGGTGATGCCGGGCAGGATGCTGCCGGACAATTTGGGAGTGACGACCTTTTTCCCTTCGTACACAAACAGGATGTTCATCGCGCCCACCTCTTCAATGTAGCGCCTTTCAACCCCGTCCAGCCACAGCACCTGGGCGTAGCCCTTGTCTCCGGCCACAATGCCCGCTAAGAGTGAGGCCGCGTAGTTGGCGCCGGCCTTGGTTTCGCCGATGCCGCCGCGCACCGCGCGAACGTATTCGTCCTCAATGTAGATGTCATTGGGGGCCAGGCCGCCCTTGTAGTACGCGCCCACGGGGGAGAGGATGATGTAAAACAGGTAGGAATGGGAGGCATGCACGCTCAATTTGCTGTCCGTCGCGATCAGGGTCGGCCTGATGTACAGGCTGGTGCCTGGCTGATGGGGCACCCAGTCCTGCTCAACGCGCAGCAGCTCGATCAGGCCCTGGGTAAAGGACTCAATGTCCAGTTCGGGCATGCCCAGGCGCAGGGCGGAATGGTTCATGCGCTTGAAGTTGTCCTTGACCCGGAACAGTTGCAGCCCGCCGTCCTCCCTGCGGTAGCATTTCAGCCCTTCAAAGACGCTCTGGCTGTAGTGCAGCACCGCGCAGGCAGGGTCCAGCTGAAGGGGCGCGTAGGGCGCGATCCTGGCGTTGTGCCAACCCTTTTCCGTCTCATAGTCGCACATGAACATGTGGTCGGTGAAGATCGCGCCAAAGCCCAGCTTGCTTTCGTCCTTTGGCTTCTCCTTCAGGGTCGCTGCAAGGTTTTTGCTAATGGGTAACAAGTTCAACCGCCTCCTCTTATAATGCGCTCAGGAGCGCTTTGGTCATTTCACTGCCTTTGATATAGGGTCCGCCCCAGGCGATGTCCCGGGTGCGCAGCCCCTGCTGGAGCACCTTGTCCACCGCGTTTTCGATGCGGTCCGCTTCCTCAGAAAGCCCGAAGGAAAGCCTGAGCATCATCGCGGCTGAGAGCACGGTGGCGATCGGGTTGGCCAGGTCCTGCCCCGAGATGTCGGGCGCTGAGCCATGGATGGGCTCATACATGCCGCGCTTGGTTTCGCCAAGTGAGGCGGAGGGCAGAAGGCCGATGGAGCCGGTCAACTGGGAGGCCTCGTCAGAGAGGATGTCGCCAAAGATGTTGCTGGTCACGATCACGTCAAACTGCGCGGGGTTTTGCACCAGCTGCATGGCGGCGTTGTCCACCAGCATGTCCTTGAGCGTGACGTCCGGATAATCCTCAGCCACCTTGTGCACCGTTTCCCGCCAGAGCCTGGAGGATTCCAGCACATTGGCCTTGTCGATGCTGGTCACCTGGGAGCGCCTGGTGCGCGCGGTCTCAAAGGCGACCTTTGCGATGCGGGTGATCTCGTGAACGGAATAAGCTTCCGTGTCAAAGGCGGTCTCCCCGCCCTCTGACTGGTACCTGCCGGACTTGCCAAAGTACATTCCGCCGGTCAGCTCGCGCACGATCAGCAGGTCAAAGCCTTTTTTGGCGGTGTCCTCACGAAGGGGGCTGGCTTCCCTCAGCACGCTCATCAGTTTGGCCGGGCGCAGGTTGGCGAAGAGCCCCATTTCTTTGCGGATGTTGAGCAGCGCGCGCTCCGGCCGCAGGTGGCCGGGCAGGGTTTCCCACTTGGGCCCGCCCACCGCGCCCAGGAGCACCGAGTCGCTGTCAAGGCAGGCCTTCAGCGAGTCCTCAGGCAGGGGAATGCCGTACTTGTCCAGCGCGCAGCCCCCGGCCAGGACGCTGGTGTAATGGAAGCTGTGTCCGGACTGCTCGCCCACCTTGTCCATGACCTGGCAGGCGGCGTCTACGATCTCAGGGCCGATGCCGTCCCCCGGCACCAGGGTGATGTTGTACTTCACAGCTGTCCCTCCTTGAGCGCGTTCATCAGCCCGCCTGAAGCGATAATGCCCTGCAGGAAGGGGGAGAAGGGCGGGAACTTGTCCTGGGTGCCCTGGGTCTCGTTTGTCAGAACCCCCTGATCCAGATCAACCGTAATCCGGTCGCCTTCCTTGATATCAAGATCGCTGACCACGATGGGAAGCCCGATGTTGATGGCGTTGCGGTAGAAGATGCGCGCGAAGGACTTGGCGATCACGCAGCTCACGCCCGCCGTCTTGATGGCCAGGGGCGCGTGCTCGCGGGAGGAGCCGCAGCCAAAGTTGTTCCCAGCCGCGATCACGTCGCCCGGTTCAAGCTTTTTGTTAAAGTCGCGGTCGATGTCCTCCATGCAGTGGCTGGCCAGCTCCCTGGGGTCAGAGGTGTTCAGGTACCGGGCCGGGATGATGACGTCCGTATCCACATGGTCGCCGTATTGAAGCGCTTTTCCTTTTAAAATCATCGTGCTTACTCTCCTTACAGTTCGCCGGGTTCCGCAACCCGGCCCAGGATGGCGGAAGCGGCCGCCACAGCCGGACTCGCCAGATAGACCTCGCTCTTGGGATGGCCCATGCGGCCGACAAAGTTGCGGTTGGTGGTGGCCACGCAGCGCTCGCCCTCGGCCAGGATGCCCATGTGCCCGCCCAGGCAGGGGCCGCAGGTGGGTGTGGACACGGCGCAGCCCGCGTCAATAAAGATCTCAAACAGGCCCATCTTCATCGCGTCCAGGTAGATCTGCTGGGTGGCAGGGATGATCATGCAGCGCACGTTCTCATGCACCTTCCTGCCCTTCATGATCTCGGCCGCGGTCACAAAATCGCTCAGCCGCCCGTTGGTGCAGGAGCCGATGACCACCTGGTCGATCTTCAGATCCTTCGGGATGTCCTTAAAGGTTCTGGTGTTTTCAGGCAGGTGGGGGAAGGCGACGGTGGGCGTCAATTCATCAAGGTTGATCTGGATCTCGCGCGCGTAAACCGCGTCCTTGTCCGCCTCAAACACACGGGGCTCCTGCGCCTTGTGCTTTTTCAGGTAGTCCAGCGTCTTTTCATCCACCGGGAAGATGCCGTTCTTGGCGCCGGCTTCAATGGCCATGTTGCACACGCACAGCCTGTCGTCCATGCTCAGGTTTTTAACGCCCTCGCCCACAAACTCCAGAGACTGGTACAGCGCGCCGTCCACGCCGATCAGGCCGATCAGGTGCAGCACCAGGTCTTTCCCGGACACGTTCTTTTTAAAGCTGCCGGTGAGCACCACCTTGATGGCTTCAGGAACCCGAAGCCAGGCTTTGCCGGAGGCCATGGCGGCCGCCATGTCGGTGGAGCCGACCCCGGTTGAGAACGCGCCCAGCGCGCCGTAGGTGCAGGTGTGGCTGTCAGCGCCGATAACAACATCGCCCGCCGTGACCAGCCCTTTCTCCGGCAGCAGCGCGTGCTCCACACCGGCCTGGCCAACATCATAAAAATGGGTGATGTTCTTTTCCCTGGCAAACTCGCGCACCAGCTTTGACTGTTCCGCGGCCTTGATGTCCTTGTTGGGGGTGAAGTGGTCCAGCACCAGGGCGATCTTGTCCTTGTCAAACACCTTGTCGATTTTTGCCTTGCGGAATTCATTGATGGCGACAGGGGCAGTGATGTCGTTGCCCAGCACCATGTTCAGTTTCGCCAGGACGATTTCTCCCGGGATGACCTTGTCCCTGCCGCAGGCGGCAGCGATGATTTTTTGGGTCTGTGTCATGCTCATGAAATCTTTTTATCCTTTCTATGCAGTACATATTCAAGCGAATCGCACAGCGCTTCCCAGCTGGCGGCCACCACGTCCGTGCCCACGCCCACCGTGTTCCAGGAGGTGTCCCCGTCAGTGGACTGAATCAGCACGCGCACCTTGGATGCGGTGGCTTCTGCGCCGGTTAAAACGCGCACCTTGTAGTCGGTCAGGCGCACCTCGGACAGCCCGGGGTAAAAGACGGCCAGCGCCTTCCGGAGGGCAATGTCCAGCGCGTTCACCGGGCCGTTGCCCATGGCGGCCGTGGTCTCCTCCCGCCCGTCCACCTGGATGCTGAGGATGGCGGAGGCGCTTCTTTCGCCCGCGGGCGGCGGATATTCCCCGCTGGTGCGGTAAATAATGGGCGTAAAATGCGCGTTAAAACGCCCCAGGGTCCTCAGCGCCATCATTTCAAAGCTGGCGTCCGCGGCCTCATACTGGTAGCCCTGGTTTTCAAGCTGCTTGATTTTTTCCAGGATCTGGGCCACTTCCGGGCTCTCGCGGTCCAGATCGGGCGCCACGGCTTCCAGTTTTTTGATCACGGTGGTGCGCCCTGACACCTCGCTCATCAAAAACCTGCGGCTGTTGCCCACGGTTTTGGGATCGATGTGCTCAAAGGAGGAGGACAGTTTGTTGACCCCGTCAATGTGCATGCCGCCCTTGTGCGCGAAGGCGCTGTCCCCGACATAGGGCTTGCTCTGGTAAACGCCGATGTTGCTGAGCTCGCAAATGTGCCGCACGGCTGAAAACAGATCGGACAGATCGCTGTCCACGCAGGAATAACCCATTTTTAATTGCAGGTTGGGGATGATGATGGACAGGTCCGCGTTGCCGCAGCGCTCCCCTGTGCCCACGAAAGTGCCCTGCACTTGCATGGCGCCCGCCTCCACCGCTGCGATGGAAGAAGCCACGGCGCAGCCGGTGTCGTTGTGGCAGTGGATGCCGATGTTGGCGTCTGGAAAACGCTCCCTTACCTGAAGGACGCGGCTGGTGATCTGGTGGGGGAGGGTGCCGCCGTTGGTGTCGCACAGACACAGGCAGTCAGCGCCCGCGTCCATCGCCGCGCCCAGCACTTTTAAGGCATAGTCCTCGTTGCCCATAACGCCGTCAAAATAATGTTCCGCGTCAAAAACCACCTCAAGCCCCCTGTCCTTCAGGAACTTGATGGTGCTGTACACCAGGTCCAGGTTTTCTTCCCTGCTCACCCTCAGCACCTTGTCCACATGAAGGTCCCAGGACTTGCCGAAGATGGACACGGTGGGGGCGCCGGTGTTGATGAGGGACAAAAGGCCCGCGTCGTCCTCCGGTTTTACGCCCTTTCTGCGCGTGCTGCCAAAGGCGCACAACTTCGCGTGGCTTAATTTTTTCCCGCGCAGTTTTTCAAAGAATTCAATGTCTTTGGGGTTGCTGGCAGGGTTGCCGGCCTCAATGTAGTCCACCTTGAACTCATCAAGCGCCTGCACGATGGCCAGCTTATCCCTCACCGAGTAGGAGATCCCCTCCCCCTGCGCGCCGTCGCGCAGGGTGGAATCAAAAATCTGGATTTTTCTCATAGCAGTTTGTTCATGGCGTTGATGTAGGCCAGGATGGAGGCTTCCACCACGTCGGTGGACAGGCCGCGGCCAATGTAGCTGCGGTTCGCGGCGGCCAGTTTGACCACGGCTTCGCCCTGGGCGTCACGGCCTTCGGAGATGGTCTGGATGGAATAGTCTTCCAGCCTGTGTTCGGGCGCCTTCATGATCTTGTCGATCGCGTTGAAGGCCGCGTCGATGGGACCGTCGCCCAGCGCCACTTCCTCAAACTGTTCGCCCTGGTTGTTTTTCAGGCGCACCACGGCCGAGCAGGACACATAGTTGCCGGAGTTGACGGTAAAGCGGTCCAGCCTGAACAGCGCGTTCACGTCCGTCCCCCTGTGCAGGATCAGGGCCTCCAGGTCGCCATCGGTGATGGTCTTCTTCCTGTCGGACAGCGCCTTGAACCGGCTGAAGAATTCGTCCATTTCCTCTTTTGTCAGGGTGTAGCCCAGGTCATTCAAGCGGTCTTCCACCGCGTGGCGGCCGGAGTGCTTGCCCAGAATCATCTTGTTGGTGGTCAGCCCGATGCTTTCGGGCGTCATGATCTCATAGGTCTGGGTGTTGGCCAGAACGCCGTGCTGGTGGATGCCGGCCTCATGCGCGAAGGCGTTGGCGCCCACGATGGGCTTGTTCAAGGGGGAGTTCATGCCGATGATGGAATACACCAGGCGGCTCACCGGGAAAATGCGCTTGGTGTCAATGCCCGTGGTGTAGGGATAGAAGTCCTGCCTGGTGTGCAGCGCCATCACGACTTCTTCCATCGCGGCGTTGCCCGCGCGCTCGCCCAGGCCGCACATGGTGGTTTCCACCTGCGTGGCTCCCGCCTTGATGGCCGCCAGGGTGTTGGCGACGCCCAGGCCCAGGTCGTTGTGGCAGTGCACGGACAGATCGATCTGATCCAGGCCGTTTACCTTCTCCAGCAGGTACAAGAGCAGGCTTTCCATCTCAAAAGGCGTGGTATAGCCCACGGTGTCCGGGATGTTGATGGTGGTCGCGCCCGCGTCCACCGCCGCCTGAACCGCGCGTACCAGAAAGTCGCGCTCAGAGCGGGTCGCGTCCTCGGCGGAGAACTCCACGTCCGACAGCTTGCTCTTGGCGTACTTGACCATCTGGGAGATGGTATCCACCACCTGGTCCTCGCTCATGCGCAGTTTGTACTGCATGTGGGTGGGGGAGGTGGCCAGGAAGGTATGGATGCGGGGGGCGACAGCGGCCTTCACCGCGTCATAGGCGGTGTCGATGTCTTTTCTTGTTGCCCTGGCCAGGCTGGCCACGGAGGCGTTCTTGATCACCTTGGCGATCTCGCTGACCGACTCAAAGTCCCCGGGGGAGGCGATGGCAAAGCCCGCCTCCAGAACATCAACGCCCATCTTTTCAAGGGCAAGGGCCAGTTCGATCTTTTCCCTCAGGTCCATGCTGCAGCCCGGAGCCTGCTCCCCGTCCCTTAAGGTGGTGTCAAAAATCTTGATCCTCTTCATGAACTCATTCCTCGTTTTCTTTGAATATTGCTCCCTGATCAGCGGAGGTGACCAGCATGGCGTAGCGTTTCAGGTAGCCGGATAATTTTTTCTTTTGCGGTTTTTGATATTCAGCCTGCCTGTTTTTCAGCTCTTCGTCTGTCAATTTCACATTGAGCGCGCGGTTTCTGATGTCGATCTGAATCAAATCGCCCTCCTGAAGCAGGCTGATCGGGCCGCCTGACGCAGCCTCCGGGGACACATGGCCGATGGCCGCGCCCCGGGTCGCGCCGGAGAAGCGGCCGTCTGTGATCAGGGCCACCTCGCGGTCCAGCCCCATGCCGGCGATGGCGCTTGTTGGGCCCAGCATTTCGCGCATGCCCGGGCCGCCCTTGGGCCCCTCGTAGCGGATGACCACCACGTCGCCCTTGTTGATTTTTCCGCCAAAGATGGCCTCGGTCGCCTCGTCCTCCGAGTTAAACACCCGGGCTTTGCCTTCATGCTTCAGCATTTCAGGGGCTACGGCGCTTTGCTTGACAATCGCGCCCTTGGGGGCCAGGTTGCCAAACAGGACTGCCAGGCCGCCCACGGTGTCGTAAGGATTGCTGATGGGGCGGATGACCTTGTCGTTCTTGACAGCCGCGTTTTTGAGCATTTCAGACACGGGCACCCCAAGCGCGGTCATGGCGCTGCCGTCAATCAGCCCCGCGTCCAGCAGCGTTTTCATCACGGCGCTGACCCCGCCCGCTGCCTGCAGGTCCTGCATGTGGTGATGCCCGGCAGGCGCCAGTTTGCAGAGGTTCGGGGTCTTCATGCTGATGTCGTTGATCATGTTCAGGCTAAAATCGATCCCCGCCTCATGCGCGATGGCAGCCAGGTGCAGGGCGGAGTTGGTGGAGCAGCCCAGGGCCATGTCCACCGTGAGCGCGTTTTTCAGCGCCTTTTCTGTCAAAATCTGGCGGCAGGTGATGCCCTTTTTTAAAAGATCCATCACCGTCTCACCGGCTTTCTTGGCCAGGCGCACGCGCGCGGTGTACACCGCCGGGATGGTGCCGTTGCCGGGCAGGGCCAGGCCCAGGGCTTCGGACAGGCAGTTCATGGAGTTGGCGGTAAACATGCCGGAACAGGAGCCGCAGGTGGGGCAGGCATTGTTCTCCACCTCCATCAGGCTCTCCTCGTCCATCTTGCCGATGGTGTGGGCGCCCACCGCCTCAAACACGGAGTTCAGGTCCAGAGGGCCGTTTTCCCCCTCCAGCGACAGCATGGGCCCGCCGGATACAAATACGCAGGGCAGGTCCAGTCTGGCGGCTGCCATCAGCATGCCGGGCACCACCTTGTCGCAACTGGGGATCATGACCAGCGCGTCAAAGGCGTGGGCTTTTGCCATGCACTCCACCGAGTCCGCGATCAATTCCCTGGTGCACAGGGAGTAGCGCATGCCTTCATGCCCCATGGCGATGCCGTCGCACACCGCGATGGTGTTAAACTCCAGCGGCGTTCCGCCGGCCATCAGGACGCCGTCTTTTACAGCGCGGCTGATCTTGTCCAGGTGGGTGTGCCCCGGGACCACCTCGGTGAAGGAGTTGGCGATGCCGATGAGCGGCTTTTTGATCTGCTCGTCGCTCAGCCCGCTGGCTTTCAAAAGGGAGCGCTGGGGGGCCCTCTGGACCCCCAGCTTCATGCAGTCGCTGCGCAGTTTCATCCCTGATTACTCCTCGTAGCTTTCGCGCTTCCAGGTCATCTTCTCGCGCAGCGCTTTGCCCGTGGTCTCCAGCAGGCTTTCCTGGGCTTCCTTGCGCATGCGGTTGAAGTTGGGGCGGCCGTCCTTGTTTTCTTTGATCCATTTTTGGGCAAAGGTGCCGTCCTGGATCTCGCCCAGCACTTTTTTCATCTCTTTCTTGGTCTCGTCCACGATCATCCGGGGGCCGACGGTGTAATCGCCGTATTCTGCGGTGTCGGAGATGGAATAGCGCATAAAGGACATGCCGCCCGCGTTTACCAGGTCGATGATCAACTTCATCTCGTGCAGGCACTCAAAGTATGCGCTCTCCGGCTGATAGCCGGCTTCCACCAGGGTGTCAAACCCGGCCTTCATCAGGGCCGTGACGCCGCCGCAAAGCACGCACTGCTCGCCAAACAGGTCGGTCTCGGTCTCCTCCTTGAAGGTGGTTTCAAGCACGCCCGCGCGCGCGCCGCCGATGCCCAGCGCCCAGGCCAGGGCCAGGTCCTTGGCTTTGCCGGTCGCGTCCTGGTAGACGGCGATCAGGCAGGGAACGCCGCGGCCTTCCTTAAACTGGTTGCGCACAGTGTGCCCGGGGCCCTTGGGCGCGATCATGATGACGTCGATGTCGCTGGGCGGCACGATCTGCTTATAGTGGATGTTAAAGCCATGCCCAAAGGCCAGCGCCATGCCGGGGCGCAGGTTGGGCGCGATGTCTTTCTGGTACAGGTCAGCCTGCTTCTCGTCGTTCACCAGGATCATCACGATGTCAGCGCCCTTCACGGCTTCAGCCGTGGTCTTGACCGCAAGCCCGGCCTTTTCCGCCTTTTCCCAGGATTTGGAGCCTTCATACAGGCCGACCGTCACATCAAAGCCGGAATCCTTCAGGTTCAGCGCGTGGGCATGCCCCTGGCTGCCGTAGCCGACCACCGTGATCTTTTTGCCCTTCAACAGATCCTTGTCACAGTCCTTCTCGTAATACATCACTGCCATGTCATTCTTCCTCGCTTTCTTTTTCTGTCAGTATATTGGAATTTCTTCCGATTGCGGTGACTCCGGTGCGGCAAAGCTCCAAAATCCCGTAAGGAACCAGGTTGGCAACGAAGGCGTCCAGCTTGCTTTTTTCGCCTGTGATCTCAATGGTCACATTGGTCGGGTTCAGGTCCACCACCTTGGCGCGGAACACCTCCACCACCTTGTGGATCTGCGCCTGCGTGGCCAGTTCCGAGTTCACCTTGATCAGCATCAATTCTCTGGACACCGTGTTCTCTTTGTCCATCAAGGCAACCGCCTTCACATCCACCAGCTTCTTCAGTTGGTTGATGATCTGGTCGCGGATCACATCATCACCCCTTGACAGGATGGTCATGCGCGACAGGGCGGGGTTGTCCGTTTCGCCCACGCTCAGGCTGTCGATGTTGTAGCCCCTGCGGCCAAACATGCCCGAAACCCTTGTCAATACGCCCGCTTCATTGCTGACCAGCATGGACAGAATAAACTTATCCTGCATATCTTCACCCTTTCAAAATCATGTCGTCAATGGTTCCGCCCGGCGGGATCATGGGCAGCACCTTCACATCGCATCCGATCCTCACGTCAATCAGAGAAGGCCCCTCGTAGCTCAAGGCTTTGTCAAGCGCTTCGTTCAAGGATGCCATGTCCGTGGCCTTGTAGCCCCTGGCGCCAAAGGCTTCCGCGAGCTTCGCGTAATCGGTCTTGCGCTCCAGGGAAGTGTTGGAGTAGCGCTCCCCATAAAACAGGGTCTGCCACTGGCGCACCATGCCAAGCGCCTGGTTGTTGAGCAGCACCACCAAAATCGGCAACTGGTGGGACACCGCGGTCGCCATCTCATTCATGTTCATGTGGAAGGAGCCATCGGAGGTGAACAGCACCGTGCGCCTTTTTCCCCTCGCAAAGCAGGAGCCGATGGCAGCGCCCATGCCATAGCCCATGGTGCCCAGTCCGCCGGAGGTCACAAAAGTGCGCGGGCGGCGGAAATGGTAGTACTGCGCCGTCCACATCTGGTGCTGTCCCACGTCGGTCGCGACCACGTCATCCGGCAGCAGGCGCACATTCACCGCCTCAATCGCGCTTTGCGGGTTCAACTGGCCCTCGGGCATATCCAGCCGGTGATCTGGAGAGCTGATGACCTTTTTGACCTGGGCCGACCAGTCAGAGGGGGTGCGGGACACCTTGTGTTCCAAAAGCTGGCGCAGGATCAGCTTGACGTCGCCCAAAAGGTGGGCGTCCGCTGTAATGTTTTTGCCGATCTCCGCCGGGTCGATGTCGATGTGGAGGATCTTGCGGCCCAGTTGATAGGCCTGCTTGTTCCCGGTGGCGCGGTCTGAGAACCTGGTGCCCACGGCGATGATCAGGTCGGACATGGACAGCACTTTGCTGGCTTCATACCGCCCGTGCATGCCGGTCATGCCCAGGTTCATCGGGTGGTCATGGGGGACGGCGGACAGGCCCATCATGCTGGTGCCGATCGGGCAGTCCAGGAAATTGGACAAGGCCAGAAGCTCCTCGCTGGCGTCCGCGATTACCACGCCGCCTCCGGCGTAGATATAGGGCCTTTTTGATTCTTTGATCAGCGCGAGGGCGGCATTCAAGCTGTTTTCGCTGGCTTTCAGCCCGTTCTTGCGCTCCACCCTGGGCTGGGGCACATACTCGCAGGACGCGGTCTGGATGTCCTTTGGCAGGTCCACCAGAACTGGGCCCGGACGGCCTGATATGGCCAGTTTGAAGGCTGAACGCAGGGTATCCGCCAGATCCGCGACGTTCTTGACCATGTAGTTGTGCTTGGTGATGGGCATGGTCACCCCAAAGATGTCCACCTCCTGGAAGCTGTCCCGGCCGATCATCGCCAGCGCGACATTGCCCGTGATGGCAACCAGGGGCACTGAATCCAGGTAGGCGTTTGCGATGCCGGTGATCAGGTTGGTCGCGCCAGGGCCTGAGGTGGCGATCACCACGCCCGGTTTTCCGCTGACCCTCGCGTAGCCGTCCGCGGCGTGGCAGGCGCCCTGCTCATGGCAGGTGGTCACATGCCGCACCTTGTCCTGGGCTTTGTATAACTCGTCGTAGATGTGCAGCACGGAACCGCCCGGATAGCCGAATACGCAATCCACGCCCTGCTCCTGCAACACCTGAATGAGGATGCTTGCACCGGTTAAGACCATAAAAACCCCCTTCTAACAAAAAACCGTCCCCCCTGTATACAGTAGGACGGATGGTTGGCAATTTCTAAATCAAGCCTCGGACCTGCTCCTATGTATACGCAAAAGCCTGCCGGCGACGATAATTCGTACGCCCAGCAGGCTGTTTAGGACCAGGTTTGAAGAGAAAAAGGTTCGCATTCTTCCTCCGCCGCTTGAATTATTGATAAGGTAACATAAGTCGCGCTGATTTGCCAAGGCGTCCTTGTCATTTATGGCAAGTATTTGCCCGGGCGGATGTTTTATTTTTGTTTTTCGGCCTGCTGAAAGAAAATCCAGCCGGGTCAAATGCTCGCCCGGCTCTCGCAGTAAATGCAGCGGTACTCATCCTTCTCCCGGTTGGTCAGTTTGAACACATGGGGCAGCTCCTGCTCGGTGCTGGTGATGCAGCGCGGGTTTTTGCAGCGGATGATGTTGGTGATGGTCAGGGGCAGCTCCGGGTGGTACTTTTTCACCCGCACCCCATCAACGATGATGTTGATGGTGATGCTGGGATCGATGTAACCCAGGGCGTTCAGGTCCACATCCAACTGGGAGTCGATCTTGATGATGTCCTTTTTGCCCTGCTTGTTGCTGGTCGCGTTTTTGATGATGGCGACGGCGCAGTCCAGTTTGTCCAGTTCCAGAAAATCATAGATTTTCATGGCCTGCCCGGCTTTGATGTGGTCGATGACGATACCGTTGTTGATGGAATCAATGTTCATGCTTTAACCTCCAGCAGCATCAGGATAAGGGCCATGCGGATGTACTTGCCGTAAAGCGCCTGTTTGAAATACACAGCCCTGGGATCGGCGTCAATGGCGGTTGAGATCTCGTTCACCCTGGGCAGGGGGTGAAGGATGCGCAGGTCGTCTTTGGCTGACTGCAGCTTCTCAGGGGTCAGGATGTAGCTGTCTTTTAAACGGATGTAGTCCGCCTCGTTAAAGAAACGCTCCCTTTGAACGCGGGTCATGTACAGGATGTCCAGTTCCGGCATCACGCTCATTAAGTCCGTGGTCTGGGAATAGGGGACCTGCCCCTCTTTCAGGGGGATCTTCACGTAGCTGGGCACCTTCAGTTCTTCCGGGGAGATCAGCACAAACCGGATGCCGGGATAGCGGCACATGGCGGTGATTAGGGAATGGACGGTGCGTCCAAACTTCAGGTCGCCGCAAAGGCCGACGGTCAGGTTGTCCAAATGGCCTTTTTCCATCTTGATGGTCAACAGGTCGGTCAGCGTCTGGGTCGGGTGGTTGTGCCCGCCGTCCCCGGCGTTGATGATGGGCACGCTTGCGACCTGGGAGGCCACGGTGGGCGCGCCTTCCTTGGGGTGGCGCATGGCGATGATGTCCGCGTAGCAGCAGACCGTGCGGATGGTGTCTGCCACGCTCTCGCCCTTGGCAGCGGAAGAAGAATTGGCTTCCGAAAAGCCCAGCACCTGCCCGCCCAGTTCATACATAGCCGCCTCAAAACTCAGCCTGGTGCGGGTGGAAGGCTCAAAGAACAGGGTGGCCAGCTTTTTGTAGCGGCATAAATCCCTGTACTTCACCGGATGCTCGATGATGTCCTGCGCGGTTTCAATCAGTTGGTCGATCTCTGTCAGGCTCAGGTCCGTGATGCTGGTGATGTGCCTCATACTGTCTCCTTCATCCAGTTTTCATCCTTGGGGTTATCTCTGAAGGCTTTCAGCCTTTTGATGTCTTCCTGACGGATCTTGTTTTCCCTGGCAGCGACCTCGGTCACCGTGTCAAAGTCGGTCAGGCTGGTGTTGGTCACCCCGGCTTCAGAAAGCCTGTCAAAGGCCGCCTTCATCCCGTAGGTGAAGATGCTGACGATGCCCAGCACCTCTGCGCCCGCCTCCCTCAGCGCGTCCACCACCTCAATCACGCTGCCGGCGGTCGAGATCAGGTCCTCCACCACCACCACCTTCCATCCCTTTTCAAGCCGCCCTTCGATGCGGTTGTTCCTGCCGTGGTCCTTGCTGCCGCTGCGGACATAGCCCATGGGCAGGCCCAAAAGGTGGGCGGCAATGGCGGCGTGGGGGATGCCGGCTGTGCTGGTGCCCATCAGACAGTCCGCCTCAGGGTAGTTTTCCCTGATCGTTTCAGCGAGCGCGGTTTCAATTTCAGTCCGCAGCACAGGGTCTGAGAGCGTCAGGCGGTTGTCGCAGTAAATGGGGCTTTTGATGCCGGAAGCCCAGGTGAAGGGCTCCTTGGGGCGCAGGAAAACCGCGCCGATTTTAAGAAGCCCGCTGGCGATCTGTTCAGATGTTGAGAAACTCATTCATGCACCTCCTGTAAGCCATAACGGCGTCCTCCGCCTTGGTGATGGGGCGGCCGACCACGATGTAGTCAGAGCCCAGTTCGTTTGCCTTTTTGGGCGTGGTCACGCGCTGCTGGTCGCCCGTGTCGTTGCTGGCAAAGCGCACCCCGGGCGTCACGGTCAGGAAGTCACAGCCCAGGCGTTCATGCACCTTCCCGGCTTCAAGGGGCGAGCAGACCACGCCGTCCAGCCCCGCGACCTTCGCGTTTCCCGCGTAGTGAAGCACCGCGTCCTCCACCTTGCGGTTCACCCAGACCTCGTTCTCCAGCGCCTCCTGGTTCAAGCTGGTCAGGATGGTCACCGCGATCAGCTGGGGCGGGACGCCGTCCGTGTCCTTTAAGGCATCGGCCGCCGCCTTCATCATCGCGATGCCGCCGCCCGCGTGCAGGTTCATCATGTCAACGCCAAGCCCCCGAATGGACCTGACCGCGCCTGATACGGTGTTGGGGATGTCGTGCAATTTCAGATCCAGGAAGATCTTGTGCCCCCGCGCCTTGATTTCGCGCACCATCTGCGGGCCTTCGGCGTAGTACAGTTCCATGCCGATCTTCACATAGGGTTTTTCCTCCTGAAACTGATCCAGGAACTTGAGCGTGGTGGTCCGGTCCGGAAAATCCAGGGCAATTATGACATCCTTTGCCATCAGTGGGCGCCTCCTATGATTTGTTCAAGCGATGTGATGTTGTATTCCGCCATTGCGCGGGGCAGGTCTTTTACGATGTCCCGGCAGGCGTAGGGGTTGACCAGGTTGGCGCTGCCGACCTGCACTGCGGTGGCGCCCGCCAGCATCATCTCGATCACGTCCTCAGCCGAACTGACGCCGCCCATGCCGATCACGGGAATCTTCACAGCCTTGTACACCTGGTACACCATCCTGAGGGCCACCGGGAAAACGGCGGGGCCTGACAGGCCGCCGGTCACAAAAGGCAGAAGCGGCTTTCTGGTCTTCAGGTTCAGGCGCATCCCAAGCAGGGTGTTGATCAGGCTCAGGCCGTCGGCGCCCGCCCCCTCGCAGGCTTTCGCGATCTCCACGATATCGGTCACATTGGGGGACAGCTTGATGATGACCGGCTTTTTGCATACCTTTTTCACCTCGCGCGTCACCTCGGCAGCCGAACTTGCCTGGGTGCCAAAGCTCATCCCGCCGCCATGCACATTGGGGCAGGACACGTTGACCTCCAGCCAGCCCACCTGCTCGCACTGGTCCAGCAGTTCGCACACCCACACATAGTCGGACACCGAGAACCCGCTCACATTGGCCATGACAGGGGCGTTAAAGATCTTGGCGATGCCGGGCAGCTCCTCTTCAATCACCTTTTCAACGCCCGGGTTTTGAAGCCCGACGGCATTGAGCATGCCGCAGGGCGTCTCCGCGATCCTGGGTGTTGGGTTCCCGTCCCTTTTATGAAGGGTCGTCCCCTTGAAGGAGAAACTGCCCAGGCAGTTGATGTCGTACAGCCTGGCGAATTCCTGCCCAAAGCCGAAGGTGCCGCTGGCGGCCATGACGGGGTTTTTAAGCCTTATTCCGCATAGGCTGACCTGTGTGTTCACCATACCAGCGCCTCCTTATGAAACACTGGGCCCTCCTTGCAGACGCGCTGGGGCCCGGTCTTTGTCATCACCGCGCAACCCATGCACGCGCCAAAGCCGCAGCCCATGCGCTCCTCCAGGCTTACCTCGCCCGGAATTTTGGCCAGGCTGCACAGCGCCTTTAACATCGGCAAAGGCCCGCAGGCGTAGAAATAGCTGTGGTTTTCAAACGCGCAGGCGTCCGTCACCAAGCCCTTGACGCCCTTTGATCCGTCCATCGTGCAGACGATCACCTCAGCGCCAAGCGCCAGGAACTCCTGCTCAAAAAACACTTCTTCTTTTGTGTTGAAGCCCAGCACCACCGTTGCCTGCCTGCCCATGTTTGTCAATTCTTTGCACAGCCTGTACAGCGGCGGCACGCCCGCGCCCCCGCCAACCAGCAGGGGTTTTTGCCCGCTTTTGCTCAGATCAAAGCCGTTGCCAAGCCCGCACAGCACGTCCAGCTTCATGCCTTTTTCATATCTGGTCATGGCTTTTGTGCCCTGGCCCAGCACCTTGTAGATCAGCGTCGCCCCAAATTCGTCATAATCGCAGACGGAGAAGGGTCTTCTGAGGTAAAACCCGGGCAGGCTCACCTCAACAAACTGGCCGGGGTTTACAAGGCTGCTCGTGTCGCCCGACAAGCGCATCAAATATGTATTTTTGGCGATCTGCCGGTGTTCCTTTAATTCCCAGATGACCTGTTTCAATTCTGCCCTCCTAAAAAGGCGGTCTCATCCATGTAAGCGATGTTTTCTCCCCAGATGGTCAGAAGGCACTTGCCGTATACCTTCATGCCGCTGAAGGGGGAAGCCTTGCCCATGGACAGGAAGCGCTCCGGGTAGATCACGGTTTCCTCCCCCAGGTCAAACAGGGTCCACCCCTCCTGGGGGATGTGAAAGCGCCGGTTGGGCTTTTCCGTCATCGCGCTCAGCAGGGTCTCAAGCGGCGCCTTGCCGGTCTTGACCAATTCCGTGTACAGAACAGGAAAGGCGGTCTCAAGCCCCACCACGCCGTTTAAGCTGCCTTTTAACCCTTTGTTCTTTTCCTCGTGGGCGTGCGGGGCGTGGTCGGTGGCGATCATGTCCACCGTTCCATCCCTTAAGCCTTCAATCAGGGCTTCCTGATCCGCGAGGCTCCTGATGGGCGGGTTCATCTTGAAACGCCCCTCGTCCTTCAGTTTGCTGTCATCAAGCGTCAGGTAATGCGGCGCGGTCTCGCAGGTCACATCCAGCCCCCGGGCCTTGGCGTCCCTGATTAAATCCACGGATTCCTTGGCGCTTACATGGCAGACGTGGTACTTGCAGCCTGTTTTCTCAACCAGCTTCAGATCCCGCTCCACCTGCTTCCATTCGCTCTCGGACGGAATGCCAATATGCCCGTTTTTTCTTGCCCACTCGCCCTTGTGGATGTAGCCGTTTTCAAGCAGGCTGTTGTCCTCGCAGTGGGCGACGATGATCCTGTCAAGCGCTTTGGCTTTTTTCATCGCCTCTTCCATCAGGCTGTCATCCTGCACCCCGCGCCCGTCGTCTGAAAACCCGGCGACATGGGGGGCAAGGCCCTTGAAGTCCGCCAGTTCCAGCCCTTTTTGCATGACCGTGATTGCCCCCAATGGAACCACCCGGATGCAGGCGTCCTGCTTGATTTTTTCAAGCTGAACCTCAAGATGCTCCGGGCTGTCGGGCACCGGGGTCAGGTTGGGCATGCTGATGACCGCTGTAAACCCGCCCCGGGCAGCGGCCCTGGTGCCGGACAAAATCGTTTCCTTATAAGAAAAACCGGGTTCCCTCAGATGCACATGCACATCGGTGAAACCCGGAAATAAATGAAGGTCTTTGCCGGAAACTTTGGGAAGGGAACACTCCGGCCAGGCAGCGGGATCAAAAAGCAGCCGCCCGTCTGAGAAAACAAGATCTCCGCGCCGAATCCCCCCCGGCGCGTGAACGCTTACCCCGGTGATCAGACAGCGCATGGAACCTCCCGAACCTCAGCCGCAAAATGCAACTTTTTTATTCCGGTGCATTCTATCAGGGGCATAGCAACTTGTCAAGGCCGGTTTTTCTGAAAAACCAGCCTTGACCAATCGCATGAAAAAGCGTTCTTTAAGCTCTTTTACACACTATCTGACCACGCTGAACTGGACGTCGCTGTACAACTCCCCGTTCAAATACAGTTCGATTGTATACAGGCCCAGGGGCACATCATCAAATTCTTCCCTGATTCCCTCAAAAAACTCATGCATCGACAGCGTGTAATAACTATAAAGCACCCTGGGCTTCAAAATCAGCGACCTGTCGATCAACACCGTGCCGCCGTAGCCCAAGGGGGTCTTGGTTACGATCTTCCCCTTAAAAGCGCGCTCCTTCTTCAACTGCGGAAAACGGACCTGAAGCTCAAACTGCTTGGTCTTGTCCCTCTCCACTTCGGAAACGGAAAACCTCGGCCCTTTGAGGATCAACTTCTTTGATTTTGCATTAAACCCTGTGTAGACATAGTGAGGGACCTTATACTCCGTGGTGACGCTGGCATCATCGTTGCTGACGGTGATGGAATAGGTTTCGCCTGGAATCAGGTATTCCAAAGTGATGCTTTTGCTTTGAACGGTTTCTGTTGCCCTGTCATACTCAGCCTGATATTTTACGGTATACGGCGCTTTTTTCGCGCTGTCATCCCAGGTGAGAAGCACGTCCCCGTTCTCTTGCATCGTAAAATGCAAATCGCTGATCACGGACTCGCCGGCGTCGGCAGCAGGTTTCTTTTCGCCGCAGTTATAACAAAAATTTCCGCTGTTTTCTTTGCCGCAATTTGGACAGAACCAGTCCTCCGCGAACGCGGGCAATGCCATGAGCACCAGGGATACAACAACGCACAGAATCGCTACAAACTTCTTGTTCATGATTTCCCTCCTATTAAAAAGTTATGGAATATGGTGAACCAAAACAAAAATCTGCTGTAATTATTTCAAGAACCTGGGCCGCGCTGTGCTTGCTCCGCATGGTCGTCAATTAGTATCATGAAATTCAGTTTTTCACACTATAACATAATCTGGCCGGGAACTCAATATTTTTCAGAGTGAATTTCCAAGCAAGTTCCACAGAATGAATTCCCAAAGAAAGTTCCACAGTGGTGATAAGAAGTGGAAGTTAGTCTGGGAAGAGAAAAGTGACGGAAGTTAGTCCGGGATAAAGCCCGGTTATTTTTGAGGTTCCGCCCGCTGCGCGACCAGGATCGCGACGAACATCAGGGCGCAGCCAAGCAGTTCACGGACGCTTGGCACCTGGCCTAAGACGATGATGCCCGCAAGCACCGCGAACACCGATTCCAGGCTCATCAAAAGGGACGCCAGGGCGGGCGGCGTGGTTTTTTGTGCCAGGATCTGAAGCGTGTAGGCCACGCCGGAGGAGAGGACGCCCGCGTACAGCAGGGGTCCGATGGCGCTTTTAATAGAAGCGATCGTCGGCTGCTCAAAGAGGAACATCGCGGCCAGGGATAAAAGCCCGCACACAAAAAACTGCAGCGAGCACAGTTTGATGCCGTTTGCCTTCTCTACAAAGTGGTCGATCAGCATGATTTGACCCGCGAAAGCGAAGGCGCACAAGATCAGCAGGATGTCCCCGGGGGAAATGGTGAATTCCTCGGTAACGCTCAGCAAATAAAGCCCGATTGCTGCGATCAGCACGCTGACCCACAGGCTCGCTGGCGGCTTGTTCCCAAGGAACAAACCGTAGATGGGCACGATCAGGATATACATTGCGGTCAAAAACCCCGCCTTGCCAGGCGTGGTGTATAAAAGGCCGAACTGCTGCAGGTTGATGGCGACAAACAGCACCAGCCCGCATAAAACCCCGCCCAACAAAAGGTCTTTGGTTTGAAAATGCGCTTCCTTATCATTTTCAGGCTTGCTTTTTCTTTGCTTGTCAAACAGGAAGATGACCGGCAGCAGCGCCACAGCGCCCATTAAGGAGCGCACCGCCTGGAAGGTGAAAGGGCCGATGTGATCCATGCCCATGCTCTGGGCGACAAAGGCGCTGCCCCAGATGATGGCTGCCAACAGCAGCATCAGGCTGCCCGTACCCTTTGTTTGCTTCACCATTCCGCCTCCTTCAACCATATGGCACATTTTAGCCGACTATTTCGCTTTGTCAACGAAAGAGAAGCCTGTTCGGCATTGTTTGCCAAAACAAGCTTCTTGTTATTCAATCAATTTGGATTAACGCTTTTTATTTGTTCATGTTCAAACTGTCGGTCAATTTCGGGATTTTAAGGGCGGCTTCCTTCAATGCTTTAATAATTTCCTCTGTTTTTGTCTGCATTCTGCTGCTGGGGCCAGAAAGGCTGACAGCAGCGTAAACACGGCCTACGCGGTTGCGTACAGGCACAGCAACACAAAACAATCCTTCTTCGCTTTCCTGATTATCAAAAGCGTATCCGTTCTGGCTGATTTCTTCAAATTCTTTGACGAGTTCCTCCCTGCTGGTTAGTGTGTTAGGAGTATGGCGAGTGATAGGCTGGACGGAAAAATACCGGTTCAGGAAATCTGCGCTTGAAAAAGCGAGGAGAACTTTACCCATCGCGGAACAATACGCGTTTAGAGTCCTGCCCATCTCTGAAGTCATCTGGATGCTGGCTTCAGAATTTACTTTGGAAACAATCAGCACCTGAGAACTGTCGTTGAGAACACCGAGGTGAGAGGTTTCATTAAACTGGTTTGTTAAAGCTTGCAGCACCCCCTTCACCTGTTGGTGAAGGATGTTCTGCTTCAGGGCTGACTGACCTAAAAAAACCAAACGATGTCCAAGCACATAGGCTCCGGCGTTGGTTTTATCCACAAACCCATGCTTTTGCATGGTGTACAGCTGACGGTACAATACTGTTTTATTGTCTCCGGTTGCCTGGGAAATCTGGGTCAGGGTGGAATAACTGTTTTCTGCGATGTATTCCAGGGTATTCAGTGCCCTGGACAGAGAATCCAGCAGGTATTTATCTGTTGGTTTTTCCTTTTTTTGCACAAGCACCTCTCCGCTGTCTTTGTTTTGATGTTACTGGAAACAGTGCCATCATACCTGCATCAGCCTCAATCGTCAAACACTTGAAATAATCAGCCCCGCATTTTTTAACGGGGCCAATTAATTCCGCTTGTATTTTATGTCTTAGGATTTTCAGGGGATTTTGTTGCGCGTATCGCTATGACGCCGATCGACATGGTAATCGCAAAAGCATACCAAATGATGGAGAAACCGCCAGTGCTGTCGATTAAGCCTCCAAGGAAAACGGGCTGTAAAACGCTGGCTGTCTGCATGAACAGGTTCTGACATGCGACCGAGGTCGCTGAGTATTCAGGTTTTGAATACTGGATGGCCAAAGCCGTTTGATGGGAGGCTGGCAGGTATGAGATAAATCCGTACAAGATGCCAAGAGCAAAGAAGAGGCCGAACTGCCAGTTGATTACCAGCACCAAGGAGAAAGCTGCCATCAGTCCGTGGGTAGCCATCAGGAAGGAACGGGAGTTCATTTTAATCCGTTTCGCGATCACTCCTGAAAATACGGATCCTGCGATTCCCGTGATGCTGTAACTCATCGCGATCAGTGTTCGCTGGGATGGCTCAAAGCCAAGGTGCTCAGTTACCCGGTAGATCCAGGTTGGAAAGCCTGTTGTGGTAAACAGAAACATAAAGCCGGCAACAACAACCAGCCATTGGTTGGGATTTTTTGCAAAATCAAGAAATCCTTCGGTGAAAGGCGCTTTCTTGCTTGTTGTTTCTGGTACAGGGGAATGGTTTTTTACAAAAAGAATTAAAACCAGAACGACCAGAACAGCCAGTAAACCCACAAACAAAAAGGTGTTGCGCCATCCATAGTTGTCCCTCAAAAGAGGGCCGATCAGATTGGCCAGGGTGATCCCAAAAGGCGGAGAAGCCATTAGAATGCCAAGCGCGACACTCCGCTCGTTGGGCGCGAACTCATTGGTCAGCACCTTGGAGCAGGCAGACATCACAAAGCCGCTGGCCAGGCCGGCTAAAAACCGGAAAGCGATGCCAAGAGAAAAATCGTTCACCAGGGACATCATTCCGGCAGCCAGTCCGCCAAGCACCGTTGCTGCAATCAGGACAACTTTTGGGTTCATGCGGTCTGAGAGCATGCCGCCCGGCAATTGGGTCAATACATAGCCTGCGAAAAATACGGACATGTAGATGCCGGCCTGGGCAGAGTTCAGGACAAATTCCTGAGATACGATGCCCATCAAAGGGCTCCAGACATACCGGCTGATGAAGGTGAAGGTATAGGCGCTGACAACTGCCATGAGTGCCAGCCACCGTCTGGCTGATGGTTTGCTTGCTTGCATTGTTCCTCCCTGTGAAATTATTGATAGGTTTTTTCCGGTATTTCCGGCAGAGGCATCCTGCTTTTCATGTAAGTAAACAAGCCTGCGGCGAGTTTGATATCATTTTGATTGTAGATGTTCACTTCACAGAACATCAGTGTACCGCCATGGCGTATTTCCCGCCCGACAACCCTGATGGTGTCGCCCAGGCGCCCTGCAGCCAGAAAACTAAGCTTTCCCTCTACTGTTGGGCAGATGACCGGTTCATAGGAACAGGCACAGCCTGCGGCGGTGTCCGCCATGGTCATCAGCACACCGCCATGCAGGAGGCCCATAGGGTTCAGGTGGTGCTTTTCTACTTTTAATGACAGGATGCATTCGCCTTTTTCAAGGAGAAGCACCTTACTGCCAATCATCTTGTCAAACCCCTCAGCACCAATGAGTTTGATATGTTCCGCCTGGCTGATCCTCATGTTGTTTTCGGTGGGAAGGGGAATTTATAGCTGTTTTCCTGTTTTTCTCCCTCATTGGCGCAGGCTACAAAGTCTTTGATTTCAGCTTTCCCCTGCAAGCCTTCCAATGCTCCCCGCGCAAGAGATTCCATTTCGTTTTCGCCCGGATAGACCACGATTGGAGCGATAAACCCGCAGTGATCCCGGATGGTTTCAACAATTTCCTTGTTGTAGGCGATCCCGCCGGTAATCAGGATGGCGTCCACCTTGCCTTTTAGGACAGCAGACTGGGCGCCGATGGCCTTGCAGGTCTGATAAACCATCGCGTCCAGACAAACGCGGGCTTTCTGATCTGTTTTGGCTGTTTCGGCGATGCTTTTGACATCGCTTTCGCCCAGGTAGGCGTACAAGCCGCCTTCTCCGTTAATCATCTTATGAATTTGTTCATAAGAATATTTCCCGGAGAAGCACAGCCGCACAAGGTCTCCGACCGGCAGCGCGCCGCTGCGGTTGGTGGAGAAGGCCCCGTCTCCTTCCAGTCCGTTGTCGCCGTCCACCATGCGGCCTTTTTTATGCGGCGCCACAGAGATGCCACCGCCCATGTGAACCACGACCAGGTTCAGGTCCTCGTACCTTAAGTTGTTTTCCCTGGCATAGCGCTTCGCAGTCGCCTTATGGCTCAGCGCATGAAAACTGCTGCGCCTGTTAATCAGGGGATGGCCGGATAAACGAGCCAATGGTTCAAACTCGTCAGTGATGGGAGGATCTACAATCAGAGGAATAGCCTTGCATTGGCTGGCCAGTTCATAGGCGATTTTGCTGCCCAAATCACAGGGATGAAGGCCATACAGCCCGCTGGCTTGCTGCTCCAGCATCTCCGGGCAGACCTTGTATACGCCGCCAACCAAGGGCTTGGTATGTCCCCCCCGGCTGACGATGGCATCCAGTTCTTCCGGTTTGATGTCATTTTCTTCCATGAATTTTTTGATGTAATCGATCCGGTATTGATCCTGGTCCATGAAGGATTTAAATGCCCTGGTTTCTGAGACCGGATGCTCGATGTTTGTCTTGAAAACTGATTTATCATCCTCATAGTAGGACAGTTTGGTGGAGGTGGAGCCCAGATTGAGCACAAGAATTTTATGCATTCTCAGTCCTTTCCGGAGGTATAAACCGCCAGCGCGATGGTCAGCAGTTTGCCTTCCCGTGATTCTGTGCGGGATGTAAAGATTACCGGCACTTTCGCGCCAACAGTGGCAGCGATAACCGGTTTCTTTGCAATATAGCTGATGGATTTGGTCAGCACGTTGCCCACTGTCAGGTTGGGCACCACGATGATATCAGCCTGACCTGCGACCTCGCTCTCAATGCCCTTAGCCTTTGCGGCCTCTTTTGAAACCGCGTTGTCAAACGCAAGCGGTCCATCCACAACACAGCCCTTGATCTGCCCTCTCTGGGCCATTTTGCTGAGCACTGCAGCGTCCAGGGTGTCCTGCATTTCAGGGTTGACTACTTCAAGCGCTGTGACAACAGCTACTTTCGGGCATTCCATGCCCAGGTTGTGCGCCAGATCCACCGCATTCTCGATGATTTCAGCCTTTCCCTTCAAATCGGGTGCTACTGAGATCGCGCAGTCTGTAATCATCAACAAGCCGCCTTCGTCTTTTTCCAGCACGGAAATCTGTGTGATGTGCCGGCCTGTATTCAGCCCCTGCTCCTTGTTGAGTATCGCCTTTAGAAATGTGGAAGAGTGAAGCATCCCCTTCATCATCGTGTAAGCCTCGCCGCTGCGCACCATCAGCGCTGCTTTTTCCGCTGCGCGTCTGTGGTCCGGCTCATGGATGATGGACGCCTGCACCGAAAGCCCTTCAGAAGCAAGAATATCTTTGATTTTTGTCTCATCTCCGATCAGGATGAACTCAGCCAGTTTCTTGCTTTCTGCTTCAGCGACCACGCTGAGCGTATCGATGTCATCCGCCGACACCACTGCCACTTTTTTGCTGGGGCGGCTTGCAACTTCTTCCAGCAATTGATTAAAGTTTTGAATCATTATGTCCTCCGAATCGAATTCATGTATGAAAAGCACAATTTAAATAGAATCAGTCGTCGCCGCATCAAATCAATGCGGCGCTGACTGTCAGACAATGATTATTGAGCACCCATCAGGAGATTGGGGATGAAAAGTGCAATGTCAGGAAAAATCATGAGAATGATGATACATAGCATAGTTGCACCAAGGAATGGCCAAATACCTCTAAAGATGGTGGTTAATGGAACCCCATCAGAAACATTTTTTGCCACATAGACGTCAATTCCCACTGGCGGTGTAATCATACCCATGCAGCAAACGAGTGTAATAATTACGCCAAACCAAATCGGGTCATAACCAATGGCTGTGACAACCGGATAAAAAATGGGGATGGTCAGCATAATCATAGGCAGTGAGTCAATAAAGCATCCAAGGATCAGGTAGACAACTAAGATAATGGACATAATAACCCAAGGAGCGGCATTTAATGAGGTGAGAAACCCTGCAATGGCAGCCGGTATCTGGGTCAATGCGATGAATCTGCCAAATGTTGTTGCACAGGCCACAATGAACAAAACCATTCCCATGGTTTTGACAGTGTCAAGGATCGAAGCGATGAATTTTTTCCAGGTTAATTGGCGCTTGGCGAGAACAAGGATTAACATTGCAAAAGCCGCAACTGCTCCGCCTTCAGTTGGCGTAAACCAACCAACGGACAAGCCTCCGATGGATAAAAGAAAAATCAAACCAACCTCAATCAAACCACCTTTTACAGATGCTAATTTTTCTTTTCGGGTAAACTTTTCCCCGCGAGGCGCCAAAGCAGGATTGCGTTTCGCCTGAATGTAGATCACGAGCATATATAGGAGCATTAAAAGAATGCCTGCGCCAATACCCGCCATAAAAATACGGCCGATGGATTGCTCTGTTGCAACACCATAAACAATTGCCGTCATGCTGGGCGGGATTAACAAGCCCAAGCCGCCGCCGGACGCGACAGCAGCAGTGTACAAGGATGGGTCATATCCGTGTTTCTTCATTTCCGGGAAAGCAATCGAGCCGATGGTAGCGGTGGTTGCAGGTCCTGAACCACAAACAGCGCCAAAAGCCGCACATGCCATTTCAGACGCCATGGCGAGGCCGCCTGGGCGATGCCCTATCATTTTGTATGCAAAGTCGAACAAACGAGCGCCGATTCCTGAATGCAAGGCCAAATAGCCCATCCAGGTAAACATCGCAACCACGCTCATGTTATAAGAAGTGACACTGCTGAAAAGGTCAACTGCAATCAAGTTGACTGCCGCGTTGAAGTTGGTGAGGACGCCAAACCCGACAACGCCGGTCAGAAGCATGCCGCTGGCAATCGGGAACCCTAAAAGTGACAATATCAGGAATATTCCGACACCGATTAATCCAATCGTTACACTACTCACTTGGTCTTACCTCCTTTGAGAGCTTGGAAGCGTTCCATGCTTCTAGCCACCATGACAAGGGTCAGCATGCCCATTCCCAGGCAGCCGATGAACGCGACTGGATAGTATGGCAAGTACATAACCCAGGTGACATTGTTGTTTTGAAGCGTGCTATTGCCATACACAAAGAAGCGGTAGGTAACCAGAGCAAACAGTCCAATTTCCAGAATGCTGAACAGAATGTGAAGCACCATCTGGAATTTGACTGGCGCGTACTCGTTAATAAGGTCAACTGTAATAAAGCCATTCTCTTTTTGGGTATAGGCAAAAGCGAACAGAGCGCTAATGCCGGACGCAAAACCGACCAGGTCTGTTAAGCCTGCGATTGGGGCTTTAAAGAAAATACGTGCAACTACGCTGTAAACAACTAAAACCATGTTGATGACGATAAACAAGCCGGCAACTAACCCAAAATAGTCTGCAACTTTGTAGACAAATTTTTTAAATCCTTCCACGTTTTCCCCTCCTTACATGATCAAAACTGATAGTCGCCGACAGGTAACGATGCCTGTCGGCGACAAATCAATCCATTATTCCGCGTATTTTTCCTGCAAAGATTTCAGGATATCCAGCGCCTGTTGTCCGTCAAGACCTTGCGCTTTCCGATCTTGAATCCATTTGTCGCGCAGAGGTGCAAACACACTGGTGATCTCCGCTTCTGCCTCTTCGCTGAGGGAGTAGATTTCACTGCCCTTTTCCTTCGCGAAATCAATGCCCAACTGATCCATTTCATCCCACATAGGCGCGACCATTTCTACACATTCCAGGCTTACTTCTTCAATCATGTTTTGCACTGGAGCAGACAGAGAATTCCATGCGTTGTTGCTCAGGCAGATGTAGTGGTTGACGGTGGACACGCCGGGAATAGGAGTCACATACTTGACAACTTCCGCAAAATTCCAGTTAATTAACGCTTCAAGAGGCATCAAAACAGCGTCAGCAGTTGTTTTTAAAAGTGCTTCATAGGTTTCAGCGGGTGTAATTCCTACCGGAGCTGCGCCCAAAGCCTTGATGGCGTCAATCGCATAGCCGGTGCCGCGGATCTGGACACCTTTAAAGTCCGATAGCTTTTCAATTTTTTTGTTTGTCATAAGGCCAGAGGGGGACATGCCGTATGCCCACAGGAACTTTGCCCTGGACAGCTCTTTAAAGTCTTGCTTATACCATTCATTGGCCACATAAGTTGAGACCCTGCTGCTGCCAAAGTCATTTCCCGGAAGGAAAAATGCGCTGCCCAAGGGAAAATAGGAAAAACTGTAGGACGGGTCGGCCTCACCCATGTCCACAATACCATTGGTAACAGATTCGAAAATATCATTGTTTTTGACCAAAGTTTCGCCCGGGTACATCGTGATTTCAATTTTGCCTTTGGAGCGTTCCTTCACCTGGTTCGCGAAATAAGCGAAGACTTCGTTGACGCGGTGGGAGGAACCCATGGAAATGGCCCAATTCCATTTGACAGGTTTCATTTGTTCCAAGGCAGCGTCCAATTCAGGGGTAGATGTCCATGCAGATTCAGCAGATACAAGTCCGATCATGGTTAAAGTCAGAATCAGAGCAAGAGCCAGAGTCACAAATCTTTTCATTTTTAATATCCTCCTATTCATTTTAGTAACCGACAGAGTTGATAAGTTGTTTGATTTTTTCCGCTGAAGACCGATATCTGTTTTCGTCCTCCTTTCCAAGATTTTCTTCAATTACTCGAACAATGCCTTGTTCGCCGAGTTCAACAGGGGTTCCAATGCTCAAATCGTGTAATCCATACTCTCCATTGAGCACAGCAGAACAACTGATAGGCGTTTTTTCTTTGCCTGTAATTCTTTTGATTACTTCCGTTAGCCCGACAGCTGATGTCCAGCCGGATGTTCTTCCGCTTTCAAGGGACTGGTAATCCTTAAACCAATTGGAGATCTGTGATTTGGCGGACTCAATTTTATCCCCGCCCAAATCAAGGGGCTTTCCAAGATGTCTGGCATTTTGATACAAAGGAACTTGTCCCTCTCCGTGCTCACCAATGCAGATTGCTTCAATGTCTTGGTAATTAATGCCCAATTCTTTGCTTAGCGCCCATTTCATTCGGATGGTATCGTTGTAGCAAAAGCCTATGAACTTGCTGCGATCCCATTTTAGAATTTTCCATGCAATGTAGTTAAACACATCAATGGGATTGGTTGCCATAATCAGTATTTTTTCATTGCTCAATTTTTGGAGCTCTGTGCAGATGCTTTCTACAATACTTAAATTGCCTTTTAGATATTCGTTACGATTTTGAACATTTCTTTCCGGCAGACTTGCGCTTAACAGTATGATGTCGCACTCTTCCAAATCCGCATAATCACCTGCGGAAATGTTGGTATCGCTGTATTCCAGCATTGCTTGCCCCATATCCATGGTATGGCTCATTTGCATTTTTCGGTTCAAGTCAACCAGTTTAATCTCTGAAACAAGATTCTGGATGCCTGCCAGAAACGCGGTAGTGGAGCCAACCAAACCAGCGCCGCCAATGATTCCAAGTTTCATTTGCTATCGATCCTTTCACAAATAGTTGTATATGTATTTGTTATTAATGAATGCTCATCCTCTCCAGCATGCTGGTATAGGTAAAGTAGTTATCCTTAATCTGCTTGCCAAGCTCGGTCTTCTGTTCAGCGTTTAAATGCTTGAAACGCCCCTGCTTACCGATGTAGGTATCAATCTCCGCCAGTTCTGTCAGCTTGTTGTTAATGGTAATTTTCCCGTTTTCGTATTCATACAGGATCCAGGCGCCGGTTCTGACAGCCGCGCGCGCCAACTCAATGCTGAGCGCAGGGTTGAAACGCCAGCCGGTGGGGCAGGGGGTGTGGACATGCACCAGGGAAGGCCCGTTTGCGTTCTTGGCCTTTTCCAACTTCTTTTTCAGGTCGTTCAAGTTCTGCAAAGAAGCGGTTGCCGCATAAGGGATGCGATGCGCCATAGCGATCATCATCAGATCTTTTTTCTGCGAGGTTTTACCGCCGGGGGTGGTTGTGGTGCTGGCGCTGGCAGGTGTTGCGCTGCTGCCCTGCACGCCGGTGTTCATGTAGGCTTCGTTGTCATAGCATACATACATCACCCTGTCGCCGCGCTCAAACATTCCGGAAAGCGATTGTAGGCCGATGTCCAGCGTGCCGCCATCACCGGCGAACCCAAGCACGGTCGTGTGGGTGTTCCCCTGTGCGTTCAAGGCAGCACGGATGCCGGAAGCGCAGGCAGCGGTATTTTCAAGGTTCATCTGGCAGCCTGCAATCTTTAAACCGCCTTCTTTGCCAAATCCCGAGAACATGGCAGCGCAGCCTGGAGGAATGACAATAATGGTGTCTGGGCCGACCACTTCCATGGTCTTTCGCATAATGAGTTCCAGTCCGCAGCCTGCGCATGCGCTGTTGCCGTGTGTGACCAGACCCTTGGCTTCGTGTTTGATGTCATACATTCTGATACACCTGCCTTATCTCCATTGGATTGCCTTTCAGGTCAAACCAGGTTGTGTTTTCTGCTTTTTTGCCATCCTTCAAGTCAAGCAGTTCATTAAAGATGCCTTCGAGGTTTTCTACCGTTACATCGCGTCCTCCGATGCCGCCGATGTAGGGATAGATTTCACAGTTTGACCTGCGCATGGCTGCCGCTACTTCATTCCATACCGGACCGCCCAGGCTGCCCAGGCCGGTGCTGCGGTCAAATACGCCAACGACAGGGGCGTTTCCAATGGCTTTTTTAATGTGGCTTAAGGGGAAGGGACGGAACATCGTGACCTTGACCAGGCCGACCTTCTTGCCTTCCTTACGCATTTTGTTGACCACATATTTGGCAGTGCCGCACATGGAGCCCAGAGCCACCAGGACCGCGTCTGCGTCCTCGGTTTGATAGCCTTCAACGATTTTGTAGCTGCGTCCGAATTTCTTATTAAATTCCGCAAACACCTCTTCAACCACTTTGGGAACAGCATCAAGTGCCACCTTTTGCTGATAGCGCATTTCAGTGTATTCTTCATTGCCAGTCAGATCGCACAGGAACATGGGATCGTTGGGGTCAAGGTAGGTGTTCTTGTTTTTAAATTCACCAATGAACTCGTCTACTAATGTTTGATCCGGCACATCCACCTTTTGCATGGAATGAGAGAGGAAGAAACCGTCCAGACAGACCATTGCAGGAAGCAAAACCCGTGCGTCTTCGCATACTCTGTAAGCCATCAGGATCAAGTCCAGTATTTCCTGAACATTCTGGCTATAAAACTGCAGCCAGCCCATGTCACGCTCACACATGCTGTCGCCGTGTTCACACCACAATGTCCAGGGGGCGGCGATACCGCGGTTTACGACCGGCATCACAATGGGGACCCGGTTCCCGGCTGTCATGCCAAGAACCTCATGCATCAGCGCAAGGCCGTTGGATGCGGTCGCAGTGGCGGCTCGCGAGCCTGCCATGGCGGCAGTGGTCGCAACCGACAGCGCGGAATGCTCAGATTCTACACGCACATACTGGGCGTCCATTTTACCTTCGTTCACAAAATCAGCCAGCATTTCCGGTACGGAACTTTGCGGCGTGATCGGGTAGGCTGAGATTACTTTGACACGAGCCAGTTTGATGGCTTCAGCCGCGGCCATATTACCGTCTAACATTACATATGCCATATCCTTACCTCACTTCCGGAATCAACTGGATGCACTGCCGGGGACAGACATTTGTGCAGATACCGCAGCCCTTGCAGTAGTCAAAGTTGATATAAACGCATTCCTGATCGTCCGGCCTGATCTCAATTACATTGGTTGGACAGTAACGCTCACAGGTCCTGCACTTTGAGCATCTGGAGTAATCTACTTCAGGCCTTTCAATGCGCCAGTTGCCGGTGTTGGCTGCTGTGAAATCGGTCGCAACCGGGCCCAACACATTACGCTTTTTTAACATTTTCATAGGCTGCTCTTGCTGCTTTTCCATTCTTTTCCCCCGCTTTCTTGCCAAAGAAGTAATTGATTGCCTTTTCGATAGATTCAATATCCACCAATCCTGTTGCTGCCAGCGCACCCAGCATGGATCCGTTTGGGATGGGAAGACCAATATGTTCAAGCGCAAGACCGGTTCCATCCACTGCATAGATGGTCTTAAAGCCAAACTCCCTGAATTTGTCGATCACCTCATCGGATTCGGCATTTAATACTAAAATGCTGTCTTCAGTAATTCCGGCGCCCACATTCACCTTGTGGATCAGCACACCGGGATCAAGCACCATCACATAGTCCGGTTTATAGACAAAAGAGTTTACCAGTACAGGTTCATCATCAATGATGATACTGGTGTTGACTGGAGCGCCGCGTCGCTCATGACCATAGGCAGGCACAGTAATCGCGTACTTGTCTTCATACAGGGATACTGCCTGGGAAAGGACCTTCCCGGCAGTGACAACTCCCTGACCGCCCGTCCCATAGAATTTTATATTGATCATCCAATCCCTCCTTTTTATGAAACACAGAAACATCGTTTGTAGTGTTTGTTTGACCAGAAACAGTGTGACATTTGGATTCTTTTGAAACTCTGGCACCTTCCCCCTTCCAGACAATTATTTCGTTGTAAGAAATTATATTTCTATTATAGCAATATAAAACAGCGTGTCAATACTTTATGTGAAAAATAATTCCAGAAAACACATCGCAACTTTTGGCCCATCTAAATCGTTTTCTTTCCCTCTGCTTCATGTATAAAAGAGATAAGTGCTGCATCAAAAGAGAATACAAAACCCTCGAATTCCTGTTTTTCTGCAGCTCTAAGCTTTTGCTTTCTATATAGAATGGGTATAATCTTTGCGGATTACGATGCCCTTTTGGGCAGTAATGGAGGAAAGCAATTGCTTGAACTAAGCCATGTTACCTGGGTCCTGCCGGAGGGCGGAACCATTATTGATGATCTGTCCCTTGTGATTCCCAAAGGCAAGCTCAGCGTCGTTACCGGCCCCAACGGGGGCGGAAAGACCACCCTGGCGAAGCTTTTGGCCGGGCTGATTCATCCGACCTCGGGAAGGATTTATTTTGACGGCCGGGATATCACGGATCTGAACATTACAGAGCGCGCCAACCTGGGCATCAGCTACGGCTTTCAGACGCCTGTGCGCTTTAAGGGCATGACGGTCAAGGGCCTTTTGGACACCGCGGCCGGCCACACCTTAAGCTTTGACGAGCTTTGCGAACTCACCGGCAAGGTGGGCCTTTGCACGCTGGATTATATTGACCGCGATGTGGACGCCAGCCTGTCGGGCGGGGAGATCAAGCGGGTGGAGATCGCCTCGATCCTGGCGCGGGGCACGGATGTGTCCATCTTTGACGAGCCGGAAGCCGGGATCGATATGTGGAGCTTCAACGGCCTGGTGGATGTGTTCAAGGCCTTAAAGGAAGAGGGGAAGACCATGATGGTGATCTCCCACCAGCAGCGGCTTCTGGACATCGCGGATGAGATCATTGTGATTTCCGCTGGCCAATTGCGCGACCAGGGCCCCAGGGATCAGGTGCTGCCCGGCCTTCTGGCCGGCGAGATCGCAGGCCACTGCCCCCTTGGGAGGAGGTAAATTTGATGAACATCAATCCCTTAAATGAGGTGGCCCGGGATTTGCTTGCCCAGGTCACTGGCAAAGACGGTGAGTTTGAAGGCGCTTACAACATCAGGCAGGACGCCGGCTGCGCAGGCCGCAGATCAACGGAGAACATCAAGATTGTCCCCCACAGGGAGGGGAAGCCGGGGATTGAGATCCATGTGGCTCCCGGTACCGACAAGGAAACGGTCTATATCCCGGCCGCTGTCACCAAGGGCCATGTGAACGACCTGACTTACAATGATTTTTATATCGGCGAGGGCGCCAGCGTCATCATCGTTGCCGGCTGCGGCGTTCACACGGATGATGACGGGGAAGCCAAGCACAACGGCGTCCACCGTTTCTTTGTGGGCAAAAACGCAGATGTCGTCTATGAGGAAAAACACATCGGCGCCGGCACGGGGGAGGGCAAGCGCCGGATCGACCCGGTGACCGACATCTACCTGGATGAGGACGCCAAAATGACCATCGACACCATCCAGATTTCCGGCGTGGACGTCACCGACCGCGTGACGACCGCTGCGCTCAAGGCGCAGTCCAAATTGATCGTCAGGGAACGCCTTTTGACCAATGAAACGCAGACCGCCAAAACCCGCTTTGACGTGGTGCTGGAGGGCGAGGACGCGGGCTGCGACCTGGTCAGCCGCTCTGTTGCCAGGGGCCGCTCCAGGCAGGAGTTTTACAGCCGCATCATCGGAAAGGCGCGCTGCCACGGGCATTCCGCCTGTGACGCCATCATCGATGACGAGGCCGTTGTCACCGCCGCCCCGCAGTTGGACGCGCTCAACCCGGACGCCATGCTTATTCACGAAGCGGCCATCGGCAAGATCGCGGGCGAGCAGATTTTAAAGCTGCGCACCCTGGGCCTGACGGAGGAAGAGGCGGAAGCGAAGATCGTTGAAGGCTTCCTGAAATAGACCTCTTCTGACTCCTGTTTTAACGATCACCGGCTTCATCTTGCTATTTCCGCGCTCCCGGTTTTGACTCTGTCCTCCGGAGCGCTGTTTTTCTGTTTTTGCTTCCTGTGAATCGCGGGAACATTTTTTGTATTTTTATAAAAAATCGTGCAATTAACGCCGGATTTTAATCTTTGTTAGGCAAACTAATGAGATGGCATAAGGGTTTCAAGGCCTTGATTAAATTGAAAAAACGGCAAACCATTTAATATATCTTTTGCTTGAAATAACAGACAAAATGGGATAATATGTTGGAGACTTTATTCCGGAGGGCTTTATGGCGGGAAAAACTGTCTGGATCAGCGGCGCGTCAAGCGGCTTGGGAAAAGCCGCCGCGCAAGCGCTTTTGGCGCAGGGCTGGCAGGTGGTTTCCGGCGCCCGGTCCTTTAAAGGGAATGAAGAAACGGGGGAGCTTGGCCGGACCCTGCCCCTGGACGTCCGCTCCGAACAAAGCGTAGCCGCTTTTTGCGAGGAGGCCCTGTCCCTTTACGGCGTCCCGGATGCCCTTATCAACGCGGCGGGCATCCTCATCATGGGGCCGGCGGAGGAAACATCCCTTTCGGAGTATGAGGCGGTCATGGACACTGTTTTTTTCGGCTCTGTCCGCCTGACCCAGGCCGTCCTCCCGCTGATGCGTGAAAAGGGCAGCGGCAAGATCGTGATGCTGTCCTCTGTCAACGGCCTGATGCCCACCCCCTTCCAAAGCGCCTATGTCGCCGCCAAGCATGCCCTGGAAGGCTACAGCGAGTGCCTGATGATGGAGGCCCGCCCCCACAACATCCAGGTGATGATCGTGGAGCCGGGCGATCACCGCGGCGGCCAGGACAAATACAGGGCCAGCGCCGCCGCCATTTCAAAGGCTTATCAGGACAGCTTCACCCGTGTGCGGGCAACTGTTCATCATGATGAGTCAACTGGCGGCCATCCTGAAGCCTTCGGGAAGAAGCTTGCCCGGGCGCTCTCAAGGAAAAAACTGCCCGCCCGCCTTCGGGCGACCACACTCAAAGAAACTGCAGCGATCATCCTGCACGACATTCTGCCAGGCCGCCTCTTCGCGCGTTTTCTGGCAGGTTATTACAAAGTCTGACGGAGGGCTTTTAACGCATGGAGCTTTTTACCGATATCGTCGCGCGCTGCGACGCGCTGCGCGGGGAGATGACTTTTGAAAACATCTTCCGCCTGACCTGCGAAAACCCTGAGCGCATCGCCGCTCACTGGCTTGAGGGCGATACCGAGCATTCCCTTACCTTTGGCGATTATCAGGACATGACGCGTTCCTACGCCGCCTACCTGTCAAAAACCCTGGGCAGCGGCAACAAGGGCAAGTTTGTGGCCATCCAGGTGGATACCTGCAAGGAATGGTTTCCCCTGTTCTGGGGCCTGGTTCAGGCGGGCTTTAACCCCCTGCTGCTAAACGCCGGGCTTTCTGATGAGATGACGGCCTTCATGCTGGAGGAAGCTGGAGCCTGCGGCATCGTTTTAAAGGGAAAACGCAAGCTGCCCGAGCAGTTTGTGCAGGTGGACGCGGACAAACTGTTCCTGGCGCCCGAAGCCCCGGAATTTACCCCGGACTGGGCAGACAAGGTCGCGCTGTGCACCTCCGGCAGCACCGCCACCAGCCGCATCTTTGTCTACGACCAAAGGGCGATTTCAGAGCAGGTTTTGAACTCCGTTCTTCTGCACAAGGCCAACCCGCGCATCGTGAACAACGTGATGCAGCGCAACCTGGCCTTTTTGCCCTTCCACCACATCTTCGGCTTCATGGTCTGCGTGCTCTGGTGCAACTTCATCGGTTATGAATCGGTCTACATCAAGGACCGCGCTCCTGAAACTATCCTGAGCAACATGCGCCGCTTTAAGGTCAATTTTTTGTGCGCGGTGCCTGTTTTGGCAAACAGCCTTTCCGCAGGCCTTAACAAGAAGGTGGCTGCCCAGAAGCCGATTAAACGCATCGCCTTCAAAGTCATGAAGGGCATCAGCCTGGGGCTTCAGAACATCTGGCCTAAATTTGGCATGGATTTTGCTAAAAACGTGCTGTTCAAGTCCGTCAACGCCCAGCTGCTGGGGCCGGATGTTAATTGCATCATTCTGGGCGGCAGCCACACCCCCAAGGAGCATATGCAGAACATCGCGTCCCTGGGCTATTACACGATCTCCGGCTTTGGCATGACCGAAACTGCCATCACCTCGGTTGAGACCAGCCTGAACCTGCATACCCGTACCTCCGGTTCCGTCGGCCGTCCGCTGTCCAGTGTGGAGTACAAGGTGGAGTCTGACGGCAAGCGCTCCAACACCGGCGAAATGCTGATCCGCGGCACCAGCGTACACACAGGCCAGTTAAAGAACGGGAAAGAGATCCCTGCCGACCTGGACGCCCAGGGCTGGTACCGCACGGGCGACGTGGTCCGGCTTGAAAAAGGCATGCGCATGTATGTTGAGGGGCGCAGCAAGGATGTCATTATCAACGAATCGGGTGAAAATGTTTACCCGGATGAGATCGAGGATTATTTCGGCAACCTGGACGGGGTGGAGCAATACTGCGTTCTGGGGCTTAAAAACACCGGAGAAAGCCGTGTGAACCGCCTGCGCCGCAGGCGCCACATCCGCCCGGATTATGAGGACATCACTCTGGTTCTGAACGTAGGAGAGCGCTACCGCGACGACGCCTACCTGACCTCCCTGATGCGTCAAGTAGCGCAGAACAACAAACGCCTGCCCGTCTTAAAACAGATCACCCGCGTTCTTGCCACCCGTGCGCCCTTTGAATTGGCCAACGGCATCAAAGTCAAGCGCATGGCGCTGAAAAAGTCTCTGGAAGAGATGAAGATCGCTTACCGGGATCTGGATCTAAAATCAGGCAGCCTGCCGCTGAACGAGACCACGCCCATCGTGGTTGAAGAAGCTGTTCCCGAGGTCACCGGGCAGGAGCAGATCAAGGAGCAGGTGCGCAAACTCTACGCTGAGGCGCTTGAGGTTGAGCCTGAAAAGATCGCGGACGACGCGCATTTCATCAACGACCTGGGCGGGGACTCCCTTCAGGTATTAAGCGTTTCCTTAAAGGTGGAGGAGATCTTCTCCGTTCTCATCCCCACTGAGGAATACGGGCAGTGCACCACGGTCAATGACCTGACCGCCATCATCAACAAGCATTTAACAGGGGAAGACACCAAACCGCAGGAAGAAAAGGGCGAAATTACCCCGATCACCCGGTTTGAGGACGCGCCTGAGTATAAGGCCTTTGCCGAGCGCCAGCAGGCCCTTCTGGGCACCGGCATGGAGAACCCATATTTTGTCAGGCACGACAGCGCGCTGACGGACGTGAGCATGATGGAAGGACACGAGGTGCTCAACTTCGGCTCCTACAACTATGTGGCCATGTCCGGCCGCAAAGAAGTTCAGGAAGCCGCCAAGGCCGCCATTGACACCTACGGCACCTCCGCCTCCGGTTCCCGCTTGCTGGCGGGCGAAAAATCCCTGTATCAGGAGCTGGAAAACGAGCTGGCGGAATGGAAAAACGCCGAAGCCGCCCTGGTTCTGGTCAGCGGGCACGCCACCAATGTCACCTTTGTTGGCAACTTCTGCGGCAAGAACGACCTGATCTTGTATGACGCCCTGGCGCACAACTCCATTGACCAGGGAACCAAGCTTTCACAGGCCACCTCCAAGCCCTTCCCGCACAATGATTTTGTGGCGCTTGAAAGCATCCTGAAAAACCAGCGCGACAAGTATGAGAAATGCCTCATCATCATTGAGGGTGCTTACAGCATGGATGGCGACATCGCGAATGTCCCCGCCTTTGTGGAGCTGAAGAAAAAGTACGGATGCTTCCTGCTGGTGGACGAGGCCCACTCCGCCTGCGTCATCGGCAAAACCGGCGGCGGCGTGGATGAGTACTTCAACCTGAAGCCCGGGGATGTTGACATCAAGATGGGCACCCTGTCCAAGGGTCTTGGCACCTGCGGCGGCTACCTGGCCGGCTCCAAAGTCTTGATCGATTACCTGCGCTACAACCTGCCCGGCTTCGTGTTTTCTGTGGGCATTTCCCCGCCCCTGGCCGCCGGCACCCTCCAGGCCATCCGCCTGCTCCGCAATGATCCCAGCATCATCGGCAATCTTGAAAACGCCATTAATATTTTTGTGAAGGAGGCGCACAAGCGCCGCCTGAACACCTGCCTGGCCGGGCACACCGCCATCATCCCCATCCTGGTGGGCTCTGACGAGAACGCCTTCCTGCTGTCCAACATGCTCCGCCATAAGGGCGTTTTCGTGCCCCCCGCGGTCTTCCCCGCCGTTCCCAAGGGCAAGGCCAGGCTCCGCTTCTGCGTGGTCAGCGAGCACAAGGAGGAGCAGATCATCAGGGCTCTGGACGCGCTGATGGAAGCCGCCCAGGAAGCCGGCATCGAGCTTCCGGCGTAATTCATACTGAACTCAATCATAAACGCTTTGATGAGCCGGATCTTTTGCGTCTCCGCGTTGCCTCCTTCACTCAGCGTAGGCTGCGACTACGCTTCGTTCCTTCGGCTTAGCGGAGCCATCAAAATCTCTCAGCCCATCGGTGCGTTTACTCATTCGTTCAGTATCAAACATCATATTAAAAGCCCGGCAGGATCATTTCTGCCGGGCTTTTTAATGCGCAACATTGTTTTATTCATCCCTGCGTCGGGTAATACTACTCCCCTTCCGGCGCGTCCACCCCATCACCGCCAAGCGCCTCATCCCAGCCCGGCGGGTTATTGAAGGAGTCCATATCCCACTCAAACTGCTGATCTGAAGAACCGTCGCTTTCGTCCTCGCTCGGCACAAAACCGCGGATAAATTTGGCCATCATGTAGCCGGTGTGTCCGTCAATCCAGACCTTCTTCCACCAGGTGGTTCCGCCAATCACCACCACCTCGGTGCCGTTTCTGTACAGGCCCATGGATTCGCTGGCCGTGCTGCCGCGCCGCCTCAAGTGCGCGCCTTCACCACCCGGGTTGTCGATCACGCTGGTGTAGCCCTTGGGGCGTTCTGTGATGTTCTTGGGATCAAGGTCTGCGTAGACGGGAGAGGGGGTTAGGCCTGTTGCCATCATGAATCCGGTGCGCCCGTCCGGTGTCAGCACATGAACAAATTCCTCCGTCACGCCCAAAACCAGCACGGTGGTGCCGTTTTGATAGCCTTTGAACTTCTCGGATTTATAACTGGGGCCTTCCCTGAGGGTCAGGCTGTAGTTGTCCGGGTTGTTGACCGTGGCCGTCATGAGTTCAAAGACCTGATCTTCCGCAGCGTTCCCAGTCAAAAGATAAGCAGTCTCAATAAAACCGGTCACGCTGCCGATCCTCACCTTGGTGTATTTCTCGCCCGGTTCTTCAAGCAGGTCCACCAGAACGCCTGAGTAATACTTGCCAAGCACGGCGCCGCTTTTTTTGGCGCTTTTGCGCAGGGGCACCTTGGACGCATCATCCGGCCCCTTGATGAAGGCGGTACCATGGCTTTTCGCCTGTTCTTTCAGGCTGGAGGCCTTGATATAGCCTGTCCTCTCTTGCCCCGCGGGGTCCAGATAGATGATCTGCGCCCATTTGTTGTCCTGGGAAAGCAGGGCAAATTCCTGCCCCTTCTGCAGTTCGCCCGCCTGGGCGGAGCCGTCGTCCTGTTCCTCGTAGACCGGCTTTAGTTTGCCGGTGTTGTAATACCTTGGGCCGCTTGTTTCCGTCTGCCCTACCGCCATAACAGGCAGCAGGGAGAGGCACATCATCAATGCCAGAAATAATGCCGTTAACCTTGGTTTTTTCACAATGCTTTTCCTTTCGAGGGGGCTTATCTGCCCCTGGTATCCTGCTTAATGTTTTTTCCAAGCGCCTCGCTCTCGGCTTCCTCCCGGAACTGGTTGGTGTAAAGCAGGTAGTAGTCGCCGCGTTTCTTCAGCAGTTCCTCGTGCGTTCCCTCTTCTTTGATCCTTCCGTCTTCAATCAGCAGGATGCGGTCAGCGGAGCGGATGGTTGACAGACGGTGGGCGATAATAAAGCTGGTGCGGCCTTTTAAGGTCTGCTCAATCGCGTGCTGAATCAGCATCTCGGTTTCCGTGTCAACAGAGGAGGTCGCTTCATCCAAAACAAACAGCTTGGGATCGTGCAGGATCGCCCTGGCGAAAGAGATCAGCTGCTTTTCTCCGGTGGACAGGCGGCTGCCGCCCTCGCCCACGGGTGTGTTGAAACCCTTGTCCATTTTCAGGATGAAGCTGTCCGCGTTGACCAACTTAGCGGCGGCGATGGCTTCTTCCTCCGTGGCTTCAGGGTTTGCGTAGCGCAGGTTGTCAAGAACAGTTCCTGAGAACAGGTGCGGCTCCTGCAAAACATAGCCCAGGCTGGATTGCAGCCAGAGCTGGCTGCGCTCCCGGTAGTCCTTTCCGTCGATCAGGATGCTGCCGCTAGTTGGCTCATAAAAGCGGCACAGCAGGTTCACAATCGTTGATTTCCCTGCGCCCGTGGGGCCGACGATGGCGATGGTTTCTCCGGCTTTCACGGTCAGGTTGAAGTTGTTCAGCACTTCCTCCCCGTCCTTGTAGCGGAAGGTAACGTCCCTAAATTCCACATCCCCCCTGATGCTCTCCCAGTTTTCTGTTTTGGGGTGGAAGTTGTCCCCGTATTTTTCAATGACCTCCGGCGTGTCCTTAATGTCCGGTTCGGTTTCCAGCAGGCTTACCACGCGTTCCGCTGCCGCCTGGATGCGCTGCAGTTCGGAGAAGGTGCCGGCGATGTCCCGAATGGGGTGAAAAAACTGCACAGAATAGTTGACAAAAGCGGTGAGGGTACCCAGGGTCAAAACGCCCTTTAGCACGCGGGAAGCGCCCTCGCCCAAAACAAGGGCGGAGGCGATGGAGGAGATGGCAATGACCAGCGGCAAAAACAGGCTGGAAAGCGTTGCGGCCCTGACGCTGTTTCGCCGCATGGTACCCGTTAATCTTTCAAATTCCTCCGCGTTCTGTTCTTCCAAAACCAGGGTCTTTGTGGTTTTGGCGCCCATGATCCCCTCGTTAAAGGAGCCGGTGATGCGGGAATTGATCTTGCGGACTTCACGCTGCGCCTTCAGAATACGCTTTTGAAACCAAAGCGTCACTACGACCAAAATGGGCACGACGGCGATGGTGATCAGCGCCAGCTGCCAGTTGATGATCAGCATGGCTGTGGTGACAGAGATCAGGAAGATCGTTGCCCAAATCAGGTCCACCAGGCCCCAGCCGAAGGCCTCCGACAGGTTGCTGGTGTCGCTGGTCAGCCGGCTCATGAGGTAGCCAACGCTGGTCCTGTCATAATAGGAAAAAGGCAGCTCCTGAAGCTTCTTGAAGCCCTTTTGACGCATATCATAGGCAACGGCATGCTCTACTCGTCCTGCCACCAGGATAAACAGAAAGACGACCGCGGACTGGATCAAAATCAAAGCCAGGTACACCAGGATGAAGGGCCACAGGGAGGCGCTGCTTTGCCCGGGCACGATGTAATTATCAATGGCATGCCGGGTCAGCAGGGGGAAGAAAACGTCGATAATGGCCATCACGCTCATCATCAGCGCTACAAACCCCATCTTTTTCCAATGCCTTTTCATGTGGAAGAACAGCTTTTTAAACAGGCTCAGGTCAAACTTTTTGTTATAGTCCTGTTCCTCAATATAACTAAAATCACTCATGTTGGTCTCCCGAAGCGTTGATCTGGCTTGCGAACTCGTCCTCAAGACCGGATTGAATATGGTTGATGCGCTGGTAAAGGCCGGGGCGGCGGATCAGCTCTTCATGCGTGCCTTCCTCCGTGATCCTTCCGTCTTCCAGCACAAGGATCTTGTCCGCCTGACTCAAGGTTACGATGCGGTGTGAGATGATGATGGTGGTGATGTCGCGGCTGCGGCGGTTTAAGGCTTCCCTGATCAGCGCGTCTGTCTGTGTGTCAACAGCGGACAGCGAATCATCAAAGATCAGGATGTCGTTTTGCTTCAGCAGCGTTCTCGCGATGGCCGCGCGCTGCTTCTGACCGCCTGAGAGGGTCACGCCGCGTTCACCCACCATGGTTTCCCAGCCTTTATCACTGGCTTCAATAAACTCAAGCGCCTGCGCGTCGCGGGCGGCTTCCTCCACCATCTCTTTGGTGGACTGGGGCGCCGCCATCCGCAGGTTGTCATAGATGGTTTTGGAGTACAGAAAGGGTTCCTGCAGCACTAGACCTACTCGGTTTCTCAGGTGCTTTCTCTTGATGTCGTTGATGTTGACCCCGGCGATGGTGATGCTGCCTTTTTGCGGCCTGTACAGCCTTTGCAGCAGCAGGGCGATGGTGGACTTGCCGGAGCCTGTCGCGCCCAGGATCGCCACGGTCTGACCCTGTTTGATCGTGAAACTCAGATCACTTAGGACCTCTGAACCGCCGTCATACTTAAAAGATACCTTGTCAAATACAACATCGCCCTTCAGATCCGGGGTCCCCGCGTTTTCAGGGTCCGTCTCTTCCTTCTGTCGCAGGATCTCATCAATGCGCTCAAGGGCAACCATCGTTCGGCCGGCATGCGACAGGATGCGGCCTAAGTTGCGGACCGGCCAAATGAGCATGCTGATGTAGCTGGTGAAGACCACGACATCGCCGATGGACAGCCGTCCGGCGCGCGCCTCGATCAGCGCGAAAACCAGGGTCAGCAGCGTCTGCGCCATGCCCATCAGGTCGCCGGCGGACCAGTAGATCGCGTCCAGCCAGGTCAGTTTCATGAATTTATCGCGGTTTTCGGCGTTGGCGGCCTCGTATTTTTCGATCTCGCGCTGCGCCTGGCCAAAGGCGCGCACCACGCGCACGCCGGTCAGGTTCTCCTGCAGCACAGTGGTCAGTTTTCCCTCGGCTTCGTCCGCTGTGCGGAAGGCCTTAATGATCAGCTTAAAAAACAGCCAGGCAAACAGGAACAGACCCGGCATGATGATCAGGCTGATCAGGGTGATCTTAAAGGATATTGGGATCAAAAGCGCCAGCGCGATGGAAACCATCATCACCGCGTCCACGATGGGCAGCATGTTCATGTTCAAAAAGCGCCGGACCGTGTCCACATCGGAGGTGCAGCGCTGCACCAGGTCGCCGGTAGAGGCCTTTGAGTGGTACTCAAAAGGCAGCTCCTGCAGGTGGGCGTAGAGTTCGTTGCGGAGTCTGAGCGCGCTGTTTTCAGACCCGATGGCCGTCCAGCGCCCTTTTAAGAAGTTAAGCGCGCCCGTCACAACATTGATGATCACCAGAAATAAGCCGGGGAGCCAGAGGTTTAAACGCATGAACTCGCGCCCGCCCAAATTGTCCACAAAGTCCGAGATCAGTTTGGGGAAGCGAGAGGGCTGCCCCTGCAAATAATTATCCAGCACCTCGGCTAAAAGCGCCGGGGTCAAAAATCCCATGAACACGCTGAAGATGCCAAGCAGCGCCGCGCCAAGGAAATAGCGCCAATTATCTTTCAGCAGTTTCAATAAAAGCCTGCGGTTTCGTTTCTTCATACATCTCCTGAATGTCGCCTGTTTTAAGGCCAATCCTGTTACAATCCGATCTTTTTGTCTAGGGGCTTTTCAACATAAAAATAGCCCCGCACGCTGATGCCGGAGCCGCCCAATGATGGCCGAAGTTGATCTTCAGCGCAAAAAAGCGTGGCCGCGCAACGGCATCCTGTCTGTTCTGTTCCGCCTGGTCAGGTTCATCGCTCGGCCTCCTTTCTGATAATTCTTTAGCAGTATAGCCCCATGAAAGGGCGGATGTCAAGGAAAACTGCACTTCGTTAGTGAAAAAGGTATAGACATAGACCAAATATTAATGCTCAAGTAATGACAAGTATTGCAAAGTGAAATTCCATTTGTATTTTTTAGCACAGATTAGCAAACATGCTGTTTCTTCTCAAACACCACAATAGATTAGGATATAGATCCATCAATTAATTGTGCTGGGTTTTCTTCATTGTTCTCTGTTTCCTTTTGTATGGTTTCCTCCAATGTGCCTGTTACTTTTTTATAATAAATACTTACCAGCTGATTTCCCATGGGGCGGAAAGTAAAGTAAGTCAAAGCTCCAGACATAGCACCGCCAATTATTGGCACAGCCTTGGTGATTGTATTCTGTACTGTTTTTTTAGTAATTGATTTACCAAGCATAGCGGCTACTTTCTTCAGGAGGGGATACCATGTTGTTGTTTTTGTTAAAGCTTTTGACGCAATTCTTTTTCCTATAACTTTACCAGCACTGATTGAAGTTTCCATAATTAACTTTGAAGCACCTGCTACACCTAACATGCCAGCCAACAAGGCAACTATCCGGGCTTTCTCATCCTCAGATAGTGTGTTGATGTTGTCGTCAAACAATTCCGCGTCTCCAAACAAGTAAGATATTTGTTGTGCCATGTTGAGTGCAAATCCAAAGTATTGTACAACATCAGCACCCCCTGCAGCGACCATGGTGACAGGATTGGATGGAAGCCCAGAGAGAAAAGAAACAACAGAAGTCTTATTTGTACTTTCGTTAACTACATCCATAGCCATCTTCTTAATTTCATCAGCTGTATGAACAGAAAGAGGCCCTTCCTCTAAAATCTGTGCCAGATGTGGCGATTTGGAAAACTTATTGCTTAAAAAGGTGCTTCTGTTTACTCTAACGATAGGAATTTTTGCCAAGTTCCCTATTAGTTGCATGGTTGTATCATAAAAATTGTCCTGATTTACTAGTGTTTCCATGGAAATCCTCCTATTTGCCTTGTGCATAATTCATGTAGTATTCCTAAACATGATTTATCTAATGGGCACGCTGAATTATAACATATATGATGAGCATACAGAAGATGGTGCCTTGTTTCAACGCATCGTCCCGCGTTGTAAAATCTTGAAGGAACCGTTTTAAGGACTACAAACAGAAGAGTCCTTATCTTGAACCTAAGATGTCGATAAAACGAAATGCCCAAATATTATAATAGCAAAGTGCTGCCGCATGAACGGCAGCCTATATAGTTCAGTTTATAGCCTTCTGCTTGATTCAGCGTAGGTGTGCTGAAAAAGCCTTGTTTCGCGTTACCTTACAGCACCTTGATGAAAGCATCCTAATCATAAAGAATTACTTGGTTTTGATCTGCAGTGTGAAGGTCAGCTCGCCCGGGATCTCCTCTCCAAAAACATTGTCTTTCAAGGTCTGAACATGGAAGGGCAGGCGAAGCTTCAGGCGGCCGTTTTCATCCATGTTCGCGCGGATCGCGTCAATAGCGTCCTGACCCAGTTGGGTGAGGTAATCCTTGGATTCCTGGATCATCGCCTTGTATTCTTCTTCGCTCATGCTTTCCGGGGTTTTGCCTGATGAAAACCGGCTGTCAATCAGGCTGATGTCCAGGTAGCTCAGGTCATAGGTCCACAAGGCCATGACTGAGCCTTCCTCTGTCGCAAGCACATCAAAGGTTGACGCGGGCAGTTCCGCCTGGGTGTCCCCGATATAGGTCTGATTGCCCAATTCGATCAGGAGCAGCTGTTTTTCGGGGTTTGTCATCACGTCTTTGGGCAGGCCAAAGCCTTTTTCCGTCCATAGCCAGTGGTCCAGCCTGCTCTCTTCGTCCTCCGGGTCGATCTCGCCCACTGTCGCGCCGTCGGTGTCAATCGCGTGCAGGGGGTGCAGCTCATAGGCCGCATCCTCTTTCAGGCTGGCCAGCAAGCCGATGGTCACGATCTGCTTGTCCTCCAGCCAGGCGGCGTCCTGAACCTGAAGCGTCACGATGTCCCCGGCAGGGCCCGTCACCTTCTGGGCGATGTCGGTCTGTAAATTGTCCAGGATGGCCTGGTGGACGTCCGGCTTGTGCTCTTTAAAACCGGTGTCCCGGTTGTTGAAATACCATTCCTGGCCATAATGGATGGCGGCGAAAGCCAGGCCTGTCAAAGCCAGCAGCATGGCGGCTGCCAGCGCGATGGTACGCAGCGTAACTTTTTTCATGGGTTCCTCCTTTAAATTGAGCAGGGTTTGTTCCACGCGGCCGGAAAAGACCGGCGGCGTCTCCTTAAAAGCGCGGTCCAGGTCCATTTTACGCATCGTCAGTCACCTCCGTGTCGCTCAGCAAGTTTTTCAGTTTGGCCCGTGCCCTGGACAGACGGCTTTTGACCGTGCCCTGGGGCAAAAGCAGGATGCGGGATATTTCCGCGACGGAATACCCGTCCAGGTGGTAGAGGAGCAGGGGAATGCGGTAGGATGGATCCAGTTCTTCAAGCGCCATCCGAAGGGCCAGGCCGGCTTCCGTGTCCGGCATGCCGGCAGGCGTCTGTTCGCTGAGTTCCGCTGTCGGGCGCCGTTTCCGCAGCTGCTGCTTGCAGCGGTTGATTAAAATGCGCGTCAGCCAGGTGCCAAAGTATTCCGTTTGGCGAAGCGTGTTCCGTTTTTCCCAGGCGGTCAGCAAGGCGTCCTGGACGGCATCGGCGGCTTCAGCGTCATTTTTCAGATAGCTGACTGCGATGCGGTACAGGGATCGCTCCTTTTCGCGGACCTTCTGTGTGAAGAATGCTTTATCCATCCTGCTCCTTTTGACTTTCAGCTGATGTCACCCATTGGATGCGCGGGAGCGCAGTTCGGTTGCATGAAGCCGGTTTCGATCCGAATTGTATACAAAATGTTTGAATTGCTCTTTAGGTTCAATACAAACCTGCATTTTCATGCCAAACGATTCAAACGCTTTGCAAATAACAGGCCTTCCGGGCTATTCTAGACTGTCAAAAACTATATTCAGGGAGGTATCGGAGGGAGAAACCCTCCGATGGTGATCTGCAGCAGCGACATGTGCGGTGCCGCAAGTTTGGGCTTTAGCCCAAACATTCCGCGAATTTCTGCCGATCGGGACCCCTTGTAAGCCTGCTTACAAGGGAGAGGAGCTTTCATGGAGCGTTAGCTTCCTGACTTCCCCGGTGTCAGGAAGCGAGAGCGCAATGCAAAGCGACGAGAACAGGCAGAAATTCCCGTTCTTCCCAGATCAAAGAAGTGTCCGCAGACACTTCTTTGACACGCAAAACAGCCCTTCCGGGCTGCTCATAAATGATGCGCTTGCGCTGCTCAATTTACCAGTGCGCGTCCATCGCGCGCTCCACCGCGTTCTGGTGCTCTGCGTCGATTTTGTTGGTGCCGTGGGTCTTGGATTTGTAAAAATGGATGCAGAAATGGCCGTCATAATTGTTGCCGGGAATGGTCTGCTCCTCATGTGGCATCGTGTTCATGGACGCCGCGTACACCACGCCGCCATACTTGACCAGGATCGATCTTCTGTTCCAGGAATACACGCCCCCGCCGATCTTTTTCATGGTGGCGGCGTCCTCCTTGGAGACCGGCTCCGCGTCCAGGTGGTTGTAGCCGCTCCAGCGCTTGGCCCTGAAGGTCAGCCCGGTCGCGATGTCCTTGACGGTGAAGGTGGCGCCTTTGGGGATCAGGTTGTTATTGCTGCGCCAGTCAAGGCGCTTGGTGGGCTCCTTGTAGTTGGCGGCGTTCTGGCCAAACAGGCGCTTGATGGTGGAATTGCCCGCGATGCCGTCCGCCTTGATGCCGACCGCGCGCTGGTAGCGCTTCACGGCGTCCGTGGTCTTATCCCCATAGGAGGAGTCGATCGCCGCCTTGTAGTAGCCTTTTAATTTCAATGCCTGCTGAAGGGCCTTTACATGCTTTCCGGAGTTGCCGGGCTTGGTGGTGTTGGGCACCTCGATCTTCCTGATGCTGGTGATGCCCTTCATCCCCGGGTCATCCTTGGCTGGGACATCGATGGTCAGTCCAAACAGTTTGGCGATGGTGGCGGTGTTGGCCTCTCCCGTCACCTTCAGTTTGACCGATTTTTGGAAACGCTTCACCGCGTCCACGGTCATATCGCCGTATTTGCCGTCCAAGGTGCCTTTCAGATACCCCTTGATCTGAAGGGCGCGCTGAAGTTTCTCCACCGCGTCCCCGGAAGCGCCTTTTTTGCTGGCCTTGGGCGCGCTGCCCAGGTCTTTGATGCTTTTAACGCTTTCATATTTGCTGGCTGGCTTTGGCTCAAAGGCCTCTTTTGCCTCAGAGGAGGCGTTTATCAGCGATTTCATGATGTAGCCGGTCTTGTCTTTGTATTCGACCTTGTAGAATTTGCCGCTGACGCCCAGAATGCTGATTTTTGTTCCCTTGTTTAATTGTCCGTAATAGATGCTGTCCGTGTTGGGTTTGGAACGGAAGAAAACCTTGTCCTTGTTGACCGTTCCTGCATAGGCTGCGGCCAAAGCGGTTTGTGGAAGACTTGTCATCAGAATAAGGGCTAATAGACACAGCGCGATCACGCGCGACAATCTCTTGTTCATGTTTCCTCCTGGTCAGGGTCGGGTGTTGCTCTGCACGCCCAATATATTACAATAATGTTACAATGTCAAGCGACAAATCGGCCGATTTGTTAACAAATTGTTGCCGGTGTGTCTTCTTCGCAGATATAAACGCGATATTCAGCAGCATATGGTCTTCCTGAAGATGGACGCGCCGTGATCAAAGTGCTACAATCACTCCATCAATTGTAGAGACGGGGGAACCATGTTCGATATTCTGATCATCGGCGCGGGTGTCACCGGCTGTTCCATCGCCAAACGCCTGGGCCAATACAAAGGGAAAATGGCGGTTCTTGATCTGGCGGATGATGTCTCCCAGGGCGCCAGCAAGGCCAACAGCGGCATTGTCCATGCGGGCTATGACGCCAAGCCCGGCACGCAAAAGGCCAGGCTGAATGTCAAGGGCGCTGGCATGATGAAAGACCTGTGCGAGAGCCTGGGTGTGCCTTATGGCCAGCCTGGGGCGCTGGTGCTGGGCTTTCATGAGGAGGACAGGCAGACGCTTGAAGCCTTGTATCAAAGCTCCCTAATCAACGAGGTTCCCGGCTGCCGGCTGATCGACAGGGATGAGGTGCTGCGCCTTGAGCCCAATGTCAACAAAGATGTCCTTTGCGCGCTGGATGTGCCCACCTCGGGCCTGGTCAGCCCCTATGAATTGACCCATGCCCTGGCTGACAGCGCGAAGGAAAACGGCGTGGACTTCCTTTTGAATCATGAGGTCAAGGCCCTTGAATATCAGGACGGCGCCTGGCTGGTTCATACCAGCAAGGGTGTTTTGAAGACCCGCGCTGTTATCAACTGCGCCGGCACTTTTGCAGGCGTCCTGCACAACCAGATCTCCACCCGCAAGGTCAAAATCATCCCCCGACGCGGCCAGTACTATCTTTTGGATCGGATGCAGCCCCTCCTGTTCACCAGAACCCTCTTTCAGGTGCCCACCAAAATGGGCAAGGGCGTCCTGGTCAGCCCCACCACCCATGGCAACCTGCTCTTAGGACCGACGGCGGAGGACATTGAGGATGGTTTTGACACCGCCACCACGGCCGAGGGGCTTGATGACATCCTGGACAAGGTTCGCCTGACCTATCCTGAGGTCAGCCTGCGTCAGGTCATCACCACCTTCTCGGGCATCCGCGCGCATGAAACGGGCGGGGATTTTATCATCGGCGCTGTTGAAGGCGCGCCGGAGGGCGCGTTTGAAGCCATCGGGATCGAAAGCCCCGGCCTGTCCGCGGCCCCGGCCATCGGGGAGGAACTGGGCGATTGGGTGGCCTATTCCCTGGGCCTTGAAAAGAACCCCAACCACATCCCCCCAACCCCGCTGCCCAAGCCCTTCTCCGCCATGAGCGAGAAGGAACGCCGCGCCGCCTATGAGAACGACCCGGATTACGGCCGCATCGTCTGCCGCTGTGAGCAGGTGACCGAGGCCGAGATCCGCCAGGCCATCAGACGCCCCCAGGGCGCAAGGACGCTGGACGGCGTGAAGCGGCGCACGCGCGCGGGCATGGGCCGCTGCCAGAGCGGGTTTTGTTCCACCCGGGTGATGCAGATCCTGTCTGAGGAACTGGGCCTGCCGCTTGACATGATCACAAAGTCAGGGCAGGGGAGCGAACTGATTGTGGGCCAGATCGGGGAGAAAAACGATGAGTGAAACAATGATCCATGTTGATTTATTGATCATCGGCGCGGGTCCGGCCGGGCTCGCGGCCGCCATCGCGGCCAAGCGGGCCGGTATCATGGACCTGGTGGTTTTGGAGCGGGAGGACACCCAGGGCGGCATCCTCAACCAGTGCATCCACAACGGCTTTGGCCTGCACCGTTTCAAGGAGGAACTGACAGGGCCTGAGTACGCTCTGCGTGATATCAAAGAGGCGCGGGACCTGAACATTCCCATTTATACAGGCACGACCGTCCTTTCCCTCACCAGAGACCGGAAGGTCACCGCGGTCAGCCGGGAGCGGGGGCTGGAAGTTTATCAGGCGCGCGCCGTCATCCTGGCCATGGGCTGCAGGGAGCGCCCCCGCGGGGCGCTGGCCATTCCGGGAACCCGGCCTGCGGGTATATTCTCCGCCGGAACCGCCCAGAAGCTGGTCAACATGGAAGGGCTGATGCCGGGCAAACGGGTCGTCATTTTGGGCAGCGGCGACATCGGCCTCATCATGGCGCGCCGCATGACGCTGCAGGGGGCGAAGGTTTTAGCCTGCGTGGAACTGATGCCCTATTCCAGCGGCTTAAACCGCAACATCGTCCAGTGCCTGCACGATTATGACATTCCCCTTCTTCTGTCCCACACCGTGGTGGACATTCATGGCCAGGGACGCTTAACCGGTGTCACGGTGGCGCAGGTGGGGGAGGACAGGAAACCCATCCCCGGCACCGGGAAGCACTTTGACTGCGACACACTGCTGCTGTCCGTCGGCCTGATCCCGGAAAACGAGCTGTCCCAGCAGGCCAGGGTCCGGATCTCGCCGGTCACCCAGGGCGCTGTCGTCACCGACAGTTTTGAGACCAATGTCCCCGGCATCTTCGCCTGCGGCAACGTCCTGCATGTGCATGACCTGGTGGACTATGTCAGCCGGGAGAGCATGCTGGCCGGCGCCGCGGCTGCCCGGTACTTAAAAGGCGGCAGGCCGCCCTTTACCCGCGTCTCTGTGAAAGATGGGCAGGGCGTGCGCGGCGCGGTGCCCCAGAAGCTGGACATCCCAAATGACGCCATCACAGAACCCGTGGACCTGATGTTCCGCCCGGACAGGGTGTACCAGAACCACTATGTCACCCTGCGCTCAAAGGAAGAGGTGCTGTCCAGCCAGAAGCGCATGATTTTAACCCCTGGCGAAATGGCGGAAGCCAGGCTGACCCCCGATATGCTCGCGCGCCTTCGCGGCAGCGAACTGACCATAGAAATCAATCAGGAGAAACAGAGCTAAAATGGAAAACAAAACTTCAAAGAAGTACCTCATCATCGGCGGCGTGGCCGGCGGCGCGTCCGTCGCGGCCCGCTTAAGGCGCCTGGACGCGGCGGCGGACATCATCATGCTGGAGCGCGGGAGGGACGTATCCTTTTCCAACTGCGCCCTGCCCTATTTTTTAAGCGGCGAGATCAAGGACAGCGAGACCCTGAAGCTGATGGACGCGGACATCTTCCGCGACCGCTATCAGATCCAGGCGCTCACCCATCACGAGGCGGTTAAAATCAACCGGGACAGCAAGACGGTCAGTGTGCGCCTGCCGGATGGCAGTTTGTCCGACTTCTCCTATGACACCCTCTTTTTGTCCCCCGGCGCCTCCCCCATCATGCCGGGCAGCATCCCCGGCATCCGCCTGCCCCATGTGTTTTCCGTGCGCAACGTGGAGGACGTGGAAAAGATCGACGCTTATCTAAAAAAGAACGCGGTCAAAAAGATCGCGGTCATCGGCGGCGGCTTCATCGGCCTTGAGGTCATGGAAAACCTGCGCGAAACCGGCTATGAGGTTTCTGTCATCGACATGGCCGATCAGGTCATGCTGCCCTTTGACAGCGACATGGCCCAGTTCCTGCACAAGGAAATTACCGATCACGGCGTTGAACTGATCCTGGGCGACGGCCTCGCCGCCATCTCTGAGGAAGGGGTCACCCTGGCTTCCGGCAAGCTCGTTCCCGCCCAGGCGGTCATCATGGCGATCGGCGTGCGGCCTGAGACAACGCTGGCCAAGGACGCGGGCCTGGCCCTTGGCGAGACCGGCGCCATCCTGGTCAACGACAAAATGCAGACCTCAGATCCCGATATCTATGCCGTTGGCGACGCGGTGGAGGTCACAAGCTTTCAAACCGGCAAAAAAACCAAATTGGCCCTGGCCGGCCCGGCGCTTCGCCAGGCGCGGGTTGCCGCGAACAATGCCTCAGGCATGGAGGACAGGATCCCGGGCGTCTTGGGCGCCAGCGCCATCCGTGTCTTTAACTTTAACGCCGCGGCGGTTGGCTTGAACGAGCGCCAGTGCAAGAATGAGGGCTTGAACTATGGCGTATCCTTTGTCATCCCCTCTGACATCGTGGGCATCATGCCCGGGGCCAAGCCCATGTTCTTTAAGCTCATTTATGAAAAGGGCACGGGCAGGGTGCTGGGCGCCCAGGCTGTGGGCCAGGGCGCTGTGGACAAGCGCATTGACATCATTTCCACCCTCCTCCGCTTTTCCGGCACCATCTATGACCTGAAGGATTTGGAGTTGGCCTATGCCCCGGTCTTCTCCACTGCCCGGGATGTGGTCAACCAGGCCGGCTTAACCGCGATGAACCTGGAAACCGGCCTCTCCGATCAGGTGATGTTCTCTGAAGTCAGGAAACTGGTTGAGGAAAAGGCATACATTCTAGACGTTCGCGAGGAGAGTGAGTTTGCACGCGGCCATGTTCTTGGCGCGGTCAACATCCCCTTAAGCCAGCTTAAAAACCGCTTGAACGAGATCCCCAGGGACAGGCCCGTTTATGTGCACTGCCGCTCCGGCCAGCGCAGCTACAACGCGCTGCGCCTTTTGAAGCAGTCCGGCTTTGACGAGGTCTGCAACGTTGCTGGCTCCTTCCTGGCCCTTTCCTTCTATGAGTACTACACCGACCTGGTGACCGGCCGGGAGAAGATCGTCACCAAGTACAACTTTAACTGATTCTTTATTTCCAATCAGCAAAAAACGCCCCGAGCGGCGTTTTTTGCTGTTTTTATCTGCCATTAACCCTGGCTGAGCCAGTCCAGCGCGGCTTCCCGCGCTTTCGCGAAAAACACTTGCTTTTCGATCCCGTGTTTCTTGAGATAGGCCTTCAGCGCCAGGGTCTCCACCCAGCTGAACTCGCCTGTTACGGCCAAACGCAGGTTTGTTGCCTTGAGCCGCTGAACAAGCTGATCCGCGAAGCCGCTTTTCACATCAAAAAAGGATTCATCGATCAGCCCGCGATTGGCAAGCAGCCTGTCCGCCTGAAGGCCAATCGCTTCGTCCATCAGGCCCGCTATCATTTCGATGCTGGTGATGGCCTTATCCTCGCCCGTAATCTCGGCGATCTGACAGCCGCCATGCGCAAGGAGGGACAGCCGGGTCATGCCTTTTCCTTCAGCGGGCGGATCAGGATAAATGGTGTCAATTCCGCACCCTGGCCGGAGGGGTTGTCGCGCATCGCCTCCTGCAGCTCCTCGTCCGTCAGCGGGCTTTTTTGGCTTTTGCCCAGCTGGTTTCGGTGGAAGTCGTTGGCGTCCATCACCACCACCGGGATGCCGGTCTTTTCGGTCAATTCATCGCACAGTTTATCCGCTTGCGGCGGGTTATCCACCGCCAGCTCGTGGTATTCCGCAAAATCCGAATCCGGATAAAAGCCGTCGATGCCGGCTATGTCATGCCCGGCTACCTTGTAAAACACGCCTTTGACGCCAAAGGGCTTGGTCAGGGCGGAGAGAACTGTCGCTAAAAGGATGCGCGGCAGGCCGGCCTTCTCAATGGACATCTGCAGTTTGTAGGGTTCATGCATGCCGATGCCGGTGGAGTTGTGACTGGCGAAGCGGTAGAGGAATTTGGCCCAGAAGCCGGGCTTCACCTGCGCGCGGGTCTTGACGCTGCCCACGCACATGCCCATCACCTTCGCGCCAAAGGACAGCATATCGCCTTCCTGGTACAGGGGGCGCACATAGCGCTCCAACAATGCCGCCTGATCCTCTTGGGGCTTCACAAAATGGGTCTGGATGGCGAAGCGCTGGTAGCGCCGCCCGTTTTCCCCTTCAATGACGCCGCGGTCAAAGTAGGTGACGTCACCGATGGTGCGCCTTTGATGGTCCAGGTTCCTCGTGCCGTCCGCGGCTCTTTTTTGTTCAGACATGGTCAGCCTTTCATATCGGTGTTTCTCTTTTGAATGCAGAGTCAGGTTCATCATGACATGTTTTTGCTCGGAGCCTGCCGTGTTTTCAAACGGTCAGGACGGCTCATCTTATCAAATCCGCGTTTGGAGCGTCAAGAACAGCGGTTTTAACGCTGCGGTGCTCTGCCTGCTAAACAATGCCAGACAGCATGCTGCCTGGCAAAATTGAAACATCGTTGATCTTGTTTAGTCAACCCGCTACTTGACTGAACCCAGGATGCCTGCAACGAAGCTGCGCTGCAATGCGAAGAACAGGATCAGCATCGGGATGGTGGAGATGGTAACGACCAGCATGATCAGGCCGTAGTCCAGCACATAGCCTCCGCGGAAACTGCCCGCGTAGATGGGCAGGGTGATCTGATCCGGGTTTTGCAGGATGACAAGCGGCCAGAGGTAGCTGTTCCAGGCGCTCATGAAGGTGACGATGGCAGCTGCGGAATAGGAAGGGCGCATAACAGGCACGAAGATCCGCAGAAAGATGTTAAACTCGCCCAGTCCGTCAATGCGCGCAGCCTGCACGATCTCAAAGGGGAAAGTCTGCGCGGCCTGGCGGAACATGAAGATCAGGAAGACCGTGGCGATGCTGGGCAGCATGAAACCGGCCATTGTGTTCACAAGCCCCAGTTGAGAGAACATCCGGAACATGGGGATCAGGGTGGCTGCGGGCGGGATCATCATGGACAGCATCAAGACGCCCATCACCTTGTTCTTCCATTTGTCGCGGAAGACAACAAAGCCATAGCCGGCCAGGGAGCTGATGAAAAGCGACAGGAAGGTCAATACGACCGCGTTTCTCAGCGAATTGAAAAAGGCGGTGCCGATCTTTCCGGCGCTGACCAGGTTATTCCAGTTGACCATCAGGTGTTTTCCCGGCAGAATACGCCCAAGAATGATATCCGCCGTGTCGTTGGTGGCGCTGGATACCATCCAGTAAAAGGGAAAGGCGGACAGGAAGCTGACCAGGATCAGGAAAAGGTGCTTCAGGACACGCATGGGCTTGATGCGAAACTTTCCGGTCATTGACGATCACCCACTTTCATCTGGATAAAGGCCAAAATGGCAACCATGATAAAGATGGTAAAGGCCATCGCGGCCGCGTAGCCAAAGCGAGGCACGCTTTCAAAGGTGATGCGGTAGATGTACCAGGACAGGGTCGCTGTGCCGATGCCCGGGCCGCCGGCAGTCATGATGCGCACCTCGTCAAACAATTGTAAGGTGCCGTTGGTGGAAAGCACCGTGGTAAAAAGGATGATGGGCCTTAGCAGCGGCACAGTAATCTTGGTGAACTGGTGGAAGGCAGTAGCGCCGTCAATGCGCGCGGCTTCATAGATCTGGTGGTCGATGTTCTGAAGGCCAGCCAGGTAGAACACCATGTTATATCCTGTCCACCGCCAAAGCATGGTCACAACGATGACCAGGCGGGCATAGAGCGCGTTGGTCAGAAAGGGAATGGGCTCACTCACCCAGCCCAGTTTCAGCATAATGCTGTTGAGCAAACCGTTGTTGGAAAAAAGCTGCAGGAAGATCATCGAGCAGCTGACAAGGCTGGTGGCGCAGGGCAGGAAGATGAGGGTACGGTAAATCCCCCGGCCCATCAGTTTTTCGTCATTGAGCATCACCGCAAGGATGAGTGCCAAAACCAGCATGATGGGCACCTGCACAATCAGATAGAAAAAGGTGTTGCCAAGCGCTGTCACATAGGTGTTGTCCTTGGGCAGACGCTGGTAGTTGCTGAACCCGCCGTAACTTAACTGGTTGCCGCTGCCCTTCTGCAGAGAAAGCAAAAAAGCCTGGATCATCGGGTAGAAGGACAACACCAGGATAAGAAATACAGCAGGCAGGATGAACAGCCAGCCCTTCCGGGCTGTTTTTCGTTCCAGTCCCCCTTTTGGGCGGGGCGCTCGCAAGGCAGTCATAGGCCGCTCCTTCCTGTTGATATGTTTCCCCCATCGGCAGGCTCCAGCCTGCCGATGGGGTATCTATCCGCCTTTAGGGCGGGAAGGGTTCAAGTATGGACGCCGAATTATTCCATGATGAATTCAATGGCGGACTGGGCGTCATTGAGCGCTGTGTCAATGCTGGCGCCGTTGAAGATGGCTTCGATCGCGTTGACGATCTCATCACGCGCCTCGTAGTTGTACACGCCGTACTTGACCAGCGGTACCTTGGAGGAGTAGTTCATCAAATCTTCAAACACCTTCTGGCCGTTGAAGAAGGGATGCGGTTCGGAGTAGGCAGGGCCGTCGGCAGCGGGCAGGTAGGTCGCGATGGCGCCGGAAGACTGCAGGATGGTCTGATAGAATTCAACACTGGCGCCAAAGGTCTTGCTCAGGAAGTCCACCGCGGCTTCCGGGTTTTTGGAGCTGGCCGGTACCACCCAGGAGGATCCGCCCTGGCTGGAGTAGTTTGTGCCGCTCTCAATGTCAAGGCGCGGGATGTTGGTCACGCCCCATTTGCCGGCCTGATCCTTCGCAAGCACGATGGAACCGATGATCCAGCAGCCCTGGATGGTGCTGCCGGCGGAGCCGTTGTTGAAGGAGGCGATGTATTCGCTCCAGTCCACCGCTTCCTTGACTATGCCGCTGTCATGCAGTTTCACAATGGTTTCCACCATCGCCCGAACGGCCGGGTTGGTATTGATGTTGGGATGGCCTTCATCATCAAAGAACCAGAAATCAGCCGACTGGGTCATCATGGATACAAAGTCCGCATATCCGGCCTGGGTGACCAGCATGTAGTTGCCTGTGGCTTCCTTGACCTTCAGGCCGATCTCAATGAAACGGTCCCAGGTGATGTCGGTCAGGTCAGCCAGGGTAAAGCCGGCGGCCTCCAGATAATCGGTGCGCACAAAGGTGGCGGCCACGCCGTTGTCAAAGGGCACGGCATAGCGCTTGCCGCCGGATGTGAACTTGTCGATCTTATAGGTCGCAAAATTGTCATAGTCTACCAGGCCATCCATGGGGAAATATGCGCCGGGGAAGGTATCCAGGAAACGGCGTCCGGAGTTGTCCTGCATGAGGACGATGTCCGGCAGCGTATCTGTCTGGCCTGAGGAGAGGGCGGTCGTCTGCCTGGTTTCGCAGTCACCAGAGAGGGTCTCAATAACTTCGATCTCCACGTCCGGGTTGATCTGCGCATAGACCTTCTTGGCCTCTTCCATTGCGTAGATATTGAAGGCAGGGTCCCAGCACCAGACAGTCAGTTTGGTTTGTGCCAGAGCGGAAGCCGCGCTGAGCAGCATTACCGTTGCAAGCAACAAGGCAAATAGTTTTTTCATTACCAATACCTCCTTATTTTCACGGCCATTCGCAGGCCGCGGAATTCTTTGCAGTTTTCTTGCCACAAGGATACCGTTTAGGACATTTGTTGTCAAGGTTTGCAATTCCGTTTCTTGGCTTTTGTGAGATTTTCTTATATGTTTATATGCTTTCCCGCGCTTGACGAGGCTTTAACAGGGCCATACAATGAGCCTGAGGAAACAAAAAAGGGGGGTTATTGTGGATCTGAACGGTCAATTGGTTCTGGCCTTCTTGCAGGAGGATGACACCCGCCGCGTCCTGTTCCGGGTGCGTCCCCTGATGACGGAACATGGTGTCTTCCCGCCTGAGGAGGTGGAAGAATTTGAGAACGAAGGCTACCTGCGCATCGCTCCGGATCGGCCTGAGCAGCACACCTTTAAGGAAAGGATGCGCTCCCTGGGCTGCCTGTGTCTGATCGACCTGGTGGGGGCTGACGCGGCGCTTGGCAAAGTCCGCCCCAACAAAAACTATGCCCCGGACAGGAACGAGCCCAACCGCTACATTATTTATTCCGATGCCATCACCGCCCTGCCGGAAGACCTCTTGTATGAGGTGGTCAGCGAGGACAAAAGCGCGGGCGCTTTGACCGGGCAGTATTATTTAAGGTCCGGCGGGCGCATCTCAGGCCCTTATTGCAAGTCCGGCGCCCTGTCCTGCCCCGCTTCCCACACGCTTATGCCCGATAACGAGCGCCTGTTCCTGGTGGAAATGCCGGACAAGACCAGCAGGATGTTTTATTGGCCGCAGACGGAGGAATCCGGGGACGAGGAGGCCTCTGAGCGTGAGAAGCAGCCGGAGTGTCCTGATGCGCCGCTTCAAAGCCATGAAGCGCTGGTATCTCAGGGGGAAGGAGCGAAAGATAAGTCGGAATTGTCGGTGAAACTGTATTTTGTTTTGGCAGCCGAGGGGCTTGCGCAGGCCCTCCGCGCCGCCGGCTTTGTCATTGATGAAACAGCAGCCGGACAGGCGCTGGTTTTGCTCGCGCATTCCAAAAAAGTGCAGCTCGCGGGGGATTGCCTGGCGGACGCTTATTTGGCAGAAAAAACCATCAAGTCCCTTTTGCCGGAAGGTTTCTGCCCCGAATTGATTTGCTCAAGCCCTGATCTAATGATCCAACAGGAAGAGTTTCAAAAAAGTCCCTGGCCGGTTCTGCGTCTCAAAAGCGGGGACGGCGTGCCGGAAAACAAAGACTTTGACTTGTTGGATGAGAAGGAGCTCCTTTCCGCTTTCGGCAAGGCTGATATAAAGCCGGATGACCAGCTGCATCTTTTTGACCGGCTCCACTCCCGGGTGAAGGCCCAGGGGCAAACGCTTCCTTTAAGCTGCAGAAGAGACCTGCTGGATTACCTGAACCAAGCTGCCCGGCTTCCCGGCCTTTCGGAGGAGGAGATCCTGGCTTTCGCCTGGGCGGCTTTTGCGGAGCCCTGGCTTCAGCATCAAAATCCGCAGCCTAACAGTTCCCAGCCATGAAAGAGATCACAAGCACCGCCAATCCCCTGGTCAAGATGTGGCGGCAGTTGAACACCGCCTCCGGCCGCAAGGCCCACGGCCTTTTTCTGGCCGAGGGCGAGCACCTCTGCCAGGAGGCGGTGAAGGAAGGCCGGACGCAGACCCTGCTGGTAGATAAGACCAGGGCTTCCGATTACAGCGCTTTTTTGGACGCGGGGATTGATACGATCCTGGTTTCCCCGCAGGTTTTATCGGCGCTCGCGGACAGCAAGACCCCCCAGGGGCTTATCGCCGTCTGTCCTGTTTTGGAGGAACTGCCCCTTGCTGAGGCAGGCCCCCGCCTTGTGGCGCTCAACCGCCTCCAGGATCCAGGCAATGTGGGTACTATTTTACGCACCCTGGACGCGGCGGGCTTTAACGGCCTCATCCTGGATCAGGGCTGCGCGGATCCTTATTCCCCAAAGGTGGTCAGGGCCGGGATGGGCGCTGTTTTCCGCGTGCCGGTCTACCGCTGCCTGGATTTGGCGGATGCGCTCAAATCCCTGCCGCATACCCTGATCGCAGGCGACCTGAAGGGCGGCCCCTTTTATCAGCACCCGCCCTTTGAGGGAAAAATCTGCATTCTGATCGGCAACGAAGGCCAGGGGCTTGATGAAGACGTCCTGAACCTTGCTCATATGAAGCTCAGGCTGCCGATCCTGGGCGGCGCGGAATCCTTAAACGCCGCCGTCGCGGCCGGCTTGTTTATTTACGAGGCGGTCAGGGAAGATACACGGGCATAGTTTCGCCTTGTTATATCCATCTCCTTATTACAATATTTTTTGAAATTCAAAATGGCAAGCGTAACTTGCTTCAGACTGTTAAAAAACCATGTTTCTTCTAACTCAAAGAAGTGTCCGCGGACACTTCTTTGACACGCAGTGGCAAGCGCGTCTTGCTTTTTTGTCTTGCCCATTCTGCCGATCGGAACGCGGAAAGCGAAAATCACGGCATTTAGCCGGGTCAAACCAAAAGCAGGGGTGAAAGCAGCGAAAACACTTGACAGCGCCGCCCATTTCCGTATTATCATGGGATAAAGAGATTTATCAGTTTCAGCACAAACTTGTATCACCATAAAGCAATCGTATCTGGTTTTAGATCATTTTAGGAGGGAATAAGATGGCCAAGGAATCGATCAGAACAAAAATAGTTTGTACCATCGGTCCTGCGTCTGAGGACAGGGAGACGCTCAGCAGAATGATAGACGAAGGCATGGGTGTGTGCAGGCTCAATTTTTCGCATGGCACACACGAAGAACACAGGAAAAGGATCGAAACGATCAAAGAAGTGAGGAAGGAAAAAGGCGCGCCCATCGCCATCCTTCTGGACACAAGGGGGCCTGAGATCAGGACAGGGGATTTTGAAGCAAAAGACATCCTGCTTGAGATTGGCCAGGACTTTACCATAACGATGGATGATGTCGTAGGAAACAAGGAAAGATGCACCGTCACCTACAAAGAGCTTGTAAATGATGTTTCTGTCGGCAACAGAATCTTGATTGATGACGGCCTGATTGAGATGCATGTCAAAGAAGTTACCGAAAAAGAGATCAAATGCACGGTGGTCAATTCAGGCTTTATCAACAACAGGAAGGGCATCAATATTCCCGGGGTGAGGACAAATCTGCCCGCTGTTACGGACAAGGACAAAAGCGACATCATTTTCGGCATCGAAAACGACATCGACTTTATCGCGGCATCCTTTGTCAGAAGGGTCAGCGACATCATTGAAATCAAAGAAGTTCTTGAAAGCAACGGCGGCGAAAAAATAAAAATAATCGCAAAAATAGAAAACCAGGAAGGCCTGGACAACATCGCGGAAATCCTTGGCGTTGCCGACGGGGTCATGATCGCCAGGGGAGACCTTGGCGTGGAAGTGCAAACCGAGCGCATGCCCATGCTGCAAAAAGAGCTGATCAACACCTGCAACAAAGCTTCCAAGCCTGTCATCACAGCGACCCAGATGCTGGATTCCATGATGCGAAACCCGAGACCCACAAGAGCGGAAGTAACAGACGTTGCAAACGCGGTGCTTGACGGCACGGACGCGATCATGCTGTCAGGTGAGACGGCTGCGGGCAAATATCCCGTGCAGTCGGTGGAAACGATGAGAAAGATCGCGTATGCAACCGAGAGCACGATCGATTTTGATTACAACCTTCACAACAAAAGACATGACAGGCAAATAACGATTACAAACGCGATTTCACACGCCACTTGCATCACCGCGTCAGAATTGAAGGCGAAGGCCATCGTAACCGCGACTGCGCGCGGATATACCGCGCGCATGGTGTCCTCTTACAGGCCGTCTGCCCCGATCATTGCGTCAACCAGCGACGACAGGGCGTATACGCAGATGAACCTTCTGTGGGGCGTCATCCCGATCAAAGGCCCTGAAGTAACCGATACCGAAGAACTACTGCGAAGTGCCGTGGACGAAGCGATCTTAAACGGACATGTCGCTGAAGGCGACCTGGTGGTCATCACAGCGGGCGTTCCTGTCGGAAAAGCAGGAAACACCAACCTGGTCAGGGTTCACACGGTCATGAAGATCATCACTCAAGGCATCGGAGTGGGGAACAGCAAGTTTTCCGGCAGAGCGCAGGTTGTGGACGCTGAAACGACGCCTCAAATGTTCCGGGAAGGCAACATCCTTGTAGCTTCAGCCACCAGCAAAGACATGATGAAAATGGTGGTCAAGGCTTCCGCTGTCGTGATCGAATCGGACGAAATAACGTCAGATATCACGATCGTTGGCTTGAACCTGGGCATTCCTGTCATTGTGGGCGCGAAAGACGCTGCAAAGCTGATCAAAAACGGAGAAACGGTGACGGTTGACGCGGAGTTTGGCAGGGTCTATGCCGGCGAAATAAAAATGCTGTAGGCCTCTAAGAAAACAAGGGAAAAGAGGCTGGTAAAAGGCATTCAACTGAAAACAACAGCCAAATTGAAGGAAATAAAAGCAAATCAGCTTCTGTTTCCTTTTTGCATCTAGGAATTAAACGATAAACAAGGATGACCTGTTGCTTTGTAACAGCCCCTGCTTCATGGTATATAATATAAAAGCCTGCTTCACAGGCGTTTCCCGCTGCTTTGAAAGGGACCGGGCTGCTTCTTTGCGGGTATGATGGTCATGCCATGAAAAAAAGAGCCCATGGCATGACCAAACGGATAAAGGTGAAAGATGCTGATCAAATACGCTAAAAAATATTCAAAACTGATTGCCGGCCAGCTCATCTTCGCGAGCGTCTGGGTGTTTTCGCAGCTGATGATACCGCGCTTGATGGTGGACATCGTGGACTCCGGGATCATGATGAAGGACATGGGCGCGATCGTTCAAAAGGGCCTGGCCATGCTGTCGGCAACGGTTCTGAACATCGCTTCTTTGCTGATCTCCATTTATTTTCTAACAAGGGTCACCGCGGGCATATCCAGGGACCTGCGGGCGGATCTATTTGAAAAAGTGATCGACTGGTCCAAGGAAACAAGAACCGGCTTTTCAAACTCCACCCTGATCACAAGAACGGTGAACGACGTCAAGCAGGTTTCAACGCTGATCGACCTGTCCCTCAGGAAGATTTTCACCCTGACCATCACCGTTATCGGGGCGCTTGTGGTTTCTTTTACGCTGGACGCCAAACTGGCCTCGCTCATCCTGATCATCATTCCGGCCATCTTTTCTTTGGGCCTGTTCCTGACAACGCGGGCGCTTCCGCAGTATTCCCGCATCCGCCTTTCCATCGACCGGATCAATCAGCTTTTCAGGGAGAACATCAGGGGGATTCGGGTCATCAGGGCCTTTAACAAGGCCGATTACGAGGTTAAGGAGTTTGAAAAGGCGACAAAGGACGCCTATGAGGCGAACGTCAAGTCTGAATCCACGATGATGCTCTTAAGCCCCCTGATTTTGCTGCTCACCAACATCCTGATCTTGGTCATCTTGTTATTAAGCGGCGGGCGGGCTGAAGGCGGCACGATCAAGCTTGGCGTTCTGATCGGCCTGATTGAGTATGCCTCCATCAGCTTAAGCAACATTCAGCAATTCGCTTCCATCATCACCATCATCCCCAGGTCAAAGGTCTCCATCGACAGGATCTCTGAAATCTTGTCCACGGAAGAACTGCTTCAGATCAAAGAGGACAGCATGGGGTCAAACGCCCGGGGAATCAGCTTCAAAGACGTGGATTTCTATTACCCGGGCTCCCGCAGGGCAGCCCTCAGGAACATCAGCTTTCATTTGCAGGAGGGGGAGACCAAGGCGATCATTGGATCGACCGGCAGCGGAAAATCCACCATTTTGAAGCTGCTCCTGCGGGAATACGACGCCTATCAGGGCAGGGTCTGTCTCAACGGAAAAAACATCCAGACCCTGCCAAGGGAAGAGATCGGCCGGATGATTACCTTTGTTCCCCAGTCCAGTTTCCTGTTCTCGGGCAGCATCAGGGAAAACATCCAGGCCGGGAAAAAAGACGCCGCTGATGAGGAGATCTGGGCGGTTCTGGACATGGTTCAGATGGGCGGTTTTTTCAGAGAATCCCCGGAGGGCTTGGACACCCAGATCGCTCAAAACGCGGTCAACCTGTCCGGAGGGCAGAAACAAAGGCTCTCGATCGCCCGCGGCCTGATCAGGGAATCCAGCTTCTATGTGTTTGACGATTGTTTTTCCGCCCTGGATTATTCAACCGAGAAAAAGATCCGCGAGGCGATCCGGGAAAAGCTGGCGGATCGCGGCGTTCTGGTGGTCGCCCAGCGCGTGGCGACAGTCAGGGACGCGGATGAGATCCTGGTCCTTGAAAACGGAGAAATCATGGACAGGGGAAGCCATCAGGAACTGGCCGACAGCTCAAAGATCTACAAGGAGATCCTCGCTTCTCAGCTAAAGTCCCAGGAGGGGGAGATCAGATGAACACAGAATCCAGCAACAAAGACAAACAGGAAGGCTTGCCGGGTGTTTCAAAGGGCGTTGGGGGCGCGGGGCGCGTATCCGGCCTTCTGGCCTCCGGCAGCACCAAAGACGCCAGGGGAACCATGCTCAGGCTGTTTAAAAACCTGGCCAGGTTCAAGTGGGTCTTTATTTTGGCAATCATCCTGACGCTGGCGGCCTCCCTGGTGCAGATCCTGATCCCCAGGAAGATCGGGCAGATCATCAACATCTTTGCCGGGCTTTTGACAAACAGGACCGCGTTTGACTGGGCTGTCGTGTGGAAAACGGGCGCTGTCCTCCTGGTTTTGTATGTTGTCAATTTCCTCTCCAACTATTTGTCCGGCATCCTGATGGTCAGGGTGTCCCAGAATGTGATCCGGTCTTTGAGAAATCAGATGCAGGTCAAATTAAACGCCCTTCCCTTGAACCATTTTGACCGCTCATCGGCGGGGGACCTGGTCTCCCTGTTGAGTAACGACCTGGACAATGTGGCAAACACATTGCAAAGCGGCCTGACAAGCTCCCTGTCCGCGGTCGTCCTGCTGGTGGGCGTTGCCGTCATGATGCTCATCATCAACCCGGTTTTGGCCTTCCTGTCCATGGTGGTGATACCTGTCTCCTACCTGATGGTCAAATACCTGATCAAAAAAGCGAAACCCGTCTTTCAGAAGAACGCGAAGCTGACCGGCGTCTTCAACGGGAAGATCGAAGAAGCCTACATGGGGGAAGACGTCGTAAAGCACTACAACATCGGCGCGGACCTGAAAGCGGAGCTGTCCTCTTTAAACGACGAACTGTATGACAGCGAATGGAAATCTTCCCTTGTTTCCTTTGTCACCAGGCCGGCCGGCGATTTGATTTTGAACTCAAACTATGTCCTGCTGGCCATCTGGGGCGGCAGGTATGTCATTGACGGCGTCCTGTCCCTTGGCGGGTTCCAGGCCTTTTTGCAGTACACCCAGATGCTCAGGGGCCCGTTCAACCAGGTCCTGGGGATCTTTAACACCATCATGGCCGCGCTGGCCTCGGCTGAGCGGGTCTTTGAGTTCCTGGACGCGGAAGAAACCGCCGAACTGGGCAATGAATTTATGGACGCGGGCGCCGTCCAAGGCGAAGTGGCGTTTGATCAGGTTGATTTCGGGTACACGGAAACCCTGCTTTTTGACGGGGTGGATTTGAAGGTAAAACCCGGTGAACAGATCGCCATTGTGGGCAGGACGGGCGCCGGCAAGACGACCCTGGTCAACCTGCTGATGCGCTTTTATGAGATCAGCGGCGGAAAGATCAGCATCGACGGGAAAGACACAAGGGGCTATCAGGCTGAGGAGCTTCGAAAAGCCTACTCCATGGTTTTGCAGGACACCTGGCTTTTTTCGGGCAGCATCCGCGACAACATCGCTTTTGGCGCGGACTTATCGGATGGAGAGGATCTGTCGGATGTTGATTTTGAAAGAATTAAAGAGGCAGCTGCATTGGCGCGGGCGGATTCGTTTATCGAGTGCCTGCCCCAGGGCTATGACACCATGTTGTCCGAAGGCGCTTCCAACATCAGCCAGGGACAGATCCAGCTGCTGACCATCGCAAGGGCCATGATCAAAAAAGCGCCCATCATCATCCTGGACGAGGCCACCTCTTCAGTCGATACCCGCACGGAGCTGCTGATCCAGCAAGGGCTGAAGGAACTTGCCTCCAATTCAACCAGCTTCATCATCGCCCACAGGCTTTCCACAATCCAGGACGCCGACCGGATCATCGTGATGGACAAAGGAACCATCGTGGAGGTCGGAACACACCGGGAGCTGCTTGAGAAAAACGGCTATTACGCCGAGATGTACCTTGCGGGAAGGGCGTAAAATTAAACGTATAAGCACTTTATTCTGCCCAATGTAGTTTTGTGATATGGTAGTGATAAGTGTTTTGGCTTTTCTATTCACAAATAACGGATAGTTTTTAGACAAAGCGCCAAGAAGGGAAACGATGGAATCCAATCAGATCAAATCAAAAAAACGGGTCCAGGACCATGGAGAGGTTTACACAAACCCCCGTGAGGTCAATGCCATGCTGGACCTGGTAAAGCATGAAACAGGGCGAATTGAAAGCCGTTTCTTGGATATTAAAACACCGAGATTGATACAATTTAATTATTTCTACGCCAATTTTGCCGCTTGAGGGGTAAGTTGGCGTTTGAGGGGTAAGTTGTGGAAGTCGGGGTGTCCCGGCTGTTTTTATCGGGAGAAATGTTCATACATCGCCGGTATAATGGACGGCGAGAAATCGAAGTTTGTTGTTGAAGAGATATTGAGAATGAAAACTGATCCACAATGATTTCGCCGATGATCGAAACGAGGTTGCCGCTTGGGAAACACACCGCAAGGCAGGCTTTAAGGAACTGGGTGTGGAGGACGGTTTCCTCCAGATGATGATTACGAAAGAGGATTATCTGAGGGATAATCCGTGAAAGGTGACGCTCAATGCTAAAACTTGTTCGCTTTGATCTGCGCAATCCTGCTGAGTGGGATGAATTCTACAATCTGTTTTCTGCGTATTTGGAAGAAGTATGCGATGATGATGAATACCAGGAAAATATCGCTGATTTACATGACGAAACACTGAATAGTCAAATGATCGAACAAACACAGCAAGAGCATAACCCATACTTTGTCATGCGTATTGTGCTGAATGAAGAATGTGTGGGTCTAATCAGCTATTCTTATAATGAAAAGTGCTTTCTTGGGTTTATAAACAACTTCTATGTCTGCCCCGAACAGAGAAGCACAGGCATAGGCTCTAATGTTTACCGCATGGTAGAAACCCACCTGTCGGAGGTTGGTGCAAAGCAAGTTGACCTAATCCCTGTAGAGAAAGCACAGCCATTCTATGTTCGCAATGGATTTGTTCAAACACGCACGACTATCGATGGTGAGCAAGTTTTCGGAAAGAAAATAAAGGAATAAACCAGAGGACTTCTGCATATTGCGGCGGCCAACGGCCGCTGGTGCGGAGCTAAACGGTCGGCAATCTGGTCGGTGACTTCGCTATGCCTTTCCTTGGCTTTATCAAAGCGAGCAATCAGACCATCGTATCCGGACATTTTTCTGGATGGCAAACTTGTTGTTGTAAAATAAGAGTAAACACAACTGAAACAACACCTTTTTCATCAATCTCTGTGCTTGTTTCGGGTATAATCCCATTGTGGAGGTGAACACATGGATAATCTTGAAGAAAAAATCAAAAAAATCGTGATGACCGGGGTGGGCGTTGTTGTGAACACCGCGGAAAAGACCAAGGACGCCATCGTAGGGTTTGTCAAGAGCGACCAGGCGAAGGAACTGGCGGACAAGGGCGAAAAGGCCGTTCAGTCAGCCCTGGACGCTGGGAACAAGGCTTTTACCAAGGTGAAGGAAATGTTCACCGAGGCAGAGTTGAAGGAGCGTGTCGCAAGGGAAAAGGAGCGTCTGACCTCCCTGGCCAAACAGGTCGGCGAACTCACCGAACAGCAGCTGGAGGTGTTCAACGAACTCCTGCAGCAATACCGCGACAGCCATTCAGACAGCGGCGGGGATGACGCGGAAGCGGATTCTGAGCCCGTGGTGGATCCGCACGAAAAAGACGCTTCGGAAGAAGAATAAGCCCTGCTGTCCCTTTCCTGATTCGGCGTGCTTTTCAGTCAGATGGAGCCGGATTGTTTCAGGATGGACATTGACTTTAAAAACCGTCTTTCCGGCGGTTTTTTGTGTGCCTGTCAGTCCTTCCCCTGTTCATGCAGCATGTCGCTGCGCAATTTCCAAAGTTTGTCGGACCAGTCCACCTTGAAGGCGGAAGGGTTGATCAGGCGCAGGTGCTGATGCCAAATGGTGGCCTCCTGCTTTTCCCGCCTTGCGCGGATGTCTTTCAGGCTCTCCTTCTCAAACACCCTTTGCCCGTCAACGACCATCGGGCTTAACATCTTGACAGCCTTGTAGTTGGTCAGCGTCATCTTTTTCCAGGTGTCCACCGGGTCAAAGATGGTCAGCGGCTGGCTTTCGTCAATTTTCTCGTCATACAGCGTGACCAGGTCGGCGGCCGCCATCCCGTCCTCCGTGTACAGGCGGTACAGCTCCTGCTTTCCGGGCAGGGTCACCTTGATCGGGTTGTCGGACAGCTTGATCTTGGGAACCATCTTCCCGTCCGTTTCCAGCGCGTTCATCTTGTACACGCCGCCGAAGGCCGCGCGGTCAAAGCTGGTGATCAATTTGGTGCCCACGCCCCACAGGTCGATCTTCGCGCCCTGCAGCTTCAGGTCCCTGATGATGGTCTCGTCCAGGTCGTTGCTGGCCACGATGATTACCTCCGGGAACCCGGCTTCGTCCAGCATTTTCCGGGCCATGATGCTCAGATACGCCAGGTCGCCGGAGTCCAGCCGGATGCCAAGCGGCTTGTGCCCCTGTTCGCGCAGCTCTTTAAACACCTTGATGGCGTTGGGCACGCCGGAGCGCAGGGTGTCATAGGTGTCCACCAGCAAAAGCGCGTTGTTGGGGAAGGCCTGGGCATAGGCCCTGAAGGCGTCCAACTCGGTATCAAAGCTCATCACCCAGCTGTGCGCGTGCGTGCCGGAGACCGGGATGCCAAACATCTGCCCGGCTAAGACGTTGGAGGTGGAGCTGCACCCGCCGATGACGGCGGCCCTGGCGCCAAGCACGCCCGCGTCTGGGCCCTGCGCGCGCCTTAAGCCAAACTCCATCACCTTTCCGCCTTCCGCAGCCAGGCACACCCTGTGCGCCTTGGTGGCGATGAGGGACTGGTGGCCGACCAGGGTCAAAAGCGTGGTCTCGATCAGCTGCGCCTGGGCCAGCGGCGCTTCCACGCGCACGATGGGCTCGCCCGGGAAAATGATGCTGCCTTCCTTCACCATGTCGATGTTCCCGGTAAAGCGGAAGGTGCGCAGATAATCCAGAAAGTCCCGGTCAAACTGATTCAAGCTGTCCAGGTACTTGAGGTCTTCCTCGGTGAAGCGCAGGTCCCTGATGTAGTCCAGAAACTGCTCGTTGCCGGCCATCACCGCGTAATTCAGGCCCGGCGCGTCCCTGAAAAACATGGTGAACACGCTGTTGCGCTCCGTCTTTTTGTTCTTGAAGTAGCCGTACAGCATGGTCAGTTGGTAAAGGTCCGTCAGCATGGTCAGGTTGTTCATTTTTGTTTCCCCTTTCCTGATTGTCCTGAAAGATAAAGATCGCCTGAGGCGTCGGAGGGCAGGGTGAAGCCATTGCGGGGGGACAGGGACACACCCAAGACCATCGGCCCGTCCGGCAGGCAGTTGCGCTTGAACTGGCTTGCGAAAAACCGTTTGAAGAAGGCGTTTAAGCGGGTTTTGATCTCACCCTCATCGTGTTTGCCTGAAAAAACTCGGGCGGCCTCCCTCACGATGTCTTCCGGCGCTTTTCTGTCTTTTAAAAACCGGTGCAGGAAAAAATCGTTGAGCGCATAGGGGCCCAAGATGTCCTCGGTCTTCTGTTTGATTTCTCCCTGCCCCGGCAGCAGCTCCGGGCTGATGGGCGTGTCCAGGATATCCAACAGCACGGTTTTCAGGCTCTGGTTGTCCGTCGTTTCCGCAACATGGCCCAGGATCAGGCGGATGGCGGTTTTGTACAGGCCGCCGTTGACCCCGTACATGCTCATGTGGTCGCCGCCATAGGTGGTAAAGCCCAGGGCCAGTTCGCTCAGGTCCCCGGAGCCGACCATCATGCCGCCCAGCTGGTTGGCCTTGTCCATCAGCACCTGGGTCCTCTCCCTGGCCTGGGCGTTCTCATAGGCCGCGTCATGGGCATTGATATCCTGCTTGATGTCATTAAAATGCCGCAGGATGCTAGGCTTCAGGTCAATTTCATGCGGTTTTAAATCAAAGGCTTCCATCAGCCGGATCGCGTTGTTTTTTGTCCTGTTTGAACTGCCAAGCCCCGGCAGGGAGCAGGCGTAAATGCCCTCGCGGGGCAGGCCCAGGATGTCAAACGCGCGCAGGCTGGTCACCAGCGCCATCGTGGAATCTAAGCCGCCCGAAACGCCCAGGGTGACTGATTGAACATGGATGCGCTTCATGCGCATGGCCAGCGCCCGGGCTGCGATCTCAACCGCGTCCTCGCACCAGCGATCCAGCGCCTCCTTGCTGTCCGGCGCGTAGGGCATTTGCCGGCTCATTTTCAGGGGTTTCTTCGTTTCGATTTGATTTTTATCTAAAAGAGGTAATGAAAGGCCGTGCACCGCCAGTTCCTTCATAAAGGGCCGGGCGAAGGCCGCGGTTCTCCCTTCAGCATAGATCCCGGCCTGCCCCGGGTAGACCAGGTCGGTGGTGGACTCGTTTATTCCGGCATTGGCAACGGCCAGTGCGCGCGGCATATAATCATCAGGCTTCAGGGCCTCCGCGTCCAAAAGGCCCGCCTGCGCCGGGATGGCGGCCGCGGCCAGCACCAGGCTAGCTTCCGGCTTCCGGTCTTTTAAGTCGTCATAAAACAGAACGGCCGAAGGCAGGGGAAGGGGCAGCACTGCCTGCCTTGCGCAGGGGATGCTCTCTCCCTTCACCCTCAGGCTGTCAGGGCAGGAAGCGTCAAAAAACAGCGCCTGGTCTTGTTTCAGGTTCTTTTTAATCACAAAGGACAGGATTCGCCCCTCGCCCGCCACGGCCAGCGCGTTGTAGGTCTTCTTTCCGTCTGTGACCGGCAGCCCGAACGCGCAGGTGATCCCCTCGCATTCCTTTGCGATCTCAAGGGCCGCGTCCAGGCAGGCGCTTAAAAAATGCGGATGTGAAAACAAACTTCCCACGCCGCTTGCGGACAGGCACAACTCCGGCATGATCAGGGCCTGTGCGCCAAATGCCGCGGCCTCCCTGATCGTTTCCTTGATCGCTTCCTTGTTTTTCCGGACATCCAAAGGCGCGCCGCCCTTTGGCGCCGCGGCTGCGATCAGCACCTTACTTGCCATCTTCCACGCTTTCCGCGGGTTTGCCGCACCCCGCTTTCTTGGTCAACTATTATTTTACAACTCTCTTACAATTTCGTCCACCAATGCTGAAGGATCCGTTCAATGCAAGGCAGTGGAAAATGCGGGCCTTATTTTGCTATACTGTTCCAAAACCCGCTGGAGGAAGGCATGCGCTTAGGCATTATGGGCGGCACCTTTGACCCCATCCATTCAGGACATGTGGAGATCGCGAAAATCGCGATGGAGGAAGCCGGCCTTCACAAGGTCGTTTTTCTGCCGGACGGCGATCCGCCCCACAAGGATTCGGTCACCAGGGGGGAGGACAGGCTGAACATGGTGAAGCTCGCGATCGCGGACTTCCCCGGCTTCATCGCCTCTGACATGGAGCTGAAGCGGAAGGGCACCACCTACACGGTCGATACCCTTCTGGAATTAAAAAATCAGGATGAGGATACCGACCTGTTTTACATCGTGGGTTCTGACACCCTGCGGCTTTTTCCCACCTGGAAAAGCGCGGGCCAGGTCGCTTCCCTCTGCCGGATGCTGGTCGCGCCAAGGCCCGGGGACAACGCGGCAGAGACCCTGTGGTTCGCGAACAAACTGTTCCATGATTTTGGCCTCATCGCCGCCGTTTTAAGCCGTTTCGGGCCGGATATCTCCTCAACGGACATCCGGGAAGCAGTAAAAGCCGGCAGGTCCCTTACCGGCCTTGTCCCTTTGCAGGTGGAGGATTATATCCGGGAAAAAGGCCTTTACCTTCGCTGATTCATCAAATGCGATGACACAAAAAAAGAGCCACCGTTTTTGTTTTCGGTGGCTCCTGTTTTCACTAATTAATAGCGGTTCTGGTTGTGCTTGGCGTAGCAGTCGTGGCAGTACACGGGACGGTCGCCGCGGGGCTGGAAGGGCACCTGGGTGGTGGCGCCGCACTCGTCGCAGATCACGGAGAACATCTGGCGTTCGCCGCGGCTCTGGTTGCGGCGGTTGGCACGGCAGCTGGGGCAGCGGCCGGGCTCGTTCTGGAAGCCCTTCTCGGCGTAGAAAGCCTGCTCGGAAGCGGTGAAGGGGAATTCGACGCCGCACTCACGGCAGGTCAGGGTTTTGTCGGTGTACATGATATCATGTCCCTCCTAAAATGTTTTCCAAACCGATGCGATCGTGTCGTTCCGTGGCTGAACGCATCAGTTTCCTGATGAACTACCGGAGGAACACCTGAATCCCTGGGCTTGGTCCACAGGTATCCTAACATAAGTTTTTATTTTTGCAAACACTTTTTATAAAAATTCTTTGCATTTTGCCTGTCTTATCGAAAGAGGATGTTTGAATTGGCAAAATCAGCCCCCGCTTGACAGTTTGCCTGTCCCGGTTTACTGTAAAAAATAAATCAGGAGATGGTTTTATGCCTCAGCTTGTGATTAACACCCCGCTTGGCCCCATGCTGGCGATCCAAAAGGATGGCTTTTTGACCGCGCTTGATTTTCTCAGGGAAACGGATGCGGATCTGGCAGAAGAAACAAGCCCTTTGCTCCTAAAAACAAAGGAGGAGATCGCCCAGTACTTTAACGGCGGGCGCAAAACTTTTTCCATTCCCCTGAAGCCTGAGGGAACAGCGTTCCAAAAGAAGGTCTGGGAGGCGCTTTTAGAGATCCCCTATGGTCAGACCCGTTCCTATTAAGATGTCGCCTTTTTCATCAATCACCCCAGGGCTTTCAGGGCGGTGGGCGGGGCCAATCACAACAATCCGATCTCCATCCTCATTCCCTGCCACCGCGTCATCGGGTCTTCCGGCAAACTGACCGGCTACGGCGGCGGCCTGGATCGCAAGCAGGCCCTTTTGGACCTGGAGCAGCGCTTCATCAAGCGGTAGCCTGTTTATTTTACTTAATTAATAAAAAAGTATACAAAAACCCTTGAGTTTCCGTATTCTACAGAAAAAGGGAACAATTAACAAAGATTCTGAGACCTCAGCATAGCGAAGGATGAGGGATTCCTTTTTACAGAGCTTCTTTTCTATAAAAGAGGAAGGCAAACAAACCTTTGCTCAAGTCTATTCAATTGTTGTTTTTCAACACAGCAAAGGAAAGGACAGTTGCCGGTACTTTGGCCTGCCAATGTGGAACCATTTACGGATACCTGTTCTTGCCCTTGCCAAAATACGGATGACACCCAAACCAATCCTGTACAGCAGAAAAGCGATATTATGTTCGTTCCGTTGTCCGTTCGCTTCCCGCATGACCGCTGACCTGAGCTTAGAAGAACGTTGTTTTTCTGCCTGCGCACACAGAAGCCCGATCGCCATGCTGAGAAAGCGGTTCAGGTTGTTCATGGCCTTTAATGTGCGGACACGAAGATTTTCAAAACCCAGGTGCTGCTTCTTGAAACGAAAGTATTCCTCGATTCGCCATCGCATAAAATACATCCGAACCACCCGCAGCGCGTCTGCCTTGCTGTTCACCGCGCGATTGGTTAAAAGCATCATTGGGGTGGCGGACAAACCGTATACCAGTACGAGCTTTAACCACCTTTTACTTTCTGTTGCCTGCACATTCACGCAAGTTACCCAGCACTCTGTGTCCTTTCCGTTGAAGTGAACACTGCACTTGAACTTACCCTTGTAACTGTCCCGCAAGGTGGCGGACTTGAGCCATTTACCTTTGAAAAACAGTTTTCTCTTTTCCGTTATGCGCACAATGAATTGCTTGTTATGCCTGTGCATGAAGGTGAACAGCTTGTTCATATCGTAATACCGGTCAAAGACATAGGTGGCCTGAGGAAAATGCCCGAAGGTTCCTTCCAGTGCCTGGAATGTGATGTCATTAACGGATGTGTAGTTCTCCTCCCGGGCAGAATGGATGTGTGAGTACAGACTGACCGGTTGTCTGGTGTTCCGGCTTAGCGCAGTGATTTCTGTCACATGATAGCCTTGCACAATGGATCCGTTCAAAGAGGAGCCGTCCCTGACCCTCCCCATGTTCTCAAAGGCTTTACCGTAAGGCTTGATGATATCCGTATCATCCACAAACACAGGACCTGTTGTGTCCACCATTTCACGCACAAAGGATAGATAGTTGGCCTTGATTTGAGGCGGCATATCCCCGGTTAGTTTCCGCGCCAGCCGCTCAACTGTGTTCTTCTTATGGATATTTTCCTTCAAAGCGTCCGCAAACCTGGACAGGATACAGCTCCCTGTGGACAGGGCGCCATATACCATGTCCGCGGTGAACTTTTGCCAGTCTCTTGGCGCGCCTGCGCTCATCCTGGCAGAGAAAGTCAAAACTTCGCGTTTGAGTTGGTAGGTATCTGTGGTAGAATGTTTCATGAGGAACCTCTTTCTTTTTGTTTAGTCGACTTTTTTGTGGTGAATTAATTCTACTGCAAAAAGACGGGTGGTTCCTCATTTTACGATATAAAAACGCCCGTTTTTAATGAAATAAGTGTATTTTAGAAACAATTCATCTTAAATCACTGAACAATCAGCAAATCAAGCGAAAATCATAATCAACATACGAAAACTCAAGGCTTCTTTCCCTTGCCCAAAATGGCCATAAGTCATATAATATGGCGCGAGGTGAAACGCTTTGCCCGATGAGATCAGGCTTTATGATGTGGTGGAGATGCGCAAGAAGCATCCCTGCGGCAGCGCCGTATGGACGGTCACGCGCATTGGCGCCGACATCAAGATGAAATGCGAAGGCTGCGGACGGGTGGTCATGCTTGACCGTGTGGAGTTTTTAAGGCGCCGAAAGCGCCTGATCACGCCCGGGCCGGAAGCGCCTGAAACCAGCCTGAAAAAGGCGGGTTTGCTGAGCCAAATTCCTGAAAATGGCAGTGAACAATCATAATTCTATGATCAAAGGAGCGCAGAATGACCGACTTCAATCATGAAGACAACAAGGAACAGACCAAGACGCCGAACGAAGCCGCGGAAAACATAAAACCCATGGCTGAGTCCGGGAAAGAGACAGCAGGGGAGACCGATTTGCCTGCCGAAGATAAGAAAAAGAAGAAAAAGGAAAAAAAGAAAAAGACAGTGGGACAGGAAATTCTCAGTTGGGTCGGCACCCTGCTGCTGGCTGTCGTCATCGCGATGCTGATCCGTGCCTTCCTGTTTGAGCCCATCCGTGTGGACGGCCGGAGCATGCTGGAAACCCTGCAGGACGGCGAGATCGTCCTGGTGACCAAGCCCGCGGTCTGGACCAACAGCTTAAAGCGGGGCGACGTGGTCATCGTCCGTTTCCCCAACCGCAGCAAGTCTACAGCCATCCACATCGGCGCGCCGCTTGACCTTGAGATCGTTTCCCATCAGCTGTTTGTCAAACGCCTGGTGGCCTTGCCCGGGGACAGCATCGCGATGATCGGCGGCCAGTTGTTTGTTAATGACGCTCTGGTTCCGGAGGATTATATCCAGTATCCCGCCAGGCAGGATTATCCAAGAAGGGTGCTGGGGGATAATGAGTACATGGTCATGGGCGACAACCGCGCCGCCAGCCATGACAGCCGCTCAAGCGACGTCGGCCCCATCAGCCGGGATATGCTGGTCGGCAAAGCCAGTTTCGTCCTTCTTCCGCTCAACAAGATCAGGACCATCCACTAATAAAATAACCGTTAAGACCGCGGCTTCAGGGCAACCTGAAGCCCATTTTTCAAAAGGCAGGCAAGCGTGAACAGACTGAGACAGCTGGTGACAAAGGGCTGGTTTGACCAGTCCTTTCAGCAGATCAAACCGCTTTATATGAAGGCGGTGCGCATCGCCTGGCCGGCGGCGCTTGAAGGCCTGCTCATCAGCCTCATCTCCTCCGCCGATACCATGATGGTGGGCACCATCGGCCCTGCGGCCATCGCCGCCGTCGGGCTCACCATGCAGCCCCGGATGATCCTTTTAATCCTGGTCCAGTCCCTCTCCATCGGCACCACCGCCCTGATCGCAAGGCGCCGCGGAGCCGGGGATGAAAAAGGGATCAGAGCCTGCTTGGAGCAGTCCATGGCGCTCAGCTTCCTCCTGGGCATCCTGATCAGCCTGACCGGCTTATTCCTGGCGGAACCTTTGATGCGCCTGGCCGGCGCCAATGAGGACAGCCTTACAATGTCTGTTCAGTATTTCAGGATCATCTCCCTGGGTTTTATCCCAAACAGCCTGCAGCTGTGCATCTGCGCGGCCTTCAGGGGCCTTGGCCGCACCCGGATCACGCTTCAGACCAACCTTGTGAGCAACATCCTGAACCTGTTTTTTAACTACCTGCTCATCGGCGGCAGGCTTGGCTTCCCGCGCCTGGGCGTTCAGGGCGCGGCCATCGCCACGGTGATCGGCACCGTGACCGCGGGCGTCCTCTCTTTGTATTTTGCTTCGCACATGGACTCGCCCTTCCGCTACCGCGTTGGCGTTCCGCGCTTTGACAGGGCGACCATGGACGGCCTTTTAAAGATCGGCGGGGCCTCCATCGCGGAATCCGCCTTCCTGCGTGTGGGCTTCATGCTTACCAGCCGCATCATCGCAAGCCTGGGCACCGTCGCCTTTGCAGCCTATCACATCGTCACCCAGGTGTCCTCCCTTTCCTTCACCCTGTGCGACGGCGTGTCCGCCGCGGGCGTCACCCTGGTCGGCCAAAGCCTGGGCGCGGGGGATGAGCTGCGCGCCAGGCGCTCTGTCACGGTCACCAGGCATATTTCCATCCTCGTTTCCCTGGCGCTGATGCTGGTCATGTTTATTTTCAGGCGGAACCTGGCGCAATTGTTCACCTCTGATGAGGCTGTCATCACGGCTGCTTCAGCAGGCTTCCTGGTGGTCATCCCGGCCCTTTTGCCTCAGAACGGCCGCGTGGTGTACGCGGGCTGCTTAAGGGGCGCCGGCGATGTCCGCTATGTCGCCGCCATCGCCTTGATCGGCGTCGCCATCCTGCGTCCTTTGCTGACCTGGCTGTTTTCCTTTGTGCTGGAGCCGTTCTTTCCCGCCCTCATGCTGGCGGCCACCGGCCCCTGGTTCGCCTTTCTGCTGGACGCCATCGTGAGGAACACCCTTTTAGCCCACCGCATCAGGAGCGGCGTCTGGACAAAGATCAAACTGCGGTAAAGCCCTTCTGTTGTCCTGACCTAAATCAAAACGCTTCAAAGCTTTATCATCCAATACCTGGCGCATTCAATGATTTTATATTGTAATTTCTTGTCATACTAATCATTGATGCGTTGATGAGCCATCTGTGATGAGTGATGGATACAACGCACAGCACATACCCGGTTGCGAACGTGGCGCTTTTATGATAAAATAACGCCATCAACGAGCGGAGACTCCAAGGAGGCGAGAACATGATTGACATCCGCCCTGTATCTGATTTGCGCAACAATTTCCGCGCGATAGAGGAAAGCGTCAAAAGCGGCAAGCCAGTATACCTGACCAAGAATGGCTATGGTTCCATGGTGGTGATGAGCCTGGAACACTATACGGCGCTCACCCAGGACATTGAAATGAAACTGGACGAAGCTGACAAGGCCGCAGAAACAAATCCGGTGCGGCTCACGCATGAGGAGGTTTTTGACCGTGTCAGAAAACGCATCCCCAGGTAAGCGGTATCATCTGCGTTACCTTGACCTGTTTGAGGAAGACCTCAACCAGATTGTGGACTATATCAGCCATGAACTGCAAAACCCGGCAGCGGCGGACAATCTGATCAATGCTGTGGAGGGGCCATCTGCCAACGCAGCAGCTGCGCGGAAGCTTTTGAACAGTATCCGTCAAGGCGGGACAGGCAGTATCCCTACTACCGCATCTATGTTCAAAACTACACCATCTTTTATGTGGTCATCTGTGATGTGATGGAAGTACGGCGCATCCTCTACAGCCGAAGAGACCTGAACGAACAGATTTAGAAGCAGATTATTGCTTATCATGTAAAAAAGTACAGTTTACAAGGGACTACACAGGGTAGGTATCTGACGGGAGGGGTTCCGCCCGTCAGATTTTCCATGTGATATTCAAGCTGTCGCTTGTGGCGGCTACGGTGGTAATCATCAAATCCACCACACGCCGCTTGTCGTCAAAAGATACATTCTCCCAAGTGTCGAGGTAGCCGGAAATCTGGCTGACCTGTTCCGGGCTAATGGCTTCCACCGTTAGTTCCGCTATCCTCGCCAGAAGTTCCTGCTTGCGCCCGTCCAGTTCTGCTATCTTCACATTCACATAGGAGAGCAGGACATTGTTTGCACCCGTCAGACTGTCCACCAGCTTTTCAATCTCGCTGTCCACATGGGCAAGCTCCACTTGCAGGGCGGCGATTTTCGGGTTTGCCTTTGCCGCTTTCTTCCTGCCCGTCAGCGTTTTGTAGCTTGCCAGCTTCTTCACCATCTGCTGATAAACAACCGCTTCCAGCTCCGAAGTGATGATTTTCCCGCACCCGGCACAGCTTTTATTGTCCAGCCGCTTTGTGCAGCGGAGATATTGCTTTCCCACAGGATTGTTAATGCTCATAAGGGCATACCCGCAGTTTCCGCACTTGATTTTTCCCGCCAGCCATGTATGGGTGGCTTTCCGGGCAGACTGGATTTTCATGTTGTTCATCAGCTTCTTGCGGCAGGTCAGCCAGATATCGGAGGGGACAATGCCCTCATGGGGAGCCAGCACCAGCATTTGGTCTTTCAAGTCGTTCTTTTTGCTGGGCTTCACATCCCGACCTTGATACAGATAGCAGCCATTCATGCCGGTAAAATCGGCAGCGTCATTGACAATGACTGTCCCTTGACTTTTGAAAAACTCGTACACATCAAGGTCTGCCTGCACATAGACAGGGTTGCGTAACATCTGCGCCAGCGTGGGGCGTATCAGCTCTTTGCCATGGAACAAAATCCCCTGTTCGGCAAAGTGCCGGGTAATGTCCCCGTAGGAGGTTGTGGGCTGGGCGTACATTTCAAACATCAGCCGGATATTTGCCGCTTCGTCCGGGTTTACCACCAGCTTCTTTGTGTTGATACCGTCCATCTTGATTGGCTCTGTATGGAAGCCGTAAGGGGCTTTCCCGCCCATCTTGAAGCCCCGCTGACTGCGGGAGTAGTAAGCGTCCGTCACCCGCTTCTGTATCGTTTCCCGTTCAAGCTGGGCGAACACGATACAGATATTCAGCATAGCCCGCCCCATCGGAGTAGAGGTGTCAAACTTTTCCGTAGAGGACACAAACTCCACATTGTACCGCTGGAACAGTTCCATCATATTGGCAAAATCCAGAATGGAACGGCTGATACGGTCAAGTTTGTAAACCACGACTTTTGCAATCAAGCCCCGCTTGATGTCCCGCACCAGTTCTTGAAACTTCGGACGGTCTGTGTTCTTGCCGCTGTACCCCTTGTCTGTGTATTCTTTGCAGTTACCGCCTTTCAACTCGTATTTGCAAAACTCAATCTGGCTTTCAATGGAAATGCTGTCCTTTTTGTCCACCGATTGTCTTGCATAGATTGCGTCTATTCTGTTGTTCATATTGTCGCTCCTTTTCTTCAAAAAGAAACGGAGCTGCTGACAGCTTTATTATACCGCCAGCAGCCCTGCAAATCAACGATGGCTTTGGAAAACCTTATGCTCCGGCTTCCTCACTCTGCCGTTTGTCGGCATACTTGCGGAATACCTCATAAAGCTGCTGTTCCAGCTCCCGGCGTTTTGCCGCTTCCTGCTCCGGCGTGAATACCGGGGAGAGATTTTCCAGCGTGATTTCCTTTCCCTGAAAAGTCACGATTTCTGTTTCCTTTTTGTATCTGATATTGCTTATAAAATCACCTTTCCTTTCCATGCTGCCGCTGCTGCCGTTTCAGTTCCGCCAGTATATCCGGCGGGATACGGTCTACCAGCCGCTGAATGTCGTGCAGCTCGCTTTCCAGCTTTGCCCGTTCCATCGTATCTTTCATCTTGCCTTTTTCACTGGCTTTTGCCCTTGCTTCCAGCTTTTCATTTTCCGCTAACAGGTCATTGATTGTGACCTTGTATTTTTTCAGTTGCCCGGAGAAATTCCCCATCTGTGGGAACCACTTTTTCAGCATGGAGAGGGCTTCCTCTTTTTTCTTTCCGGCGTTGAACGGGGTAATATCGCCCAGCGTGGCTTCAATGGCTCTTGCCTGTTTGGAGAGATTGACCGCCTGCTTGAACAGACGGGTGGGGATATGCTTCCTGCCTGTCTTGCTGGCGCTTTCCCCACGCTCCAAGTCGGGATATTTCTCCACCATATAAGCGTGAAAATCGTCCTGCCATTTTGTGAGGTTGGCTCTGTTCCCTATAATCTCCTTTGCACACAGGCGGTTGTCTTTTGTCAGCGGAACAAAAGTTAAGTGGAGGTGGGGCGTTTTCTCGTCCATGTGTACCACCGCCGACACGATATTTTCTTTCCCTACCCGCCCGATTAAGAAATCAGCCGCCCTCTGGAAAAATTCCTGTATCTCCTTTGGGGGCTTCTTCTTGAAAAACTCCGGGCTGGCGGTAATCAGCGTATCCACAAACCGGGTACTATCCTTACGGGTGCGGCAGCCAGCTTGTTCAATACGGTTCTGTATAAAGTGGTAGTACCTGCTCTCCGGCTTAACAATGTGGAAGTTGTATTTGCTCCGGCTGGTGTCAATGTCGGGATTGCTGGCGTACTGTTCCTTTTGCCGTTCGTGATGGGCTTCCAGCGGCCTTGCCGGGTTGCCCTTGTGTTTCTCAAACCGCAAGATTGCGTGTTGTGCCATTCTGCTCCTTTCCTCGTTCCATTCTTTTCCAGCGGGTTTTCCACAGGGAAAATCCCGCCGAAACTATCTCTGATAGGATTGGAATGGAATAGATATAAATAAAATCGTTTTAATCTCTGTATTTCTATATACCGTCCGGTTTTCGTACTTCAAGAGGATTGATTATCATACTCTATGAGTGCGGTTTTCAGTCCTCCGGCGTTCCATAACCGGATTTCTTGAAGTCGGTGTTTGAAACCGCTTCATAGGATTTTGGATAAATGCGGTTGGGTTTTCCACAGCCCTGCTTCTGGATTTCCACCAGTCCGGCATATTGTAGCTCCCGCAGGGTATTGACCGCTTTCTGCCGCCCGCAGTGGAGCAGCTCCACTACCTCGTTAATGGGATAGTTGAGGTAAATCCGCCCGTATTCATCTGCCCAGCCGTTTTTTCGGGATAGGTCTGTCCGGCGCAGGATAAAGGCGTACAGAACCTTTGCTTCGTTGGACAGGGGTGTGAATGTGGGGGCTTCAAAAAGGAAATTGGGAAGCCGGGTAAAGCTGACCGCCTTTTCCGGCTGATGGATATAAATGGTGTTTGCCATATCGTGTTTTGTGGACGGTTAGAAGCCTGTTTCCGGGGGCAGACGGTAGTTTCTATTGCCTGCCCCTGTTCTGTGCTTGCAAAGCCTTGAAAATCAAGGACTTTTCAGCCCTTAACTGTCCACAGTAGACCTCCTTTTCCGTTCACTTTCTGTTTTCTGCCGCCTGTGAACTCTGGCGGCGCAGTCGGGGCAGTATTTTGCCCGGTTGGATTTAGGGACGAACACACCGCCGCAGACCGCACAGCGTTTCAAGTCCTTATCCCGGAAAATCTCCGCTTCCAGCGTCTTGTCCAGCGGCAAAACCGCCCAGCGGAACCACTTACAGCAGACCGAGAAAGAAACCGTCTGCGGACAGGTGCAGGTGTCCCCATCGTCAAGGAACATACAGTTCCCGTCCTCATAACAGCAGCACTCCCGGCGGATCAGGGCGTTTGCCTGTTTCCGCTGCGCTGGGGTCATGCGGTAAAGGGAACCGTCCGGCCTGCGTTCCAGCGGTGGCAAGTCTTTATAGGGGTTATCTCTCATGCGTTCCCTCCATTTTTCGCTTTTGCCGTTCGCCCCGAAAAGGCTTCCTGCCCCATTCCTGCGGCGTGTTCCGGCGTTGGCACGCTCCCCGCAGCTTCTGGACACTTGTCCCGAAGTGACCTCTGGACAAAGTGTCCAGAAGTCCGTCTCCTTGCGGTGCTTCCCCGGCCGGGGTATTTCTTTTCGGACGGTCATTCGGTTTTCAAGGTGCTGTCCATCGATGAACTACCCTAAGTCTACACCTAAATGACCGTTCGTCCCGTATATCCAAGAGGTAGGAAATCCGCCAAAAAAACTGCCTATTTCCACGCTCTCGGAATTGTGGTAGAATGAAAAAGAGAAATGTAGCAGGAGGTGGAAATGAAATGTATAACCTAAATTGGTCAAGAAGTGACCTCACCCGGCAAAAGCTGGGGACGTTCTGTGAATACTACGCAAAAATGTCATTAGCCTCTTATGGAGTGAGCATTTATACTTCCGAGGTTGATGACCATGGAATAGATTTTATTGCAGAAAGCAAGAGAGGATTTTTGAAGTTTCAAGTTAAAGCCATTCGCAAAGGAACAGGCTATGTTTTTATGCGGGAGGAATATTTTGATATTTCAGACCAATCACTTTACTTGTTCTTGCTTTTGCTAAATGATGGCGAATACCCCATAGAATATTTAATTCCTGCGACCACATGGGATAACGACAGTAGTAATACTTTTGTTTACCATTCATACGAGGGTAAAAAGTCGAAACCAGAATATGGCCTAAATATTTCTGCCAAGAACATTCCGCAGCTCGAAAGATTTAAGTTAGAAAATATGATAACGGCAATATAATGAGGAACAAAATATGGCTTTAACCATTCAAGAGCGCCTAAAAGACCTGCGTGTAGAGCGTGGGCTGACGCTAGAACAGCTTGCGGAGCAGACCCACCTCTCCAAGTCTGCGCTGGGCAGTTATGAAGCGGAGGATTTTAAGGACATCAGCCACTATGCCCTTATCAAGCTGGCGAAGTTTTACAGCGTGACCGCCGATTACCTGCTGGGGCTGTCCGAAACAAAAAATCACCCAAACGCCGATCTTGCAGACCTGCGTGTGAGTGATGATATGATTGAACTGTTGAAAAGCGGGCTGGTGGATAATTCCCTCTTGTGTGAACTGGCGGTACACCCGGATTTCCCCCGGCTCATGGCTGACCTTGAAATCTATGTGAACGGAACGGCAGTCAAGCAGGTACAGAGCGCAAATGCCATTGTGGATATTATGAGCGAAACCATTATGAAGCAGCACAATCCCGGCTTGTCCGACCCGCAGCTAAGGCAGCTTATCGCCGCCCATATTGACGATGACAGCTTTTGCCGCTATGTAATACAGCAGGACATAAACGGCATAGCCCTTGACCTGCGGGAAGCCCATAAGGACGATTTTTTCAGCGTCCCGGAGGACAATCCTCTGGAAGATTTTTTGCAAGCCGCAGAAGCAGCGTCCACTCCGGGCAGCGACCCGGAACAGGCTGCGATGGCGTTTATCTGTAAACGGCTCAAGCTGAACTATGGGAAGCTGTCGGAGGAAGAAAGAAAGTGGCTGAAAAGGATTGCGCAGAAGTCGGACTTGCTGAAAAACCCAAAACCGCAGCGGGGGAGAAAGTAAGGGGATAAATCGTAATTTGAAATCCCCGAAATCATAGGCGTTTGCCGCTGATTATAGGGCGTTAATGAAGTCCTCTGAAACCGCCCCAAACAAAGGATTTTTCGCAATCTGCTCACCGAATCCCTTTATTAAATGTTACACCGTTTCTACAACGCCCGCGCCGCTCATAAGGGCAAAAGCAAGGGCAAGAAAAACCCATAACAGGATATAACAAGGTGTGGCAATCGGGAGCCTGTGACATATGTGCGAATACATCAACGGAACTATTATACAGGAGGATTTCACAATGGAAAAGACCATTTATAACGAAAGCAACGGTTTATGGTACGAACTGCAAGGCGATTACTACATTCCATGCTTGACAGTACCAGCCGAAGAAGAAAAACCTATTGGCATTTGGGGGCAGCGGCATCTGCGGTACATAAAGCAGGAGCGAAAAGCTCTTTACACGGAACTGCTGACCAGCGGCAGGCTGAATACATACCTTGCCGACATCAACGAACAGGCAACGGAACAAATGCTCCTGCTGACAGAGCAAATGGCCGAACGTGAGGGGGTCACCGAACAGCTCAAAGCGCAGGATCAAATGCAGTGGGTACAGCGGATGAATAACATCCGTGACAGGGCAACAGAGATCGTTAATCATGATCTGATCTACATATAAGGTAAAGGTATCGGGCGGCGGGGAGCAATCCCCGCCACTCTTATCTCTTTTGACAAATGATTGTACGGCTTATTCAGAAGTAGATATAGGTAGGAGTATATTCTCCGCCCAAATTTGCAATCAGCTTTGCTTTGGAGTGTGGCCAGAAAAAATGTGTTGCTTTGTTGTTTGAACAATATACAATCCTTCTAAGTATGTTTATAATAAATACAGAAAAATACAAAGGAGGTCTATCACTATGGCAAAGAAGCTTGATTTGAATAAAACTGTCTATGAATTGACACAGGAATACCCTGAGCTGATCGAGATCATGGCAGGGCTCGGTTTTACCGAGATCATTAAAAAGCCCATGCTGCACTCCGTCGGCAAGATCATGACGATTCCCAAAGGCGCGAAGATGAAGAATATCTCTATGATGGATGTCGTGACAACCTTGATGGGCAAAGGCTTCGAGCTTGTCGGTGAGATGCCGGATATGTCTTCTGCGCCGCAGGCTGGTGTGGAGAAAATAAATGTGAACAATCCCACCGCAAGCCGCACCGAACAGCTCAAGACCTATCTGAAAAGGCTGGGCGAAGGCGAAAAACTGGAGACTGTACGGGCGGACTTCGTCCGTGAGTTTAGCGACGTCGAGGCATCGGAGATCATGCAGGCGGAGCAGGAACTCATGAAAGAGGGAACACCGCTGTCTGAAGTGCAGAAGCTCTGTGACGTCCACTCCGCTCTGTTCCACGGCGCTACCACCGAGGAAAAAATCGCCAATGCGGAAAAGGAAGTAGAGGCTTCCCTCCTGCGGAAAAAGGCGCAAGAGGAGCTGGCGAAAAGGGACACCTTCCCCAAAAAGGACTACACGGATAAGAATGCACGAGCCGCCGAGATGGAGCGGGTCACCGGACATCCTCTGTACACGCTGACAAAAGAAAACGCGGCGCTTGCCGATCTGCTCGCAAAATTTAAGGAGGGCAGAGATGAAGCTCTTATCCCGACGATTCGTGAGCTTTCGATCCATTATGCCAAAAAGGGCGATCTGCTCTATCCCCTGCTGAAGGTGAGATACGGCGTCTCCGGTCCCTCCGATGTGATGTGGACGGTGGACGACGAGATTCGCGATGAGCTTGGGGCGCTTGCAAAAGAAAGCGATCACAGCGCAGAATGGAGCGCCAGGCTGGACGCCGTGCTGACCCGGGCCGAGGAAATGATCTACAAGGAGCAGAACATCCTGTTCCCAATTTGCGCGGTGAATTTCACAGAGGAGGAATGGTACGGCATCTACCACGACGAGAAGGATTACGACCTGTGCTTCGGCGTGGAACAGGAACGCTGGGAGACTGCGGAGGGCAGAAAGGTTTCCGCAGTCTTCGATGCGGTGGGCGAGATCGTCATGCCCGGCGGTCACATGACCGTGGAACAGCTGACCGCGCTTTTGAATACGATCCCAATGGAAATTACCTTTGTGGATGCGGATAACATCAACCGCTTCTTCAATGAAGGGCCGAAGGTCTTCAAGCGCCCCGGCATGGCCATTGACCGGGAAGTGTTCTCCTGTCATCCGCCGAAGATCGAGCCGATGGTGCGCCAGATCATCGATGATTTCAGGAACAATCGCCGTGACGAGGTGCCTGTCTGGATGGAGAAGGGCGGCAGCACGATGCTGGTGAAATACATGGCAGTACGTGACAAGTCCGGAGCGTATCTTGGTACGGTGGAGCTTGTGCAGAATATGGAATTTGCAAAAACATTTTTTCTTGGCGAAAACAAGTAGTGCCGGGTAAAACAAAAGTCTTCCCGTCTAAGTCGGCGAGAAGACTTTTTGCTTAATAATCATGTTGATCCATTTAGCGTGAACTCGTTCTTGTGGTAAGTAATCAATCCGTCCTTCTGCATCTTGGACAGCTCATTGGACATGGCGCTGCGGTCTACGGCTAGATAGTCGGCAAGCTGCTGGCGGTCAAAGGGGATGGTGAAGTGCGAGCTTCCGTGTTCCAGCGCCTGCTCCGAAAGATAAGAAAGCAGGCGTTCCCGAAGCGATTTTGACGCGGTATGCATCATACGGGAAGAGAGATTTAAGTTCTTCTGTGCGGAGATCCGAAGCATATTCTGGATGATGCGGGTATGGAACGCGCATCCTCTCGGGCAGGTAGTCAGCATGTTCCGCATACTCAAAAAGAGCACTTCGGTTTCCTCACAGGCAACAACGTCACAGAGCAGCTCCTTGCCGGGAATTGCCGCATAGTTTTCTGCAAAAATCTGTCCTTTTCCTATATGACCGAAAATATGGCTGTTCCCCCAGTAAAAATTGACGACGATATTCACGCTGCCGGATTCCACAAGCCCAATCTCGCTGATAGAGGATCCCGCTCGGAAAACTATCTCATCTTTTTTAAATTTGCGTTCTTTCGCGCCCAGGCAGCTAAGCAGTTCCGAAATTTCGTTCTCGCTGATGCCATGAAACAGCGGCGTGTTCGTCAGAAAAAAAGTATTCATAAAAATCGCCCTTTCGTTGTTGCAACAACATACTCGTTGCTATGATTATAGTATAATCATAGCAGAAAATCAAGAACAGGGAGGAAAAACTTATGGAAACCACAGTTGTAAACAGGAAAACCTTGATCGGTGAAATCGTAAACCAGTACCCGGAAACGGCGGAGGTGCTGCTCGGAATCGGTATGCACTGCCTCGGCTGTCCGGCTTCCCAGGCGGAGAGTCTTGAGGATGCCTGCGCCGTTCATGGCGTCGATCCTGAAAGCGTCATAAAGGCCATCAACGATAAAATCGCCGATAGCGGAAAGTAAGCGGATCATGAGTGCATTTTTAGGACCAATCCACTTCTGGCTGTATAACAAGATTGGCAAGCAGGAGGAACTCACCAAAGCGATTGCCTCCATGGCTACCGGGAACGGCTGGATTTCAGATCGTACTGCTTACATCAGAGACCTGCCCGCATTGGAAGACGTCATTGATGAAAGCAATATCCACGGCTGGCTTCAAGATCAGATTCATGATGCGGAAACGCGGTATGCGGATTTGATCCAGACTGTCCTTACCACGCATCCCGAAAGATTGGAGGAAATCAGCAAAGTCGCGTTTCGCTATGGCCGGAGGAACGGAAGGGACGCAGAAAAAGCTACGGACGTTTTCCGCATCTTTGAAGATTTCTTCGTCAACGGTATGCCGTGTGACAGAGTGAATGCTGTCGTAACTGAATCCGATGATGAAGTCTCTTGGCAAATGACGCAGGATATTCACGCACAGTACTGGAACGGAGAGACGAATATCTACTACGAGCTCCGAGACTGCGTGATGCGCGGCATGTTGGAGGGCACTCCTTTTGCGCTTGACAGTCGGGACGATGCCCGCTTTACGATCAAAAGAACATGATGATGAAGGAGAAGGTCGGAGAAGTATTCTTCATCGCAATGGACAATCCGGCGATTCCCGGCTGCACGATCTCCAAAGCCGTGCATGACGGAGCAAACGACATCATTTGCTTTTCCTTGTCCAGGAATACGGATATCAGCGCAGAGATTTATCCGTATCACAAACTGATTATTATGGCGGAAGGCGTCATAGAGATTTACGGGGCAGACGGCTTTAGGCGGAACCTCCATACCAGCGACAGCATTATAACCCTAACGGATACACCGATGGGAATACGAACAGCGGAAGGTGCTGTTTATACAGAAGTTTCGATCAGGAGGAGAGATATCATGAACGAGGCAATCAAGGCGGGTGAAGTTTTCAGACTGGCAGAAATTGTCCCCTATCAGGACGGCAAGATCGTCAACATGGATGTCGTGCATAACGACAAGATGAAGTTTGTTATCATGGCCTTTGATGCGGGCACCGAATTGTCCGAACACGCCGCTCCGGGCGAAGCGCTCATCTTCGTGTTGGATGGCGAGGGCGTGATTGGCTACGAAGGAAAAGAACATCCCATCAAAGCCGGTGAGAATTTCCGTTTTGCCAAAGCAGGAATTCACAGCGTCAAGGCAGCCAAGCGGTTTAAGATGGCACTGCTGTTGACCCTAGAATCATAAAAACGAAGAAAGCGAAGATCTGACAAGGGTGTAACCATCGTGCGCATGGAGGTGCCCTGCTGCGGAGGCCTCGAAATGGGGGCAAAAAATGCGCTTCAAGCAAGCGGCAAGTTCATCCTGTGGCAGATTGTGACGATTTCCCGCGACGGAAGAATTCTTGATTAAATGAAAGGAGAAAACGAAATGGACAAGTACCTATGTGAGCCCTGCGGATATATCTACGATCCGGCGATCGGCGATCCGGAAGGTGGAATAGCTCCGGGAACAGCATTTGAAGACATTCCCGATGATTGGGTGTGCCCGATCTGTGGTGTGGGAAAAGATATGTTTGTAAAAGTCGACTAAATGAATTGCCAAAAAGGGAAGGAGAAAAAACAATGGAGAAATGTGAGATGTTTTGTTATCAGTGTCAGGAGACAGCGAGGGGCACCGGATGCACAAAGGTCGGTGTATGTGGAAAGAGACCGGAGCTATCCGGAATGCTGGATCTTCTGGTCTATGTGACCAAAGGGCTCTCCTGTGTCACCACAATGCTGCGCGAGGAAGGAAAAGAGGTTGGCAAAGATGTCAATCATCTTGTGACAGTCAATCTTTTCGCGACGATCACAAACGCCAACTTCGACCGTGATGCCATCATCGCACGCATCAAGGAAACGCTTGCAGTCAAAGAGGAGCTGCGTGCGAAACTTGTCGACCCGACAGGTCTTCCGGAAGCGGCTGTCTGGAACGGAAATGAGAACGAGTTTGACTCGAAGGCAGATTCGGATGAGGTGGGCGTTCTTGCGACGGAGAACGAGGATGTACGTTCCCTGCGCGAAATGATTACATATGGACTGAAAGGTCTTGCTGCTTATTCCAAGCACGCCAATGCCCTGATGCAAGATAATGAAGAGGTGGACGCATTTATCCAGAGCGCACTTGCCAAGCTTCTGGACGACAGCCTCGGCTTGGATGACCTCGTGGCTCTCACACTGGAGACGGGAAAATACGGAGTGGACGGCATGGCGCTTCTTGACGGGGCGAATACGGGCGCTTATGGAAATCCGGAAATCACCGAAGTGAATATCGGCGTGAGGAACAACCCCGGCATTCTGGTTTCGGGACATGACCTGAAAGATCTGGAGCAGCTTCTGGAGCAGACCAAAGGTACAGGCGTGGATGTTTATACCCATTCCGAGATGCTTCCTGCGCACTATTATCCGGCCTTCAAGAAGTATGACAACTTCGTAGGCAACTATGGCAACGCATGGTGGAAGCAGAAGGAGGAGTTTGCCACCTTCAATGGCCCGATCCTCATGACCACAAACTGCATCGTGCCGCCTGCGGATTCCTACAAGGAGAGGCTGTGGACAACCGGTGCCGCAGGTTATCCGGGATGCCGCCATATTGAAGGAGAATACGGCGCTGTCAAGGATTTCTCCGACATCATCGCGCAGGCCAAGACCTGCGCTCCGCCGCAGGAGATCGAAACCGGAAGCATCATCGGCGGTTTTGCGCACGAGCAGGTATTCGCGCTGGCGGACAAGGTGGTCGATGCAGTGAAGTCCGGAGCGATTCGAAAGTTCGTTGTCATGGGCGGTTGTGACGGCAGGATGAAGAGCCGCGACTACTATACCGAGTTTGCCAAAAAGCTGCCGAATGATGTGGTAATTCTGACCGCAGGCTGTGCCAAGTACAAGTACAACAAGCTTGCTCTGGGCGATATCGGTGGTATCCCTCGCGTACTTGATGCCGGGCAGTGCAATGACTCTTATTCGCTGGCTCTGATTGCCTTGAAATTGAAGGAAGTCTTCGGGCTGGACGATATCAACGATCTGCCGATTGCCTTCAACATTGCGTGGTATGAGCAAAAGGCGGTCATCGTGCTTCTCGCTCTTCTTTACCTCGGCGTGAAGAACATTCATCTCGGCCCGACGCTTCCGGGCTTCCTCTCTCCCAATGTGGCGAAAGTTCTGGTCGAGAACTTCGGCATCGCCGGTATCGGCACTGTGGACGAAGACCTAAAGCTTCTTGTCGGAGAGACAGCATAAAAACATACCCTCAGTTTATATCGACGCCCTGCAAGCCTCAAACTTGCAGGGCGTTTCTATGTATGAACCGCAGGAGCCTCCTGCGGTGTATTCTTCTGTCTTAGCGTCCTCTGTCATAATCATGGCTGCGGGGTCGTGTCTGCTGCCGCCGTGCGTCGTTCCGGCGTTTGGCCTCCGCCTCCATATCCCGGAGCTTCTTTCGGATGCTCTCCTTTTCAGGCGGGGTCTGCTGGGGCTGCTGCCCTCCGTGGACTTGCCTCTCCCATGCGGCCAGATCGCGGTTGTACTGCTCCACAAGGGCTGTAGCGGCGTCATACGTCCGTTTGAACGCCTGCACATCGGGATATTATACGAACTTTCATGGTTATGGGAGACGCTGGTTATTGCGCTTGCGGTTGCGGCTGTTTGCGTGGTTTGCACCATGCTAATCTGTAAGGCAGTAAAGAAGAACCTCAGCAAAAAAACGGCGGCAGTTATCGGCGCAGCAGCGTTTGCGGGCGCTGTTTTGGCAGTCATTGTGATTGCCCGGACTCCGATGCCGCTTTGATTAAACGGGATGCTTGATTGCCTGTGCATAAGTACAACTTCAAGTTTATCGGGGAAATAGCAAAGCCAGTCGAGCCAGTCAACGGTCAAGATGAACGGCGCATTTCATGCGCCGCCGTTGACAGTCCCGCCCGGCTTTGCTAAAGGGTAATCAAGGCGGGAAAGCCCTAAAACGGCTTCCCGCCCATTTCAATTTTGAGAGAAAAATCCGTCTGTTTTTTCGTGAGTGTGTCCACAAGTTCGGGACATTTTGTCCCGAAGTCCGGCGTGGGACGAGGAACGGGGGCTTTCATATACGCCCTGTCTGCTGATAAAACCAGTCCTGCGTTTGCGGCTCCACGCCACGCAATCACAGCCCTGCTTTCCTGCCGCTTCAAATGCCCTTGCCCTCTCCGGCGGCAACGGCATTTTCACGGCAACGCCGACAGAGCGTATAACACACTACACTTTGCGAGCAAAGTCGTGTGCCAAGGGGCAAGCCCCTTTGGAAACCCCTGACAACAAAACAGGCTGAATATCCCGCACTTTCCCGGTGCTTGATACTCAGCCTTTATTTGTTGTCAGCAGCCCCTGTTTCGTGGTCTGCGTGTAGTTCCTTGTAAACTGACCTAAGTAAAGATAAAAATAACAATAGTTTTCAGAGTTGAAGAATCTTTAATTCTACGCTCCGCTTTCTTGTCGTGGCACTCTTTACACAACGCCTGACAATTACCTGAATCCCAGAAAAGTTTCCAACCTCCACTATGTGAAAAGATATAATGGATTACTGTTGCCGGGGTGGGTTTTCCTTCAGCATGGCACGGGACGCACAACGAATTTTTCACTAAAAGATGGTTCTGGTCATATGCCAGAGGACATTGTGCCACATGCGCCAGCATCGCCGCGGAGTCGATTTTCTCCTTATAATCCTTTAGTTTTTTTAAAGATGCTTATGCGGGTGGTCAAAAAAAGAGCAGTTTCCCGCTCTTTTCAAACAATTACAATCTATCCAGTTATTAAAAGTTTTTGGTCTTCCTTTTTTTCAAAAAGGGAAGCGTTCCCCATCCCCCGGTTCCCCGTCCTTATACCGAACTCAATCATAAATGCTTTGATGAGCTGGTTCTTTTGCGCCTCCGCGTTGCCTCATTCACTCAGCGTAGGCTGCGACTACGTATCGTTCTTTCGGCTTAGCGGAGCCATCAAAATCCTTCAGCCCCTCTGTGCATTTATTCATTCGTTCGGTATTACTCTTCGCTGTCCCCGCCTTCGTCCTCGCCCTCGGAATGCGCGCTGCCGGGGGTCATGGAGGCGCGGATGGCGTCCTCGATCTCCTTGGTCACATCGGGGTTGTCCACCAGGTATTTGCGAGCGTTCTCGCGCCCCTGGGCGATGCGCAGATCCTTGTAGGAGAACCAGGCGCCGGATTTCTGGATGATGTCGCGCTCCACCGCCATGTCCAGGATGGAGGACTCGCGGCTGATGCCGTAGCCGTAGAGCAGGTCAAATTCCGCCACCCTAAAGGGGGGCGCCACCTTGTTTTTGACCACCTTCACCTTGGTGCGGTTGCCGATCACCTCGGTGCCGTTTTTCAGCTGCTCGCCGCGGCGCACGTCCAGGCGCACGGAAGCATAGAACTTCAGCGCCCTGCCGCCGGGGGTCACCTCGGGGTTGCCGTACATCACCCCCACTTTTTCGCGAAGCTGGTTGATGAACACCGCGATGGCGGAAGTCTTGCTGACAACGCCCGCCAGTTTGCGCATGGCCTGGCTCATCATGCGCGCCTGCAGGCCCACAAAGGTGTCGCCCATCTCGCCGTCGATCTCGGCCCTGGGCACCAGCGCCGCGACCGAGTCCACCACCACGATGTCAATGGCGCCGGAGCGCACCAGCGCCTCCGCGATCTCAAGCGCGTCCTCGCCCGTGCTGGGCTGGGACACATACAGTTCGTCAATGTTCACGCCCAAACGCTGCGCGTAATTGGGGTCCAGCGCGTGCTCCGCGTCGATGAAGGCGGCCAGCCCGCCCATCTTCTGCGCTTCCGCGATCAGGTGCAGGGCCACGGTCGTCTTTCCGGAGGATTCCGGCCCGTAGATCTCAATGATGCGCCCGCGCGGCACCCCGCCCACCCCCAGGGCCATGTCCAGTTCAATGCAGCCTGTCGGGATGACGTCCACCTGCATTTTGGTCTGTTCGCCCAGCTTCATCACGGTGCCGCGGCCAAACTGCTTGTCAAGCGCCGCCAGCGCGCGATCCAGCGCCTGGGTCTTCTCATTCTGGGCGGCGGCCAGGGCCGCCTCCTGCTTACTGGTCTTTGCTGCCATGTTTTACCTCTCTTTATTGTGTTTCTTGATCATTTTTCATTGAAAACAGTTGCCTGGACGCGTAAAAATACTGAACGCCGGAAACAATGGTCAAAACGGTCATGATGACGCACAGGGCCATTGTCAGCGCCTCCGGCAGGAGGAAAAGCGCGCTGATCACGCTCAAAAACTGAAAGGTGGTTTTGACCTTGCCAAGCTTGCCGGCGGAGATCACGATGCCCTGTTCCACCGCCACCAGCCTCAGCCCGTCCACCGCCAATTCCCTCGCGGCCACGATGCTCACCGCCCACCAGGGGAAGTTCAAGTAGGGGATCAGCGCCACCATCACGCAGAGGGACAGGATCTTGTCCGCAACCGGGTCGGCAAAGCGGCCAAAGTTGGTGATGATGCTCTGTTTTCTCGCGATATGCCCGTCCAGAAAATCGGTCAGCCCGGCGAGGATGAAGACCACGCCGGCCAAAACAAACTGCGACAGCGCGATCAGGATAACGCACACCGGGATCAGCGCGACGCGCAGCAGGGTCAGCTTGTTGGGCAGGTTCATGGCGACACCTCTTCAGACAGAAGGTCAGCCCTCAGGTCATATTCGCTTGCGTCTGAAATTTTTACTGTCACAAACTGGCCCTCTTTCAGTTTTTTTGCGGCTTTGATCTCAATCAGCCCGTCGCTGTCCGGCGCCTCCCAGGCGGAGCGGCCAAAGGCCTTTTTGCCCCGAACCTGCGTAACCAGCACTTTTTCAATACTGCCCACGCGCTCCAGGTTGCGCTGGAGGCTGATCTGCTGCTGTTTTGCCATTAGCCGGTCAAGCCGCATTTGCTTGATTTCCTCAGGGATCTGATCCTTCATGGAGTAGGCCGGGGTGTCCTCTTCCCGTGAAAAGGCAAAGGCGCCCAGCCTGTCAAAGCGCACCCGCTCAACAAAGGCCATCAGTTCCTCAAAGTCTTCCTCAGTTTCGCCTGGAAAGCCAACGATCATGGTGGTGCGCAGCGCGAAGCCGCGCTCCCTGGCGTAGATCAGCAGTTTTTCAATCTCCCTGATATCGCCCCGCCTGTTCATTCTTTTTAGAACGCTGGGGGAGGCGTGCTGCAGCGGCAGGTCCAGGTATTTGCAGAACTTGCTGTTTGTATTAAGCGCGTCGATCAGTTCTTTGCTCGTTTCATCCGGATAGCAGTACAGCGCGCGAAGCCAGGTGATGCCAGGGATCATTTCCGCTTTTTTCAGCAGCTTTGCAAGCGAAGTCCCCTTCAAGTCTGCCCCGTAGCGGCTGGTGTCCTGGGAGATGATGATCTGCTCCTTCACGCCGTTTTGGGCAAGCTCCGCCATTTCTGCAAGGATGTCCTCCTCTTTCCTGGAGCGGAAGCCGCCGCGGATCAAGGGGATGGCGCAGTAGGCGCAGCGGTTGTCACAGCCTTCGGATATGCGCACATAGGCGGTGTAAGGCGCAGTGGTCAGCACGCGCCCGCAGCCCGCAAAATCCGCCCCCCGCTTGGTGCTGCCCGCTTTTTGCCCCTGCATTGCCTGGCGGATGTATTGGGGCAAACTCGGGTACTGGGATACGCCGGTCAGCACGTCGATCTCGGGGATCTCTTCTGTCAGCTCTTTCCCGTAGCGCTGCGACAGGCAGCCGGTCACGCACAAAACCCGGCAGACGCCGGTTTTTTTGTATTCAGCCATTTCAAGGATGGTGTCAATGGATTCTTCCTTGGCGGAAGCGATAAAGCCGCAGGTGTTCACTACCAGCACTTCCGCTGCCGCAGGGTCGCCCACAAACCCAAAGCCGTCCTTCATCAGAAAGGACAGCATTTCCTCCGTGTCCACCTGGTTTTTCACACAGCCCAGGGAGATGACCCCAACCTTCGTGCCCACTTGTTTAACAGGTTCCTTCCAAACAAAAACTGCCTTATGTTACCATACCCCATCACCCCGGTTCAAGGCTTTTGGGGCCAAAAACAGAACAAAAGTTCGCCTTAATTTTTCTTGAGACGGCGCTTGAGCACCTCGGGCCGGGCCACGCTGAAGCCAAAGAAGCCTTCCGGTTTTTTCAGCCCCATGTATTCCCCGTGGCAGTAGGCGACCAGGTCCGCGCGCTCAAAATCCACCTTGCCCTTATCGTCCATCAGTGATTTTTGAACGCCCACATTCACAATTTCGCCCAGGAACATCGTGTGGCTGCCCAAGTCGATCTCCTGGCGCACCACGCAGGCCAAATAGGCGGGGCTCTGCTTGATGGCAGGCGCGTATTTCATCCCCGGAACCGCGATGGCGTTCAGCTTGCAGGCTTCAAATTTATCCATTTCTTTTCCGGACTTGACCCCGCAAAAATCGGTCGCCTTCATCAGCTCCCGGCTGACCAGGTTCACCACGAACTCCCCCGACTCCTTCACGATCCGGTAGGAATGCCGTTCCGGGCGGATGGAGACGGACACCATGGGCGGGTCGGAATTGACCGTGCCCACCCAGGCCAGGGTGATGATGTTGGGCTTGTCCTCAAATGAAGCGCAGCTTAACATCACAACCGCTGTGGGGGAAAGCAGGGTCCCCGGTTTTAATTCGATAAAGGGCATCTTTTCCTCCTTCTTATTCCGCGCGGGCTTCAATGCCCTTTAACACTTCCGGTTCCCGGATGTCCCTTGTCTTTGTAAACATCCGCCTGGTCAGGATGGCGCCTGAGCGGTAGTTCAGGCAGATAAACGGGCAGTCCTCCGTGAACAGCGCCTGGATCTCGTACAGCTTGTTCTGGTAGGCCTCCTTGGTGACCGCGGCGCGAAGCTCGTTAAACAGATTGTCCATGGCCTTTGAGTTGTAGCGGGAATAGTTGCCTGTGTTGCCGGAAATCAGCAGAAACCCTGGATCCGGCGTCATGTCCATGTTGAAGGTGGCCATGCACAGGTCAAAGCTGCCCGCTTCCAGTTTCTCCCGGACCTCCTTAAAGCTCATCATGTCAAGGCGCGCCTCGATGCCGACCGCCAGAAGCTGAGAGGCGATCTGCGCCGCCACATTGGCGCGCACGGAGTTGTCCTGCTCCTCATAGGCGTAAAAGCGCAGGGACAGCTTCACGGTTTTCCCGTCCTTCACCATGTCGCGGATCCCGTCCTCGTTGCTGTCCACCCAGCCGGCCTCATCCAGCAGCTGGTTGGCCAGGTCCAGGTTCTGGCGATAAGCGGTGTCGGAGCCGAAATAGGTCCAGGTGCCGCTTGGCAGGGGGGTGTCCGTGCGCATCGCCATGCCCATGTACGCGTTTTGCATGATGCCGTCCAGGTTCAAGGCAGCCCTGATGGCTTTTCTCACCCTGATGTCGGCAAGCTCATAGCTCCTGTGGTTCATCATCAGCGTTTCCAGCTGCTTTGTGCGGTAGGACAGGTTCAGGGAGGACACGCCGGAGCGGTACTGCGCGGCGGTCATGGAGCGGGTGATGATCGCGTCCACGCGGTTGTACTCGAAACTTGTGATCAACTCCCGGTTGGTCGCGTGAAACAGCGCGCTGATCTCGGTGATCGCGGGCTTCCCGCCCCACCAGGAGGAGTTAACCGACAGCCAGATGTAGTCAGCCGGCATGAACTGCTCCACCCTGTAAGGCCCGGACCCTGCCGGCGCGTCCGCCTGGACCTGGCTTGCGGGCAGGATGGGAAAGTTCATCGCGTACAAAAAGCCGAAGTTTTTGCGGTTGGTGGTGATGGTCACCGTGCGCGGGTCCACAGCTGTGATCCTGTTGATAAAATATTTCAGCGAGGAATACGCGCCTTTGTTGGTTGCCGCCTCGTCATTGGCCAGGCGCAGGATCTCTTCCACGCTTGCCACCACGTCAGCGCTGGTCAGGGGCGTGCCGTCATGAAAGGTGACGCCATCCCTTAAAACAAAGGTCCAGCTGTCCCCCTTGCCGGAGGAGCTCCAGCTCTCCGCCAGCACGCCCTTTGGCAGGTAGTCGTCATCAATCGTCAAAAGGGGTTCATACACCAGCGCGGTGAGGGACATAAACTCCCGCTCCACCGGCATCAAAGGATTCAGCCTGGTGGTGGTGGCGGAAACAATGCCGATGATGATGCTTTCGTTGTCATTTCTTTCCGCTGAGACTGATGACGCCGTCAGGCAGATCAACAAGAGAAACAGGGTCAGGGCCCTGGTCTTTTTCGTAATAGATCGCATACGCTTTCATCACCTTTCCGACATAATCCTTTGTGTCCTTCATGGGGATCATTTCCAGCGTGAGGGTCCTCTGATCCGGCGCGTGCTTCAGCGCCCAGTGCTTCACGTTGTTGGCGCCCGCGTGGTAGGCGGCCGCCACCATGACCGGGGAACCGCTGAACATGTTGCTCAAATAAGCCAGATAATGCGCGCCAAAGGCGATGTTGCGCTCCGGATCAAACAGGGAGTCGGGCTGGTATCCCTGAATGTTCAGCCGCCCGGCCAGCCAGGTGCCTGTGTCCGGCATGATCTGCATCAGCCCCCTGGCGTTCACGGAGCTTACCGCGTTCGCGCGGTAGCTGCTTTCGCATTTGATGATGGCGGAGATAAAGGATGGGTTTAAGTCATTTTCCTTCGCGTATTTCTCAATCAGCTCCATGTAGCCGGACTTGGCCCTGGCGTTCCAGTGTTCTTCCTTGAATTGAAGAAGGCGCTGCGCCTCCGCTTCGCGCTGGTCTTTAAGCCTGTCCAGCTTTTGCTGGTTCAGGGCCAGCATGATAACGGCAACCGCGGTCGTCAGCACCAAAAGCGAGATCAGCACCAAAAAGGGGACGGACACGGGCTTTTTGACACGGGGCTGCGAAGTCTGATCCTGCTGTGTAACAGCCTGCGCCTGCTGCGCTTCTTTTTCGGGCTTGCCGTGCATCCTCGCGCGGGGCTGCCGGGTCGAGGGAGGGTGATGGGGCACGTGCTTCACCTGCGCGCCCTGGGATACCAGGGTCCTTGGCGCGCGCCGATTGCGGTTTTTCACATTCCACGGGGATTCAGACACGTTTGATTCTCCTTAGGCAATCCTGATAAAGCCGGACAACAGCCCGGGCGTTGTTTTCCTTGGGGCCGGTGGTGATGATGACGCGGTCGGACAGAAGCGCCTTTTTGATCCCGGGCATCTGGTTTCTGATGCGGGCGCGCGCTTCCTCTTCGGTGAGACCACGATCTGTCAGGCGTTCTATCTGCGTGTTCACGGGCGTCCACGCGCACCAGACCTCGTCGCATTTTTTGTCATACCCCGTTTCATGCAGCAGCGGAACATCCAGGATCAGGGCGGGTTTCTCCTGATGAAGGTGGATCTGCCTGTCCATTTCCTCAAAGATCAGGGGATGCATCAGGTTGTCAAGCGCTTCAAGCGCGGCGGGATCCTCAAACACCGCGCGCGCAAGCGCCTTGCGGTTTAAAAATTTCCCGTCAAACACCGCGTTCCCGAAAACCTTTCTGATCAAAGGCAGCGCGGGGCCGTTTTCCGCCGTCAGCTCCCTTGATATTTCGTCCGCATCGATCACAAGGGCGCCCTGCCCTTTCAGCGCGGAGGACAGCATGCTCTTGCCGCTTGCGATGCCGCCGGTCAAGCCGATCAAATAAGGTTTATTTTGTGTCATACCAGCTGTATCCAATCTTGATGTCGCACTTCAGGGGTACTTTCAGTTTGATCACGTTTTCCATCACCTGCCTGAGCAGCAGCTTGACCTCCTCGGCTTCCTTCTCAGGCGCTTCGATGATGAGTTCGTCATGCACCGTCAATACCAGCCGGGCTTCAAAATTCCGCCTGATCAGTTCCTCATAGACCTTGACCATGGCGGCCTTGATGATGTCCGCGGCCGTGCCCTGAATGGGGGTGTTCATGGCAACGCGCTCGCCGAAGTTTCGGGTGTTCGCGTTGCCGCTCTTGAGTTCGGGCAGCTGCCTGCGCCTGCCAAAGAGGGTGGAGATATAGCCGTTCTCATACCCGGATTTAACGGCGCTGTCCATAAATCCGCGCACGCCCGGGTAGCGCTCAAAATAGCGGTTGATAAAGTCGCTCGCCCGCTTCCTGGTCGTCCCGATGTTGCGCGCCAGGCCAAAATCGCTGATGCCGTACACGATACCGAAGTTGACAGCCTTCGCGTCGGAGCGCATGGCGCTTGTCACCTCGCTTAATTCCACCCCGTTGATCTCAGCGGCTGTTCGGGTGTGGATGTCCTGGTCCTTGTTGAAGGCGTCGCACATCGCCTCATCCCCGCTCATGTGCGCCAGGATCCGGAGTTCTATCTGGGAGTAGTCGGCGTCCACCAGCACATGGCCAGGCTTGGCCACAAAGGCCCTTCTGATGTCCCGGCCCATCTGGGTCCTGACCGGGATGTTCTGCAGGTTGGGCTCGTTGGAGGAGATGCGCCCGGTGGCTGTGCCCACCTGGTCAAAGGTGGTGTGGATGCGCCCGACGCTGTCCATCTTCCGGATCAGGGCGTCAATATAGGTGCTGTTCAACTTGCTCACCTGGCGGTAGTCCAGGATCAGGGGAATGGCGGGGTGCAGGGGCGCGATGGCCTCCAGCGACTCCGCGTCCGTGCTGTAACCGGACTTGGTCTTGCGCTGGGTTGGAAGCCCCAGCGTTTCAAACAGCACCTTGCCCAATTGCGCGGGGCTGTTGAGATTGAAGCCGGATTCTCCGGTTAATTCATAGATTTTTTCGCGCAGCGCCTCTGTTTTCTGGGTGAAGTCCTCGCCCAGGCGGGTTAAGACCTTTTCGTCCACCTGGAAGCCCAGCACCTCCATGTCGTACAGCACCCGGGTTAAGGGCAGTTCAATGGTGCTGAACAGCTCTTCCATGCCCTCCTCCCGAAGCCGCGCCCTTTGCTTTTGGTACAATTCCATCACGCCGCCGGCGTCCCTTTTGGCAAAGCTCTGCAGCGCGTAACTTTTTTCCTGGGAGTTGAGCAGGTAGGCGCCCACCATGGTGTCAAAAACCAAGTTTGCGTCAGAGGCCTTTTTCAGCTTCATCAGGTGGAACAGCTGCTTGGCGTGATGGGCGATTATCCCGTTTTGAAGAAGGGGGAGCGCTGTGTTCAGCGCCTCCACGCTGTCAAGCCCGCCCGGGATGTCAAACAGGCTCTGCTGGCCGGGCGCGATCTTCACCTGAGCGCCCTGCCCGTTCTCCTTCATCAGGGAGACTTCCTCGTCTGTCGCGAATACCGCGACCGGGGCGTCATTTGCCTGACTCAGGAATTGTTTGATGGCTTCCGGGCTGTCAAGCGTCTGCCAGCTGATTTCTTTTACCTGAGCGTTTTCCTGGGTTTCGGGCCCCTTGCCAACAAACCTGCGCACGCGCTCAGAGGCGGTGTTGAGCTGGTACTTTTTCATCACGGGGATGCCGTTTTCCAGCTTGTCCAGGGTGGCGTCCTTCAGGCTCAGGGTCACGGGCAGGTCTCTTTTGATGGTCGCAAGCTCCCGGCTCATCAGGGCCAGGTCCTTGTGCTCCCTCAGACGCTCGCCCAGTTTGCCCTTGATCTTGTCCGCGTTGTTAAAAACCTCGTCCATGCTGCCGTACTCCTGCAGCAGCTTGACCGCGGTCTTCTCGCCCACCCCGGGCACGCCCGGGATGTTGTCGCTGGGGTCGCCCATCAGGCCCTTCCAGTCGGCCACCTGATCTGGCCTTATGCCAAAGGCCTCCTTGACCCCGGCCGGGTCATAGATCACGGTTTCGGAGATGCCCTTCCTGGTGAACAGCATCTGAACATCCTCGTCCACCAATTGCAGGTCATCCTTGTCGCCGGACAGGATCAGCGCCCTGATGCCCTTCTTCTTGGTCTGCAGCGACAGGGTGCCGATCAGGTCATCAGCCTCATAGCCAGGCAGGCTCATGACGCCGATGCCCATGCTGGACAAAATATCCTTGATCACGTCAAACTGCGGCCGCAGGTTGTCGGGCATGGGGGCGCGGCCTTCTTTGTATTCCTTATAGGCTTCATGCCGGAACACAGGCCCGTGCTCATCAAACAGCACCACGCAGTACTGCGGGTGAATGTCTTCAAACGCTTTTAACAGCATGCTCATAAAGCCGTGAACGGCGTTGGTGGGGATGCCGTCCGCGTCCATGTCGGGCAAGGCGAAAAACGCCCGGTACATCAGGCTGTGTCCGTCCACCAGAATACAGGTTTCTTTCATGCTCTCACCTCCTGGCTATTGTAACACAGGCCAAGGACATCAACAAACTTGTCCGGTCATATCCGCAAAACAAAGAAACCGCTAAAAAGCGGTCAGGTTACAGATATATGCGCTTTGGGGAGTTTTAAAGGGATTTTTCCTTCTAGATAAAAACATGCCTGGCGGCTTTGCCGGCCGCCGGTTCCTCCAAAACGACAAAGTGTCCGCAGACACTTTATCGCTTCAATTATTTATACAGCGGGAACTCCCGGCTTAATTGGATGGCCATTTCCTTCACTTCGCCCACCGCGCTTTCGCCCTTTTTAATGATGGCGGCGATGCCGGAGGCGATCTGCGTCATTTCTTTTTCTTTCATGCCGCGCGTTGTCACCGCCGGGGTGCCGATGCGCACGCCACTGGTCTGGCTGGGCTTGCGCTTGTCCCTGGGCACCATGTTCTTGTTGACCGTGATGTTCGCTTGCCCCAGCAGGTCTTCAAGCTCCGCCCCGCTCATCTCTGTGTCCACCAGGTCGATGAGCAGCAGATGGTTGTCCGTGCCGCCGGACACCATGCGCACCCCTTCCTTGTGGAAGGTTTCTTCAATGGCTTTGGCGTTTTTCACGATCTGCCCGGCATAGGCCTTAAACTCCGGCTTCAGCGCCTCTTTAAAGGAAACGGCCTTGGCCGCGATGATGTGCATCAAAGGGCCGCCCTGGATGCCCGGGAAGATCGCCTTATCAATGGCCTTGGCCAGGCTTTCCTTGCACAGGATCAACCCGCCGCGCGGGCCGCGCAGGGTCTTGTGGGTGGTGGAGGTCACCACGTCCGCGTAGGGGACGGGGCTTGGGTGAAGGCCGGTGGCCACCAGGCCCGCGATGTGCGCCATGTCCACCATCAGGTAGGCGTTCACGGCGTCAGCGACCTCACGGAATTTTTTGAAGTCCAGCTCCCTGGAGTAGGCGGACGCGCCCGCCACGATCAATTTGGGTCTGACTTCAAGCGCTGTCTTCATCAGCTGGTCGTAATCGATCCGCTCTGTTTCCGGGTCAACGCCGTAAGGGACAAAATTATACAGCTTGCCGGACGCGTTCACCGGGCTGCCATGGGTCAGGTGGCCGCCATGGTTCAGGTTCATGCCAAGCACGGTGTCCCCGGGATTTAAAAGGGCCATGTAGGTTCCCTGGTTTGCCTGGGAGCCGCTGTGCGGTTGAACGTTGGCGTGCTCCGCGTGAAACAGCTCCTTCGCGCGTTCCCTGGCCAGGTTTTCCGTCACGTCCACAAATTCGCACCCGCCGTAATAGCGCTTCTCAGGATAGCCCTCTGCGTACTTGTTGGTCAGCGGCGTGCCCATCGCGGCCATGACGGCCGGGGACACAAAGTTCTCGCTGGCGATCAATTCAAGATGAGATTCCTGCCTAAAGCATTCATCCTCAATGGTTTTTCTGATTTCAGGGTCAAAATCCAGCGCCTGGGGGATCTTCCACATCGTGATTGCTACCTCCGCAATGATTTCCGCAAAAACCGTGTGCGGCATCGGGTGAACCCGCAGCACATCCCAACTTGCGCTTACTGCTGCTACCTTCCGGTCCTGACAGGGTTCACACCATGGAATCGCACGAGGCCCGACATCGCACACGGCCTGGTAATGATAGCAAAACAAGCCCATGTTTGCAAGTTTTCAATTCAAGTGTTTTTAAGCCGGGTTCAATGGTATTCTTCCGCTTTTTCCCGCATGATGCTGTTTGCGCATTTGAGGAATAGCCCGCGGACATATGACCGTTTCATTTGTGCGCGTTGTTGATTTCGTCGATCTGTTCCGGCCTTCTGGGCGGGACGCAGTAGGGGCAGGGGGTCAGGTGTTTGTACGGCTCATCCCCAAGTTCCCCGTAGGTGAAGGGCTTCAAGGGCAGGAACTTTTCCCGGACGCCGTAGCAGATTTCTGCTGAATGATAGTTCTGCCCGCCTTGATCATTGTAATAAAGCGGGGTCGAGGGGTCCACATGCGGCAGCTGGCGCCCTTTCAGGTCTTCCCAAATGACCAGCTTGGTGTCCATCCGCCCGCGCAGTTTGTTCCACACCCAGGTCATGTTGGTGCCCTTGGGCGTCCTCTTGCGTTGCACCCGGATGCACCCGTGGCTGGCGCGCTCACCCAGGACGGCTTCGTATTTATCGTAGTTCTTTTTGCCGTCGCGGACGCTGTGAGGCACCTCGTGAAGGATGTCGCCAAAATTGAACCGCAGCCCCATAGCGGCGTTCAAACCTTCCACCTCAAAGCCGCCCACAGGGCTCACGATCAGAAACTCACCTGAGCGTGTTTCGTTATAGGGCTGGCGCTCATTGGCAAGGCCGGTCGAAATGATCAGGACGTCATAAAGCTCCCCGTCTTCAAAGATGTACATCCTCTGGTCCAGCTTGTCGATCACCAGGCCGTACTTGGCCTTTGGCTTGACTGTCTCCAGCATATTGGTTCTGATGTATCCCTGCACCAGCTGGTTCCAGGCTTTGACCTTGCTGTCATGGAAGGAACTGGAATAGGTCTCCACCAGGCTCCAGCCGTCGTCCCTTGTTTCCAGAACATGAAGCCCCTGGGAGTCCCGCGTCACGTCGCCCACAGGCTCTGAATTGCTGTCCGGCTCCTTGTACAAAACCTGCTGGGATTTTTGCTTCCCCTTCACCACGGTGACAGGCTGCATCAGCATGTCCCAAACGGCTTGGTGGTTGTTGATGTTCATGGGGGTCTCCCAGTAACCCTTGCCGGTTAAGATATGCTGCGAGGGTGTCGGGTAATACGCTTCCTCCTGCTTGGCCGACAGGGGACAGGCGCACAGCTGCGCAATGACCAGCAGGGCGGCGACAATGATCTTTAACATGACGCTCCTTAAACCGCGGGCGGCTGGATGGGCGGGAAGCCCGCTGTTCCGGTCAGTTGCAGGATGATGACAAGGATGCCCACCAGGGCGACGTAAAGCGCGAATTTGAAGAAACTGATGCGCTCGATGAGTTTGAGCATATAGCGGATGGCCAGGTAGCCGGACACCGCCGCGAGCAGAAGGCCGATCATGGTCTCAAGGTTGAACAGGGACTTAACGCCAAACTGTTCCACCGCGTCCTTGCCTTCCACAATAAAACTGCCCAGGATAGCGGGCGCGGACATCATGAAGGAGAATTTTGCAGCCGTCCTGCGGTTCAGCCCGCTGATGATGCCGCCAAGCAGCGTGGACCCGCTGCGGCTGACGCCGGGCAAAAGGGCGATGCCCTGAAAGCCGCCCATGATGAGCGCGCTATTGATATTCACCTCATCCTTCTGGGCTTTGCCTGCGTTCTTCCTGTCCAGCACCTCGACCACCACCAGGAACAGCGCCGTGATCAGGAAGGAAATGCCCAGGAACCAGCCCTCAAACAGCTTGTCCAGGTGATCGCCCAGGAGGACCTTGACAAACAGCGCCGGCAGGGAAGCGATGAACAGCAACAGCAGTGTCCTGTTCTTGACCGGGTGCAGCAGCATGTCGATCCAGTCCTTCCAAAACACGATGGCGACCGCGATCAGCGTACCCATGTGCAGCATCACATAAAACGCGATGGCGCTGCCGCCCGGCTGATAGCCTAAAAGCCCCAGCAATTTCTCAGCCACGATCAGATGGCCTGAGGATGATATGGGCAAAAACTCCGAAAGCCCCTGCACGATGCCCATCAGGGCGGAAAAAATCACATTCATAAAATCCACCTTTCCATCTGGTTTCAAACGAACCTTCGCTATTCTACCCCACTGCGTTTTGCCGGTCAATTGCGCATTTTCCCGCGGTTTTCATCCCCAACAGGCATACCAGGTCTGATTTTGACATTGAAACAGGCCGATCTTACAGGTATAATGAGCACCAGTTAAGGAAAGAAGGCCCTTATGCAGAAACTAAAGCTTTTCTTCGCGCCCAGGGATATGACGGTCGGCCCTCCCTGGAAGCGGATCCTGGAATTTGCCGTGCCCATGCTCATCGGGAACATCGCCCAGCAACTGTATTCCTCAACCGATTCTGTCGTGGTCGGCCAGTATGTGGGCGATCACGCGCTGGCGGCTGTCGGTTCCACAGGACCTATTTCAATATTTATGATCGCCTTGTTTGTCGGTGTCTCAACGGGTGCCGGCATCCTTGTTTCCCAGTATTTTGGCGCGAAAGACAGGCAGGGCCTGAGCCTGGCCATCGGCAACTGCATCACCCTGACCGCCATCGTCTCCGTGATCATCATGGCGCTGGGCGTCACGCTGTCCCCTCTTATTCTGCGCGCGCTGCAAACGCCGGAGGAAATCATCAGCGACGCCATCGCCTACCTGCAGATCTATTTCTGGGGCATCGTCGGCTTCACCTATTACAATGTTTTTTCAGGGATCCTCAGGGGTATGGGGGACAGTTTCTCTGCGCTGGGCTTTCTGCTTTTGACCAGCGCGCTGAACATCGCGCTGGACTTGTGGTTCGTCATCAGTTTTAAATGGGGCGTTCCCGGCGTCGCGCTGGCCACCATCATTTCACAAGGGGTTTCCGCCGTTTTGTGTTACAACAAGCTGCGCAAAATGCAGGAAACCTTTGAGATCAAACGTGAGACCCTTCGGCTTAAAAAGGGCACGGTGGGGGACATCATCCGCCTGGGTCTTCCCTCCGGCATCACCCAGGCCATCTTCTCCATGGCCATCATCCTGGTGCAGCGGCTTCAAAACAGCTTTGGACCGGATATCATCGCCGCGGCCACCATCTCCATGCGCGTTGACGGCTTTGCCATGATGCCCAATTTCTCCTACGGCATGGCGATGACCACCTTCACCGGGCAGAACATCGGCGGGAAAAGGCTGGACCGCGCGCAATTGGGCGCCAAACAGGGCGTGGCGCTGGCGTTTGGCACGGCCGTCGTCATGACGAGCGCTGTTTTGATCTTCGGCCATGACATCATGAACCTGTTCACCCCGACAGAAAGCATCATTGCCCACGGCATGAGCTTCATCAGGATCCTTTCTCTGGGCTTTGTTGCCATGTCGATTATCCAGACGCTTTCTGGCGTCATGCGCGGCGCGGGGGACGCGACAACGCCCATGTGGCTCTCACTGTTTACCTCGGTTTTGCTGCGCGTTCCGCTGTCCTATCTGCTTGTACACCTCTCAAAAACGCCGGAAATGCCCGCGGGCAACCCGCAGATGGTCTATTATGCCCTGTTCACCACCTGGATGACGGGCGCCGTCATCAACGTCCTGGCTTACCGCTATGGAAAATGGCGCAAGAAAGCTGTTGCCCGGATGGAAAGCATGGGCAATCCGACCGATGAAACAGCCGCCGATCATGCGGCTTTGGAGGTGCTGTGATGCCGCACACAGAATTAAGTATCATCCTGTTTGTATTGATGCTCATGACCGGTACAAGCTATCAGATCAGCAGCGAGAAAAAATGCTGCTCTTCTTCCGTTCGTCTGACGCTCAAAGGCGGGACGACAGCCTTTGCGGGCTTGTTCGCTTTATATGTTTATACGCTTTTTGGACAGCCCTTCATGCTGCTTATGGCGATTGGCATCCTGCTGTGCGCGGCGGCGGATGTGCTGCTTGAAATCAAATTCATCTGGGGCACCGCCTGCTTCGCGGCCGGACATTTGTTTTATATCGCTTCTTTTATCATCAGGAAGGCTCCGGGGCTTCCTTCCCTTCTGCTTTTCCTTGCGCTTGTTCTCTTCATCTCCTTTGTGGCCCGCAGGTATGGCCGCCAGGCGCAGATGGACATCCGCCCTTATTTTGCGTACGCGCTGATCATCAGCCTCATGGCTTCATTGGCCTTGGCTCAGCCGCTTCCTGTCTTTCTTGGAGCGCTCCTTTTCGTTGTTTCAGACGGCATCATCGCCAGGCGTATGCTTTTCCCGGACAAAAACCCCTGGGACAGGGCATGCATCCTTTTGTACTACGCCGCCCAGTTCACCCTGGCGATCACGCTGACCTTATAATATTCACCTGACACTTTTCATAATATCTGAAAAATAAGCGCTGATTTTTAATCCACACCGTGTAAGGATGCTGTTCATGATTCCCATGTCAAAAAACATCTAAATTTTACATAAACTTGACACAAACTTTACCTTAACGGATAATGTAAAAAAGAAACATCTCCGTTTTCTTTTTCCATTGAGCGTTCTCGCTCAACGCAGTGCGTTTAGATGCGAAAAACAGAAAGGGGACTCTAATGAGTCGTTCCAAAGTTCGGCGGCTTCAAGGTTCATCCCCCGGCGCGGGCAGAAGAAGGTTGAAAAACCAAATTCTCAATGCGTTAAAGAATCCATACAATATCATTACATTGATCTCAGTTGTTTTGCTCGCTTATTTGATCATTGTTCCCCTGATAGAAATGATCCGCACCACTTTTACCCTCGCAAGGGCGGATTTAAGAAGGGTTCCAGGGGGCAAGGCCGGGGAGAGCACCCTGTTCTATTGGAACCGTTTGCTCTTCAGCGAGGTGTCCAGAAATCTGTTCTGGCTGCCGCTTTGGAATTCCCTGGTCATTGCTCTGTGGACCAGCGCCATTTCCATCACCCTGGGCTCCCTGATCGCCTGGCTGATGGTCAGAACAGATCTGCCTTTTAAAAAGTTTTTTTCGCTCGCTGTCATCATTCCCTATATGCTGCCTTCCTGGACCAAATCCATCGCTTGGCTGGCTGTCTTTCGCAATGAAACCATTGGCGGTTCAGCAGGCTTTCTAAGTTACCTGGGCCTTCAGTCGCCTGACTGGCTGGCCTACGGCCCGGTGGCCATTATCGCTGTTTTGTCCATTCATTATTATGCTTATGCTTATTTGCTGGTGTCCGCCGCCTTGCGCTCGGTCAATTCTGAATTGGAGGAGATGGGGGAGATCGTCGGTGCCAATAAGACCATGATTTTGCGGAAGATTACCTTTCCCCTGGTCATGCCAGCCATCTTGTCCAGCATCATCCTTACCTTTTCAAAAAGCATGGGCACCTTTGGCGTCCCTTCTTTTTTAGGGCTGAAAGTTAATTTCTACACCATCTCCACCTCCCTGTATTCAACCATCCAGCGCGAGAAAGGAACAGGCTTTGCCATCAGCCTGGTGCTGATCGCGATTGCATCCATCAACATTTTCATCAATCAAAAGTTGATCGGCTCCAGAAAGTCCTATGCCACCATTGGCGGCAAGGGCGGGCGCACCAACACGCTGTCCCTTGGCAAATGGAAGGGGCTGATCGTGGCGCTGCTGATCCTGTTTTTGATGGTGGCAGTTATCCTGCCGCTTGGTATTTTGCTTTATCAGACATTTATGTTAAAAGCCGGGGATTTTGGATTGTCCAATTTCACCCTGCATTACTGGCTTGGGGAGGCCGATCCGCTGATATCAGACGGCTTGCCCGGCGTGTTTAAATCTGCCCAATTCTGGATGTTTGTAAAGAATACCCTGATGCTGGTGGCCCTGACCTCCATCCTGGCCACTGTTTTTGGGCAGCTTCTGGGTTATATCAACTCCCGCGGACGCCACTTAAAAAGCGGCAAACTGGTTGAGCAGATGGTGTTTATTCCCTACCTGATCCCTTCCATCGCCTTTGGCGCGATGTACCTTGCGATGTTCGCGACGCCCACCAGGATCAGCCTGTTTGGGCAAAGCATCACCCTGATTCCCTCGCTGTATGGCACATTTGCCATTTTGGTTCTGGTTTCCATTGTGAAACACCTGCCGTTTGCTTCACGCGCCGGGACCTCCAACATGCTGCAGATCAGCACGGAGTTGGAGGAGGCGGGGCAGTTGGCGGGGGCCAGCTTTATCACCCGTTTTTTGCGCATTGTGTTTCCGCTGGCCAAAAACGGCTTTATGAGCGGGCTGATGCTGATTCTCATCAGCATTATGAAAGAGCTGGACCTGATTATCATCCTCATGACCCCGACCCAGGCAACGCTCCCATACATGGCCTACACTTACTCTACCAGCGGCTTTCAGCAGCCTGCGAGCGCGGTGGCCATTGTGATGTTTGTGCTGGTCTTCTTCTTTTACTGGATAGCCAACAAGTTTTTCCACGCGGACATTGCCGGCGGGCTGGGAGGATAACATGAGCAGGATCGAACTGAAGAACATCAACAAATTCTATGGAAGCAACCATGTTTTAAAGGATGTGGATCTGGTTATTGAGGATGGGGAGTTCATGACCCTTCTGGGTCCATCGGGCTGCGGTAAAACCACCACCCTCAGGGTCATCGCGGGTCTTGAGAAACCGCAGCAGGGAACCATCCATCTGGATGGCAAACTTATTGCCAACGCGGAGGAACAGTTTTTTGAACCGCCCTCAAAACGCGGGCTGAACCTGGTGTTTCAATCCTACGCGCTCTGGCCGCATATGACGGTGTTTGACAACGTGGCTTTTGGATTAAAGGTCGCGAAATTGCCCAAAAGCAAGATCCATGAGCTGGTAGACAGCGCTTTGTCCCGTATGCAGATCGCGGAGTTTTCCGGACGCTATCCCTCAGAGCTCTCTGGCGGACAGCAGCAAAGGGTGGCGATCGCCAGGGCGATCGCGTCCTCACCAAAGCTGCTGCTCCTGGATGAGCCGCTGTCAAACCTGGACGCGAAACTGCGCATTGACATGCGCAGCGAGTTAAAGCGCCTGCATCAGGAAATGGGAACGACCATTGTCTATGTGACCCATGACCAGGTTGAAGCCCTGACGCTCTCAAGCAGGATCGCGATCTTTTTTGACGGCCGGATCGAGCAGGTGGGCACGCCCATGCAGGTGTATCAGAATCCCGCCACCCTCAGGGTCGCTTCCTTCATCGGCAATCCGCGCATCAACATCATTGACGGAACAGCCGAGGTGACCAATGAAGGGCTTGTTGTCAACAGCCCCTTTGGCGAACAGCGCTTTGATTTTTCGCAATGCACCCCCGTGGTTAAGGGCTTGGACAAGTTCAACTGCAAACTGGGTTTCAGGCCGGAGCAGATCCTTATTTCCAGAACAAAAACGCCCGGTTCTCTGGCAGCCAAAGTGTATTCAGACATGCCTGCTGGTTCTGAGACCCTGATCCAATTGACTGTTGGCGGGCAATCCTTCCTTGCAAAGCAACTTGGCATCAAGCGTTATGAGCGGGATGAAACAGTTTTTCTGAGCATCCCGGACGCTCTTCTGAACATCTATGACGACAGCTCCGGGCAGCTGGTCAAATTGTCTGACAGCGATGAAATGCAGTGACAACTGCTAAAAGCATTTCAACAAAACAAAAGGAGGAATGACCCATGAAAAGAACCTTATCCCTGTTTCTTACGACCCTGTTGATCATCTCCCTGGCCTTTGGCGCGTTTGCCGGAACCGAAGAGGACCAGTGGGCGATCGACAACGGCCTCAACCTGGACGAAAGCGTTGAAGAACTCTACGAGAAAGCCAAGGCGGAAGGCAAACTGGTCATCTACACCATTTCAAGCCGTACCCAGAAGGTGGCAAACGCCTTTTCGGAAAAGTATCCCGGCATCGCGGTTGAGGTGTATGACATTTCATCAGGCACTTTGAAAGAGAAATTCGTCACTGAATATGAGTCAGACATTCACACGGTCGATATCCTGCACTCCAAGGAACAGGTGGGGGAATACACCTTTGAGATCTTTGGTGAAGGCTGGCTTCACAACTACCAGCCAGACTCCATTTTCGCAAATGTGCCGGAATCCTACAAAACCCTCACCCCTTTGATGCTGGAACTGAATCTCTGGTTCTACAATACCGAGGTTTATGACACTTCGCCCATCACCTCCTGGTGGGATCTGACCAAAGAGGAGTGGCGCGGTCGTGTTGTGTTCCAGGACGCTGCCAGCAACGATGCCTACTGCGCCCCCCTGACCGTGATGGTTCAGCACGCGGATGAGATGGCTGAGGATTATGAAAAGGTCTTTGGTGAGCCCATCGTGCTTGCGGATGACGAACCCAATGCTGGCTATGCCTTTATCAAGCGCTTCCTGGCCAACAATCCCATCATGGCCAAAGGCTCTGATGAGGTGATTGAACTGGTTGGCGCCAAGGGACAGGCCAACCCGCCGGTGGGATATTCTTCCTCTGTCAAACTCCGCAAAAAGGACGAAGGCTTCGCCATCAACTACAGCCCCACCACGATGCAGGTGTCAAACGGCATCCCTGCCCTGAACTTTATTTCCATCGCGAACAAAGCGGAACACCCCAACGCGGCCAAGCTGTTCATCAAATTCTGGATGGGCGGCGAGGACGGCAAGGGAGAGGGCTACGCCCCCCTGGTCTCTTTGGGCTCCTGGTCTGTCAGGCCTGAGAATCCAAGCGCTGAAGGCAATATTGCTTTAAACGAGATCCCGCTTTGGGAGATCGATTTTGAGTACATCTATCAGAACATCGAAACAGTCCGCGACTACTGGGTGGCGCACCGCAACTAATCCCCATACCTGGACCGCTTGAGGACTGCGAACTGTTATGATTAAAAACCGGGCTTGCTTTATGCCGGCCCGGTTTTACTTTGTTTCAAATTTCATCATCAATACTTGTTGATGCTGATCTTCACTATTTTAATTTGGCCATTTTTTGTCCCACAGGGGCAAAATCTGTTTGAATGTGATATAATAAAAAAGTATATGCAATCATGCTAATTAAAGGAGGATGACCATGCAGTATTCCAAAGAACTGGAAGAAATGATCTGTGTTAAATGCGGGCCAATGCACGGCGCTGCGCCCATTCCGCAGGAAGGCAAATGGGTGCAGTCGCGCGAAGTCAAGGACATTTCCGGCCTCACCCACGGTGTTGGCTGGTGCGCTCCCCAGCAGGGTGCCTGCAAACTGACCCTGAATGTCAAAGCCGGCATTATTCAGGAAGCCCTGATTGAGTGCATCGGCTGCTCAGGCATGACCCACTCAGCCGCCATGGCCAGCGAGATCCTGCCCGGCAGGACCGTGCTGGAAGCGCTCAACACCGACCTGGTTTGCGACGCGATCAACACCGCCATGCGCGAGCTCTTCCTGCAGATCGCCTATGGCCGCACCCAGAGCGCTTTTTCTGAGGATGGCCTGCCGGTTGGCGCCGGTTTGGAAGACCTGGGCAAAGGCCTGCGCAGCCAGGTGGCGACCATGTACGGTTCCCTCCTCAAAGGCCCCCGCTACCTTGAGATGGCGGAAGGCTATGTGATGAAACTGGCGCTTGATGAGAATGATGAGATCTGTGGCTATCAGTTCTGCCACCTGGGCAAAATGATGGAAGCCATCAAGAAAGGCACCGACCCCAAGGAAGCCTATGAGAAGAACGTGGGCACCTATGGACGCTTTGCCGATGCCAAGTCCTATATCGACCCCCGCCATCAATAAGGAGGAGAAGCAAATGCCGAAATTTGAAGGATATGAGCGCCGCATCAAACAGATCGAACAGGTGCTTTCAGAAAATGGGTTCTCCTCTTTGGAGGAAGTTAACGAGCTGCTTTTGTCAAAGGGCATTGATGTCAGGAAGATCGTACACGGCATCCAGCCCATCGCTTTTGAGAACGCTGTCTGGGCCTACATTCTGGGCGCGGGCCTGGCTGTCAAGCGCGGGATCAAGACCGCCGCTGAAGCCGCTGTCGCCATTGGCGATGGCCTTCAGGCTTTCTGCATCCCCGGCTCCGTTGCCGATCAGCGCGACGTGGGTCATGGCCACGGCAACCTGGGCGCCATGCTGTTAAAAGAAGAGACCAAGTGCTTCGCCTTCCTGGCCGGGCATGAGTCCTTTGCCGCAGCCGAAGGCGCCATCGGCATTGCCCGCACCGCCAACAAGGTTAGAAAAGAGCCCCTGCAGGTCATCTTAAACGGCCTGGGCAAGGACGCCGCCTACATCATCAGCCGCATCAACGGCTTCACCTATGTGGCGACCAAGTATGACTACGCCACCGGCAAACTGGAAGTGCTTTCCGAGCGCGCCTTCTCCGACGGTGAAAAAGCCAAGGTCCGCTGCTACGGTTCCGACGACGTCAGCGAAGGCGTGGCCGTCATGCGCCATGAGAACGTGGACGTGTCCATCACCGGCAACTCCACCAACCCCACCCGCTTCCAGCATCCTGTCGCCGGCACCTACAAAAAGTGGGCGAATGAGCATGGCAAGCAGTACTTCTCCGTCGCTTCCGGCGGCGGCACCGGGCGCACCCTGCATCCGGACAACATGGCTGCCGGCCCTGCCTCCTACGGCATGACGGACACCATGGGCCGCATGCATTCCGACGCGCAGTTCGCCGGTTCCTCATCCGTGCCCGCGCACGTTGAGATGATGGGCCTGATCGGCATGGGCAACAACCCCATGGTCGGCGCCACGGTCGCTGTCGCGGTCGCCATTGAGGAAGCAGCCAAGTAATTTAACCCAATGATCACAAAGAGCTGCCGCAACCGCGGCAGCTCTTTGCAGTCGTGACGGCTCCGCGCTGTATGAAGAGCCCTTTTCCCTGTATTTAGCCAAGTCTTAATGATGCATGAATTCTGCTGCAAAAAGGATTGCTTCTCCTTTTTGACGTTTGAAAATACAAATTCCTTGCAATCCGGGTCAATCATTTCCAGACTTGATCTGATTTTCTGGTGTTAGTTCATTGATATCACGGATTTGTTAAAAATATACTAAAATTTACTGAAATTGGGTTATAAATAGATTGACGAAATGTATACAATATGATATCTTCTCGCAAAACAGACCGATGTATGCAGGAGCAGGTGTGGAAAATTGTTGTTTCTTCAGGTATAAGGTTCTTGATAAGTTTCATGTAGAATCAATTGTTTTTCTGAAAAATACGGCAGTTTGCTCAACTGGCGCACCATTATCTAGATCTTGGGGCAATCCTGTCTCTGATGTCAAAATGTGTTTTCAAGTGAATATCATCAGCAAAAGAGGAGTAATAACGTGATTTTTTTGAAAAGGCATGCACGGCTTCTTTTGGGCATCTTGCTGGCGCTTTCCTTCGCTTTGCCAATGCTTGCGCAGGCGGGGGCGATTCCGCCGGAAAACTACGTTGATTTTGAAATATTCTATGTGGAATACACGCAGTTGGACGGAACGGAAAAAACCCGCACCAACCTGGACTTGGTGGGGGATAAGAAGCCGACGTCTCAGCCGGTGAAGTATGAGGTTTCCCTGCGTACGGACCGCGATATCCCTGCGGGGGAAGCACAGATCAAGGTGCCTTACGCGCTCTTCAAAGAGCGCAGCGGGGCGGATCTCCTGCCTGCTGCCATCGGCGTGCCCCAAGCGCCTCTGGAGAGCCCGGTAAGCCCCTTTAACTATACAATTGTTGAAGAAAACGGCGTGTCCTATCTGCTTTTCAGCAACACTAAACCCATTGCTGCCGGTTCCAACAGCTCCATCCAGATTCTGTATGAAATCAATGACATGAAAACTGTGGATGGCACAAGCTGGTCAATTCATCCGGAAGTAAGCATTTTGGGTGAACCTTTGCCCACCACCGCGATAACAGGCAGCTTTGACACTGAGGCGGTGTTAAAGTCTGCTGTCAAACGCGCATACCATCAGATTGACAAGCAATATTATCCGGAGCTCTACACCTGGAACCAGGTTTTAGCGGCTCTTAACTATCCGGCCCTACAACAGCCGGCAGATTTTGATTCTTACAAATATGTTTTATGGGAAACCCGCTTTGACGTGGTTGCCAGCCAGCCCTGGAACCTGGAGATTACCGATTCGCCTGCCTTGGGGGGCGAGGTTGTCGGACAGGTCATCAAAACTGGCCCTTTGAAAACCTTTCAGCAAGGCGGCACGCTGCTTCTGAATAACAAAGAGCTCTATAGCTTGGATACTGCGCAGAGAGTGCTTTATACGGTCGTGCGCTATCCCCTTGCCAATCTCACGGCAAATGGTCAGTACATAGAAATCCCCAATACCATCCGGGTGAAGGTAACCGGCGTGGATGATCATATCCCTCAGGAGCTGACCTCCAATGCAGCCCATACCTGGGAAGACTATGAATGGATTTATAAGGGCGATGACTATTACCACGAGAAGTCATACCCCGTTTCTATCGAAGAGGGTTATTACAGCGTGCTCAAATCCCGCGCCACGATGGGCGAAGACATGTCTTTGCCCAGCGCCTGGCGGGTTATGAGCGGAGCCCAGGGCTATGACATGGCACAGTCCGGGAAATACGGCATTGTTGTGGTTGACGATCTGCATTTCATCAAAAGCAATGTGGGCGCATACCGGCAGATGGGACCTGAGGATTATTACTACAAAGACATTAAATTCTTCATTGCTGAAAACGAGATCGATATATACGAAGACGCCGCTGTCCCCGTTGCGGACGGCGATCCTGTAACCGTTTCCGTCATGACGGCGGACAAGCCCGGCCTGTGGCAAAAGGTGACCGATGTGCCTTTCCAGGAGGTGAACACCTACCAGATACCGGCTTCCTACTATGGCCGCGGCATTTATCAGGTCCAGGCGCAGCACAGCACCGACCGGTACAGCTTTGAGCTGAGGATGAACATGACCACGGTGCTGCGCGCCTCTTCGCCCATTTTGAATGAATTCATCAGCAACCAGCAGATTACGGAATGCACGGTGATGAACCTCATGGGGGAATACATCCTGCATCCTGACGGCACCACGCTGTATGCCCCCGGCAACAATGATGGTCTTGAGAACCTCAAAGATGACGTTGAGGCTCACGACCAGGCGGCCTATGGCGGATACCTGTACCGTGAAAAAGAAACGGTAAGGCTGACTTCTATTCAGGGCACCAACCAGACCCAAAAATATGTAAGCGCCGTCCAGGATTCCGCGCTGGCCCGGGTAAAACTGACCTACTCCCTCATAGGCTCGGAGGGCTACGATATCTACACCCAGGGCATCGACTTTTTGAAAGAACGCGGTTTTGACCTGAACCGCGGTGAGGTGGTGTTTTACGATTTATTGCCCCTGGGCATCAAAATGGATCCCTCTGCCGGCACCAAGGCAGGCATTGTCAACCTGGGTGTCAATTACCAGGACAGCCGCAGCTGGCAAACCAAGGATGTTTCCCTGGATTATGAAGTTTTTGATAACTTCCGCGACAGCGGCAGACAGTTAGTCCGCTTTACCCTCGCCTACAGCGGCGCGGACCCCACCGGCGTGTACACGCCGCGCACAAACGTCAGACAATGGTATCAGGCCTGGGGGGTGCAGTTCGGCGCTTATTATGACTGGGAGGATCACGGCATTGCCAACGGCGGAACAAACATAAGCGCTTTTGACACCGTTGAGCGCATGATCGGCAGCGCCTACCCGGATGACGGCACCGGAGCGCCCAATGGCACAGAAGCGTATTTCTATGACATCAACGGAGATGGCGTAAGCCCCAACCATGTGATTTATGCGCAGGCAGCCCATAACATCAATATCGCCGGAGCCGCGATTTCAGGAATTCAAAAGAGGGTGAGGGCGGATGCCGATCTGTTTTCCTCCCCTGTCATCGACACAAGGGTGGAAGTTGGCAAAGGCTATACCTACACCTTAAAAGTTGCTTCCTCACAGGATGACCTTAAAAGCATTGTCATTTTCGATCGTTTGGAAGACGCGGCCCCCGGCGCCGACTACTGGCAGGGTACCTTTGCCGGGATGGATCTGAATGCTTTAAAAAACAAGGGCATCAAGCCAGTGGTCTATTATTCTTCAGACCGCGGGCAGACGGTCAGCCTGGCTGCTCCCGGGTGGGTGGAAGCTTCTGCCTGGACAGGTGAATTGTCTGAGGTTTTGGCAGTGGCGGTGGACCTCAGCAAAAAGACGGATGATACCGACTTTATTTTAAAGGCCGGTGAGGCGGTAAGCTTTGGCATTCGCATGACTGCGCCGGATCACGCTGCGCCCGAAAAAAAGTATGCCTACAACGAAGTCCGGTTTTCTTCTGAAAAAATACTGTCAGGCGGGGGCGTTCTTCCCCAGCCGGACATCATCGGCAACCAGACCACCGTTGAGCTTTATAGGCGCGCAGCCCTGTCCATTGAAAAAAGACAGGTAAAAGCGCCCGAGATTTATGCGGAAGACGCCTTCACCTTTACGGTGCTGCTTGATAATAAACCCCTGAAGGACAAAACCTATCTTCTGTTCAAGGATGGCCAGCCGGTGGCCGGCATCCACGCGACTGATGGCTATGGCCAATTGAAACTCAGCCGCGGCCAGAAAGCTGTGTTTGACAATCTGCCCGAAGGCGCCGCATACCTTGTTCGTGAAAACGGCTATCTGCAATGGCTGGCGCAGCCCTCAGGCGAACAGGCGGGAACGCTCCAGCAAGGCGCGAACGAAGCGGTGTTTGACAACACCTTCCTGTCTCTCTTGTATGTAGAAAAGAAGATCGTCAACGCGCAAAGCTACATGGATGCTGATCAGCTGTTCACTTTTACCCTGGCATTAAACGGCGCGGCGGCAGCAGGTGTGGATTATTATCTGGTTCCCCCCGGCACCTCCATGACCGCGTTGCTGAATGTGGATGGGTTGACCAAACAGACCACCGGTGACGATGGCAGCTTTGCCTTGAAGACAGGTCAACGCGCAGTATTTGCCGTGCTGGAAGGCACCCAGTATACAGTGCAGGAAATCAACGTTCCGGAGGGTTTCCTGCCGTTGCAGGCATCGGTTGCCGGACAAATGGGAACCGGGAACGTGCTGGCAACCCTTACCAACGAATACATCTATAAAGACCTGTTTGTATCCAAAGCCCTTGTGGCAAGCGAAGGCATTACCCTGCCTGATGATCTTGCCTTTACTTTCCACGCAAAGATAGCAGGGGCCCCTCAAGAGGTGCAATACCTGCTCTATCAAAGCAAGGATGACACGGTGCCAGTATCCGGTGTTTTGACTGCCGGGGCGGACGGCTCCTTCACCTTCTCGCTGATGGCGGGGCAGCAGATACGCCTGATCGGCCTGCCCAAAGGCGCAAGCTATGAGGTGACTGAGGAGGCTCACCCGGATTTCAGAACCACCTCCACCGGCGCCAAGGGCGCTCTGCCCTCCAACGCTCTTTCAGCCAGGGCGGAGTTTACCAACACCTACCTGTACAAAAACCTGGAGGTTTCCAAAGCCCTCATTGGCGGAACGGCAGCGGATCTGCTGCAGGACTTCACCTTTGTCATATCCGTGGACGGGCAGGCCTATGCGAACCAGGCTTACCGCCTGTACAAGGATGGCGTGGAGGAAACAGGCTCCTTTGTCACCGATGCCGAAGGCAAGTTTGTTTTAAAGGCCGGGCAGACAGCAGCCTTTGAAAAGCTCAGGGAAGGCCTTGCTTATACCGTCAGGGAAGAACCGCTTGCCGGCTACAGCCAGATAAATCCAAACAGCCCTGATGGGTACAGCGGCTACATCAAGACAAGCCCAGAACATACCAAAGTGTCTTTTACCAACGCTTCCGGAAGCGCTGGTCGCACGCTGTTGTTCAACAAGCATTTCTACCTTGAGGGCGCTTCCACGGAGGATGTCTACAGGATCTATGGCACCAGCTACTGCCGTGACCCGAATACGGGCATCTATTCGTACAACGAGTTTATCTTCCGGATCTTGGTAAATGGGCAGCCTTTGGTTGACCACCCTTACACTGTGTACAAAGCCGATGGCACGGTCCTGGAAAGAAAAACGGGAAAGGAGCCTTTTGACCCCAGCGTCTTAGATCAACAGTATTATTATTACAATCCCCTGCCCACTATGGAGGGCTACTTCAGCCTCAACTGGAAAGATACCGCCATCTTTGAGAACTTGCCGGAAGGCGCCAGCTTCAGCATTCAGGAATATATTCCCGGAGATACTGGTTCTTACTACAATGACTCAAGAAGCATTTACTTGAATAACAGCGGCTACGGATGGTCTTGGGATCAGGCGGAGCCTGCCAACCGCGGGCCGGTCACGGGCACCATCAGTTCAACCGATCTTGTCAGCGCGTCTGTCACCAACCGGGGAAAACGCTACTGGTATATGCAGACGCAAAAAATGTTTAACGGTTTTGATGACCCAAATGAATTTTGGGATTATTGGCGGTCTTTGGCAGAAGCTCCCGATGAAGGCAGCATTACCTATCAAATGACTTTGCGCGACGCTGACGGAAATCTCTATATGCCAGAAGAAGGAATCATTGCCTGGTCTCAAGGTTATCATTTCGATACCGGCGACTATGTGAACGAGATCTACCGTGCGGATTCAAAGGGGCGCTTTGTCATTGCTTACAAGAAAAACATCTTGCGGTATCAACTGACATTCCGCCTTCCCGCCGGATATGACATTAAAATGGAAGAAATCGCGGCGGAGCCGGCGGAATTCATGGGCAGCCTGGTTGGAACTTTTGCGCTAGCGGAGGGACAAACACAAACTGGCGGCTATGAGTATCTGAAACCGGATCAGGATGGGTTTTTGCCCATTGGACGGTCGGATCTGGTTTCTGTATCGATTCATTTCTTGTTCTTTAACCAGACCATTGATGAAACGCTGACGGTGTCCAAGCAGGTCGTTGGCGGAGAAACGGACCAGGATTTCGGCTTTACCCTCAAAAAGAGCGACCCGTTTGTGATTGGGATCAATTCATCAGCTACCGCGTATGAGGTGAGCCAACCCACTTTCTCGCCTTGCGCGAATACCCCCTTTGTGCGGTATGATACCGATACCGACACCCCGGTCCTTCCCGGCGGCGCATTGGAATATACCGATGAAAACGGCCGCTTTACCTTAAAGCATGGCGAAAAAGCCGTGTTTGAAGTGCAGGGTGATGGAATCTCGCCTTTCCTTGAACAACAAATAGAGGTTGACGCTAGAACAAGGTACAGGGTAACGGAAGACAGCTATTCGGAATATGCCGCCACCGTGGTTTACGGGCAAAACGGCGTGCTCAGCGACCCTGTGTCCGGTCGCGGGGCTGAGGTATATGGCAGCGATCAGCAGGTGCATTTTACCAACACCAGGGAGGAAAAATCCGCCCTCAGGGTCAGCAAACTGCTCAGCCATGAAGCGGGCAGCACCCCGCCGGACGCGCAGTTTACCTTCCTGCTGACGGTAAACGGCAAGCCCTACCGCAACCAGGAATATGCGCGATTTGGCGCCAGCGGCACGGAAATCCTGAACACGGTGGAGGTAAACGGCGTTCCAACCTCCCGCCCCTGGACAACGGACAACGAAGGCTACTTTACTTTAAAGGCAGATGAGCAAGCCGTCTTTGAATGGCTGGGCGCAGGCAACAACTATGAGATTTTGGAAAGCACACCGCCCAAAGGCTTTTCCCAGCTAAGCCCGGCCGAGGGCCAAAGCATCATGGGCACCATGAGTCAAAAAGGCGAGGAAGCTGTCTTCACCAACATGTACCGCGATCCTTCCAGCGCCACATCCGAATTGGTTGTCCGCAAGAGCCTTCAGGTCCCCGCTTCTCTGAAAACCTTCCCCGCTGAAACCTTTACTTTTAAGGTAACAATCGCAGGGCAGGCTTACGCCAACGCTCCTTATTCCCTGTACAATGAAACGGGCGCTCTGGTATCTGAAAACAACCTGACGGGTTCTGGCGGAGAAATCCAGCTTCTTGGCAAACAGTATGCTGTGCTGAAAAACCTGCCTGTGGATGTGGATTACACGGTAGAAGAAGTCCTGGCAGCAGGCAGCGCCTATGAATTAATCACTTCAAACGGTGCGCAGGGCGCTACTGTGCAAGGCAGTGCCGAAGCAAGCTTTGTAAACGGCTTGACCAGCCTGCAGGTTGGAAAACGTGTTACAAGCGATCCGGGCTTAACACCACCTGATACACAGTTCACTTTTGTGCTGACCTTGAACGGCAACGCCGCCGCCAGAACACCCTACTGGCTCTATAACCTGACGGGCGAAAAAATGGGCGAAGGCAGCACCGGTGAAAACGGCAGTTTCACCCTGAAAAAAGACCAGTACGCTGTGTTCTTTGGCTTGCTCAAGGGCGCCAATTATCAGGTGGCAGAGCAGCCGCAGCAAAACTACACCCAGACAGCCCCTCAGAACAACCTGGGTTTCCAGGGCGCCGTCTCTTTTGCGGACAACAAGCTGGTGTTTGAAAACGCCTATTCTCCTCTATATGGCCTGTGGGTCAGCAAAGATGTGGTGGACGCCAACAACGTCATCGTCAGCGACACCCGTGAATTCAACTTCCTTGTGAAGGTGGATGGGCAGCCCTTGCTCAACAAGGACTACACTGTCTGCCTGAACGATACCCAAACCCGGGTAAAAAACACCGGAAGTACCGGCATTCTGCAATTTTCAGCCGGTCAGCGTGCCTACCTGGGGCAAATAGGAAACAAGGCCTATACCGTGGAAGAGGTGAATGTTCCTGCGGTCTACACCCCCATTACCGGCTCTGTTTCAGGCAGAATTACCAATGCAGATGCCTCTGTAAACATGGTCAACATGATTCCCCCTGCGGAAGAAATGTACGGTGACCTGGTCATCACAAACACTGTGATCGGCGGCGACCCGGACACGAGTTTTACCTATCATATTGAAGCGGACGACAAGGGCCTGAACGGTACCTTTGGCGATGTAACCTTTGTGGATGGGAAAGCGACCGTGACCTTGAAATCCGGTGAAAGCGTCAACATTGTGGGCATTCTGAAGGGGACAAAACTGACCGTGACCCAGGAAGAAAACAGCCTGTATTCTACCGCGGTCAACAAAGTAGCCGCTTTCACCTACAACTGCGCAATTGAAGGCGGGAAAACGATCGCCAAGGGCACCAACCCAAGGGCCGATTATGTGAACACCCGTGTCAAGACGCCGGGCACAAGTTCCCCCACCTACCCGACGCTTCATGTCCGGCTGCCTGTTTTCAAAAAGCTTCAAAACGGCACGCTGAAAGGCGGGGAATTTACCTTCCAACTCAAAGACAAGCAGGGCAAAGTAATTGCCAAAGCGACCAACGCTGCCGATGGCACCGTCACCTTCCCTGATCGCACCTACAGCAAGGAAGTGATCAACTGGATGTACACCATCCATGAAGTACAGGGCAATGACCCCAGGGTGATCTATGACAGCAGCGTTTACACGGTTTATGTTACTTCCAAAGCGGTCAACGGCCAGCTTGAAGCAACGGTGAACGTCCTGAAGGATGGTATGCCCTATGCCGGCAATATGACATTTGTGAACACCCGGAAGATGCCTTCAACCGGGGACAGTGTGTACCAGCATATGGCAATGTTGCTTGTTGTTTCTCTCCTGCTGCTGACCGGAGCCCAGGCGCTCAGCAGTAAGCGCCGGGAACATGACTGATTTTTAACACCGTTAAAGAAAAGGGGCTGCCGGATGACAAACGGCGGCTCCTTTTTTCAGCACTTTGAAAAAGAGGCAAGATGTTTGCAAGCAGCAGACGTTGAAGGTCACACTATGTTTGATTGTGACCGCCCATGAATGATGCAGATATAATTGCATCGTTTCGGTTGGCCGTTTATCGTCTTGTCGCATCCCCTGTCGTTTTATAAGCTAATGATATGCCCGCTGTTGTATTTTTGCTTGAATTTTGCACACGGATGTCAAATTTATGTATACTATGTTAGAATGTTCCGCGCGTGTTAAGGAGGTTAGTATGAGTTTAACTAAAAGACGCCCCACATTTCTGCGTTTTCTGATCTGTCTGGTCATCGGTTTGGGCCTTGCTTTTGGCTTTTTATTGTTTGCCAACCCCTATTATGAAGGTTTTTTAGGCAAACCCATGCTGCGCAGCGGCTACTTTACCGTTGCGGCCATTGCGGGTCTGGTCATCGCCCTGTTTTTGCTTTTCCCCACAAGGAAGCCGATGCGCCTGTTTAAATGGATCGGCAGGCTTCTTACGATGTTTGTTGTTGTCGTTTTGATTTTTGTAGTTGGAGCCATTTTGGAAGTTCAAAACGACATGATGTTCTACCCTGGTATTTCTGATCTGCAGGGCGAGGCAAAGCTGCAATCAGAACCTATGGTCGAGGAAGTCAGCATTAAGTCAGGAAATACCACCTATCATGGCTACATGTACAGGCGCGAAGCGATCAAGTCGCCGCTGCTGATCTACTTTGGCGGCAACGCAGAGATCGCGGCAAGCTATATGAGCAGCCTGGTTACCTATTCAAAGGATCAGTATCTTGCGAAAAATTATCACCATCTTGTTGTGGACTATCCCGGCTACGCCAAAAGCGGCGGCACCCCCAATGAAGCCAGCCTCAAGGACATGGCAAAATCAACCATGGAGTATGCCTTGTCCCGGGAGGATGTGGACCATGATAAGATCGTCCTGATGGGCTGGAGCCTGGGGACAGGGTCCGCTGCCTACCTGGCAAGCGAGTATGATGCTGCCGGTTTGATTCTTCTGGCGCCCTTCTACAACGGAACCACCCTGGTCAATGGATTTATCCATGACCAGATGGATATACCGGACAGGTTCTATACAAATCTTCCCACCTTGCTTGTGAGCAACAAGTTCCCCTCCGATGAATACGCGAAAAAGGCGGATGAGCCGACCCTCATCATCGCGGCAAGTAAGGATAGGATGATCAACCATGAACAGGCTGAGCGTTTAAGCCATGAGTTTAAAAATGTTCAGTACCACTTGGTTGAAGGCGCCCATTCCTCCGTCACGTATGAAACTGAGCCGCTCCAGATCATCGAAAACTTCTTGACCGGCATTGTGAATCCGGGTGCTTCCCAGGCGCCCGCTCCGCAGTAAATCAACCCACGAATACCAAAACAGGGGGCTGCAGCAAAACTGCAGCCCTTTAACTGTGGAAAACAACCATCACCAGATACATCGTCATTCAGGCGCGCGAAACGCGCGACCAGGAATTGGGTGTTTAGTGTTAAACGCTGTAGCTCTGCATAAACACCATGGCGATCAGGGGTGTAAGTGCGAGGCCTGCCCAAAACCACCTTGCTTTTGACCTTTTTAAATCTGATTTGAAACTGTATATCATTTGGAGGATCGGCGTTATTCCCAGTACCATGATCATTGCCGATTGAATCACCGCCACACTGCGCGTAATTCCGGAATTGAACCATAAAACGATCAGCGCCAAGGAAAAAAGAGAAATTCCTGCGGACAAGAGCAGTTTCTTGAGATCCGACGGTTTCCTGCGTATCCTCTTGATGATCAGGAAGACACTTCTAATCAGAAAAGCGGCCAAAGAAACAATGGTACCTATGATTAAGAACCAGGCAAAGATCAATTCCAAAAAAGAAAACCGCTCATAATCGCTTGTGAAAGATTCCAGTTTGCCCTCTTCCCCGAGGCGCACAGGAAAAAGCAAGCCGTTTTTGGAATCCTGCATATAGGTATGATCGTCAATTTGAATGATCTCCGCTCCGCCGGGCAAAGAAAATTTCCGGCTGTCCTCAGTGCCAGATACCGGCATCAGCCCGCTGATGTATTTATATATCCTGGCAAAGCCTTTCTCATAAGTTCTCTTGGGGAAATACATCCCGCTGATGTCTTTTGCCTTGCCCCCGGCAAGCAAATTGGCCTGCCCGAAGATGAGGGGATGAAGCCCGTAATTATACGCCATCTCCCCCTGCTCATTGCTCATCACCGCCACGGCAGTCCTGTTTTCCTTGTCTATCCATAGGCTGGAAGTAAAGCCGATGGTGTTTCCTGCGTGCCCGTAGACGGTGTTGCCGTATTCAAGCGTCCATAAGCCATGGGCATTCCGGACCTTGTCTGAATTGCTGAAATAAAGGGTGGGCTCATAGAGTGCTTCAAGCGTGCCTGGGTCTTTGAACAACCGGCTGCTGTTGCCGGGGATCAAAGCCTCGGTGAATAAGTAAAAATCGGTCGCCGTGCCCGCTGCCGCACCTGCGGGGTACAGCAGCACATTGGAAATGTTGGGACCAAAATCTTCTTTTTCCGTGTCAAAATACGAATAGGAGTGCATTTGGGCTCTTTTTTCTTTTACCCATGGATTGTCGCTCCAATCGGGCAAAAGCGCCGTGCGCTTCATCCCGAGCCGGTCAAAGATGTTTTTGTGCACATAGCCTGCAAATTCCTGTCCGGTGATGTTCTCAACCACAAAGGCGCCAAGAACTGTGCCCCAATTTGAATAAGCCGTTACCGTACCCGGCTCATATATTTGCGGCGGCATGGCGGAAATCAGCGCTTTGCTGAGGCTGTTATTTTGAATCACTTCAGGATCGGTCGTTTCAACTGGATAAATCGTTTCCTGAAAACCTGCCTGGTGATTCATTAAGTCGATAAAGGAAATTTTATTTTCAAATTCTTTATTTTTAAGGAACTCTTCCGGCAAATAGTTTTCAATATCCTCATTCAAATCCAGCTTTCCTTCCTCATACAATTGCATTGCGCTGATCCAAACCAACAATTTGCTGACGGAGCCCCATTCAAAGACGCTGTCTTCATCGACCAAAATCCCGTTTTCAACATCGGTATGGCCGTAATCCTTTCTGATGATGAGCTGACCATCATCAAAAACCGCAAAAGAAACGCCGGCGGTTCCGCTTTTCCTCTCCTCAATAAACGCATCCAGATCTGAATCCAGGTTTTCTCTGCTCAATAAAAAACCATTTGCCGGGGCATTCCCTTTTCCGTCTGCGGGAACTGCTGTTGCAGATGCTGTCCATTGGAATAAGATCATGATGACCGCCAAGATTGTTATTGTGAATTTTCTCATATATGCACCTTCCTTCAATAATAAAAGATGGTATCATATGAAAGAAAAAATGAAATGAAAACCATGTAAAATCAGCATTTTGAATCCAATCTTTTTGCCTTGCTTCATGGTAAAAGCACAGATGCTGAGGTTTAACTTGTCTATCGACAAAAAAAGCGCCCCTGCTTTCACAGGGGCGCCCGGATGAGAATCACTCACCCATTTGAGGAGGCTTATTTGTCAGCGTAGAATGCGTCGACCTGCGCCTGAACATTGGCGATCACATCGCGTAATCCGCCGCCTTCAAGCTCAGCGATCATCATCGGGATCAGGTCATCGGGGTTGCCGGTGCCTGTGCAGATTTCGGATGTGTACTTGTTCAGCACTGAATCCAAATAGGCCAGCTGATCTTCAATCTCGCTGCGATCAGGGGTGAAGCCGAGCAGCACAGAGGGGACCGCGGCGTCATTGACGCTCATGATGTTTTCAAAGATCGTGGGATCCTCAAAGCTGGGGGTCAGGATGAAGTGGTTGCCCGAGGTGTAGCGGGGCCACGGCCAGGGCCTGTCCACAGCATACTGCTTGACCATGCCGTCATCGGTGTATTCGAAGTTGTCGCCTTCCAAGCCATAGGCCAGCATGTCGCGGAACTTGGTGTCGGTGTTGGCCAGCTGCAGCACTTCCATGGCTTTCTCAGGATTTTGGCAGCCGGAGGAAATGGAGTTGAGGGAACCCATGACAGAGTTGTTGGAGAAGATCGGGCCAACGAACCGGACGGTGATGCCAACCTCACCCATGATCTTCCAGGCATTGGGCCAGCCCTGGCTGACGGTGAAAGGCAGATCTGTCGGGGCTGTTGCAAGGGTCGCGGCGTCAGGATTGATCAGGCCTTCGTTAAACCACTTGTGCAGCAGACGGTAGAAGTCCCAGATCTCCTCCTGCTCAAACAGGGACACGACCTTGCGCTCTTGATCGTCATACCGCACGCCCAGAACACGGGGCAGACCCATGTTGTCATAATTGTCCAGCAGGAAGTTGCTGCCGCCCTTGGCCAGGTAGTAGGGATAGTTGATCCCCTGTTCCTTCATTGCTTTGAGCACCGGCTCAATCTTCTCAAAGGTGTTCAATTCGGTTACGTCGATGCCGGTCTTCTCGATCACGGAAGGTTGCCACACAAAGAAGTGCGCCATCGCGCTGTCCTTGTAGGTGGGGACGGCATAGATCGCGCCATTCACAGTGACAGGGGCCCAGAGGCTCTCGGGCAGAACATCGGTCAAGGCCTTGTAGTTGGGCAGCAGGGGGGCAAGATCCATCAGGGCGCCTTTGCTGATGTCGTTGTACAGGGTATCGGATGCGCCGAAGAGGATGTCAACGGGCTCGCCGCCGTTGATGATGGCGTTGCGCTTTTCGCCGTAAGAGCCCCAGGAGAGGACTTCGACTTCCAGCTTCGCGCCGATTTTTTCCACCAGGTATTCATCGACTTTGGCTTTCCAGGCGTCATAGTTGTCCGGCATGCCGTTGCCGGGAACCACCCATTTGATGGTGGGCACGTCAGCCGCGAACACCGCGGCGGGGATCAGGCTTGCAAGCAGCAGGGCTGCCAGCAAAAGGGACAGGAGTTTTTTCATAGGTAGACTTCCTCCTTTTTAATTCTCAATCCCATTCAGGGATTTGATTCGGTGTTTGTTTTAACCCTTGACCGCGCCGATGGTCAGGCCGGAGATAAAGTACTTCTGGAAGTAGGGGTAGACCAGGGCGATGGGCAGCACGATGACCACGGCGATCGCCATGCGGACGGACTCACGCGGCATGGACTTGATGTATTCCTGCATGGAAACCATCAGTCCGGGGTTCTTGGCCATGAATTCTATATTCGCCACAATTTGCTGCAGCAGGTACTGAAGCGTGTACATCTTGGGGTTTGTGATGTACAGCATGCTCAGGAACCAGTCATTCCAGAACGCGAAGCTCAGGAAGAGGCCGAGGGTGGCCATAACGGGTTTGGAGATGGGCAGCACAATCACGCCGAAGATCAGCAGCTGATTGGCGCCGTCAATTTGGGCGGACTCAATGATGGAGTCCGGAATGGTGGTTCGAAAGAAGGTTCTCGCGATGATTACATTGAAGCTGGACACCACCAGGGGCAGGATCAGGGCGTGGAAGCTGTTCTTGAAATCCAGCAGCTGGATGTTGATAACATAGCTGGCGACCATGCCGCCGGAGAAGATCATGGGGATGAACACCATCCAGGTCAAAAAGCCCTTCAATTTGTAGTCTGGTCTGGACATCACGTAACCCAGCAGCATGGTCAGGGCTACGCCCAGGGCTGTTCCGGTGACGGTGGCCAGCACGCTCATGCCCAAAGCGCCAAAGATAACATCCCTCTCATTCCACAGGAACTCATAGGCTTTCAGGGAGGTCTTGCTGGGGATGAGCTGATAGCCGACAGCCTGAATGGCGGCCTCATCAGTAAAGGACAGGATGATGACCACGATGAAGGGCAGGAAGCAGGCCAGCGCGAAAAACGCGAGGATCAGGTTGAACACCAGGTTGGTCGGATGGTTGATTGCGTTTAGTTTGTTGAGGACGGATCCGTCTTTATTTGGGCCTTGCATGGTATCCCTCCTTAAATTAAAGCGTTCTCAGGGTCAATGCGGCGGATGATCGCATTGGCGATGAGGATGGTGATGCAGCAGGCGACCGACTGAATCAGCGTGGGCGCCGCGATCATGCCATAGGGACGGGAAGAGGTCAGACTCTGGAAGACGAAGGTGTCAATGGTCGCGGACACATTGTAAATGGACTGCGGGATACCTTGCGTCACCTGATAGAACAAACCAAAGTCAGAGTAGAAGATGCGGCCGACATTCAGGATGAACATCATGATCACCATGGGTTTTAAGCTGGGCAGGGTGATGTATTGCACCTGCTGGCGCTTGTTTGCGCCGTCAATGACCGCAGCCTCATACAGAGAATGGTCGATGCCCGTTATGGCCGCCAGGTAGATGACCATGCCGTTTCCAACGCCCTTCCACAGGTTCAGCAGGGGGAAGGCGACAGGCCAGAACGAAGGATCCCGGTAGTAGTTATGAACCGGCTGACCGGCCAGCCTTGAAGCGCTCGCCAGGATACCGGAGGTCGGGCTCAAAAAGGCATATACAAAGTAAGCGACAACGACCCAGCTCAGGAAATGCGGGAAGAACATCATCGTCTGGTAGACCTTGCCCGTGCGCTGGTTGCGCAGCATTGACAGAATAACCGCCAGCGTCACCGGCACCAGCAATCCGAGGGTAATAAAGATCAGGTTGTACCCGATGGTGTTGCGCAGCAAGATCCAAATCTGGTTGTTGATAAATAAATACTTGAAGTTGTCAAGCCCCTTGAAAGGGGAAGCAATCAAACTTTCAAAAAAGTTTTTGCCCGGCTGGATCCGGAAGTTCAAAAAAGGCAGGATGATGCCAAACATTGGCAGGTAGCAAAACAGGAAGTACCAGATTGTGGTAGGCAGGGCAAGCAGCGAAAGCTCCGTATCATCTCGTGACCATCTCCTCTTTTTGTGCTTTCTGACAACTTGACCGGCTTGGGTTGGATTGACGGCTGACATAAACCTCTCCTTTCTTTTGGGGCTATGCGGGGACCCTGGTCAACATTGGACATATATTTTATATATATGCAACATTATCACTAATCGAAAAATGTGTCAAGAAAATTTGCGGTTTTGGCATAAATAAAATCGAATAGCACAAAACGAAAGGGAAAATCATCCAGGTTTCCGGAAAGAATGTCGGACAAATCAATGCGCTGTCTTTTTGTTGTGCAGCAAGGGAATATGAGGAAAAGCAGGATAGCTGTCCGCATAATTATCATGCCGGTTTATTGAATTTGTCAAAATGTGTTTCTTTTGTACTGAGATGCAGCCTTGGACTAAAGTGCCTTGCTGTTAAGGCGGATGTCAGCCTTTGAAGCGATGCCAAGGGCCTGAAAATACCGGTTCTCAAGGGGAATCCACTCATTGACAAAGCGGGAGAGCCGCTCTTTTCCAACGCGCTTCTCCAGCCTGTTTAATTGTTCTTCGGGGTCAATGTTTAAAAAGACGGTCAGGTCATAATGGGATGCCAAGTCCGGATGAAGGCTGTAGGAGCCTTCCACGATCATGATGCTTGCTCCAATGACATCAACAGGGCTGAAAGCCCCGGTCTGGCAGTCGTATTTCCTGTAGGTAAACCCATTCTTTTCCCCGGCGCGTTTCATGACTTCCTCATAAAGCCGTTCCCTGTCCATGTTTCCGCCCGGCTCTGCCAGCCTTTCCACAGTGCGCATGGAAGGCTGAAGAAAAAAGTCATCCGTGTGGATGACCGCGCAGGAAGGAAGCGCCTCCTTTAAGCGCCCGGCCAGGGTGGTCTTGCCGCTGCCGCAGGGCCCGTCTATGCCGATGATCACCCGCTGACGGTTTCTGCTTAATTCCAGGATCCTGTTTCGCAGCTGATCAAAATCACCTGAGGACTTCATCATCAAAACCGGATGTTGACATCAAACTCATGCTTGCACTTGGGGCAGGTGACATGGTTGACGCCCACTTTCTTTGTCAGCCTGAGCATTTGTTTGCAGTTCGGGCAGGCGCGGTAGCGGTGGGTGTTGCGGTCGCGGAAGCGGTTCTTGAACTGGAGGAATTTCTGATCCGCTTTGTTTTTCATGGCCAGGAATTTCCGGTTTTCATCCGCGCGCTTGCTCAGGTTTTTGGAGAAGGCGCGCATGAACGAATACACCGCGAATCCCATGGAAAGCCCGTAAAAAAGCAGCGAGGGGAAGAGCATATTCAGCACCAGAAACACAAAGGTCATTGTGATGGTGAATTTGTACAGCGCGTCCATGCCGTAGCGCCCGCGCATCCAGTTTGCGATCTTATACTTCAGGTTGTTGAACATTTTTTCTCTCTCCTTACATCAGATGCAGCGGCAGCACAGCCTGGCCAGGCACAGGCCCATGCAGAGGGTGTTCAGGGAGGAGATGTTGGGCATGCCGAACATCTGGCTGCGCTGGGAGTATTGCGGGGCGCTTCCCTGGATCTGGGCGCGAACCTGGGCATAAGTGTAGTTCCCCGGTTCCATTCGAATGGCCTCGTCAATGTGGTTGAGCGCCGTTACCTTGTTGCCCATGCCGTAGTTGGCCACCGCGCTTAAGTAATACCATTCTCCGTTCCGCGTCTTGATCTGGCTTAAGGCGTAGAGCGCCTCGTTGTAGCGCATCGCGTTGATGTAGCGCCTGACCGGGTCAAACCCGTCTCCCCGGCCCTGCTGGCTTTGCTGCCAGGCCCTGGCATATTCCTCAAAGGGATCAAACCCGCCAAAGCCGCCGTATCCTCCATACCCTCCATAGCCCCCGCCGTAGCTTTGGCGGGAGGACTGGGGTCTTGAATAGTCGGTATGGCGGGCTCTGCCGGACTTGATCTCCTCATAAGCCACGTTCACTTCCGCCATCCGCTTTTGCGCGCTTTCATCCCCGGGATTCAGGTCAGGGTGATACTTCTTGGCCAGTTTCCTGTACGCGGCGGTTATTTCCTGTTCGCTCGCGTCCCGGCTTACGCCCAGCACTTCATAGGGGTCTCTCATTCAGCTTTCTCTCCTTGGTTATACGCCGGATATCGGCTCCAAACGCCGGAATACAGGATGTTTTCCATCAGTTCCCTGTCGCGCAGCACCGGAAGCCTGGAAAAAGCTTCCATGCAATCTGCCATCAACAGGGTCAGCATGTTTCCGTGTCTGTCAGTCGGGATCATGACAAGGGGATTGTATTTTTCCCGCTGGAGATCCTTTTTCAGATCGACCGCCGCGTCCATCAGGTAAATAAAACGGCCGAGCTTGCTGCCAAACAGGTACAGATCGTTTGCCAGGGGGTGGTTTTCGGGCGAAAAAACCTCACCCAGGATATCGCCGAAGACCGCAGCCGGCAGGTCCGGGTTGGTCTCCCCTTCCTTTTCCATTTGGGACAGATCGTCAAGCCCCTCGATGATTACCTTGCTTTGCCGGGGGTATTTCTTAAACAGTTCCTCAACCTTGCTTCCAAGCAGTTTGGCTTGAAACAGCGCGCCAGTTTTTCTGTCATCCTCCCAGTCATCCATTTTCTGGTAATAGGCCAAAAGCAGGTTCATGTCCGCCGCGTACTGCGTGTGCCTGTTGCTAAAAGCCTGACGGGGTTTTAAGGGGTGCATCACGCAGCGGATGGTTTTTTCCTCCGCGAGCTCAGTCTTGTCAATGGCGCTGAGCAGGATGATCAAAAAGGTCATGTCATAATTCAGGGTCAGCCTTCCCAACTGCCCAAAGGACTTGCTCAGCGCTCTGCAAAGCCCGCAGTACACGCTGCGGTAACGCTCCCTGTCAAACTCTGACAGGGCGTCCACATTTGCCACCACATAGCCAAACATCGCTTGCTCCTTCCCCGTCCTTTCACAAGTCTGATTATGGCACAGAGGTGTGAATATTTCATGAAGACAGCATTAAAAACCGATTTGAAGCATAACACAAGCAGAAAAAACAAACAAGACAAGCAAATCTCATGCGCTTTCCCCGGCTTTCCTCAGTTGGAAACCCGCGATAAAACCAATGCGAAGAATTGACACAAAAACCCGGACTTGTTAAAATCCACCCCATGATTACGCGGCATTTTCGTCATTTTTTTCTTTTTCTTCTGGTTGCTGCCCTTGCCTTTCCACTGTTTCAGGTTTCGGCCACGGTGGTGGAGGAGGGGGAGGTCATCACCCTCACCTTTACAGGCGACTGCACCTTGGGCAGCGCCGACAACCTCTGGGAGAGGGATTATTCTTTTGTATACACGGTCAGGGAAAAGGGTTTTGACTATCCTTTCCTGCACATGCGCGATTTCTTCTCCAGGGATGACCTGACCATTGTCAACCTGGAGAATGTTTTTTACGATAAAACCAACAACAAATCAAAAAAGAACTATCTGTTCCGCGCGCCCACGGAGTTCGCGAAAATCCTTTCCGAGGGCAATGTTGAATTGGCCTTTCTGGGCAACAACCACATGCTGGATTACGGCAGGGCCGGGATGGAAAGCACGATGGAAGCTTTGGCCGCGGAGGGAATCCATTATTTCGGCAGCAACGACGCGCATGCCCTCACCTACATTTATGAAAAAAACGGCATCAAGATCGGTTTCATCGGTTCTGTCCATTCTTATTTTTATCGGAAGAAGGATGTGTTCGCGGCTTCACTTGAGGAGTTGAAACAAGCGGGATGCCAGGTCATCATCGGGATCGTGCACGATGGAACGGAGTATTCCCATACCCGCAACAAAGCGCAGCAGAGCATGGCCAACTGGCTGGTCAAAAATGGTGTCAACCTGGTCATTGGCCATCATCCCCATGTGGTGCAGGGGCTGGACCAAAAGGGCAGCTCCACGGTGGTCTTTTCGCTTGGCAATTTCTCCTTTGGCGGCAACCACCGCCTGGACATTCTAAGGCGGCCAGGCAAGCGCGCGGACAAGGCGCTGATCGCCCGGGTGGAACTCAGTTTTGATACAAGCGGGCAGTATCTTGGGCATCAGGTCAATTTGATCCCCGTGTCCCCCTCCGGCGTGTCGGAGTATAACAACTACCAGCCTGTCTTCCTTCAGGGCGAGGATGCCCTTAAAACCATGCAGCTGGTGCAAAGTGACACGGATTTTGAATTGGAACCTTTTATCGAAGGGGTTGGCGCCATACAAGCCTTTGTTCCCTACGAACCGCCGATTGAAGAGCCTGCGGAATCAACTGAATAAGGATTTGAATGCTTCTTTGGAGCACGCGCTGCGCGTGCTTTTTTGCTTGTTTTAACTCTAACTTCCTGACCAGAAAACACAAATGTCAAAATCATCTGAATTGCAAGGATTTTCAACACAAAATTGAAGGTTTTTCCGCGCTTTTCGGAGGGTTTATTCCTTCCATTTTCAACCGTTTTATGCTATAATTTTATTTGAGTCGGAAAGCGCGCAAACTGCTTTCCCATGTACGAAGAACGAGGTATTTGAATGTCAAGCGAAAACTACCAGGACATCTCATCAATGGCCACCCATGTGGACAAAGCCTACGATGAAAAACAGATTCAGGTGCTTGAAGGGCTAGAGGCCGTGCGCAAACGCCCCGGCATGTACATCGGTTCCACCGATGTCAACGGGCTTCACCACCTTGTATATGAGATCGTCGATAACTCCATTGACGAAGCCCTGGCCGGCTACTGCGGCCACATCAAGATCCGCCTGCACAAGGATGGTTCTGTCAGCGTGGAGGACGACGGCCGCGGCTTTCCCATCGGCCTTCATCCCAAGTTAAAGCGCCCCGCGGTCGAGGTCTGCCTGACCGTGCTGCACGCCGGTGGCAAATTCGGCGGCGACGGCTACAAGGTCTCAGGCGGCCTGCACGGCGTTGGCGCTTCCGTTGTCAATGCCCTGTCCAACCACATGGAGGTGCGCGTTTACCAGGGCGGCAAGATCTATCAGCAGGAATACAAGCGCGGCAAGATCCTCTATGACCTGCGTGAAATCGGCGATACCGACCGCACCGGCACCACCGTGCGCTTCTGGCCGGACATCCGTTCTGAGGAAAATCCGGACGGCGTTTTTGAGCCGGACGCGGTTTTCCGCTTTGATGTGCTGCAGTCCCGTGTCCGCGAGATGGCCTTCCTCAACAAGGGGATCCGCATCGACATCACGGATGAGCGCACAGACCCGGAGGAGAGCAGGAGTTTTCATTACAAGGGCGGCATTGTGGAGTTTGTCTCCTACATCAACAAAAACCGCAGCCCGCTTTTCCCGGACCCCATCTATGTGGAGGGGCTCAAAAACGAGACAGCGGTTGAGGTCGCCCTGCAATACAACGATTCCTATCAGGAAAACACCTATGCCTTTGCCAACAACGTGCGCACCCCGGACGGCGGCACCCACCTGGTCGGTTTCTATTCCGCGCTGACCCGCACCATCAACGATTATGGCCGCCGCTACAAATACCTGAAGGATGCGGACAGCAACTTGAAGGGCGAGGACGTCAGGGAGAGCCTGGCGGCGGTGGTTTCTGTCAAACTCAAGGAACCGCAGTTTGAGGGCCAGACCAAGTCCAAACTGGGCAATTCCGAGGTGCGCGGCATCGTCGATGGCCTGGTGTCGGAGCAGCTTGGCGCCTATCTGGAGGAGAACCCCTCTGTTGCCCGCGTCATTCTGGACCGCTGCCTGGGCGCGGCGCGTGCCCGTGAGGCGGCCCGCAAGGCCAAGGACATCGCCAGGCGCAAATCCGTTCTGGAGTCTGCCTCCCTGCCTGGGAAACTGGCGGACTGTTCGGAGACTGATCCTGCCAAGTGCGAGATCTTCCTGGTGGAGGGCAATTCCGCCGGCGGCTCCGCCAAAGCCGGACGCGACCGCAATTTTCAGGCCATCCTGCCCCTGCGCGGCAAGATCCTGAACGTTGAAAAAACCCGGCTGGACCGCGTTTTGATGAACGAAGAGATCAAAAACATGATCACTGCCTTTGGCTGCGGCATTGGGAACGAGTTTGACCTGTCCAAGCTGCGCTACCACCGCATCGTCTGCATGACGGACGCGGACGTTGACGGCGCCCACATCCGGGTCTTGCTGCTGACCTTCTTCTACCGCTACATGCGCCCGCTGATTGAAAAAGGCTATGTCTACATCGCCCTGCCCCCCCTGTACAAGGTCACCAGAGGCAAGATGGAGCGCTATGTCTACAATGAAGCCGCGCTTGAAGCGCTCTATGAGGAGATTGGCCGCGAACCCAAGCCGGAACTGCAGCGTTACAAGGGACTGGGGGAAATGTCCGCAGAGCAGCTTTGGACAACGACCATGGACCCGGAAACCCGCACCATGATGCAGGTCACCGTGGCGGACGCGATCTCAGCGGACGAAACCTTCACCCTCTTAATGGGCGATCAGGTGGAGCCGCGGCGCGAGTTCATTGAGCAGAATTACGACCTGGTCGCAGACCTTGATGTGTAATTTACAAACAGCAATACAATTAAGAATTGAGCAGATAAAAAGATGAGTGACATTCAGGACAGATTGATCCCAACAGAACTTGAAAGCGAAGTTAAAAAGTCGTTCATTGCCTATTCCATGGCGGTCATCGTCAACCGTGCCCTGCCGGATGTGCGCGACGGCTTAAAACCGGTGCACCGGCGCATCCTCTACGCGATGAACGAGCTGGGCATGACCTCTGACAAGCCCTACCGCAAGAGCGCGCGCATCGTCGGTGAAGTGCTGGGCAAGTACCATCCCCATGGCGACGCCTCTGTATATGACGCCATGGTGCGCCTGGCGCAGGATTTCTCCATCCGTTACCTGCTGGTGGACGGACAGGGCAACTTTGGCTCGGTGGACGGCGACCAGGCCGCCGCCATGCGTTACACCGAAGCGCGCATGAGCAAGATCGCGGGCCATTTAATCGGCGAGATCGACAAGGACACTGTTGATTTTGTCCCCAACTTTGACGAATCCCTTATGCAGCCCGCCGTCCTGCCCAGCCGTTTCCCCAACCTCCTGGTCAACGGCTCCTCGGGCATTGCGGTTGGCATGGCCACCAACGTCCCGCCGCACAACCTGGGCGAAGTCATTTCGGCCACCGTCGCCATGATCGACAACCCGGACATCAACTTGGATGAGCTGATGGAGCACATCAAGGGGCCGGACTTCCCCACCGGCGGCATCATCCAGGGCCGCTCAGGCATCCGGGAAGCCTACTACACCGGGCGCGGCCGCATCGTGGTGCGCGGCAAGACCGATGTGGAGGTGCTGCCCAACAATCAAAGCCGCATCATTATCACCGAGATACCCTACATGGTCAACAAATCCCGCATGATCGAGAAAATGGCGGAACTGGTGCGCGACAAACGCATCGAGGGCATCCGCGACATCCGGGACGAGTCCGACCGCGAGGGCATGCGCGTTGTGATCGAGCTTAAAAAAGACGCGCAAAGCAGCGTGGTGCTCAACTACCTCTTCAAGCACACCCAGCTGCAGGAGACCTTCGGCGCCATCATGCTGGCGCTGGTGGACGGCCAGCCCAAATTGCTCAACCTGAAGGAAATGATCCATCACTACATCCGCCATCAGGAGGATGTGGTCACCAGGCGCACCAAATACGACCTGGACAAGTCCCTGGCCCGCGCGCACATCTTGGAAGGCCTCTTAAAGGCGCTGGACCACATTGACGAGATCGTTCATCTGATCCGCAGCTCCAAAGACCCAGCGGAGGCCAAGGTCCAGCTGATGGAGCGCTTTGCCTTCTCCGACAAGCAGGCCCAGGCCATTCTGGACATGCGTTTGGCCCGCCTCACCAACCTGGAAGCCGACAAGCTCCAGGCTGAATATGATGAACTGAACAAGACCATCGCCTACCTGCAGGCGATCCTGGCGGATGAGAAGCTGCTGCTGAACGTCATCAAGGAAGAACTGATCGTCATCCGCGACAAGTACCAGGACCCGCGCAGGACGGAGATCTCCCTGATTGAGGGCGAGATCGACATAGAGGAATTGATCCCCAAGGATGAGATGGTGGTCACCCTGTCCCACTTTGGCTATGTGAAGCGCATGTCCCTGTCCAATTACAGGGCACAGGGCCGCGGCGGCAAGGGCGTGTCCGCCCAGGTGTTGCGCGAGGAGGACTATACCGAGCAATTGTACACCGTCCACTCCCATGACGACCTGCTGTTCTTCACCAACCAGGGCCGCGCCTACAACCTCAAGTGCTACGAGATCCCGGAGACCGGCAGGGCGGCGCGCGGGACGGCCATCGTCAATGTCCTGCCGCTGTATCCGGAGGAAAAGGTCACCAACATGATCCCCGTCCCCAAGGAGGACCGGGACAGCCAGTACCTGATCATGGCCACCCGCTTTGGCTTGATCAAGAAAACATCGCTCTATGCCTATCGCAACATTAAAAAGGTCGGCCTGATCGCCATCACCCTTCAGGAGGGCGACACCTTGATCGGCGCCGAGCTGATTGAGGGCGGGGACGTGATGCTGGGCACCCGCCATGGCAAGGCCATCCGCTTCAGCGATGACCGCATCCGCGCGACCGGCCGCACCAGCATGGGGGTTCGCAGCATGCGCCTGGACGAGGGGGACGAGGTGATTTCCCTGGCCTCCATTGAGGAAGGCGCCCAGGTGCTGGTCGTCTCCGAAAACGGCTACGGCAAGCGGACGGATCCGGATGAGTACTCGGTCACCAACCGCGGCGGCAAGGGCGTAAAGGCCATGAACATCACGGAAAAAACCGGCCTTCTCGCGGCGCTGCTCATGGTCAGGCCGGATGAGGACATCATGATCATCAACGACGACGGCACCATCATCAGAACCCCGGTAGAGGAGATCAGCTGCACTGGCCGCAACACCCAGGGCGTCAAACTGATGCGTGTTGACAACGGCAGCAGGATCGTGGACGTCGCCCGCGCGGAGCGGGAGTCCGAGGAAGAAGAGGAGGACGGCCATCATCAAGCCGATTCCGAAGGCCTTGATGACAACGACGCCCATGAGTCGCAGGGCGAGGACGGCGACATTTAACCTATTCTAAATCCATGACAAAAGGGATCCGCAAGCGCGGCGTCCCTTTTTAAATGTTCTTTGATCGCATTTGCGCAACTTGTACTGACACATAAGGAAAAGAGGAAGTTAATGGTTTTTAGATCGCAATTACTATTGATGGACGAACTTTTGGGTATATGTATCAAGCGTACAAAACCAAGGGTTTGAGTACCGAAAGGATGCTGTTTGCAGCAATTTTATTGAAAGGTTATCAGATGAAAGAGGATATGAATAAAACCCAAAATCAATCAGCGAACAAAGCGGAGCCAAAGAAATTGATGCGAAATGGCTTCAATAGAGGGGGGATCGTCCTTACTTTTATGGGAATGGGGCTTTATTTTCAATCGCAAAAGGGGATCGACAAGCAGTTTTACAGTATCCTGGCCGCTTCCATCATTGCCGCATCGATATCAGGCTTTTCTGTGATATATGATTATGATGTCTGGTCTACCAGAAGAAAAATCACCATTCATACAATTTGCATGGCGCTAACGGTGATCCCGGCTCTGATAATCAGCGGATGGTACGATCTTTCATCTGCCGCCGGCTGGTTTGGGCTGATTTTCAGCTTTGTTTTCTCCGGTCTTATCGTGGCAAGCATCGGCTATTTGGTCAGCAAGTATATTCTGAAGAATGTCCCCGACAAACAAAAGAGATAGTTTTTTCATCGCTTCACGGCTGAAACAATCCAGGGGGCATCGAATATTGTTCCGTTTTTTATCGCATCATCACGACGGATTGCACATCGCCCTGATACATCAGACACCTCAACGCAATATGAGCTGCGCTGAAGTGTCTAAATTTTCAGGGCAATATCATTTCCGCTAAACAAGCTTTACATTTGTATTAAAAGCTCCTTTCCCGAGCCCCTCCGGCTTTGACGATGCGGTAGTAGCTGCCCGCGGTCTTCCAGTATACCAGCATGTAAAATACCGCAAACACAAGGTAGGTGATCAGCGCTGTTAAGGCAAATTGGCTCAGGTTGGTCAGGTTCAGCATTCTCAGTATCTGGCTTGTGATGTTGAAGGATGCTGCCAGGTGCAGGCCTGCCATTGCCAGCGGCAAAAAGAACACCATCAACACCTGAATGCGGATGGAACGGCGCACTTCCTGGGCGCTCATGCCCACTTGCTGCATAATGGCATAGCGCGCCTGATCCTCATAGCCTTCGGACACCTGCTTGTAATAGATAATCAACACCAGCGCCATCAGGAACACTGTCCCAAGGAACACCGCCACGAACAGCAACCCGCCGTATACAGCCCTGAGTTCCACCTGGTCAATGGCGATGTGCCTGGCGGATGAAGTCGCGCCTCCCTGGTTGTACGAAATGATGTAATTGATGACAGGGGCGTTGACGGCATTTATCAGGGCTTCCGCCTGCTCAGGCGCCAGGCGGCCGGTATCAAACAGAATGTTCAGTTGAGGTGTGTCTGGTATGCGGTAACCAACGGTGTCTTCTTCGCCGTCTGCAAGTTCAGCGCCAATTCTGGCGGCGATGCGCTGGATGTCCTGTTCATGCATGACCAGGGTATAGCTGCTGCCAAGAACAGGCAGCAGGTTGGCGGGAAGATCGCCCATTTCTTCCAGCGCGTTAATTGTATCCAGCATGACGCCCGCCACGCTGAACTGCTTGGGCAAGGTGTTTCCGATGATGCTGAAGGCATAGGTCTGTCCGGGTTCCAAAGGGGCGGTCTGGCCGGTGGCCAGGGCATAGTCTTCAGCCGGAATCATTTCAACAGTCGAAACATCTGCGGACCAGCCGCCATCTTTTGTGGGGGCAAAGGTGGCCGCTTTTTGGTCATAGACCAGGTAATAGCTGACGCTGCGATAGCGTATGAGGCGGGCAGGGTCAAGGCCTGTTTGTTTTGCGCCGTTTATCACCATGCTTTCGATGGTGTTTGCCTCTTCCACGCTGTTCACCGGGTTGAAACTGAAGACGGCATCCCGGGGAAACCTCTCCTTGAGCGCGTTCTCCCGCCCGATGAACAGGCTGACTGTGGCCGCCATCATCACCAGCACCATGGTGCTGAGAATGCAGATGCTGGAAAGCCCAACTGCGTGGCGCTTCATGCGGTATCGCATCCCGGCTACTACGGTGAAACGTCCGGGACGGTAGTAAAAGTTTTTGTTTTTCTGCATCAGGCTCAGGGCGGCCACCGTGCCGGAGGTGAACAGCAGATATGTGGCGATGATGACCAACAGCACCGCTTTGAGAAAGTCAGGAATGGAATTCATGACGTCCACGGCAGTGAAGGAAATGCCGTAGCCCCAGCCCATGAGCGCAAAGCCCAGCGCCGCGATCAGCCAGTTGGCTTTGGGAACCCGCTCACCCATCTTTCCTGCGCGCAGCAGCTGCACCGGCCTGGCCTGGTACACCTGCCTGATGGCGTTTAATGCTGTAAGGACATGAATGCAGAAAAACGCGATGGCGACAATGGGCCAGGTAGAAGGGTGAATGGAAAGCGCGGGTTTATCCACTGCCCCTAACATGTTAAGCTGCACCAGATACAGAAGCCGGCTTAACAGGGCGCCCAAGCCCATGCCAATGGCCGTGGTCAGAACGCCCACCAGAAAGCTTTCCGTCAGCAAGATTCTGGTGATGTGGCTTTTTTCCAGCCCCAGGATGTTAAACAGCCCGAACTCCTTCTTGCGCTGGCGGATGAGGAAGCTGTGTGTGTAAAACAGGAATATCACGGCAAACAGCAGCATCACCCACATGCCCAGCTGCAGGGTGCGCTGAATGGTGCGGCCGCCGTAGACGCCATGCAGGGTGGTGGTGTTGGCCAACACAACCATGATGAAGAACACCATCACCGTGCCGATGCAGCTCAAGGCGTAGGGCAGCAGGCTTCTGCGGTTGCGGCGCAGGTTTTTAAGCGCCATATCCAGTGTGAAGGAGCGTTTCATTGCACCGCACCCCCGTTCAACACCGCGCCCTGAGCGTCCATGATGGTCTGATACAGGTCCCTGTCCTTTTTGTCTCCCCTGTAGATCTGGTGAAAGATGCGCCCATCCCGGATAAACAGCACGCGCGTGGCGTGGCTTGCAACCCGGATGGAGTGGGTCACCATCAGGATGGTCTGCCCCTGACGGTTCACGTCCTCCAGCACCCTCAGCAGGCTGTCCGTTGATTTGCTGTCAAGCGCGCCTGTGGGCTCATCCGCCAAAAGCAGCTTGGGGCCTGCAACCAGCGCCCGCGCAACGGCGGAACGCTGCTTTTCACCGCCGGAGACCTCGTAAGGGTATTTGTCCAGAATGGCGGCGATGCCCAGCTTCTGCGCCAGTGGCTCGACCCGCAAGGCCATCTCCTGGTGGCTCATTTTTCCCGCCAGCACCAGGGGCAAGCAGATGTTATCCCGGATAGAGAAGGTGTCCAACAGATTAAAGTCCTGAAACACAAAGCCCAGGTTGTCCCGGCGGAAGGCGGCCAGTTGTTTTTCCGGTATGTTGCCCATGGGCTCTTTGTCAAGCAGCACTTCGCCGCTGGTTGGAGCATCCAGTGCCGCCAGGATGTTCAGCAGCGTGGTTTTGCCTGAACCGCTTTCACCCATGATGGCCACGAACTCGCCCTGCTCCACTGAGAAGGTGATGTCCTGCAGCGCTTCCACCCGGTTGCCGCCAAAGCGGGTGGTGTATACTTTTTTAAGGTTGTTTACAGTCAGAATTGCCATGCGTGTTGCGTCCTTTCGTTTGATGCGTTTACCATAACGCAAACGCAGCGCCCCTGCCTTAGTTTTAGGTGACAGATGGCGCTTAAAACGAACAGTTTTGTCACATTACTCCGGATGGAGATCACTGGGATGAAAGGTGATGGCGGCTGACGTGCCCTTTCCGGGCGAGGAGATGAGGTTAAGCTCATGCCCCAGCCTGTTGCATACTTTTTTGCAAAGGAATAAGCCGATGCCGGTGGCCTGCTGTTCCATTCGTCCGGTATAACCGGTAAAGCCCTGCTCAAACACCCGCGGCAGGTCGTCAGCGGCAATGCCAATGCCGGTATCATTGACAGACAGGGTTTGCGCATGCTCATCCCAGATGACGCTTACGCCGCCTGACTGGGTGTATTTAATTGCGTTGCTCAGCAACTGCTCCAGCACGAACACCAGCCACTTTTTATCGCTGGTTGCCGCCGCGTTTTCAGGGACATCATTGGACAAGCTCAGCCGCTTCAGCACAAACTGCCCGGCGTAGCGGCGCGCGGCTGCCTGGGCGGCATCCTTCAGGCATACCGGTTCAAAGCGGTAGTCGCTGTCGGGGCTGTCCAGCCGCATAAAGTTGAGCGCCATGTCCACATAGTGCTCCGTTTTTTGCACCTCAGCCATCAGCAGCCTGCCGCGCGCGTCATCCTGGCCGCGCAGCAGCAGACCCATCGCGGCCAGCGGCGTCTTGATCTGATGGCTCCACATGGTGTAATAATCGGTCATCTGGCGATAGCGCAAATCATTTTCACCGATGTGCCTGGCGTGCAGCTGTGCCATGTCCCGCAGAAGACGCTGATAATCCGCTTCCAGCGGTTGTCCGGGCAAGGGCAGGTAATCCAGGGTCTCAGGCAGCCCGTTTGCCAAGCGCGCCAGCGTTTGATGGCGCTCCCGCAGGCGAAAGATATCCATCACAGCCACAATCAAAATCGGCACCGCGCACAGCGCGCCTGCGTACAGCGCGGGGCTGGCCGGCACGCCATGCAAGGTCAGCACCAGCGCGAAAATGCCCGTGCACAGCGCCAGCAGCGTAAATCGCCCGGCCACTTTGCGGGCAAGCGGCTGCCAGCCAGCCTTCTTGAGTTCCCTGTGCTCCTTTGTCATATTAACTCGTATCCTATGCCCTTGCGGGTTTGGATGAACCCCTCTGCTCCCAGTTCCTCCAGCTTGCGTCTCAGGCGGCCAACATTCACCGTCAGGGTGTTTTCATCTACAAAGCTGTCACTTTCCCACAGACGGGTCATTAAAAGGTCGCGGGATACCACCTCTCCCCGTTTCTCCAGCAATGTCTGTAAAATGCGGTTCTCGTTGCGCGTCAGTTCAATCTCGCGATTTTCAAAGCGCACCGTGGCGCTGGCGGGGTTATAAACAAGGCCCCTGTGGGTGATTCTGGGGGAGGCGGCGGCAAAGCCATAGGCACGGCGCAGTAGCGCCTCTATCTTGGCGCCCAGCATCCCCAGGTCAAAGGGCTTTGCGATCAGGTCGTCCGCGCCCATGTTCATGGCGGTGACGGCGGTCAGATTATCGCCCACTGAGGTCAGGAATAAAATGGGCACTGTGGATTTTAGGCGTATTTCCCGGCACCAATGAAAGCCGCCCTTGATCGGCAGCTTCAGATCCAGCAGCACCAGGTGGGGGTCATAGGCGCTAAAAACATCCATCACCCGGGAGAAATCCTCCACCGCGCGCACCTGATACCCCCATCCGGCCAGATATTCCATCGTGGTCTGGCAGATAACCGGGTCATCCTCCACAATCAACACCCTGTACATGTGAAAATTGTAACATAAACAGTGATGGGAAGAAAACGCCCATCTTTATTGTTGTGCTTTGCGTTGTGTCAGGCTTCTTTATTGACGGGTTCGGTCGTTGCCGCGCTTCCGATGTTCTTGATTGCTTTGAGCAGTTCGTACACGCCGCCGGAGCCGGAGGCAATGCCCAACCCGGCAAACACCTGGCCGACAATCGAGTTGTTTTCCTGCACGCCCAGCAGCATCAGCAAGTCAAATTTGTAGTAAATGCTCAACCCCAGCCCGCCGCCAAGCGCGAGGATCAGCACGATAATTTCCTGCACCATTTTCGGGCAAGAGAACTTGACCAGGTACCGCTTGACCCATTCAATGGCCCACCACAGCAGCACTGCAAAAACAAGATAAGTCTGCATTCAGTTTGCCCCCTTGCGTTGTGATAATTTGTTGAGCTTATTATAGGCCAATTCTTTGACAGTATCAACAGGCTTGAGCGCAGCTTGTTGCTCTTGTTTGCAGGCTTCGCCTGCTCACTGGTTGCTGTCCTTTTGCTGTTTGCCAAAATGTGCTGCTGCCAGATGGTTCATCTCACGCCTGAAGGGGTTGGTGAGCTTGTAATTGCCGTCCGGATAAAAGCAGCGGTTGCTGAGGATCACGCAGCCTATCCCCAGGGATCTTGACAGGTAGAGGCTTGTGCCGGTAAAGCCGGTGTGGCCGCAGCCCTGTGGGTACATATCTCCCGCTTCAAAGCCCAGTCCCCTGCCGGAAAACTGCTCCCGCATGGCGGCCTGCTTTAAGGCGGAATCAGTGCTTAAATAATGCTGTCCCAGCTTCTGTACCCCGTCCAGGTTGGAAAAAATGCCCGCGTGCCCGGACACCCCGCAGAAGGCATACCAGCTGTTTCCATCATGCGCCTGGCCTATAATGGGCAAGTCCAGCGGGCGGAAGCCATGAAACTGAAGGCCAAAGGTTTTATCGATCTCCATCTCATGGGGATTGCCGTAGCCGGAAGGCAGGATGTGCTGATTTAGATCCGGCAAAAAGCCAAAATTGTCAAGGCCTAGGGGCTGGACCAGACGCTGCCGCAGCACCGCATCAAGGGGGGCCTGCCAGGCTTCCTCCAGCACCTTGCCCAAAAGGATAAAGCCGATGTCGCTGTACTCCATCCCCTGAGCCCGCGGCGTTTGCAAGGCTGCTTTGAGCGCGCTTTCAAAATCTGGATGGGCATAAAAGGGATACCAGGCGGGCAGGCCCGAGGTGTGGGTTAAAAGCTGATACAGGCTGATGCCCTGTAATTGGCGTTCAAACTGCTCATCAGCCCTGACCCAGGGCAAAAGCTGGGGCAGGGTGTCCTGCAATTGAAAGCGGCCTTCCTCGATGCTGTCAAGCACCAGGGTGGCGGTGGCCAGTTTGGTCAGGGAGGCCAGATCAAAAAGGCTGTCCTCCTGAGCCTCGCCGATAGAAAAACGACAAAGAGTATGCTGTGCGTCAAAAACAGAGACCGCGCAGGAGGGGAAAAACCCTTCTTCGCGGAACCCTTGCGCAACTTGAACCAGTTGTTCCCTGATCATATGCCCAGCTCCTCAAGGGCGCGGGCTACCCAACCCCCGCTTTTTTTAAGGGCTTCCTCCGCCTGAGCCTTATCTGCCTGGGCCAGATGCATCACGATGGCTGTCTTCACCCGTCCCTCCGCCCTGCGCAGCAAAGGCTCCGCCTCCCTGGGGCTTAAACCCGTCGCGTGGCCGATGATCCGCAAAGACCGGTCTGCCAGCTTTTGGTTGGTGGCTGCCATGTCCACCATCAGGTTCCGGTACACCCTGCCTGTGCGCACCATGGCGCCTGTGGACAGCATGTTCAGCACCATTTTGGTGGCTGTGCCGGCCTTCAGGCGGGTAGAACCCATCAGCACCTCCGGACCGGTGTGCGTCTCAATGGCTAAATCCGCCTCCCGGGACAGGCGCGTGTTGCTGTTGCAGGACAGGCCGATGGCCAACGCGCCTGTTTGCCGTGCATAGCGCAGGGCAGCGCAGCAGTAGGGGGCGTAGCCGCTGGCGCTGATCGCCACCACCGCGTCCTGTGCGGTAAGGCCAAAGTCTTCCAAATCCTTTTGGCCCATGAAGTCATTGTCTTCCGCACCTTCCGCTGCCAGGCGCAAGGCCAGATCGCCTCCGGCGATGATGCCTGTCACCAGGTCAGGGCTGACCCCGAAGGTGGGCGGGCATTCGCTGGCGTCCAGCACGCCAAGCCTGCCGCTGGTGCCGGCCCCGACATAAACAAGCCTGCCGCCTGACTGAAGCCTCTTTGCGATTTCTTCAATGGCCCGGCCAATCGCGGGCAGCGCCTGTTTTACTGCCTCATGCACTGTGGCGTCGGCGGCGTTCATCAATCTCGCGATGCCAAAGCCGTCCAACTGATCCAGGTTCTGGCTGTCCTGCATGACCTGCTCGGAAGACAGGCTGCCAAGATACTGCCGGGAAGTCTGATTCATTAAAACTCTTGCTCCCTTAAAAAATGCGGGCAAACGCCTGAAGCAGGCGCTGTTCTGCCATGAACTCCAAAAACCAAATTTTGCTTTGGGCTTTCACCAACCCAAATATGCAGGTTGTTTTTTGGTTTGTCAACACATGTGCAACATTATTCTTTCCTGATGAAAAACATTTCATTTCTCGTCCTTTTTCTTGACGCTGGCCTGTCTCCTTGCTACATTGTGGATGAACAATTACAGGAAGGATCCTTTTTGTGGAGGAGATATGCTGATCGGTTTTGGCATTGACGGCGGCGCCACCCATTCAGGCTTGGTTTTATTTAATGCGCAAACAAAAGAGCGCCTGCTGGCGCTGGAAGGCGGCCCCGGCAACCCCCACAGCATAGGCCTGGACAAAGCCTGGGAGAATATCCAAACACTGATCAAACAAGGGCTTGAAACCCTTCAACTCTCGGAAGAACACCTGGCTTGCGGCTGTCTGGCCGGCGCCGGCCTGGGCCGGGAAAGGGAACAGGCTGCCTTTTCTGATTTCTTCAGCGCCTGGCTAAACTGCCCTGTAAGGGTGTGCACCGATGGGGAAGCCCTTCTGGCCGGCAGCCTGAACAGCCTTCATGGCTATGCTCTCATCGCGGGTACCGGCTCTCTGGCCCTGGGCAGAAACGGACAGGGGCATTTGGTGCGGGCAGGGGGCCTGGGCCACATGCTGGGGGACGAGGGTTCCGCCAGCTGGATCGGCTGGCAGGCAGTGAAGCGGGCGCTGAAAAGCAGGGAGCGGCGGGATCTGAAAACAAACCTGCTCCCGGCTTTGCAGGAGCATTTTGGCCTGAGCGATCCCCAGGGCTTTGTAGACTGGTTTCACCAGCAGTTTGACAAAAGCAGAGTGGCGGCCGTAGCCCCCCTTGTGCTGTCTGCCGCTGCCGGGCAGGACGCGCTGGCAATGAACATCGTAGAAAGTGCAGCCCAGGTTCTGTTCGGACTGGTGCAAAGTGTCATGCTCCAGATGCCTCTGAGTACCCCGCAGCTGGCCCTGGGCGGCGGTTTGCTTGAGCGGGACAACCTGCTGCGCCGGCAGCTGCTGGAGCTGATATTCACCAGCACTCCTCAGGTCAAGCTTGCTTATGCCAAAGAAGGGGACGCCGCCTGGGGCGCCTGCTTAATGGCTTTGGAAACCTTGGGCCATGTCCGCCGCTTGTAAGCAATTTTCAGGAAATCAGCATGTAATACTGATTCCAATCTTTATCGCATCGTCGCGCCGGATCTTATGCCGCCCTGCTGTGTCAGTCAACCTCAACGTAACTCAGGCTACGCCTTCGGTTTCCTTCCTTGCAGGGCGACATAATCCCTCACTGCTTTGGATGCAATAAAGCTTTACATCAGTATAATAAAAAATACAGGTCTTCAGCGGCAGCTTTACCCGGATGAAGTTGACTTCATCAGCCAGGACGGGGGCAACCCGCACGCAGCATGACCCGGGCCGCTTGATTCGCAACAAACAGCGCCGACAGATGTCTGCCTCTTCTGTCGGCGCTTGTGCATTGAACTTGATGTCATTTGCCTTGCAATGATGCGGCAAGTTTTTGCCCATCCGGGGAAATCAGGTATTCGTAGGTCGTCTTGGGCACCAGATGCTGAAGCTGCTCTGTTTTCCCGGCTTTAATCATCTCCCGCACGCGGGTGGCGCTGATTGGCGTATTGCCCTCATCCTCGCGCCTTGAGATAATCTTCAGTTCTATCCCGTACCCGGGCAGGCATTCGGCCATCACCTGGTTGTACAGGTTCGTCGCGAAGGAGAAGGGCTCGTCGCCAACGAAACGAACGCTGATGTCCAGGGCCGCTGCGATCCTTTGAAACACCGCTGCGTCAACCCTGGCGTGCGCGCGGGTGACCTCTTCTGAGTCCTGGATGAAATAGGAAGGGAAAGTCGCGCTGCTGACGATGTAGCTGCCCGTGTCATGGTAGACCAGGTTCTTCAGGTGCGCGGTTCCTTCCCGGACCAGCTTTTCCCGCACAGCAAAGGGGAAGAGGGATATGTCCTCCCTCACGATGAACAGGTGAACTGCGTCCGCCTGGGAGGACGCAGTCTCCACCAGATACTGGTGGCCCAGGGTAAAGGGGTTCGCGTTCATGACGATGGCCGCGATGCGCTTTCCGGAAACCTTTCCCTTGCCCAGTTTTGCGAGATAATCAGGGAAAGCGCTTCTGCTGTTCTCCATGAAGACGACCTGCCGGTCTACCTCGGCGATCGGGTAGAAGCCCAGGTCCGTGAAATACCTCGCATTGCCGGTTTTTGTATACAGGAACACATTGAAGATGTTTTTTGTCGCAAGCTCTTCTGTCAGGTGGGACACAATGGTGTTGAGCAGGCCTTCGCCTCTGCGCTCCCCGTCCACGGCCAGGCAGCGCAGGGTGTTTCTGTAATAGGAACCGGTTGCGGCCAGCTGCCCCCGTGCGTCATACAGGCCCACTGTGTAATCCAGGTTGCGGTCGGCTGAAATGCCTTCCCTTTTCAGCAGCGACAGAAGCTTTTCCTGCTCCGCCCTGTCAAAGGAGTAAATGCGCCTGATCTCATAATTCATACCTGTTCCTCGCGTTCTTCATATTTTCTGATTGTCATTCAGCAAGAGCGCCTTGGCCTAAGGAATCGCTCAGATCGTCTTCATCATCGACCTTTCTCTTTACAATGTCAATAAAGGGAACCTCTAAAAACCAGCGTTTTCCGAGTCAGTAAATAGTTTTCATGGTTTTTTTAAAGACGATCCCCTTGATCTCCTTCCAAAGTAACGGATATTGCTTAGTATTTCCTTTAAGACCAA